>NZ_JAHBAW010000002.1:1050000-2055454 GCF_018390395.1 Pseudomonas sp. RC4D1
TCGACCTAGTGGGCGCAGGCTACGCACTCGGGGCTGGAGTCTGCTGGGCACTGTACATCCTGTTCGGGCAAAAGGCCGGGGCCGAAAACGGTATCCAGACCGCAGCCCTGGGAGTCATGATCGCGGCACTCTTCGTCGCCCCTATTGGCATCGTCCACGCCGGCTCCGCACTACTCACACCTTCCTTGATCCCCGTAGCCCTGGGCGTGGCCATCTTGTCTACCGCGCTTCCCTATAGTCTGGAGATGGTCGCCCTGACTCGCATGCCCGCGCGCACCTTTGGCACCCTGATGAGTATCGAACCCGCTTTCGGTGCACTTTCCGGCCTGCTATTCCTGCACGAATACCTTTCCCTCGCGCAATGGATGGCCATCGCCTGCATCATCCTAGCTTCCGTAGGGGCAACCCTGACCATGCGCCGCGAGTCCAAACCATTAGTTGCGGTTGATTGAGATTCAACTCTGGTAATTGCCGTTCAATTAGGCCATGTTTAGTCGGCTACTCAACGTCAGCCATGGAGTTGTCAGACAGGGATATCGCAAACGCAAAAGACCATAGCTAATGCAGTCACACTCGGGCGTTAGATCCGGGGCTAGCGATAAGGACGGGGATGAAACGATTTTTGATAATGTTGGCCGTACTTGCCATTGCAGGCTGCGCTGCGACCGCGAAAACTGAAGTCAAACGGGGTAAGAAAGGACTCCACATCAACTGCTCGGGTTTGTCTTCTTCCTGGGACAAGTGCTACACCAAGGCCACCCAGTCCTGCGGCCCCAAAGGCTACAAGGTGATCGCCAAATCTGGTGATGCCGTGGAGGACCCGGGGGATTACCCCTTCGGCCTGAACCCAGCCGGTTACACCAGCCGCAGCATGATCATCATCTGCAAATAGTGGCACCGTTCAATCTTCGGGCAGCCCTTCCAGCTGCCCAATGATCTGTTCATGGCTCGACGCCAGCACCTGCTGCTGGATACTCGGGCTCACCAGCATTCGCGCCACCACCAACGCGCCGACACACTGCGACAGAATCGACCAGGCCAGGCTTTCGCTACCTAAAGTCTGCGCCCAAGCCTGATGCAAACGGCAGATCCAGTCTTGCGCCTCCTGTCGGACTTCGACACTGCCCCGAGCAATCTCCGCACCCAACGCTGGCAACGCACAGCCCGCTCCCGGCTGCTGCAGATGCGCCACACTCAAATACTGCTTCAGACAGCGCCGCAGCTTTGCCTGATTCTGCCGCCCCTCCCCGCCCAGGCGCTCCAGGCTCTGGCTCAACTCGCGCTCGACGATGGAACCGAACAACTCATCCTTGGACGTGAAGTGCGTATAAAAAGCCCCGCCACTGAGGCCGATGGCCTTCATCAACGCATCCACACCGACAGTAGAAAAACCGTTGTTCTTGGCCTGGGTGGCACTGCTCTGTAGCAGGCGTTCACGGGTTTCCTGCTTATGGCCGACTGAATAACGCATTCCTGATGGACTCCCCTGCTCGCTTGACGACAGAAAAATCATAGCATAACGTTCGTTTAGTTAACGATCGTTTACCCAATAGCGAGCCTCCCATGACTACAGCCTCGAACAAGAACAAAGTCGTACTGGTGGTCGGTGCCGGTGATGCCACCGGTGGTGCCATTGCCAAGCGTTTCGCCGCAGAAGGCTTTACTGCCTGCGTGACCCGACGCAGCGCGGACAAACTGCAGCCGCTGGTGGAGGCCATCCAGCAAACCGGTAGCCAAGCCCATGGCTTTGCCTGCGATGCGCGCAAAGAAGAAGACGTGGTGGCACTGATCGAACAGATCGAAACCCAGATCGGTCCGATCGAAGCCTTCGTCTTCAACATCGGCGCCAACGTGCCCTGCAGCATCCTTGAGGAAACCGCACGCAAATACTTCAAGATCTGGGAGATGGCCTGTTTTTCGGGCTTCCTCAATGCCCGCGAGGTGGCCAAGCGCATGGTCACCCGCAAGCGCGGCACCATCCTGTTCACCGGCGCTACCGCCGGGGTCCGCGGCGCCGCAGGCTTTGCCGCCTTTGCCGGCGCCAAGCACGGTATCCGCGCCCTGGCCCAGAGCATGGCCCGGGAGCTGGGGCCCTTGAACATCCACGTCGGCCACATCATCGTCGACGGCGCCATCGACACCGACTTCATCCGCACCAGCTTTCCCGAGAAATATGCCCTCAAGGATCAGGACGGCATCCTCAACCCCGAGCATATCGCCGAGAACTACTGGTACCTGCACAGCCAGCCCCGTGATGCCTGGACCTTCGAACTGGACCTGCGCCCCTGGAACGAACGCTGGTAATCCCCTTCCATAACAACAATCAGGGAATCTGCATCATGAATAAAAAGGTGGAGTTCTTCTTCGACCTGGGCAGCCCGACTTCATACCTGGCTTACACCCAACTGCCGAAGATCTGTGCCCAGACCGGCAGTCAACTGGTCTACCAACCCATGCTGCTGGGCGGCGTCTTCAAGACCACCGGCAACGCGTCCCCCATCAGCGTCCCCGCCAAAGGCCGCTACATGCTGCAGGACTTGGCGCGCTTCGCCCAGCGCTACCAGGTGGAGCTCAATTTCAACCCGCAATTCCCCATCAACACCCTGCTGCTGATGCGCGCCACGACCGGAGTGCAGATGCATTTACCGGAACGCTTCATCGATTTCATCGACTGCCTGTTCCGCGCACTCTGGGTCGACAAACGCAACCTCAACGACGCCGCCAGCGTCGCCCAGGTCCTGGAGCAAGGCGGTTTCGCCCCACAGCAGATCCTCGATTTGAGCAATGCCGAGGACGTCAAGACCGCTCTCAGGAACAACACCGAACAGGCGTTGCAGCGGGGAGTATTCGGTGCTCCCAGCATGTTCGTGGGTGAGGAATTGTTTTTCGGTCAGGATCGGCTCGACTTCGTCCGGGAAGCCTTGAGCAAGTGACCACCGGCATCTGCGGCGACGCTTGAGTCGCCGCAGCCACCTCACCCGCGTTGCGCGGGTGAGGCCTTGCATCAGATCGCCGCAGTGCGCGCCTGCAACCACTCCAGCGCCGCCCCTTCCAACAGTGGACTGAGACGCCGGCGAACATCACCGTGATAAGCGTTGAGCCACTCGCGCTCATCCTGAGTCAGCAACGACGGTTCCAGGCAACGGCTGTCGATCGGGCACAACGTCAGGGTTTCAAACTTCAGGAACTCACCAAACTCGGTCGTACCTGCCTCACGGTTCAACACCAGATTCTCGATCCGCACCCCCCAACGCCCGGGACGATAAGTCCCCGGTTCGATGGAGGTAATCATCCCCGGCTGCATCGCGGTTTGCGGCGCCGGTGCGGCCTGATAGGCAATCACCTGCGGCCCCTCATGCACATTCAGGAAGTAGCCGACACCATGCCCGGTGCCATGTCCGTAATCCACGCCTTCGGCCCAGATCGGCGCACGGGCGATGGCATCCAGCAGCGGCGAAAGAATGCCCCGAGGGAACTGCGCCCGGGACAAGGCGATAACCCCCTTGAGCACTCGGGTGCAATCGCGCTTCTGCTCGGCACTTGGTTTACCGATCGGCACCATGCGGGTGATATCGGTGGTGCCGCCCAGGTACTGGCCGCCGGAGTCGATCAGCAACAGGCCATCGCCCTCGATCACCGCGTGTTCTTCAGGTGTGGCGTGGTAATGAGGCATCGCCCCATTGGCATTGAATGCGGCAATGGTATTGAAACTCAGGGAGACATAACCCGGACGCCGCTCACGGGCGGCGGTCAGGTGTTCATCAATGGTCAGCTCGGTGACTCGTTCACGCCCCAGGGCACTCTCCAACCAGGCGAAGAATTCACAGAGGGCCGCGCCATCCTGCTCCATGGCCTGACGAATGTGCTCGGCGTCCGCCAGGCTCTTGCGCGACTTGGCCAAGGTAGTGGGATTGAGCCCTTCCAGCAGCTTCACCCCGGGAAGCAGATTGTCCAGCAGGCCGCTGGTGACCCGTGCCGGATCAATCTGCAAGGTCGCGTCTTCAGGCACTGCGCGCAGCGCCGCCGCCACTTCCGAATAGTCCCGCAGGCTCACGCCATCCGCCTCAAGCACCCCACGCAGGTGGTCATCGACCTTGCTCAAGGCCACGAACAAAGTGGCCTGCTGCTGGCTGATCAAGGCGAAGGACACAAACACCGGGTTGAACGAAACGTCCGCCCCACGCAGGTTGAACAGCCAGGCGATGTCGTCGAGGGTGGCGATGAAATGCCAATCCGCGCCACGCTCCTTCAGGGTTTCCCGCAGCTTGCCGAGCTTCTCCACCCGGCTCTGCGTCGCCTGTGGCGGCAAGTGTTGATACACCGGCTGATCCGGCAACGCGGGACGATCACTCCACACTTCCTGGAGCAGATCGATGTCGGTCCGCAGACGGGCTCCGCGCTCCTGCAACTTGGCGCTCAGGGTGCGGGCCGAGGCCACAGCCATCACCGCGCCATCCACCGCCACCACCGCGCCTTGCGGAGTCTGCTCCGCCAGCCAGTCCAGGGGGCCAGGCTGGCCCGGCTGCAACTTCACCAGTTCGATACCACTGCCCTTGAGCTCCTTGCTGGCCTGTTCCCAGTAACGGCTGTCGGCCCAGACTCCGGCAAAATCCGCGGTCACGATCAGCGTGCCCACCGAGCCATGGAAGCCCGACAGCCACTGGCGCCCCTGCCAGTAACCCGGCAGGTATTCCGACAGATGCGGGTCGGCCGACGGCACCAACAAGGCATGAATGCCCTCGCGGCTCATCAACTGACGGACGTGCGCCAAGCGCTGGGGGACCACTCCCTGGGTCGAAGGCTGGGTACTCATTGTGTCTCCTTAACCGGCTTATTCATTGTTATGGAAGATCGAGATCACTCGACCCTCAAGACTGGGCTCCGGCCCAGAACGCCGGAGCAGTGGCGCATGACGCCTTGATCAATTGTGCGGCGCGATCCACATCCTCCTCGGTGGTAAAACGCCCGAGGCTCAAGCGAATGGTACGACTGGCCTGCAGTGCATCGTGCCCCAGGGCCAGCAGCACATGGGAAGGCGCATTGCTCGCCGAATTGCAGGCCGAGGTCGCGGAAAACGCCAGGGACGCACTCAGAGCTGCCGAGTCGAAGCCCCCCTCGCTGAAAGTCAGGCTCAAGGTATGGGGAATGCGCTGGCTGACACTGCCATTCAAGCGCAGGCCGGCAATGCCCGCCAGTTGCTCCAGCAGTCGCTGGCGCAAGCGGACGATGGCCGCGGTTTCTTCCTCGAACAACTCACCCGCCAGGGCAAAGGCCGCGCCCATGGCGGCGATCTGATGGGTGGCCAGGGTCCCGGAACGCAATCCGCCTTCGTGACCTCCGCCATGAATCTGTGCCAGCAGCCGCTGCTGCGCCCGCGGCCCGACATACAACGCGCCGATGCCCTTGGGGCCATACAATTTGTGCGCGGAAAACGACATCAGGTCCACCGGCCAGTGCCCAAGATCAATCGCCACCTTGCCGGCACCCTGGGCCGCATCCACATGCAGCAGCGCACCTCGCTCACGCACCACCCGGCCAATCGCCGGGATGTCGTTGAGGGTGCCCAGTTCGTTGTTGACCAGCATCAACGACACCAGAAAAGTGTCGTCGCGCAAGGCTTCACTGACCGCCTGGGCCGTGATCAACCCGTCCGCATCCGGCACCAGATAGGTCACCGCCACGCCGGCTTCCTGCAACTGGCGGGCGGTGTCGAGCACCGCCTTGTGTTCGATCTGGCTGGTGATGATGTGCCCACCGCTCAGGCCCCGGGCCTGCATCACGCCCTTGAGCGCCAGGTTGTTGGACTCAGTGGCGCCGGAGGTCCAGACGATCTGCTCCGGCTGCGCGCCCACCAACTGTGCGACTTGCTGCCGGGCGCGCTCGACACTGCGCCGCGCCTCCTGGCCAAAAGCATGGGAACTGGACGCCGGGTTGCCGAAATTGGCGTTGAAACCCAGACATTCCAGCATGACCTGGATGACCCGCTCATCCACCGGCGTGGTGGCGGCGTAGTCGAAATAAAGAGGACGTTTGTTCATGACTAAAGACCCGCAGAGCTTGTTCCAGGATCGGCATTGGCTCAGAGAAGATGATGCACAAGCGCGCCGTACAAGAACGGCGCGTCAACAGCGGGCACTGAGCAATACGCGATCGGATGCAGTTAAAGAAGAACACCTTCGTTTAAAAGTGCGTAGGAACGCTCCTGGGACGCAGCTTAACAGGCTCGGGGCAACGCGTTGAAGCGCCGCTTAACTGATGTTCTCCAGCAGCAAGGGCGCCAGGGAAATCACCAGCAATCCGGCCATTCCCAGATTGAACAGGCGCAGCCAGCGAGGGTTGCGCAGCACATTGCGCAACAGGCTGCCGCATGCGGCCCAGAGGCTGACCGTAGGGGCGTTGATCAAAGCGAACACCGCCGCGATCACCAGCACATTGGTGAAGTAGCCCTGCAACGGGGTGTAAGTGCTGATGGCCCCCACCGCCATCACCCAGGCCTTGGGATTGACCCACTGAAACGCCGCAGCCCCCCAATACCCCAAAGGTTGCCCCTGGCCCTGTTGCTCCTCTGACATGGGCCCGGAACGGGCGATCTTCCATGCCAGGTACAGCAGGTATGCCGCTCCGACATATCGCAGCACGCTGTACAGCAACGGATAAGCCTCGAACACCGCCCCCAGGCCCAGGCCAACCGCCAGCACCAGAACGAAAAAACCGCAGCTGATGCCCAGGATATGAGGAATGGAACGGTTGAAGCCGAAGTTCACCCCCGAGGCCAGCAACAGGGTGTTGTTAGGGCCGGGCGTGATGGAAGTGACCAGGGCAAACAGGGCGAACGCCAACAGCAGGTCAACGGAAAGGGTCATGAATGCAAGGTCCTGGGCAAGGGCGATCAGGCCTCGACCCTAACTCAGGGCCTGCCTGAAACCCACGGACAGTTACGCAAAACTTCGACCCGTACAGTTCTCTTCAACTGGCCGGATGGTGTCGACTGATATTGCGCTGGGCGCTCATCTCGCCCTGGCGGTCGAACGCCGCAGGACGGCCAAGCAACTCGGCCTTTTTCTGCTGGTACTCATCGAACGACAAGCCGCGGCGATTCAAGGCTTCCAGCGCCAGTTCGCGGGTTTCCTCGGCCGTGTAGGGACGCAGCTCAGGAGTGCCCGGGCTGGCGCAGCCGGCAAGCACGCTAAAAACCAACATCGACAGAACAACGGAGGAAGCCTTCATGGCGAGCACCTGGAGCGGGTTGCGAACAATGAACAAAGGCTACTCGCGCACCGGCACTGGCAAAAATCATCCCGCTCGATAGTCGCTATTGACCGTTCCAAGGCCTTGGCAGTCGCTCCTTATATTCCATAAAGACCTATAAATATGGAAACAAGCTCTTTTGAGGAATAACAGCAAGCCTTTATAACAGCTGCATTGCGTTGCCCAACTGTTGCCCTGGCAACTGTTCGTCCGGCAACAGTCGATCAACAAAACAGTGCCTGCGCAACAGCAGCCAATACGCACCGGATCGCCGGAAAGCCCCGTAATACAAGGCTTTAACGGATTGGTACAGCTCTTGCTCCCGATCCAGGACACCTGCCATTGCTCGTAGAGCCACTGTTTAAAAAGGAACCGATCATGTCCCGTCCCTTGAACGTCGTTGCCCTCTCCGGTGGAACCTGGCGCCCGTCCCGCACCTTGGTGCTGACCCAGGCCCTGCTGGACGAACTGTCCGGGCACCTGCCGATCAACAGCCACCTCATCGAACTGGGCGATATTGCCCGTCCGCTAGGCGCAGCCCTGTCGCGCCAGGAACTGCCGGCCGAGGTCGAGGCCGAGCTCCAGGCCATCGAAAACGCCGACCTGTTGATCGTTGCCGCCCCGGTCTATCGCGGCTCCTACCCCGGGCTGCTCAAGCACCTGTTCGACCTCATCGACCTGAACGCCTTGATCGATACCCCGGTGCTGCTGGCCGCCACCGGAGGCAGCGAACGCCACGCCCTGGTGCTGGATCACCAGTTGCGTCCGCTGTTCAGTTTCTTCCAGGCCCTGACCCTGCCGATTGGCGTGTACGCCACCGAAGCCGACTTCAGCCATTACCAGATCACCAGCGAACTGTTGAAAGCCCGCATCCAGCTGGCCGCCGAACGGGCCGCGCCGCTGTTTGGCGCTCACCCGAAAAACCTGCTGAAAATCGCTTAAGGACCTGTCATGGATGTGTTCTGGTTTCTTCCGACCCACGGCGACGGCCACTTCCTGGGCACTGCCCAGGGCGCCCGCCCGGTCACCCTCAACTACCTCAAGCAAGTCGCCCAGGCTGCAGACAGCCTGGGCTACCACGGCGTGCTGATTCCCACCGGACGCTCCTGCGAAGACTCCTGGGTCATCGCCTCGGCCCTGGTGCCGCTGACCGAGCGCCTGCGCTATCTGGTGGCGATTCGCCCGGGGATCATCTCCCCCACTGTTTCCGCGCGCATGGCCGCCACCCTGGACCGGCTGTCCAACGGCCGCCTGCTGATCAATGTGGTCACCGGTGGCGACCCGGACGAAAACCGTGGCGACGGCAGCTTCCTCAGCCACAGCGAACGCTACGAAGTGACTGACGAATTCCTGCAGATCTGGCGCCGGGTGCTGCAAGGCGAAGCCGTGGACTTCGAGGGCAAGCACCTGCATGTGCAGAACGCCAAGGCCCTGTATCCACCGGTGCAGAAACCCTACCCCCCGCTGTACTTCGGCGGCTCCTCCGAGGCCGCCCACGAATTGGCCGCCGATCAGGTGGACGTGTACCTGACCTGGGGCGAGCCTCCGGCGGCGGTGGCCCAAAAGCTGGCCGACGTGCGCGAACGCGCCGCGCGCAAGGGCCGCACGGTGAAGTTCGGCATTCGCCTGCACGTGATCGTCCGCGAAACCGAGGACGAAGCCTGGAAAGCCGCAGATAAACTGATCGAACACATCAGTGACGACACCATCGCCGCCGCCCAGCAATCCTTCGCGCGCTTCGACTCCGAAGGTCAGCGGCGCATGGCCGCCTTGCACGGCGGTCGCCGCGATCAACTGCAGATTGCTCCCAACCTCTGGGCCGGGGTCGGCCTGGTGCGTGGTGGCGCCGGCACCGCCCTGGTGGGCAACCCGCAACAAGTGGCCGAGCGCATCAAGGAATACGCCGACCTGGGGATCGAGAGCTTTATCTTCTCCGGCTACCCGCACCTGGAAGAGGCCTATCGCTTCGCCGAACTGGTGTTCCCACTGCTGCCGGAACCCTATGCCAGCCTGGCCGGCCGCGGTGTGACCAACCTCACCGGGCCGTTCGGCGAAATGATCGCCAATGACGTGTTGCCCAACAGCCGCTGAAATCCCCAAAGCTGTTGTAGGAGCCGGCTTGCCGGCGAAGGCGATCTTCCGGCCCTCTTCGCTGGCAAGCCAGCGCCTACAGCTCGCAGCACCTTTTCCCGGCCGCCGCAACGGCCACGAACGAGGAACACCGCGTGACTGCCAAACCGCAAAGCGCCCTGTTGTCCCCCTTGCAGACCGCCCGCCAACTGGCCGCCGAGTTTGCCCTCACCGCCGTCGAACGCGATGAACGTGGCGGCACCCCCAAAGCCGAGCGTGATGCCCTGCGCCACAGTGGCCTGCTGGCCCTGAGCATCCCCACCCAGTTCGGCGGGCTCGGCGCGCCCTGGAGCGAAACCCTGAACATCGTCCGCGAGTTCGCTCGGGTCGACAGCTCCATCGCCCACGTCTTCGGCTTCCATCACCTGATGCTGGCCACCGTGCGCCTGTTCGCCAAGCCTGAGCAATGGCAACCCTGGTTCGAACAGACCGCGCGCAAGAACTGGTTCTGGGGCAACGCCCTCAATCCACTGGACACCCGCACCCTGGTGAAGAACCTCGGCGGCTGGCGCGAGTTCTCCGGCAAGAAGAGCTTCTGCTCGGGGGCCAGCGATTCGGAAATGCTCATCGCCTCGGCGGTGGATGAAAGCAACGGCGGCAAATTGCTGATCGCCGCCATCCCCAGTGGTCGCAGCGGCATCACCCTGCACAACGACTGGAACAACATGGGCCAGCGCCAGACCGACAGCGGCAGCGCCACCTTTGAACGGGTCAGGGTGGAAGAGTCGGAACTGCTGCTGGACCCGGGCCCGCTGAGCACCCCGTTCGCCTGCCTGCGCCCGCTGATCGCTCAGCTGACCTTTACCCACATGTTCCTCGGCATTGCCGAAGGCGCCTTCGAGGAAGCCCGGCAATACACCCTGAGCGAGACCCGGGTCTGGCATAAGTCCAGCGCCCAGGATGTGCGCCAGGACCCTTACATCCTCAGCCACTACGGCGAATTCTGGGTGGCCCTGGAAGGCATCCGCCTGCTGGTGGAACGGGCCGCCGGGCTGCTGGACCAGGCCTGGGCCAAAGGCCCGAACCTCAGTGCCGAGGAGCGCGGGCACCTGGCCACGGCGATCGCCACCGCCAAGGTTGCCGCCAGCCGCCAGGGCCTGGACCTGTGCAGCCGGCTGTTCGAAGTCACCGGCGCACGTTCGACCCACGCCTCCCTGCGCCTGGACCGCCATTGGCGCAACCTGCGCACCCAGACCCTGCACGACCCGCTGGATTACAAGCTCCACGAACTGGGTGACTGGGCACTGAACCAGTCCCTGCCGACCCCGACTTTTTACTCCTAGCCCTTTTGTTCACGGAGAGTGCCGATGCAGCTGCTGACCCTACCCCCTTCGCCTGCCCTGGCGACCTCGATCCGCGCCACCGCCCAGGTGTTCGAGGACCCGAAATCCCAGGCCCTGCTGGCGCACCTGCAACAGGTGGCACCCAGTGAAGCCAGCGTGCTGATCATCGGTGAAACCGGGACCGGCAAGGAACTGGTGGCACGCCATATCCACAACCTCAGCGCCCGGCGCAACCGGCCGTTCGTGGCGGTGAACTGCGGCGCCTTCTCCGAATCCCTGGTGGAGGCCGAACTGTTCGGCCATGAAAAAGGCGCTTTCACCGGCGCCCTCAGCGCCAAGGCCGGCTGGTTCGAAGAGGCCGACGGCGGCACCCTGTTCCTCGACGAGATCGGCGATTTGCCCATGGCCATCCAGGTCAAGCTGCTGCGGGTGCTGCAGGAGCGCGAAGTGGTGCGCCTGGGCTCGCGCAAAAGCATTCCCATCGATGTGCGGGTCCTGGCGGCCACCAACGTGCAACTGGAAAAGGCCATCAATGCCGGGCACTTTCGCGAGGACCTGTATTACCGCCTGGACGTGGTCAGCCTGGAACTGAGCCCGCTGCGCGAACGCCCCGGCGACATCCTGCCCCTGACCCGGCACTTCATCGAGGCCTACAGCCAGCGCCTGGGCTACGGCAGCATCAGCATCAGCAAAGAGGCCGAACACAAACTCAAGAGCTACAGCTGGCCGGGCAACATCCGCGAACTGGAAAACGTCATCCACCACACCCTGTTGATCTGCCGCAACGGCGTAATCGAGCGCGATGACCTGCGCCTGTCGAACATGCGCATCGAGCGTGCCGACGACAGCCATCCCAGCCACGACGACTCCGCCGAAGCGCTGCTGGACCGCGCCTTCCAGAAACTCTTCGCCGAGCAGGCCGGCGCCTTGCATGAAAAGGTCGAGGACGCCCTGCTGCGCGCGGCCTATCGCTTCAGCCACTACAACCAGGTGCACACCGCCAACCTGTTGGGCCTGAGCCGCAACGTCACCCGCACCCGGCTGATCAAGATCGGCGAACTGGCGGTCAACAAGCGGCGCCCGGTGGACGCCCACAGCGAACGCACCCTGCAGTTGTCGATCTAGAGCAGGTTGCAGTGCAAGGCATTGTCCTGGCTGCGGGCAATACTGCTCAGCACCTGGAACGAACCGAAGGTCACGGTCTTGGCCTGATGGGTCAGGATCAACTGCCAGAAATCCTGCTCGCCGCTCTCGAAACGCTCGAAGGCCGCCTCGCCGGCTTCCCGGGATTGCCATTGCAGGTAATTGAGCACCCGCCGACCGTCGTCGCTGGCCTGCACACTGGCACTGAGAAAGCCGTCATAGCCCTGGGCCAGGCGCTCGGTCTGCGCGGACAAGGCCGACACCAGAGCCTCCTGCTGGTGCGGTTCGATCTCGAACTCGATCAACTGGGTGAAACTGCGGTTTCTCTCAAATGCGGTCATGAACAGCTCCTTACAGCGGTCGGACAGAATCTTGCGATTGAATGCGCTGCAGGGTAAAACCTCTAGTTAAGTCAAGGTCAAGCCTGTTTTTCATCCTGGTGCCCTTTAATGATCGAACCCGACGCCCTCCACAAAGAACTGACGGTGGGCCAGCTCTCGGCTCGCAGCGGCGTGGCCGTGACCGCGCTGCACTTCTACGAAAGCAAAGGACTGATCAAGAGCAACCGCAACGCCGGCAACCAGCGGCGCTATCCGCGCTCGGTGCTGCGTCGCGTGTCCCTGATCAAGGTGGCCCAGCGCCTGGGCATTCCCCTGGCGGAGATTGGCCAGGCCCTGGCGACCCTGCCCGCCGACCGCGCGCCCACTGCCGCGGACTGGCAGCGCCTGTCGGAACAGTGGAGCCGCGAACTGGACGAACGCATCCGCCAACTGAGCCTGCTGCGCGAGCGGCTGAACCAGTGCATTGGTTGCGGCTGCCTGTCCATGGAAGGGTGTCCGCTGCGCAACCATGGGGATGCCCTGGGAGACGCCGGCCCGGGCGCCCGCCTGCTGGAGCCCGACGCCACCACCCCGTAGCCGGCTTCCCTCGAAGGAGCCGGCTTGCCGGCGAAAGCGATCTCGCGGGCCCCTTCGCTGGCAAGCCAGCTCCTACGGCCGGGGACGGGGCGATGCTCAGAAGCCGGGGGCGATCTGGCCTTTGTAGCGGGTCAGGATGAATTGGCGCACAGCGTCGGAGTTCAGCGCCTTGGCCAGTTTCTGAATCCGCGGGTCGTTGCGGTTGTCCGGGCGGGCCACCAGGAACTCGATGTACAGGTCCTTGCCCTTCTCTACGATCAAGGCGCTGTTGGTGTCGATCCCGGCCTCCAGGGCGTAGTTGGCGAACACGAACGCCAGGTCCACCTGGCTCACCGAACGGGCCAGCAAGGCGCCTTCCAGTTCACGGATCTTCAGGTGCTTGGGGTTGTCGACAATGTCACGCGGGGTGGCCAGGGTGTTGCTCGGGTCCTTGAGCTTGATCAGCCCCGCCTCATGCAGCAGCACCAGGGCACGGCCGGTGTTCACCGGGTCGTTGGGAATCGACACCGTGGCGCCGTCCTTGAGCTCGGCAATGTGCTTGATCCGGGTGGAATAGGCACCGAAGGGCTCGATGTGCACCCCCACCACCGGCACCAGGTCGGTGTGCCGGGTCTTGTTGAAGTCGTCGAGGAACGGCCGGTACTGGTAGTAGTTGGCGTCGAGGTTCTTCAACGCCAATTGCTGGTTGGGCTGGATGAAGTCGGTGAAGACCTTGATGTCCAGGTCCACGCCCTCCCTGGCCAACTCGGGTTTGACGAATTCGAGGATCTCGGCGTGAGGAACCGGGGTGGCGCCCACCACCAGTTTCTCGTTGGCATGCACGCTCAAGGACAGCACAGCGGCCAATACGGCCAGGGTCTTTTTCATGGAGTTGCTCCTAAGGCAGATGACTGACAGCCGTCGTGAGGCGCACGTGGGCCGTGTGTTTTGGGGATTTGTTATTCACGGGTTTGATTCAACGTCGGCTGTAGCGCGCCACCAGGCGGTCGCCGGTCATCTGCAGGGCCTGCACCAGCACCAGCAGCAAGACCACGGTGACCAGCATCACGTCGGTCTGGAAACGCTGGTAGCCGTAGCGAATGGCCAGGTCCCCCAGCCCGCCAGCGCCGATCACCCCGGCCATGGCGGTGTAGTCCACCAGCACGATGGCGGTCACCGTGACCGCTGCCAGCAGGCCGCCTCGGGCTTCGGGCAACAACGTGTAGCGGATGATCTGCCAGGTGCTGCCGCCCATGGCCTGGGTCGCCTCCACCACTCCACGGTCCACCTCCCTCAGGGCGGTTTCCACCAGCCGGGCAAAGAACGGTGTACAGCCCACCACCAGCGGCGGGATGGTGCCCGGCACGCCGAGGGAGGTGCCCACCAGCAGGGTGGTCAGCGGAATCAGCACGATCAGCAGGATGATGAAGGGCAAGGAGCGCAGCACGTTGACCAACACCGACAGCACTCGATAGATCCCCTGGGCTTCATGCAACTGGCGCTGGCCGGTGAGAAACAGCAGCACCCCCAGCGGCAGCCCCAATAGCACGGTAAAGCCCAGGGCCGCACCGAGCATGCTCAGGGTGTCGAGACAGGCCTGGGCGATATCGGCCCAATAAATGTTCTTGAACCACTCGGCCATGGCATCAGGACCAATCGTGGCGCGGTGGCTTGATGTCGTTGAGCAGCCAGTTGCCCACCACGTGGTACTTCCAGCGCACCGGGTCGTGCAGGGTGTGCACCCGGGCATTGCGCCAGTGGCGGTCGAAGTTGTGGCGCTTGAGGGTCGAGCGGGTGCCACCCAACTCGAACAGCTTGTTGCTGGCCTCGATGGCGATTTCGGTGGTCAGCACCTTGGCCTTGGCCACCGCCAGGGAAGCCCGGGCGACACTGTCTTCATCAGGTGCCGGACGCGCCGCATCCAGGGCCAGGCCGGCCCGTTCCAGAAGGGCTTCGGCGGCCTCCAGGCGGATCTCCAGGGCCCCCACCTGGATGATGGTCAGCGGATCTTCACTGGCCTTTTCCACCCCGGCATCGATCCACGGCCGGGCGTGCTGACGAACAAAGGCGATGGTGTCCCGTAGCGCCGCCCGGGCGATGCCGGCGTCGATGGCCGCCGTGGTCAGCTGGGCGAAGGGCCCGGCCAGGGTCGGGCTTTCATAGGAGCGATAGGTGGGGAACAGGTTGAAGGTCGGCACCAGCAGGTTTTGCGCCAGCACCGTGCCGCTGGACGTGGTGCGCTGGCCGATGCTGTCCCAGTCATCGATCACCACCAGCCCTTCGCTGCCCCGGGGCACAAAGGCCAGTTGCCCGCGGCCCTGCTCGTCCAGGGCCAACACCGCCAGCCAGTGGGCGTACAGCGAACCGGTGCAGTAACCCTTGCGGCCGTTGATCACGTAACCGTCACCTGAGCGCCGGATGCTGGCCTGAATGTCCTGAACGTTCTTGCCGCCGGTTTCCGACAGCGCATTGGCAAAACGGTGGCCTTGCAGGGCCAGGGCAAAAAAATGCGCCTGCTGCTCCGGGGTGCCTTGCAGGCGGATGTCTTCCAGCAGGCAGTAGTGATTCTGCGGGATCTGCCCCAGGGACGGATCGGCGGCGGAAATGATGGCGATCACCTCGGCCAGCACCGCGTAGGACACCTGTGCACCGCCATATTCCCGGGGCACGCTGATGCCCCACAGGCCACTGTTGGAATACAGGTCGACCACCTGCGACGGCACCTCACGAGTGCGGTCGCGCTCGGCGTCCTGCTCCAGCAGGACAGCAGCCACGCGCCGGGCCACGATCAACGCTTCGGCGCCATCGCGGATCACATGGGCGGCCGGGGTATGCAGGGGATAAAAGGCAGATTCAGGCAATGAAGACATACAGCACTCTCGGGCGAATGAAGGTTCCACCCCGCCATTGCAGCTTCTGTGCCGAAAGATCAGCCCTGTGAAATCAAGGACTTACAGGCCGTTCCTGGCGGTTGCCCAGCGGGCCGCCAGACAAATTGCTGGAGGGCTGTTGTTGGGCCAACAGTGAGTCGCTGTTGCCTGGACGACACCTCGTCAGCCCACACCGGTACCGAAGGTTCCCGGGTATAGAGTGAAAGCTGCTCGATCCAGCGACGGACCCATTTCCAACAACATCAAGGAGAAACCCAGATGAGCGTCAAACCCATTCCCGAAGGCTTCAACGGCGTCACTCCCTACTTGGGCATCAAGCGCGCCGCCGAGGCCATCGAGTTCTACAAGCAGGCCTTCGGCGCGGTGGAAACCATGCGCCTGGAGATGCCCGACGGCAGCGTGGGCCATGCCGAACTGCGCATCGGCGGCTCGGCCATCATGCTCGGCAGCCCCTGTGAAGAAACCCCGATGGAAAGCCCGGACAGCCACAAGACATCGGTTGGGCTGCATCTGTATGTGGAAGATGTCGATCGCAGCTTCGCCCGGGCATTGGCCGTCGGCGGCACCGAGGTGTCGGCAGTCAAGGACCAGTTTTACGGCGACCGCAGCGGCAGCCTGCGTGACCCGTTCGGCCATGTGTGGTTCCTGGCCAGCCGCAAGGAAGACCTGAGTACCGAGGAAATCAGCCGGCGGGCGCAGGAAATGTTCCAGCAACAACCCCATTGACCCGCCCTGACGCCCAGCCGGCGAAGGCGATCTCACGGTCCCCTTCGCTGGCAAGCCAGCTCCTACACTGGTCAGCCGCCCCTGATGCACAAATCGAACGACCAGGAATCCCCGTTTCACGGGGCTTTCCTGGCTTCGTAACATTTACTTTCATATCGCCTTTCAGGATTTACGATTCTCATTCGTCTTAATTAGATGCAGCAGGCCGCGTTGGCCAAGGCTATGCCCGGCACCTTTGCGCCGGGCTCGGCCCAGGGTTCCAGTGCCGCTCCATTCCTCGAATCAAGACGCCCACTCCATGTCGAAGAAGTCCCGTTCAAAAATCTGGTTTCTGGTGCACAGCTGGCTGGCCCTGCCCATCTGGTTCTTCGTGCTGATCGTCTGTGTCACCGGCACCCTGGCGGTGGTCAGCCAGGAGATCGTATGGCTGGCCAATCCGGATATCCGAGCCAGTAAACCCAGCGATGATGCCCAGCCGCTCAATTACGACCAGATCGTGGCGGCCATCCAGCAGGCCGACCCCAGCACCCGCATCGATACCATCGTGACCCCGGACGAAAGCCATTTCGCCCTGAGTGTCAGCGTCAGCTACCCGGACGGCCGTTCCCCAACGCTGTACGTCAACCCCTACACCGGGGCGATCCAGGGCACCAGCCCAGTGTTCGACTTCCAGGGCTTCACCCGGGCCCTGCATGGCTGGTGGCTGGTGCCCTTCACCAACGGCTACAGCTGGGGTTGGTACCTGGTGTCGTTCCTCGGCCTGCCGCTGCTGATCTCGTTGATCACCGGGCTGGTGGTCTACAAGAAGTTCTGGAAGGGCTTTCTCAAGCCGACCCTGCGCCTGCGCCATGGGGCACGGATCTTCTGGGGCGACTTCCACCGCCTGAGCGGCATCTGGTCCATCTGGTTTATCACGGTGATCTCGATCACCGGTATCTGGTTCCTGATCGAGGCCGTGCTCGCCGACAACCACATCAGCATTTCCAGCCAACCCATTGTTCCGGTCATCGCCCGGGAGCAGGTGCCGACCACCACCGACGGCAGCCCCGCGCCGATGATCGGCCTGGACCAGGCCATCGGCATCGCCACCCAGAAGATCCCCGGTTTCGACATCAGCTTCGTCAGCCTGCCAAGCAATGCCTACAGCCACCTGTACGTAGGCGGTCGTGGCTGGTACCCGCTGATGTACCAGACCGCCAACATCAACCCCTACACCGGCTCCCTGGACACCTCTCACCTGCTGGGGGACCGCAGCACCCTGGAGTTCGTCACCGAGTCCATGCGCCCGCTGCACACCGGAGATTTTGGCGGGATCTGGGTCAAGCTGATCTGGTTCTTCTTCGGTCTGGTGCTGAGCATGATGGTCCTCAGCGGGCTGTTGATCTGGACCAAGCGCACCGCCCTGGCCACCGCCAACGCCCTCAAGCGTGAGGAGAAGGCCGCCCGGGCGCGTCCCGCGAGCAAACCCGTGCCGACGCCCACCCCGGCCATGAGCATCGAAACTTCGGAGAGCCACCCGTGAGCCAGACCCACAGCGCAACCGCGCCTTCGCAGCTGAGCCGGCTTTGGCATAAATGGCGCTTTCACCTGAACATCCTGCTGTTGCTGATCCCCCTGGGCTTCATGCCCAAATACCTCGCCGATGCCTCGTTGTTTCGCGGCGACAGCGGCCTGGGGGAACGGGAGATCGGTGAAATCCAGGTCGGCCCCTGGAGCCTGCGCCTGGCCGAGATGCGCAACGAAGCGCCGCGCAGCGATGGCCCCGCCGGCTACCTGAAAAGCTTCAACGCCGCCCTGTGCCAGGCCTGCATCGAACCGGTCAAGGCGACCTACCTGCGCATCGGCAAACCCCGCAGCCTGCGGGCCGCCGGGGTGATCTTCTTCGGTAGCCCGTACCGCATGGGGGCCAGCCTGCCGATTCCGCAAAAGACCAAAGCCGACGCTGAGCTGTGGATCACCCTGGAAGGCTGGGACGGCAGCATGCACCAGGCATCCATTCCCCTGAGCCAGGCGTCCCCCGCCACCGTGGCCTGGCTCGAAAAACAAGGAGGCAAATGATGATTCGCGCAGTATCTACCCGGCGCCTCGGCGCCGCTGCCCTGTTGCTGCTGAGTGCCGCCTTCAGCCACAGCGCCCTGGCCCACAACCCGATGTGCGAGTGCAAGGCCATCGACGCCGAGCAGATCCGCTGCACCGGCGGTTTTTCCGATGGCAGCGGCGCTCCGGGGGTGACCCTGGACGTGATCGGCTACGACGAAACCATCCTCGTGCCGGGCAAGCTCGGCAGCGATTCGACCCTGACCTTCAAGAAACCCTCCAGCGAGTTCTACGTGCTGTTCGATGCCGGCCCCGGTCACGTGGTCGAGATCGACCAAGCGGATATCGAGACCCCATGACTCCTGCCACCACCCAGGTCGTGCGCCCCGCCGGCGCCGGTCACGAAACCCTCTACGTCCTGTTGCTGTGCCTGCTGATTCTGTGTGTCGCCGGCAGCGTGGTGCTGTGGCGCGGCGAAACAGTCGAAACCGCCAGCGTCGCCAGCCACCAGCTCGACGCCCGCCGCGATCTGAGTGCCGGCGAACAAGGCATCTACGCCGACCTGCGAGTGACCCTCGACGAGATCCATCTGCTGCAGGCCGAAAGCCAGACGCTGCCGAGCCCGGAGCAACTGGCCGAGGAAGGCTTCGCCCCCTTTGCCCAGGACGCCAGCTCGGTGAGCCGTGGTGGCCATGCCTGGCAATTGCAGGACCAGGCCTACCTGGGCCTGAGCCAGAACCCGCAAGTGGCCGGCTCCTTCCTGATGCGCCTGGACACCGAAGATCAGGCCAAAGTGGACATCTGGCTCAACCGCGCCCCGTCCGTCGCCGTGCCGGTCGATCTCAGCGACGCGACGCTGGCCGCCGCCGGCTGGCAACAGGTGGTCGCGCAATTCGATGCCGGGGTGACTCGCCAGCATCGTCACTGATCTTTTTGCATTCACCCGAGAGAAGAACGCTAGCCATGCCCATTTCATCGCAACGCCGCCCATTCCTGCGGGTGCTGCTGGTCAGCCTGCTGGCCCTGGTGCTCAGCCCCCTGGTCAGCGCCGACCCGGCCAAGCGCCTGCGCATCGGTATCACCCTGCACCCTTATTACAGCTACGTGGCGAACATTGTCGGCGACAAGGCCGAGGTGGTGCCGCTGATTCCCGCCGGCTTCAACCCCCACGCCTACGAGCCCCGGGCCGAGGACATCAAGCGCATCGGCAGCCTGGACGTGATCGTGCTCAACGGCGTGGGCCACGATGACTTCGCCGACCGCATGATCGCCGCCAGCGAGCGCCCGGACATCCCGGTGATCGAAGCCAACGAGAACGTGCCGCTGCTGGCCGCCACCGGCGTCGCCGCCCGGGGCGCCGGCAAAGTGGTCAACCCGCACACCTTCCTGTCCATCAGCGCCTCCATCGCCCAGGTCAACAACATCGCCCGGGAGCTGGGCAAGATGGACCCGACCAACGCCAAGACCTACACCCAGAACGCCCGGGCCTACGGCAAGCGCCTGCGGCAGATGCGCGCCGACGCCCTGGCCAAGCTGACCCAGGCGCCCAACGCCGACCTGCGGGTGGCCACGGTACACGCGGCCTACGACTACCTGCTGCGCGAGTTCGGCCTGCAAGTCACCGCGGTGGTGGAACCGGCCCACGGCATCGAGCCCAGCCCAAGCCAGTTGAAGAAGACCATCGACCAACTGCGCGAGCTAGACGTCAAGGTGATCTTCTCGGAGATGGACTTCCCCTCCACCTACGTCGAGACCATCCAGCGCGAATCCGGGGTCAAGCTCTACCCGCTGTCGCACATTTCCTACGGCGACTACAGCGCCGAGAAATACGAGAAGGAAATGAAAGGCAACCTCGACACCGTGGTCCGGGCCATCCAGGAGGCCGGGGCATGACCGCCATCGAGACCCTGCTGCGGGGCCCGGCCATCGAGTTCGACCAGGTCAGCCTGACCCTGGGCCGCACCACCATCCTCGACCGCGTGACCTTCCAGGTGCAGCCCGGCAGCGTGCACGCACTGGTGGGGCCCAACGGCGGCGGCAAGAGTTCGCTGATCAAGACCCTGCTAGGGCAGATGCCGCACCAGGGCCAACTGCGCCTGCAATGGCCCGGCGCGGCCGGCACCATCGGCTACGTGCCCCAGGCCCTGGAGTTCGACCGTGGCCTGCCGATGACCGTGGACGATTTCATGGCTGCCATGTGCCAGCGCCGCCCGGCCTTCCTTGGCCTGAGCCGGCATTACGCCCAGGCCATAGGCGAGGCCCTGGAACGGGTCGGCATGCAAGACAAGCGCAAACGGCGCATGGGCGCCCTGTCCGGGGGTGAACGCCAGCGCGTGCTGCTGGCCCAGGGCCTGATCCCGGCCCCGCAACTGCTGGTGCTGGACGAACCGATGTCGGCCCTGGACGAAGCCGGGATCCAAGTCTTCGAACGCCTGCTCCACGATTGGCGCCAGAGCGGCATCACCCTGCTGTGGATCGAGCACGACCTTGAGGCGGTGGGCCGCCTGGCGGACCGAGTCACCGGCCTCAACCGCCGGGTGCTGTTCGACGGTCCGGCGCAACAGACCCTGACCCCGGAGCGCCTGCTCAGTCTGTTCTCCACCCATCCACGAGCCGCCGGGAGCGCTGCCTGATGACCTATGAAGCATTTCGCCTGATGGTCCAGGGTTGGGCCTCGGCCGGCTACCTGCCCGAAGCCCTGGCCTACGGCTTTGTGGTCAATGCGTTGCTGGCCGGCCTGCTGATCGGACCGGTCCTGGGCGGCCTGGGCACACTTGTCGTAGTCAAGCGCTTCGCCTTCTTCTCCGAAGCCGTGGGCCATGCGGCGCTGACCGGTGTGGCCATCGGTATCCTGCTGGGCGAACCCTACACCGGCCCCTACGGCAGCCTGTTCGGCTATTGCCTGCTGTTCGGCATCCTCCTCAACTACCTGCGCAACCGCACCGGGCTGGCTCCGGACACCCTGATCGGGGTGTTCCTCTCGGTGTCCCTGGCCCTGGGCGCCAGCCTGCTGCTGATCCTGGCCGGCAAGATCAACGTGCACATCCTGGAAAACGTACTGTTCGGCTCGGTGCTCACGGTCAACGGCAACGACCTCTTGGTGCTGTTGATCGTCGGCGCCCTGGTGCTGGGCCTGAGCCTGCCGCTGTACAACCGCATCATGCTGGCCAGCTTCAACCCGCAGCTGGCGGCCGTGCGCGGAGTGGCGGTGAAGACCCTGGACTACCTGTTCGTGGTCCTGGTGACCCTGATCACCGTGGCCGCGGTGAAGGTCATCGGCGCGATCCTGGTGGGCGCGCTGCTGGTGATTCCGGCCGCAGCGGCCCGCCTGCTCAGTCAGTCGCTCAAGGGCTTCTTCTGGATCTCGGTGAGCATCGCCACCGTCAGCACCTTGTGCGGCATCTTGCTGCCCATCGTCTTCGACCTGCCGGTGCCTTCCGGCGCGGCCATCATCCTGGTAGCCGGCGTGGCCTTCGCCCTGGCCGCCATCGCCCGCGGCACCGTCCCCAGCCTGAAAGGGAATATCGGATAAATGCACAGTTCACTGCGTCACTTGTCATTGCCTCAACTGAGCCTGGCCCTGATCCTCGGCGGCCTGATCAGCAGCCCGGCCCTGGCCGAGCGCGACCACTTCGAACCGATGCGCGTGGTGGCCAGCCACGGCATGGGCAATACCGCGCTGCACAGCGCCGCCTCGCAGAAACCGCTGACGGTGCTGGCCTCGCTGCCGGTGACCTTCGGCCTGGGGCAGGTCCTGCTGCAGGGCACCCACGTCAAGCTGGAACGGGCGGCCCCGGCCAATCTTCCCGGCTCGCGGCAGACCGCCTATTTCACCGGGCGCGGCGCTGCGGCCCTGAGCAAGCTGGCGCTGGATGCCGACGCGGTGATCGGCCTGCGCTCGATCTGGCCGGACGACCCGCTGTACCCCAATGCCCGGCGCAGCAATATTCGTATCGTCGAGATCGATGCCGCGCGCCCGGTGGATGGCGCCCTGGCCGGGGTGGCCCTGCAACCGGGCCAGAGCGACGGGCTCAATGCCCAGCCCTGGCTGTCCAGCAACAACCTGGGACGCATGGCCGACGTGCTCGCGGCCGACCTGGTACGCCTGGCCCCCGAAGCCAAACCGCAGATCGAGCGCAACCTGGCGGGAATCAAACAACGCCTGCTCAAACTCAGCGCCGACAGCGAAGCGCGCCTGGCCGAGGCCGACAACCTCAGCGTGCTGAGCCTCTCCGAGCACTTTGGCTATCTGGTCAGTGGCCTGAACCTGGAACTGGTGGGAGTCGACGCCCGCGCCGACAACGAATGGACGCCCGAAGCGCTGCAGAAGCTGCAAGCCCGGCTCAAGGACAACGACGTGGCCCTGGTCCTGCACCACCGCCAGCCGTCCGAGGCACTGAAAGCCGCCATCAGCGCCGGTGGCAGCCAGTTGCTGGTCCTTGAAACCGACGGCGCCGACCCGCTCAGCGAACTGGAAGGCAACCTGCAAAAAGTCACCCAGGCCCTAACCCTGTAGCCGCTGCCGCAGGCTGCGAACGGCCTGGGCGGTACTCCGGCGCAGGGACGCGGTGCTCGACAGACAATCGCCAGGCAAGGTCCTGCGGACCTTTGCGCAGCTTCGCCATGGCTCAGCAGCGGCTACAGCACCCATCTCGATCCGGGCTTTTGTAGCCGCTGCCGCAGGCTGCGAACGGCCTGGGCGGCACTCCGGCGCAGAGACGCGGTGCTCGACAGACAATCGCCAAGCAAGGTCCTGCGGACCTTTGCGCAGCTTCGCCATGGCTCAGCAGCGGCTACAGCCGGGGTCGGGGGACCGGGGCCGCTTACATATTTGCTCAAGATCGCGGTCATTTCCCGGTGCTAGTCTGCGCGTCGCAACAATGCCCAGACAGGAAGACCACGCCATGAGCGAATACCTGACACTCAACAAGACCAATTGGGACGAACGCGCGCCCTTGCACGCCGCCTCGGCGGATTACGCGGTGCAGCGCTTTGTCGACGACCCGCAGTTTCTCTCCGACGTGGTGCAGTTCGACCGCCCTCTCTTGGGCGACATCCAGGGCCTGCGCGGCGTGCATCTGCAATGCCATATCGGCACCGACACCTTGTCCCTGGCGCGCCTCGGCGCGCGGATGAGCGGGTTGGATTTTTCCTCGGCCTCCCTGGCTGAAGCCCGGACCCTGGCCCAACGCTGCAATACGCCTATCGACTACCACGAGTCGGACGTGTTCCTGGCCGCCGAGGTGCTGCCCAAGGGCAGCTTTGATCTGGTCTACACCGGCATCGGCGCGCTGTGCTGGCTGCCGAGCATCGAGCGCTGGGCACAGACCGTCGGCGCCCTGCTCAAGCCCGGTGGCCGGCTGTTTATCCGCGAGGGGCATCCAATGCTCTGGGCCCTGGATGAAGAACAGCGCGATTCGCTGCAAGTGGCGTTTCCCTACTTCGAACGCAGCGAGCCGCTGGTCTGGGACGAGGACACCACCTACGTGGAAACCGAGAGCAGCCTCAAGGCCACGGTGACCCACGAGTGGAATCACGGCCTGGGCGAAATCATCAGCGCCTTGCTGGCCCAAGGCCTGGAAATCACCGGACTGGTGGAACACCAGAGTATTCCCTGGGAGGCCCTGCCCGGGCAAATGGTGGTGGATGAACGCGGCGAATGGCGACTCAAGGAAGCGCCATGGCGCCTGCCACTGAGCTACACCCTGCAGGCCGTCAAGCGCCTGGCCTGATCGCCGGGCATGAAAAACCCGCCAAGCTCAAGACGCCAGCGCCCTTGTAGCCGCTGCCGCAGGCTGCGAACGACTCCGCAGGAGGCGCTGCTCTTGAGAACGCAAAAGGGCCTGCGGCCCTTTGCGCAGCTTCGCCGTGGCTCAGCAGCGGCTACACAACAATCTCGATCTGGTTTTTTGTAGCCGCTGCCGCAGGCTGCGAACGGCTCCGCAGGAGGCGCTGCTCTTGAGATCGCAAAAGGGCCTGCGGCCCTTTGCGCAGCTTCGCCGTGGCTCAGCAGCGGCTACACAACAATCTCGACCCGGTTTTTTGTAGCCGCTGCCGCAGGCTGCGAACGGCTCCGCAGGAGGCGCTGCTCTTGAGAACGCTGAAGGGACTGCGGCCCTTTGCGCAGCCTCGCAGGCTCGGCAGCGGCTACAGGTCTTGCAGATCAGCCGGCCACGGCCTGCTGGTCCATCTTCTGGCGCAGGCTCAGGGGCCGCATGTCGGTCCAGACTTCTTCGATGTAGGCCAGGCACTCTTTCTTGAAGCCGCTCTTGCCCACGGTGCGCCAGCCCTGGGGCACGGCCTTGTAGTCGGGCCAGATCGAGTATTGCTCTTCGTGGTTGACCACTACCTGGAACAGGATGTCCTCACGGTCGAATACTGAAGTCATTGCTTGTCTCCGTCGTTAATAAGGTGTGCCGCGCCCCAGGCGTGGCAGTTGTGTAGAAGGAACGAACCAGGGCCGCGAAAAATTAAAGACTGGCCACCGCGGCGGCCACTGCCTTGCTGAAGATGTCCGCCACCTGATCGATCTGCGCCGCGCTGATGATCAGCGGCGGCAGGAAGCGCACTACGCTGCCATGGCGCCCGCCCAGTTCGAGGATCAGGCCGCGCTTGAGGCATTCACGCTGCACCAGCGGCGCCAGGCGCAAATGTTGCGGCGGATGGCCCTGGGCATCCGGGGCGCCGGCAGGGTCCACCAGCTCGACGCCAAGCATCAGGCCACGGCCACGGACATCCCCCAGTTGCGGGAAGTCCCGCTGCAGGATCAGCAGGTGCTCGCGCAAGCGCTCGCCCATCGCCGCCGCATGCTCGGGCAGCCGGTGCTGCTTGAGGTAGCGCATCACCGCGGAACCGGTGGCCATGGCCATCTGATTGCCACGGAAGGTCCCGGCGTGTGCCCCCGGCTGCCAGGTGTCGAGCCAGTCGCGATAGACCATCACCGCCAGCGGCAGGCTGCCGCCGATGGCCTTGGACATCACCACCACATCGGGAATGATCCCGGCGTGCTCGAAGGCGAACATCTTGCCGGTGCGACCGAAGCCGCTCTGGATTTCATCGACGATCAGCGCCACCCCGGCCTGCTCGGTGATGCGCCGCAACCCTCGCAGCCAGTCCAGGTCCGCCGGGATCACCCCGCCCTCGCCCTGCACCGCCTCGACGATGACCGCCGCCGGCAGGGCCACGCCCGCTTCAGGATCGCTTAGCAGGTTTTCCAGGTAATGCAGGTTGACCTTGACCCCCTCGGCGCCCCCCAGCCCGAACGGGCAGCGGTAGTCATAGGGAAAGGGCAGGAACTGCACACCATTGTTCAAGAGTCCCGCCAACGCACGCTTGGGCCCCAGGCTGCCCATCAGGCTCAGGGCGCCCTGGCTCATGCCGTGGTAACCGCCTTGGAACGACAGCACGGTGCTGCGTCCGGTGGCGGTGCGCACCAGTTTCAGCGCGGCTTCCACGGCATCAGTGCCGGTGGGGCCGCAGAACTGGATCTTGGCTTCGGCGGCCAGGGCCTCGGGCAACAGGCCGAACAGGTCCTGGACGAACTGATCCTTGACCGGGGTGGTCAGGTCCAGGGTCAACAGCGGCAGTTCATCGGCCAGCACCTGCTGGATCGCGGCGATCACCACCGGGTGGTTGTGGCCCAGGGCCAGGGTCCCGGCCCCGGCCAGGCAATCGATGAAACGCCGGCCTTCAACATCCTCGACATGAATGCCACTGGCCCGCTTCAGGGCCAGGGGAATGCGCCGCGGATAGCTGCGGGCATTGGATTCCTGACGGCTCTGACGGGCCAGCAGGGGCGACTCCTCGAACTGGTAAAGCGCCTCGGCCGGGGCGGGAGCAAGGCCCACCGGCTGATCGTCCATAAGGCTGGTAACGGCTGACATGTCTCGAACCCTCGCGCTGCAATTTGAGCAAAACGACCACCGGCCGGATGCGCAGCCCAAGCGCGGGTGCGCACTGACAGGTTTTCCTGTTCTAAAAACGCATCAGCGCGGTCGGGATTTACACCCCAGGACGAGGAAATTGCACATACCGCCCCGTGGGAGCCAACTTGCTGGCGAAGGCGATCTCAAGAGCCTCTTCGCTGGAAAGCCAGCTCCTGCGGCGGGCGGTGATGGGTCAGGCGCGGTGGGCAGGCAGGGTCAGCTCGACCCGCAGGCCATCAGGAAGACTGTCGAAGTGCAGCTCGCAAGCGCAACGCTGGACAATGGCCTGGACAATCGCCAGGCCCAGGCCGCACCCGGTGCTCTGGCTGTTGCGCCAGAAACGCTGGGTCAGGTGTTGCAGGTCTTCCTGGGCAATCCCCGGGCCATGGTCACGCACCTGGAAACGCAGGCGACCGGCCACCAGCTCCAGGTTCAACTCCACCGGGCAGTCTTGCGGGGTATGGCGCAGGGCGTTGTCCAGCAGGTTGCGCAAGGCGGCAATCGCCAAGGTCGAGGGCATGGCCACCGGGGCCTCGGCGGTGTGCTCTCCCAGGTGCACCTTGACCCGCTGCCGGGCGCCCACGGCGGCATCCTGGATTGCCAGGCGAACCACTTGCTCGGCATTGCAGTGCACGCCGTCATCGAACGACAGACTGCCCTCGACCCGAGCCAGTAACAGCAGTTGCTCCAGGGTCCGGTGCAGGCGGTCGGCGCCCTCCTCCGCCCGGGCCAGGGATTGATCACGGGCCGCGCCGTCGGTCATGCGCGCCACCTGCAGGTGGGTCTTGATCGCGGTCAGCGGGCTGCGCAATTCATGGGCGGCGTCGCCAGTCAGGCGGCGTTCGCGTTCGATGGTCTTGGCGATGCGCTGGAACAGCTGGTTCTGGGTGTCCACCAGCGGCCGCAATTCGCTGGGCATGGGCCGGATCTGCAACGGTTCCAGGGAATCGGCGCTGCGGCGCATCAGCGCGTCGCGAATCCGGTTCAGCGGCGCCAGGCTCTGGCCGATGCCCAGCCACAACAGCCACAGACAGCCCAGCAAGGCCACCCCCACCGGCACCGAGGCAGCCAGCAGAACCGACATGTTCAGCGCCTCGCGCTCCACCTGGCGGTCGGCGGTGGTGATGCGCAGATCACCGCGCACCAGGGTGAAGGTGCGCCAGGGCGCGCCGTCGATCATCTGGTCATGAAAGCCCAGTTTCTCGGCTTCCAGGGTGTGCTCCGGAGTGCTGTGGCTGCGGGCCAGGACCTGCCCGCGCAGGGAGCTGACCTGACAGGCCATGCCCCCGGGAATGGTCAAGGCCGCGCTGGCAATCGGATGGGCATGGGTATCGGAGGGCAGCGCCGGCATCTGTTCCAGCAGACCGGCCACCATGCGCGCCGAAGCCACCAGCCGCTGATCCAGGGAAAACATCATCTGATTGCGCAGATCGCTGAGCATCCAGGCCGCGGCCAGGGTCCAGATCAGAATGAAGGCGGCGCCCAGGGTCACGCTCAGGCGCAGGCGCAGGCTCCTCACTTACGACTGCTCCTGGCCATCGGCCGGCCCCAGGCGATAACCCAGGCCGCGCACCGTCTCGACGATGCCGTTGCCCAGTTTGCGCCGCAGGTGGTGGATGTGCACGTTGAGGGCGTTGCTTTCCAGTTCGTCGTTGAACCCGTAGACGCTGTCCTTGAGCTGTTCGCTGGACAGCACCCGGCCGCGGTTGTGCAGCAGGGCCTGAAGCAGCGCCTGCTCGCGCCGGGACAGATCCACCGGCTCGCCGCCCAGGCGGGTTTCCCGGGTGCTGGGGTCGTAGGTCAGGCGTCCGTGCTCGATCAGGTTGACGCTGCGCCCCGCCACCCGGCGCAACAGGGTATGCAGACGCGCCGCCAACTCCCGCAGGTCGAACGGCTTGAGCAGGTAATCGTCGGCCCCGGCCTGCAGGCCGTCGACCCGATCGGTCACCGAATCGCGGGCGGTGAGGATCAGCACCGGAATCTCCAGGCCCTGCTGGCGCTGTTGCTTGAGCAACTTCAAACCATCTTCATCCGGCAGGCCCAAGTCCAGTACCATCACGTCGAAATCGGCCACGCCGAGCATGGCCCGCGCCGCCGAGGCGGAGGCCACATGCTCGACCGTCAGGCCCTGGGCCGTGAGGCCGGCGACTATTCCGCTGGCAATCAGCTCATCATCTTCACAGACAAGTACGTGCATGGTCGGTCCTGTAACAAAGGCGTTGATTAGACAGGCGGCGGATTAAGCGGACATTATGCCCGCCACCGCCGTGCAACAACCCAAGTATGGTTAATCATCGGTTAATCAGGACCCGCCATTGTGCATCCCACTTGCACCGGTTTAAGGCTTGACCATGCGTCGATTGCTCATTTTGCTGTTTATGCTGTTCACCACCCTGGCAGAAGCCAGCAACAATCCGTTCGAGGTCAAGCCCGACTTCCTGCCGGTGGACAAGGCCTTCACCTTCACCTCCGAGCGCCTGCCTTCCGGAGAAACCCAGCTGTTCTGGCAGATTGCCGACGGCTACTACCTGTACCAGAAACGCCTGAAGTTCGATGGCCTGGCCCAGGAGCATCAGCCGACGCTGCCGGACGGCGAACACCACAGCGACGAATTCTTCGGCGAGCAGACCGTGTATCGCCAGGGCCTGGAAGTGAAGCTGCCGCCCGCCGCCAGCGGCAAGGTCAAGCTGGGCTGGCAGGGCTGCGCCGACGCCGGCCTGTGCTACCCGCCGCAAACCCTGGAACTCGACCTGGGTGGTGCACCCTCCGTCGCCGCCAGCAGCCCAGTCGCCGCCGGCCCTGGCACGGCCCAGGACCAACTGCTGGCCAACGACCTGCAACAAAAATCCTGGGGCCTGGGCCTGCTGGCCTTCTTCGGTTTCGGCCTGCTGCTGGCCTTCGCCCCTTGCTCACTGCCGATGCTGCCGATCCTCGCGGGGATCGTTGTCGGCAGCGGCGCCAGCCCGCGCCGGGGCTTGGCCCTGGCCTCCAGCTACGTGCTGTGCATGGCCCTGGTGTATGCCGGCATGGGGGTGATCGCCGCCCTGCTGGGCAGCAACCTGCAGGCCTGGTTGCAACAGCCCTGGGTGCTGGGCAGCTTTGCCGCGTTGTTCGTGCTGCTGGCGCTGCCGATGTTCGGCTTCTTTGAATTGCAAATGCCCGCGTTTCTGCGCGACCGCCTGGAAGGCGCCAGCCGCCAGCGCCAGGGCGGCAGCCTGATCGGCTGTGGCGCTCTCGGCGCCCTGTCGGCGCTGTTGGTAGGTCCGTGCATGACCGCGCCCCTGGCCGGTGGCCTGCTGTACATCGCCCAGACCGGCAATGCCCTGTTTGGCGGCCTGGCGCTGTTCGCCCTGGGCCTGGGCATTGGCCTGCCGCTGCTGTTGCTGGTGACCGTGGGCAACCGCTTCCTGCCCAAGCCGGGGCCGTGGATGAACCTGCTCAAGGGCGTGTTCGGCTTCCTGTTCCTGGGCACCGCTATCTATATGTTGCGCCCGGTGCTCGACACCAGCCTGTGGATCGGTCTGTGGGGCGCCCTGGCCCTGGTACTGGCCTATTGCGCCTGGCAGCAACGCGCCATCGCCGGGCGCCTGCTGCACCTGTTTGGCGCCGCCGCCGTGCTGTTTGGCCTGTGGGGCAGCGTGCTGCTGGTGGGCGCCGCTGGTGGCAGCGATGACCTGTGGCGACCGCTGAAGGTCTACAGCGGTGGCAGCGTGGCCAGCAGCGCCACGGCCCACGATGCCTTCACCACCGTCAAGTCGCCTGCGGAACTGCAACGTGCCCTGGACAGCGCCCAGGCCCAGGGCCAATGGGTGCTGCTGGACTACTACGCCGACTGGTGCGTGTCCTGCAAGATCATGGAGAAAACCGTGTTCGGCCAGCTCCAAGTCCTCGACGCCCTGAAGGACGTGCGCCTGCTGCGCCTGGACGTCACCCATGACAACGCCGACGGCCGCGAACTGCTCAGCCGCTACAAAGTGCCCGGCCCACCCAGCTTCCTGTGGATCGGCCCGGACGGCAGCGAGCGCCGCAGCCAGCGCATCACCGGCGAAGTCGATGCCACGGCCTTCCTGCAACGCTGGACTCAGACCCGGGAAGCCCGTTGATGCTGACCTTTACCATCGGCACCTTCGCCATCGCCCTCAACCACCTGCTGCTGATCAGTGCCCTGGCCCTGGCCACCCTGGTGGGCTGGCGGGTGGCCAAGCGCGGCGGCGACAACCCGGAATCGGTGCTGTTCATGCTGTTCCTGCTGGGCATGCTCGCGGCGCGGATCTGCTTTGTCATCGCTTACTGGAAGCACTACCAGCACAACCTGTGGCTGATCATCGACCTGCGCGACGGCGGCTTCCTGGCCTGGCCGGGGGTCATCATCATGCTTCTGGCAGCCCTGGCCTGGGGCTGGAAACGCCCACCGCTGCGCCGTCCGCTGGGCGCCGGTATCGCCAGCGGCCTGGCCTTCTGGCTGCTGGCCAGCCTGTCCCTGACGCTCTACGACCAGGGCACCCGCCTGCCGGAAATGCCCCTGCGCAATGCCACCGGCGACACCGTGCAGCTCACCGACTACCAGGGTGGGCCACTGGTGATCAACCTCTGGGCCACCTGGTGCCCGCCGTGCCGGCGAGAAATGCCGGTCCTGGAGCGCGCCCAGCAGCAACGTCCGGACCTGACCTTCCTGTTCGTCAACCAGGGTGAAAGCATGCAAAGCGTGGCCACCTTCCTCGCCACCCAGGAACTGAACCTGAACAACGTGCTGTTCGACAGCGGCGGCCGCCTGGGCCAGGCCGTGGGCTCCATGGCCCTGCCCACTACACTGTTCTACAGCGCCGACGGCCGTCTGCTGAGCAGTCACCTGGGTGAACTCTCGGAAGCCAGCCTGGCCCGTGCCCTGGAAAACTTCGACGACGCCCATCCGACCCCGGTCGCCCCTGCAAGGAAACTGCCATGCCCTTCATCCGCCACCTGCTGAGCCTGTCCTTGGGCGCAGCCCTGCTCAGCGCGCCGCTGCTGCACGCCGAAGAACTGCCCGCACCGATCCGCAAGATCGAAGAAAAAGGCGCCAAGATCCTCGGCAGCTTCGATGCCCCGGATGGCCTCAAGGGCTACGCCGCGCAGTACCAGAACCGAGGGATGGCCCTGTACCTGACCCCGGACGGCAAGCACGTGCTGCTGGGCAACCTGTACGACGCCGACGGCAAGGACCTCAGCGCCGAGCCGCTGCAGAAACTGGTCTACGCACCGATGGCCAAGGAAGTCTGGAACAACCTGGACAAGAGCAACTGGATCGGCGACGGCAAGGCCGATGCGCCACGCATCGTCTACCTGTTCAGCGACCCCAACTGCCCCTACTGCAACATGTTCTGGCAACAGGCGCGGCCCTGGGTGAACGCCGGCAAGGTGCAACTGCGGCACATCATGGTGGGCATCATCCGCGAAGACAGCCCGGGCAAATCCGCCGCCCTGCTGGCCGCCAAGGACCCGCAACAGGCCCTGCAGGACCACGAGAAAGCCGGCAAGGCCAGCGCCCTGAAACCCCTGGGAAGCATTCCAGCGGCGGTGCAGGCCAAGCTCGACGCCAACATGAAACTGATGGAAGAGCTGGAGCTGTCGGCGACCCCGGCGATCTTCTACCTCGACGACAAGGGCGAACTGCAACAACAGCAAGGCGCCCCGGCCCCGGGCAAGCTGACGCAGATTCTCGGCCCGAAATAAGCGAGATGCACCCATCCCTGAACCAGTAATGGCCTTTAGCCTTATCGACAGCGTTACACTATTGTCTTTTTTACACTGACAGGGATGTGACGCTTTGACAGCTCAAGGACAAGCCAGGCTTCTAGAGATTCTCGACTACTGGCATAAGGTGGAATTCTTTTTACCTTATGCCCTTGAGAAATATGTCGAGGACTTAAAAAAATGGGAGACCCGATGGCTCTCACGGGAAGATCTCCAGCACAGTCATTGGCGCACTTTCTCCATACCCGATGACCTAAAAATCACAGGCTTCAACCTCTATATTGGGGTTTTTGACGCCTCCGTCATTGCTACCCTTTGCGAACCGCACCTGGCCGCCTGCTCAATCGACGAAAACACGTTCTACGAAGAACAGGAACGAGTGGAGCTTGAAGGGCTGACCTGCTTCGCCAAGATCAAGCTCAATGCTCAAGCGGTTCCTCAACTCGATGCATTCTCACTGTCCACCGCTCCTTGGGCGTTGGGGCAAACAATCACCAAAGGGCTTGATGCCCTGGGCCACCAAGCCTTCGAGGAAGCCAAGGAGCAGTTGACAAAACTGCTGCACAACTTCCATGGACAGCGCCAGCAAAATGATGACCCCGCCTTGACGGCCGACGAGGTCATTTATTTGCATCAACTGCTGTGCAACTGGGCCCGTTTTACCCCGGACCAGGACGGCCGCGCCCCTCTTGCGCTGCTTCAGGTGCTGACTCAGCCCAAGGTCGAAAAGCCGCTCACTCAACCTTCAGCAGCACAGGTCGCGAAAGTCGAGGACGAAGAAGAAGCCGATACCGAGATCGACATACTCAACAGCTTTTTCATAAAAGATATCGAGCGTGCGATCGCCAGCTTGCAGCGTGGAGAACAGCCCCCTGCTCTGTTGCAGTACCTGGCTGAAGCCGATCCAAGCAAACGAATTGACCTGTATACCGAGAATGGACGCAAGGCCATCTATCAGGCCTTGCAACCGCAATGCATCAACCCAGGACACTGGCCGGATGAACCGGGCCACGCCATGAGCCTGATGCAACAGTTCGCGATCAACAGCGCACTTGGCACGTTGGAAGACAGCGGTGTGTTCACCGTCAACGGCCCGCCGGGGACCGGTAAAACGACTTTATTGCGTGATATGTTCGCAGAGAACATTGTTCGTCGGGCCCGGGTCCTGGCGGGATACAGCGACGCAGCGGATGCATTCGTTGGCGGAAAAAAGCCTCAGGTCACCTTCAAGGGCATGGCAAATACCTACACCCTCCGCGCGCTCAAACCCGAGTTGACCGGCTATGAAATGGTGGTGGCCTCCTCCAACAATGCCGCCGTAGAAAACATTTCCCGAGACTTGCCCAAACGCAAGTCGCTGGGAAAAGGCTGGAGCAACGTTCAGTACCTGCAACCGGTTGCCCATAAAGTTGCCGCACAGAACAGTGATGGCAGCATCAGCGAACTGTCTGATGAGGACAAACCCTGGGGACTGATCTGCGCCGCACTGGGCAACAGTGGCAACCGTAAAGCGTTGCAGGAGCGCATGTTCTTCAACCCGGTAGATTCCACCGCCCCCCATAAACCACTGACGATTCGTCAATGGGTGGATGAATACAAAGGGCCCAGCTTCAAGGAGGCCCGCGCAGCATTCAAAAAAGCCGATGAGGCTGTCAGCAAAGCGCTGGAGGAACGGGCCCGTTATGCCAGCCTGCTGAGTGAGATGTCGGCTACCGATGAGCAAACCTTCCTGGGCCTTCAACAACAGGCCTTCCATCAGGCCGAACAGCTCAAGGCATCTGCCCAGCAAGCGCTGGACCAACACCAGCAGAAACTCCAGGCGTCCAAGCAACATCTGGGCAGCCTTCAGGAACTGGAACGCCTGATAGATCGCGGTCGCCCGGCATGGTGGAAGCGCTTGTTCAACACGCCAGCAGCTAGGACGCATCGAGATGAACAACAGGAAAATGCCCGGTTGCAGCGTCAGGCGCACGAAGAGATCAACAGCGCAAAAAGCCTGCTCGACAATAGCCTGATCCCGAAACTTGAAGAGGCGCAAACCTCATTGCTGTTCTGTGAGAGCGAACTCGACACGCGTAGAACACAGTGGCAGGGCAAGTGCCAATCCCTGGATGATTTCGCCGTCCGCCTGGGGCGTCCGAACTTGCCAGGTCATCTGAGTGAACTGGAAGACCGTGACTTCCAGATAAACGGGCTTTGGCACGATGCCGCACTCAATCACTTGCGTTCGACGTTATTCGCCGCGGCCTTGACCCTGCATGAAGCCTGGCTTGCCGAGGTTGCCCCCTCGGGCTCGAACGGCAAGGGCTTTAGCGCCAACCTCACCGCCATCAGCCTATTGCTGAGCAACAAGACGCCCGAGGATGAGCGACTCACACAGGTGCTCTGGCAAAGTCTGTTCATGGTGATACCGGTGGTTTCAAGTACTTTTGCCTCCTTTGCCAACCAGTTCCGCGGGATGGGGGCCGGCTCGCTGGGCTGGCTGTACATCGACGAAGCGGGACAAGCCGTGCCTCAGGCAGCCGTCGGCGCATTGTGGCGGGCTAAACGAGCCATGATCGTGGGCGACCCTCTGCAAATCGAACCGGTCTTCACCTTGCCGCAACGCCTGGTCAAGGCACTCGGCCAGCTGTCAGTACACACCGCCAACCAAGCCTTCGCCCCCAATCGCGTGTCGGTGCAGAGCCTGGCGGACCAGAACAATCGCTATGGAAGCGTTTTCAGGAACGATACCGACGAAGAACTGTGGATCGGCAGCCCGTTGAGGGTCCACAGACGCTGCATCGAACCCATGTTCAGCCTGTCGAATCAAATCGCCTACGGCAACAAGATGGTCTTTGGTCTGCCCAATGCCCATGCCGAACAGGGCGCCCCTGTCTACAGCTCCAGTTGCTGGGTCGACATCCCTGGCCATGTCGAACACAAACAAGTCGTGCCTAAACAGATCGAGTTCATGGTCGATCTTCTCGGGCAACTCTACTTACGCGACGGAGAACTGCCGCAGCTGTACGTGATTTCACCGTTCAAGGCCGTGCGCCTGGCCCTGCAAAAAGCCATACGCGCGGCTGCTTGGGCCAGCCCCAACCATCGTCCGAAATTGCCCTCGGGGGAATTGAAGCAATGGTTGAAATCCTCCATCGGTACCGTGCATACCTTCCAGGGTAAAGAACAAGACACCGTCTTCATGCTGCTGGGGGCCGACCTTGATCATGCTGGAGCTGCGCAGTGGGCCGCATCCAAACCCAATCTGCTGAATGTTGCACTCACCCGGGCCAAACGTCGGGTCTATCTGGTGGGGGATTTTGAACTCTGGGGGTCACTGCGGTATTTCGAAGCCGTGAGCCGTGGCAAATACCCCTTGAAAAGAATGGGCGCGGCTTCATTTCTGGCGCAACTGAACCCTCTGGAAGAACAGATTTCAAGCTGAACACCGTCACTCCATTCCAGCGACCTTTCAGTGTGTTAGCTGGCGACGGCCTCCGTCAGCTTGGCGCATGGCTTGCGGGCCTTTTGGTCGGCAAGCCAGCTCGGAAGAATCGGGCCTCAACCGTGGCGCTGTAAAAACGCCAACAAGGCCCGGGTCACGAACTCCGGGTTCTCACGGCTGGAGATATGCCCCGCCTCAGGCACCAACTGATAAGGGCAGCCGATGCGCTCGGCCATCTCGATGGTTTCCGCAGGTGGCCGCGGCTGGTCCTGATCACCACACAGCAGCAAGGTGCTCTGTCGATCCAGGCGCGCCAGCTGATCCAGCACATCCGCCCGGCTGAAGGTGATGCGCCCCATGGGGATCACGCTCGCGCGCAGGCGCTCGGTCGGCAGCGCCGCGAGGCTGGAACGAAAATCCTGGAACAGCGCCGACTGCCGGTCGATGCCCGGACGGAAGAAGATCGGCACCACGATGTCCAGCAGCGGCTCGGCGATCAGGCCGCTGTCCTCGATCTGCTGGAACAGGGAAAAGTAGTACTGCCGGGTCGGCTCAGGCTCGGCGCCCAGGTAAGTGTCCATCAGCACCAGACCGTCGATGCGCTGCGGCGCCGCCAGGGCCATACGGGCGCCCCACATGCCGCCCACCGACAAGCCCACCAACGTCACCCGCTCAATCTGCAAATGGTCGAGCAAGGCCAGCATCTGCCGCGCCACATCGTCCAGCGACGCGGTGCCTTGCGGCAACGGCCCGGACTGGCCATGGCCCCACAGGTCCACGGCAATCACCCGGTACTGCGCCGACAACGCCTCGATCTGCGGCGCCCACATGCTGGTGTCCCATAAATAACTGCCGGCCAGGAACACCACCGGCCCCTGGCCCTGGTCAAGGTAGTGCAACGGTTGTCCATCGATGGTCGCGAAAGGCATTGGCTAGCTCCTGCAGGAAATGACGAAAAAGGTCCGACAGACTGTGCCGTGAAAAAAGCTCAGTCAATCGGACCGGGGCGACAAAAACGTATCAGGAAATGCCCGGATTCAGGGCCCGCGCTGGCCGTCGAGCAAGGCTTCGACCACCGCCCGCGCCATCTCCACCGAATGCACCATGGACCAGATCAGCCCGCGCTCCAGGCCGCTGCCCTGCTGGGTGATTTCATCGCAGACCTCTTCGGCGCATTTGAGCAACAGCGCCACGTGCACCAAGGCCTCTTCGGCGCTGACGCCTTCGCGCACGCTGAACAGCGAGTCGGGGGAAACGGGTTTGGCTTGGGTTGTGAGCTGGAACAGCGCGGGGTCCAGCGGTTGCTGAGCCAGGGCCACGCGCAGGGTGGCATTGGCGGCCTTGAGTTCGGGATCGCGATAGGACGTGGGGGGATCGGGGACGAGCTTTTTCATGGTCAAACTCCTGGTAATGACAAGGAGCCGACACCGTTCGCTTGCACACGAATAAGGTGGCAGCCGTACGCGGGTGTGCAAGACCGAGTTACCAGAACCCCGGCAGATCCGAAGATCTCCCGCGCACGGCCGCCATAACACGGCGAACATGAAATCGCTCAGGCATGACTGAGCGCTTATGCGTCTGGTAACAGTCGGACTTGCACATCCGAGCCATCGATTGGGCGATGGCTCCGGAACCCTAGCCCGCCCACCAGGCGCATTCAAGCGGCCCGCAGTTTCTCGGATTTGCCTTACAAAAGAAAGCGACTAAACGCCATTCCAGCGACCTTCCAGCCCGTTTCCGAAACCACCTTGCCCCAATCGGCATTGGCCTATGGACCTATGGAACTGTGGCCCTGTAGCCGCTGCTGAGCCTTGGCGAAGCTGCGAAAAGGTCCGCAGGACCTTGCTTGGCGATCTCCCGTCAAAGAGCGCTGGCGGCCTTGAAATCGCCGCGTCTGCTGCGCAGCCGTACGCAGCCTGCGGCAGCGGCTACAAAAAACCGATTGGCATCAGCCGCAAGCATGACTCAGCGGTATTCTTCCGGCGCCTCGCGCTCGAGGATTTCTTCAAGATCGCTCAGGTCACCGCGTTCCTTGAGGATGCCGCTGACCTGGTCGATCCACGTCTGCTCCGAGGCAATCCCCGCCCAGGACTGGCTGCCGAAGCCGTGATACGGCCGGTCGTCGAAGGTGCTGATCAGCAACTGGTTGAAGCGCCCGGTGTCCAGTTTTTTGCGCTGGATTTGCACTTGCAGCGCCCCCAGCACCTTCTGCTGCTCTTGCGGGTTGGGGCGATAGCGGTAGAGCCGCGGCGAGCTGAGCACCAGAAACTCCGGCGGCAGGTTTTCATCGATGGCCGCCTGCAGGCGGTAATGGCCATCGAGAATCAGATAGCAGCTCAGACCGGTGACGTACCACAGCAGGATCGGCGGCAAGCTGCCTTCGCGGGCTTTTTTGCGCCACCACTTCAAGCGCCCGGAATGCGGGTCCACGGCATGCAGGCCGACTACTGCGCCACCGTACTCCCCCAACCCGACCCAGCGCGCCGTACCGGCCTGTTGGTTGTCGAGGATGTTGCGGCCATAGATCGCCCACTGCGGCATATGGCTCAGGGCATCTTCACCGCCCTTGAAGTACCAGGCTTCGGTGCCACTGAGCAGCGGCCGCAGCGGCTTCTGCGATGCCGGGCGCAGGGCCCGCACCAGCCAGTAGCCGGGGTAGAAGAAGTCCGGCTGGTGCTGCATCAGTTGCTCGACGAAGAAGCGGCTCCAAGCCTTGAGGCGCAGCGCCGGGTCGAGGCGCGCCTGTTGTTCCACCTGAGGCGAGTCGATGGGGCCCACCAGGGTTTGCGGCAGTTGCTCCGGCAGGTGATTGCGCACCAGCCATACGCCATACAGGCAGCGGGACATGGTGCCCCAGAGCAGGGTCTGGTCGCCCAGCACCAACTGCATACGGCAGTTGTTGCCACTGAGCAGGCACAGGTTGGGTTTGCCGTTGGCCGGGCGTTTGACGTCCACGCCGAGGCCGTTCCAGTGGCCGGCCAAATCCTCGATGTCACGCCAGAAAATCTGTTCCACGATTGTCCCTAATCCTTGATCAATGACCGGCCCAGCGGCAGGCGGGCGCGACTATAGCAGAGGGCTGGAGGGCGCATTCGCCTGTAGGAGCTGGCTTGCCAGCGAAGGCGGCCGGCGCTTTACCCATGGCGCGCAATGACCGCGTCCACTTCGTCTGCCAACCCTTGCCCACCCAGGCACTGACGCACCTCGTCGCACCACTGCGACTCCGGTTCATTGCCGGCCCAGGCCGGGGTAGCGCTGCGGTACTGCGGCCGGTCATCGAACGCCTGGATCAGCACCCGGTTGAGGTTCTCGGTGCTCAGGGCCGGGTTGCGCGGCACCGCGTCGCCGCGCTTACGCAGTGAATCCATGACCCGTTGCTGATGCTCCAGGCTCGGTGCGAAGCCGCGCTCGCGGGTGGCGCTGAGGACGATGAATGATGGCGCGAGGTTTTCCGCGATGGCCGCCTGCAAACGGTAATGGCCGTCGATCACCACATAGGACGCCAGCCCGCCGACATACCACAGCAGCACCGGCGGCAGGCTGCCTTCGCGGGCCTTCTTGCGCCACCACTTCAAGCGCCCAGCCTCGGGGTCGACACGGTGCAGGCCGATGAGCTTGCCGCCGCCGTGCCACCAGTCGATCCACTCCAGGGTCTGGGGTTGCAGGTTGTCGAGAAAATCCTCGCCGTACAGCCGCCAGTTGGGCACGTGGGTCAGGGCATCTTCGCGGGAGCTGAAGCGCCAGTTGTCCAGGCCGCGCGCGGTGCTCTCAGGCTCCGGCAGCAGGCCCTGGGCCAGCCAGAAACCGGGGGTGAGGAAGTGCCGGGCGCTTTCACTGAGATGGCTGACGAAATAGCGGCTCCAGGCCTTGATCCGCCGCTCGGGCGCCAGCGCCGCGTGCTGCTCCACCGTGGGTGAGTCGATGGGTGCCAGCAACCGGCATTCGGCGCCGTCCGCCAGCGGGTTGCGCACCAGCCAGACGCCGCCGTGGTCGCGGGCCAGGGTGGCCCAGAACAACGGCATGTCGTGGTGCATCAGCTTGATCCGGGCATTGGCGCCGGTGCGCAGGTACAGCGGCGGTTTGTCCGTGGCACCCGGCTGCACGTCGACACCCAGGCCACTCCAGTTGCCCAGGGTGTCTTCGATGTCGTGCCAGTAAAGCGGCTCTGCCATGGTTCCGGTCCTTGAATGAAAACGCCCGGCGCAGGTGCTTGGACCTGGGCCGGGCGCGATCATAGCAGAGGGTCCAAGGGCCTATGTACCGTCAACCCGACTCCTGTAGGAGCTGGCTTGCCAGCGAAGCCGACACCTGGGTTACAAGCCCTCCAACTCAGCCATCAGATCACTCAGCCGGTCGACCTTCTCCTCGCTGATCTCGCTCCCGGCCAAGCCGTCGATGTACGCGGCCAACTCCTGCACCGTGCTGCATTCGAACATGGCCCGCAGCGGTACGTTGCGTTGCAGGGTCTTCTGTACCCGCGAGGCAATCTGCGTGGCCAGCAGGGAATGCCCGCCCAATTCGAAGAAGTTATCGCGCACGCCCACCCGTTCGACCTTGAGCACCTCGGCCCAGATATCGGCCAGGGTTTGCTCCAGCTCACTGCTCGGGGCTTGATAGTCCTGGCTCTGCAACTGGCCGATCTCCAGGGCCGGCAGGGCCTTGCGATCAAGCTTGCCGTTAGCATTGAGGGGCAGGCGCTGTAGCCACAGCCAGTGCAGCGGCACCATGTATTCCGGCAGCTCGGCGCGCAGACGCGGTTTGATCCGCTCCAGGCATTCGCTCGGGCTCAGGCTTGAGTCACTGGCCACCAGATAGCCCACCAGATGCTTGCCGTTGACCCCTTCCTGCACCCCCACGGCGGCATCGCGCAGTTCCGGCTGTTCGTGCAGGCGCGCTTCGATTTCCCCCAGTTCAATGCGATAGCCACGGATCTTCACCTGATGGTCGATCCGGCCGACGTATTCCAGTACGCCGTCGCTGCGCCGGCGTGCCAGATCGCCGGTGCGGTACAGGCGTTCGCCCGCCGCACCGAACGGATGGGGCACGAAGGCCTGCGCGGTACGCAACGGGTCGCTGACGTAGCCACGGCCGACACCGGTGCCCGCTACGCACAGCTCGCCGACGGCGCCCAGGGGTACCAGCTCCAGGGCTTCGTCCATCAGGTACAGCTGGTTGTTGTCGGTGGGCGTACCGATGGGCAGGTAGGCGCCCCGGGTCGAAGCCAGGTCCACCCGGAAGAAGGCCACGTCATCGGAACATTCCGCCGGACCGTAGGCGTTGACCAAACCGATCTGTGGATAACGCAGCAGCCATTGGTGCGCCAACTCCGGTGGCATGGCCTCGCCGGTGGGCAGCATCCAGCGCAGGCCATCCAGGGCAATGGCGTCCTGGGCGAGCATGCCCTGGATCAGCGACGGCACGCTCTCCAGCACGGTGATGCCCTGCTCCTGGACGTGAGCCAACAGGCCCTGGGGATCGTGGGCGATGGCGTTGGGCACGATGTCGACCCGGGCGCCGAACAGCGGTGCGGCAAGGAACTGCCAGACCGAAATGTCGAAGCTCTGGGACGCGGTCTGGGCGATCACGTCGGCTTCGCTTAAGTGCAGGTACGGCACCTTGCTCAGCTGGTTGTTGAGCATGCCGCGCTGCTCCACCATCACGCCCTTGGGCAGGCCGGTGGAACCGGAGGTGTAGATCACGTAGGCCAGGTTGTCCGGCGCGCTGTAGCGGCCCGGATTGTGCTCGGCATGCCCGGCGCCTTGCAGCTCTTCCCAGACCAGCAACCGTGGCCGCCCGGCACAGGCGAACTCGTCCAGCAGGGCCTGGGCCTGTTCGCGGCAGGCCGCGCTGCAGACCAGGATCGGCGTGCGGCTGAGCTCGATAATGCGCCCCAGGCGCTGGCTTGGCAGGCCCGGGTCCAGGGGCAGGTAGCCGGCCCCGGCCTTGAAGCTGCCGATGATCATGCCCAAGAGTTCCAGGCCGCGCTCGGCCAGCAAGGCCACCGGTTGGTCAAAGCCCACGCCGTTGGCAATCAAGGCATGGCCCAGGCGGTTGCTGCAGCGGTTCAACTCGGCGTAGCTGTAGCGCTGGTCCAGGCAACTGGCGGCAATGCGTTGCGGATGGGCCGCCACCTGGGCCTCGAACAGCTCCACGTAGCTGCGCTGCAGCGGGTACTCATGCTGGCTCTGGTTGCAGCCGGCCAGCAGGAAGTCCTGCTCCTCTTCACCCAGCAGCGGCAGTTCGGCCATGTCGCCGTGGAAACCCTGCATCAGGGCCAGCAGCAGGCGCTTGAACTCGCCGAGCAGGCGCTCGATGGTCGCCTGTTCGAAGTAGCGCTGGTCGTAGGACAGGTGCAGGCCCAGGTCATCCCCCGGGTAGCACACGGCGGTGATCGGGAAGTTGGTGTGGGTACGGCCGGAATCCGAACTGGCGTTCAAACTCTGGGCGCGGTCCAGCACCGAGACTTCCACCGGGGCGTTTTCGAACACGAACAGGCTGTCGAACAGCGGCTGGCCCTTGGGCAGTTCGCTGGTTTCCTGGATCGCCACCAGCGGCAGGTACTCGTATTCACGCAGCTGCATGTTGCGGTCGAGCAGGTCGCCGAGCCACTGGCGCACGCTGTAACGCTGGCCCTCCTCGGGCAGCTTGACCCGCAGGGCGATGCTGTTAATGAACAGGCCGACGGTGCGTTGCATCTCCGGCATTTCCACCGGGCGCCCGGCCACGGTGACGCCGAACAATACATCGCGATCGCCGCTCATGCGCCGCAGCACCAGGGCCCAGGCCGCCTGGGCGAAGGTGTTGACGGTCAGCTGATGCTGCTGCGCCAGCTCGCGCAGTTGCGCGCCGTCCCGGGCATCCAGGCGGGTGTAGCAGTCGCCGACGATCATGCCGCCGCTGTCACCGGCGTGTTCCCGCAGGAACGGCCGGTCGCTGGGGATCGGCGTGGTGCGTTCAAAGCCTTCAAGGTTCTGCCGCCACCACTGCCGCGCCTCGGACAGGCTCTGGTGTTGCAACCAGCCGATGTAGTCGCGGTAACGCGGTGGCACCGCCAGCTGTGCCTCGCGGCCTTCACCGAGGGCGGTGTAGATCTCGAAGAAGTCGTTCATCAGCAGCGAGCGGCACCAGGCATCGATGAGGATGTGGTGGTTGCTCATCATGAACCAGTAACGGGCCGCGCCGACGCGGATCAGCCGCAGATGGAACGGCGCCTGATTGAGCAGATCGAAACCGGCCTCGCGCTCCTTTTTGTGCAGGGCTTGCAGCTTGGGTTCCTGCTCGGCTTCGGGCACCGCGCTCCAGTCGAGGAACTCGATCGGGGTGCGGCCCGGCTTGTGGATAACCTGCAGCATGTCTTCGCCGACGTTCCAGCAAAAAGACGCGCGCAAGGCTTCGTGGCGCGCCACCACCGCCTGCCAGGCCTGAGCGAAACGCTCGGGGTCCAGTTCGCTGTTGATGCGGTAGCGATCCTGCATGTAATACAAGCCGGTGCCCGGCTCCAGCAGGGTGTGCAGCAGCATGCCTTCCTGCATCGGGGTCAGCGGGTAGACGTCTTCGAGCTGCACAGCCGGCACCGGCAGGCCATCGAGCTGGGCCTGGGTCAGGCGCGCCAGGGGGAAGTCCGACGGCGTCAGGCCACCGGCATCGTCGCGCAGGCAATGGGCAATCAGACTCTGCAGCTCGCCCAGGTAGGCGTCCGCCAGTTCGCCGATCAGCTCGGCGTCGAAACGTTCGCCGCTGTAAGTCCAGCGCAGCACCAGCTCGCCGCCATAGACCTGACTGTCGATGCTCAGCTCGTTGGGCAACGGTGCTTCAGGTGCATGGGTCGGACCGACGGATTCATCCAGCGGACGCAGCAATGCGTCGGCGCCGAAGCTCTGGTCGAACTGGCCCAGGTAGTTGAAGGTCACCGGCGCCAGCGGCAGCGCCGCCAAAGCCTCGCGGCAGGCGTCATCGGCCAGGTAGCGCAGCACGCCATAACCCAGGCCCTTATGCGGCACCGCTCGCAGTTGTTCCTTGATGGCCTTGATCGAGGCGCCCTGCCCGGCCGCTTCTTCCACTTGCAACGGGGTCAGGCGCAGCGGATAGGCGCTGGTGAACCAGCCGACGCTGCGGGTCAGGTCGATCTCGTCGAACAGCGCCTCGCGACCGTGGCCTTCCAGTTGCACCAGGGCCGAAGGCTGCCCGCTCCAGCGGCACAGCACCCGGGCCAGGGCGGTCAGCAGCAGGTCGTTGACCTGGGTGCGGTAGGCCGCCGGGGCCTGTTGCAGCAGCTGGCGGGTGCGTTCGGCATCCAGGGTCACGCTGTGGCTGCGGGCCTGCTGATGCTGCTGGCGGCCGGCGGCATTCAAGCCCGGCAATTGCGCGGCCGGGCCGGCCAGTTGCTGCTGCCACCAGCCGAGTTCTTCACGCAGGGATTCGCTGCCGGCATAGGCCTGCAGGCGGCTCGACCAGTCCCGCAGGGCACTGGTCTTGGCCGGCAGGTTCAGAGCCTGCCCGGCTTGCAACTGGCGATAGGCGTTCTGCAAATCCTCCAGCAGCACACGCCAGGACACACCGTCCACCACCAGGTGGTGGATGGCCAACAACAAGCGTTGCTCGCCTTCCGGCCCGTCCACCAACACCGCCCGCAACAGCGGTCCGTGTTCCAGGTCGAGGCTGCGTTGAGCGTCGGCGAACAGCGCCTCGCAGGTGGCCATGGACGGCACCCGCACTTGCCACAGCACAGGCGCGTCGGACAGCGGCAGGTACTCGGCGCGCCACTGCCCGTCCGCTTGAGAGAAACGCAGGCGCAGGGCGTCGTGCTGCTCCAGCACCGCCAGCAGCGCTTGCTCCAGCCGTTGAGCATCGAGCACGCCCAGCGGCTCCAGCAGCAGCGCCTGGTTCCAGTGCTGCGGCTGGGGAATGCGGCTGTCGAAGAACCAGTGCTGGATCGGCGTCAGCGGCGCTTCGCCACTGAGCTGACCCTGCTCGGCGCTGACGCGCTGAGTGTGGCTGGCGACCCGGGCCAGGGTCTGCACGGTCTGGTGCTGGAACAGGTCCCGCGGGGTGAAGTGAATCCCCAACTGGCGGGCACGGCTGACCACCTGGATCGACAGGATCGAGTCGCCCCCCAGTTCGAAGAAATTGTCGTTGAGGCCCACGCGCTGCACGTTCAGCACTTCGCCCCAGACACTGGCCAAGGTCTGCTCCAGATCATTGCTCGGCGCCACGTACTGCTGGCGATTGAGCTCTGGGTCCGGCATCGGCAGGGCCCGGCGGTCAAGCTTGCCGTTGGCGGTCAAGGGCATGCTCTCCAGCAGGATCAGGTGGGTCGGCACCATGTAGTCCGGCAGCTGGGTTTTCAGCTGCTGCTTGAGGGCTTCACGCAGGTTGGCCTGCTGCGCCTCATTGTGCCCGGCCACCTCGGTCACCAGATAAGCGGCCAGCTGTTTGCCGGCCGGGGTGTCCAGGGCCAGCACCACCGCTTCACGCACGGCCGGATGATCCAGCAGACGGGTTTCGATTTCCCCCAGCTCGATGCGGAAACCGCGAATCTTCACCTGATGGTCGACCCGGCCGATGTACTCCAACTGGCCATCGGCGCACTGGCGCACCAGGTCGCCGGTGCGGTACAGGCGCCCGCCATCGCCGGAGAACGGATCGGCCACGAAACGCTCGGCGCTCATCCCCGGACGACGGTGATAACCCTGGGCCAGGCCGGCGCCGCCGACATACAGCTCACCGGTGGCTCCGGGCGGCACCAGCGCCAGATCGGCATCGAGAATGTAAGCCACCCGCGCCCCGACAATACGGCCGATGGGCACACTGGCCACGCCTTCGGCCAAGTGCTGCGGCGCCAGGCTGGCCAAAGGCATGACCACGGTTTCGGTGGGGCCGTAGGCGTTGAAGAACAGGCTCGGCTGGAACGCCGCGCGAATGCGCTGCAGGTGTTCGCCGGTCAGAGCCTCGCCGCCAGTGATGCACATGCGCACCGGTAGAGTCTGCTGCTGGGTGGCCAGATGCTGGGCCAACTGGCTGCCGTAGCTCGGGGTGAAACCGAGGATGCTGATGCGATGCTGACGGATCAGTTGGCAGATTTCCTCGGCGTCCCACTGGCCCTGGGCCCGCAGTACCACCTGGGCGCCGCTGAGCAGCGGCACCAGCAGGCGCTCGGTGGCAGCGTCGAAGTTGATGGAATAGAAGTGCAGCTCGCAATCGTCCGCGCGCATGCCGAAACGACGGATCACCGCCTGGCAGTGCATGGCGATTTCCCCGTGGGACACCACCACGCCCTTGGGCTGGCCGGTGGAGCCGGAGGTGTAGATCAGGTACGCCTGATGCTGGGGCAGGCTGATCAAGGGCAGCTCGCTGGCCGGGTAGTTGGCCAGCAACGCGCCGTCCTCCTCCAGGCACCAACGACCGACACTCGCCGGCAACTCACCCAGGGCGGCGAACATTCGCGCATCGCTGAGCAGCAGGCCGAGGCCGCTGTCTTCGATCATGTAGTGCAGGCGGTCCAGGGGGTATTCCGGGTCCAGGGGCACGTAGGCGCCACCGGCCTTGAGGATCGCCAGCAGGCCGACGACCATTTCCAGGGAACGCTCCAGGGCCAGGCCGACCCGCACTTGCGGGCCCACGCCACGCTCGCGGAGCATCCAGGCCAGGCGGTTGGCGCGGCTATCCAGTTCGCTGTAGCTCAGGGTCTGCCCGGCGAAGGTCAGGGCCGGGGCGTCGCGACGGGCCAGGGCCTGCTCGCTGAACAGGTGGTGGATGCACTGGTCCAGACGGTGCTCGCCGGGCTCGACGCTCAGGCTGTCCAGCAGTTGCTGCTGTTCCTCGGCGTGCAGCAGCGGCAGTTCGCACAAGCGTCGTTGCGGATCGTCAATCAGGGCCTGCAGCAGGTTGCGCCAATGGGCGGCCATGCGCGCAATGCGTGGTTCATCGAACAGGTCGGTGCTGTAGGTCAGGCAGCAACCCAGACGCTGATCCAGATCGGTGACTTCCAGGTTGAGGTCGAACTTGGTGGCCCGGGCATCGTTGACCAGGTAGTCCACGGTCATGCCCGCCAGTTGCCGGCTTTGCTGGAACTCCCAGCGCTGGACGTTGCACATCACCTGGAACAGCGGGTTGTAGGCGGTGCTGCGCGGCGGTTGCAAGGCTTCCACCAGCTGGTCGAAGGGCAGGTCCTGGTGCGACTGGCCCTCGATCACGGTGTGGCGCACCTGCTCCAGCAACTGGCCGACGCTCATCTGCCCGTCGAGCTGGCAACGCAGCACCTGGGTGTTGAGGAAGGCGCCGATCAGCCCTTCGCTTTCCGGGCGGATGCGGTTGGCCACCGGCGCGCCGATGCGCAGGTCGGTCTGGCCGCTGTAGCGATAGAGCAGCAGCGACAACGCCGCGGTCATGGTCATGAACAGGGTCAGGCCGTGCTCGGCATTGAAGGCCCGCACCCGGGCCGCCAGCTCGTCGCTCAAGTCGAAGCGGTAGAGCTCGCCCTGGTGGCTTTGCACCGCCGGCCGTGGCCGGTCGCTGGGCAGTTCCAGCAGCGGGTGTTCGCGGCCCAGTTGCCCGGTCCAGTAGTCCAGCTGGCGCTGGCGCTCGCCGGATTCCAGCCACTGGCGCTGCCACACGCTGTAGTCCAGGTACTGCACCGGCAGCGGTTCCAGGGGCGATTCGCGGTCGTCGAGGAAGGCTTCGTACAGCGCGCCCAGCTCGCGGGCGAAGATGTCCATGGCCCAGCCTTCGGTGACGATGTGGTGCAGGGTCAGGACGAAGTAGTGCTCCTGCTCGCCGGCCTTGACCAGGCAGGCGCGCAGCAAGGGGCCGGTTTCCAGGTCGAAGGGCTGGTGCGCTTCGCTGTCCGCCAGTTGTTGCAGGCGTTGTTGCCGGGCATCCGGAGCCAGGGCCGAGAAGTCCTTCCAGGCCATGCGCAGGCCGGTGTCGGCATGCACCTGCTGGTGGGCCACGCCATTAACGCTGGGGAAGGTGGTGCGCAGGGTTTCGTGGCGCAGGATCAACGCCTGCAACGCGGCCTCGAAGCGGCCCACGTCCAGCACCCCGGACAGCCGCGCCATGCCGCCGACGTTGTAGGCCGGGCTGTCGGGCTCCATCTGCCAGAGGAACCACATGCGCTGCTGGGAATAGGACAGCGGCACCGGCTGGCTGCGGTCGACCCGGGCAATCGGCGGCTGCTGGTTGCGCGCGCCGGACTGCTGGATCAGCAGCACCTGTTCGGCAAAGTCTCCCAGCTCGCTGGCTTCGAACAGCGCCCGCAGCGGCAGCTCGACATCGCAGGCCTGGCGGGTGCGGGAAATGATCTGGGTGGCCAGCAGCGAATGCCCGCCCAGGGCGAAGAAGTCGTCCTTGAGGCCGATCCGTGGCTGACCCAGCACTTCGCGCCAGATCTGGGCGATCTGCCGTTCCAGATCGGTGCTCGGTTCAACGTGTTCGCGTACCTGCCATTGCGGTTCCGGCAGGGCCCGGCGATCGAGCTTGCCGCTGGGGCTCAGGGGCATGGCCTCCAGGCGCAGCAGTTGCGCCGGCACCATGTACTCCGGCAGTTCGGCGGCCAGGGCAGTGGTCAGCCGAGCGCGTTGCTCGGTTTCATCTTCGTCGCTGGCCTGGGCGGTGTAGTAGCCGATCAACTGCGGGCCGGCGACGGTGTCGCGCACCAGCACCGCGGCCTGGGCCACGCCATCCTGGGCCAGCAGCCGCGCTTCGATTTCCTGCGGCTCGACCCGAAAGCCCCGCAGCTTGACCTGCTGGTCGAGGCGGCCGAGGTACTCCAGCACGCCGTCAGCGCACCAGCGCACCCGATCGCCGGTGCGGTACAGGCGCGCGCCCTCCTCACTCAGCGGGTCGACCACAAAGCGCTCGGCGGTCAGAGCCGGGCGTCCCAGGTAACCCCGGGCCAGGCCCTGGCCACTGATGCACAGCTCGCCGGGCACCCCGGCGGGCAGCAGGTTGAGCTCGGCATCCAGCACCCGGCACAGCACATTGCCCAGCGGCCGGCCAATGGGCGAGCGCTCGCCGTCATCCACCGAGCACTGCCAGTGGGTGACGTTGATCGCGGTTTCGGTAGGGCCGTAGCGGTTGTGCAGTTGCGCGTTCGGCAACTGCTCCAACAGCCGGTTGCGCAGTTCGGCGGGCAAGGCTTCGCCACCGGAGAACACCCGGCGCAGGCTGTGGCATTCGGCGCTCAGCGGTTCATCGACGAACAGCTGCAACAGCGGCGGCACGAAGTGCAGCGTGGTCACGCCGTACTCCTGAACCAGCTGGGCGATGCGATGCGGGTCGCGGTGCTCGCCGGGGGCGGCAAGCAGCAGGCGGCAACCGCTGATCAGCGGCCAGAAGCACTCCCACACCGACACGTCGAAGCTGATGGGAGCCTTCTGCATCAGCACATCGTCGGCCTGCAATTGATAGCTGTCCTGCATCCATTGCAGGCGCTCCATCAAGGCGCGATGGGTGTTGCCCACGCCCTTGGGCTGGCCGGTGGAGCCGGAGGTGTAGATCACATAGGCCAGGTGCTCGCCGTCCAAGTGCAGGCCCGGAGCCTGGCTCGGCCAGCTGTCGAGCTTGAGACTGTCCATGGCGATGGCGCTGACGCCTGGGGCCTCGGGCATCTGGCCGAGCAAATGGGTTTGGGTCAGCAGCAGTTGCACGCCACTGTCTTCGAGCATGTAGGCCAGGCGCTCGGCGGGGTAATCCGGGTCCAGGGGTACGTAGGCGCCACCGGCCTTGATGATCGCCAACAGGCCGATCAGCAGTTGCGGCGAACGCTCGGCGGCGATGGCCACGCACACGTCCGGGCCGACGCCCTTGTCCCGCAGGTAATGGGCCAGGCGGTTGGCCTGGGCATGGAGTTCGGCAAAGCTCAGTTGGCCGCCGTTCCAGATCAGCGCGGTGCGCTCCGGGGTCTGCTGCAGTTGTTCATGCAGGCGTTCCGGCAGCCAGCGTTCAGCGCTCGCGCAAGGCGCCACGCTCCATTGTTGCAGTTGCGCCACTTCGACCTTGCCGAGCAACGGCAAGTCGCCCAGGGCGCTGTCCGGCTGCTGGCAGGCATGCTCCAGCAGGCTGATGAAGTGCTCGGCCAGACGTTCGATGGTCGCCGCGTCGAACAGCTCGTCGGCGTAGTCGAAGGCCAGGCTCAGGCGGCCGTTGCGGTCTTCCTCGGTGTGCAGTTGCAGGTCGAACTTGGCCTCGCGGCTGTGCCACGGCAGCTCTTCGGCCAGCAACCCCGGCAGGCGGCGCAAGGCACTGAGGTCGCGCTGCTGGTGGTTGAACATGACTTGGAACAGGCCTTGCTCGCGGGCGTCGGGGAAGGCTTCGAGCAACTGTTCGAAGGGCAGGTCCTGATGCGCCTGGGCTTCAAGGGCGATGCGGCGGGTCTGTTGCAGCAGCTCGGCGAAGGTCTGGCGCGCATCCAGCTGGCCGCGCAGTACCTGGGTGTTGATGAAGAAGCCCAGCAGGCCCTGGGTTTCCAGGCGTGGACGGTTGGCGTTGGGCACGCCGATGCGGATGTCGGTCTGCCCGCTGTAGCGGTGCAGCAGGGTCTGGAAGGTGGCCAGCAACAGCATGAACGGCGTCACTTGCTGGGCCTGGGCAGTCTGGCGGATCGCCTCGCTGAGGGTCACGCTCAAGCGCTGGCTGTGGCGCGCGGCGCTGTGGCGGACCTGGGCCGAACGCGGGTGGTCGGTGGCCAGGCTGAGCACCGGGGCTTCGTCGGCCAGTTGCTGCTTCCAGTAGTCCAGCTGGCGCTGGCCTTCGCCCTGGGCCAGCCATTGGCGCTGCCAGCTGCCGTAGTCGGCGTACTGCAAGCTCAGGGGCGCCAGCTCCAGGCTCTGGCCCTGGGCCGCGGCGGCGTAGAGCCGGGCGAACTCGTCGATCAGCACATTCAGCGACCAGCCGTCGGCGATGATGTGGTGCAGGGTCAGCAGCAGTTGATGTTCTTCATCGTCCAGGCGCACCAGGGTCGCCCAGTACAGCGGGCCTTGCTCCAGGTCGAACTGGGTGCGGGCTTCGTCTTCGCGAATCTGCTGCGCCCGGGCTTCGCGCTCGGCCACAGGCAGGTCGCTGATGTCGATCACCTGCAGGTTGAATTCACCGGCGGCGTCCACCTGTTGCAGGGCCTGGCCGTCGCGCTCGAAGAACCGCGTGCGCAGCGCTTCGTGGCGCTGGAGCAGGTGCTGGAAGCTGCTGCGCAGGGCGTCTTCGTCCAGTTCGCCACGCAGGCGCAGGCCGCCGGGAATGTTGTAGGCGCTGCTGTGCGGGTCCAGTTGCCAGGTGATCCACAGGCGGTTCTGCGCCAGGGATTGGGGCAGCGGCTGCTGGCGCGGCAGGGCCTGAATGCTGCCCTGGGCCACGCCGCCGTCCTGTTGCAGGCGCGCCACGGCGGCACTGAACTCACCCAGGGTCGGCGCTTCGAACAACAGGCGCAGGCTCAACTCCAGGCCCAGTTCCTGCCCCAGGCGGGCCATGACCTGGGTGGCCGCGATGGAGTTGCCCCCCAGGAGGAAGAAGTGATCGTCGGCGGCCACTGCCGCGCATTGCAGTTGCTCCTGCCAGATTCGCCCGATCAGTTTTTGCAGTTCATCGTCAGAACTGTCACCGACGCGGGCGGGGTCGCTGCCGGCCTGCGGGAACAGCGCGTAGTAATCCAGGCTGCCATCGGTCAACCGTGTGCGACAGGCGGAGCGCTGCAACTTGCCGCTGGAGGTTTTCGGCAGGGCCCCGGGGTTGAGCAATACCACCACGCTGGGCGCTTCCTGACAGGCTTCGGCCACGGCCTGGCGGATGGCCTTGATCAGCGCTTCGGGGGGCAGGATCTTCTGCACGCTGCGGCTGATCTCCGCAGCGATGCCGATGCCTTCCTGGCCCTGGTCGCTGACCGCAAACGCCGCCACCCGGCCCTTGCGCACCACTTCCACTTCGCGCTCGATGGTCTTTTCGATGTCCTGGGGGTACAGGTTGTGCCCGCGTACGATCAGCAGGTCTTTCAGGCGCCCGGTGATGAACAGCTCGCCGTCACGCATGAAACCCAGGTCGCCGGTGCGCAGCCAGGTGCGGCCGGCATGCTGGACGAAGCTCTTGGCGCTGGCTTCGGGATTGCGCCAGTAGCCGTGGGCAATGCTCGGCCCGGCGGCCCAGACTTCGCCGATGCGGTTGTCAGGCAGTTCGCTGAGCTGCTGTGGGTCCATCACCAGCACGGCGTGCTCCGGCTGGCTGAAGCCGCAACTCATCATGGCGCTGCCCTGCCCCGGCTCGGCACGGTTCTGCGCCAGGGCCTGGTCGTCCAGACGCAACGCCGGGATGCCGCGGCCGCGCACGCCGCCGGCGACGAACAGGGTGGCTTCGGCCAGGCCATAGGAAGCCAGGAAGTTGTCGCGACAAAAACCGCTGGCGCCGAACTTCTCGGCAAAGCCTTCCAGGGTGTCGAGGCGGATCGGCTCGGAACCGGAATAGGCCACGCGCCAGCGGCTGAGGTCGAGGCGCTCCAGGGCCGATTCACTGACTCGCTCGCTGCACAGGCGGTAGGCGAAATCCGGGCCGCCGCTGATGGTGCCGCCGTATTCGCTGATCGCTTCCAGCCAGCGTACGGGGCGGGCCAGGAAGTAGGCCGGCGACATCAGCACACAGGGCACGCCGCTGAAGATCGGTTGCAGCAGGCCACCGATCAGGCCCATGTCGTGGTACAGCGGCAGCCAGCTGACAATCACGTCGTCCGGATTGAGATCAATGCCGAAACCGCGGCGGATCAACAGCTCGTTGGCCACCAGGTTGCCGTGGCTGACCTGCACGCCCTTGGGCAGCGCGGTGGAACCGGAGGTGTATTGCAGGAAGGCGATGTCGTCGTCCTCAAGCTCAACCGCCTGCCAGTCTTCGGCCTGCCCGGCGTCCAGGGTGTCCACACAGAGCAGTTGCGGCGCGCCGGCGGCCTTGAGTTCGTCCATCTGCAACAGCGCATCGCGCAGCCCGGCGCTGGTCAGCAGCAGCCGTGGCTCGGCGTCGGCGAGGATCGAGATCAGGCGCTCCTGATGATGACGACGGGTCGATTCCGGCGGGTAGGCCGGCACCGCGATCACCCCGGCATACAGGCAACCGAAAAATGCCGCGACGTAGTCCGGACCACTGGGGAACAGCAGGACCGCCCGATCTCCCTGCCGGGCATTGGCTTGCAGGGCGGCCGCAATGGTCCGCGCGCGAAGGTCCAGATCCCGATAACTGAGGACCACGCTCTGCGCCTGCTCTTCGGCGAGGAAACGCAACGCCACTTGATCAGGTGCCAGGACTGCCCGGCGTTGAAGGGCTTGGGCCAGGGTACTGGGGAGTTCGAACGCGTCCGTCATGGGGTTTCCTGCCAGGATTATGCTTGCAATGGAGATCGGGCCCTGCTCTGCCATAAATTAAAAAACTATCTATAAATCAAATAGTTATAAGTAAATCATGGGCATCCGGAAGGCGCCGTGGCCGGGCTTGCTGCCCGGAATCTTTCTCCAATGAGAACGGATGACGTCTTGAAATAATTAGTCCGCATGCTGCCCTTCAAGGCCCTGATCCACCCCATGAACGAGCAGCCGTTCTCAATCTTCACCGGCAGAGAGCATTAGTTCTTTTTCTCAATTGACAATCATTATCATTCATCCTAATTTGTCGCTCGATGTGTAGGACAGGTCGGATTTTTCTGACGTCCCACTTACCTCTTTGCAACAAGGTGATTTCCATGACGGAACAAGTATCCACAAGCAGGTGCGATTCACCGTTACTCCAGGCTTTTGTCGACAACCGTCTGATCCTGGTCAAGATCGCAGCCCGTATTACCGGCTGCCGATCCCGGGCTGAAGATGTGGTCCAGGATGCCTTTTTCCGCCTGCAGTCGGCGCCGCAAATCACCTCCTCGTTCAAGGCCCAGCTCAGCTACCTGTTCCAGATCGTGCGCAACCTGGCCATCGATCACTACCGCAAGCAGGCCTTGGAGCAGAAGTATTCAGGCACTGAAGAGGAAGGCTTGAATGTGGTCATTCATGGCGCTTCACCTGAAACCTCCCACATGAACTTTTCCACCCTGGAAAACATCGCCGAAGCCCTGACCGAACTGCCCAGCCGCACGCGCTACGCCTTCGAGATGTACCGCCTGCATGGCGTTCCGCAAAAGGACATCGCCAAGGAACTGGGGGTCTCGCCGACCCTGGTGAACTTCATGATTCGCGATGCCCTGGTGCATTGCCGCAAAGTCTCGGGCAACCGACCCGACACCTTCGCCCGCCGCTGACCTGCGACCGGCACCCTGCAGCACCTGGCTTGAACCGTGTTCACACCTCAAGCAGGCCACTCTGGCCAAGCACCAGCAATGCCGCACGTTTGTGCAACAGATCGAACTCCTGCTGGCAGTACCGACAACGGTTATGCCCGGCACAGGCGGGGGCGTGGGCGAATGCCGGGGGCGCTTGCGTGCCCGGCGGGTCCAGGTACAGCGCGTGCACCTGCGCCGACAACCAGAATGCCAGCCGGTCCTGCCGGGCCGCTTCGACGGACTGGGCATCGGTGGGCGCCGCCCCTCGGGCACAGATCCATTCGAACAGCCGCTGCCGGCCGGCAACCTCGTCGATCACCGGCGCCCTGCCTGCGGACACAGCCTCGACACTCAGCGGATTCACAAGGGACATGGCAAGGCTCACCGTCAATGGGCATTCAACCAAGTGACGTGGGCCGCCGGGAGAAATTTAGCCGCGCTCCCCGCAGAAGCGGGAAAATCCGGGCCTCAGGCGTGGGGCACGGGCATCACGACGATGCGGTAGGGATCGAAGATTTTGCGCATCTGGCCGTTGTCCCGCAGTTTTTGCAGGAACCCGGCGAAGTCTTCGGCGCTGATGGGCGCCTTGGGCCGGATCAGGGTGTAGTGGTGGTAGACCTGATCGATGCGCTGGGACACCAGCAATTGGCCGCTGCTCTGGGCGTTGCGGGCCAGGAAGTCGCTGAGGTAGGAACGGGTCACCAGGGCCATGTCCGCCCTGCCCCGCAGCACCATCAGCAGGTTGCTGTCATGGGAATAGGTGAGCGTGGCGTTGTAGCTGTCGGCCAGGTACTTGGGGTCGGCATTGAACTGGGCGAAGGCGTAGTGATAGCCGCTGAACAGTGCCAGGCGCTTGCCCTTGAGCTCGGCAAAATACTCCTGGCCGCGACCGGGCTCACGCTGCGCAACGAAAATCTCCGCATCTTCCAGGCCCATGTCGACACTGGTATGGGCAATCTTCTCCCAGCCCCAGGCCGGATTCTCGAAGATCGCCAGGTCCACCCGACCTTGTTCGAAGTCTCGGAAGCGCCGGGGAATCGACGTGGGAACCAGGACGAACTGGTAGTCGTTCTGGGACTGGTTGAGCGCTTCCACCAACTGCGGCAGCAAACCGGTATCGGCACCGGTTTCAGGACGGACGGTATAGGGCGGAAAATGCGCCGCCGCGACCCGCACCAGCTGCGCCGAGAAGGCCGGACAGACCCAAAGTGTTGCCAGCGCCAGCAAGAGCATTCGCAAGGCTGACCGCAGCGGCAAGGACATCAAGGCAACACACCTCGGAGAAAAGAAAAGGAATGCCGTAAAGCTAGGCGTTTTCAGACGCTTCGACAATCTCGCGGCAGAGAATAAATCAGCGCCTCAATGATCCTTGAGCACCAACAGCAAGGCTTCCTGGGCCAATTGCTCCAGCGTCATGCTGCCCTGGGCGCGGAACCAGGTAGTGGTCCAGGACAAGGCGCCAGTGAGGAAGCGCCGGGTAATGAACACATCGCCCTTGATGAATCCGGCGTCCTTGGCCTCGCCCAGCACCTGCAGCCAGATCTGTTCGTAGATGTCCCGCAATGCCAGGACCGCGGCCTGACCTTCCGGGGACAGCGAACGCCACTCATAGACCAGCACCGCCATGGCTTCGCCGCTGCCGCCCATGATCGATTGCAGTTCGCAGCGGATCAGCGCCAGCACTCGCTCGCGCACGTTGCCGGCCTCGGCCAGTTCGGCGCGCATCAAGGCGGTGTTGTAGTGGATGGTTTCCTGCATCACCGCGCGCAGGATGTCGTCCTTGCTCTTGAAGTGGTGGAAGATGCTGCCGGATTGAATGCCCACCGCGCCGGCCAGATCGCGCACCGTGGTGCGTTCGTAACCCTTGTTGCGAAACAGGTGCGCGGCAGTCTGCAACAGCTTGCCCCGGGCGCTCTCGGGATCGGTCACTTGTCCGCTGGCGATCAGCTCGCGTACTACCTGCAAGGCTTTTTGCTCATCCACCGGTGTTCTCCTACCGTCACTTCGTCAAAAGCTCAGCCGGAAACCGGCTGTAGCGCGCGCAATTTAAGCCCCTCACTGCTACCAAGCAAGCGCTTGGGTCGAAGAATCCACTCGCCCATTTACAAACCAAGCGCTTGCTTGGTAGCCTCCTCGCAGTTCTTTTCTCGAGAGCCCTGCCATGACCAAGACCGTACGAATCGGCTGCGCCAGCGCCTTCTGGGGCGATACCAGCAGCGCCGCCGCGCAACTGGTGGAAGGTGGACGCCTGGATTACCTGGTGTTCGATTACCTGGCGGAGATCACCCTGTCGATCATGGCCGGGGCCCGCATGAAAGACCCGGACACGGGTTACGCCACGGATTTTGTCGAGGTGCTCAAGCCGCTGCTGGCGTCGATCCACGAACAGCAGATCCGCGTGATCAGCAATGCCGGCGGGGTCAATCCCCACGCCTGCGCCAGTGCCTTGCGCAGCGCCTGCGAGCAGGCCGGGGTGCCACTGAAGATCGCCGTGCTGCTGGGGGACGACCTGCAACCGCAGTTCAAGCAACTGGCCGGCGCCGGAATCAAGGAAATGTTCAGTGACGCCCCCTTGCCACCGATGTGCGTCTCCACCAATGCCTACCTCGGCGCCCCGGGCATCGTCGAGGCCCTGCGCCTGGGAGCGGATATCGTGATCACCGGTCGCGGCGTCGACAGCGCGGTGGTCAGCGGCGCCCTGGTCCACGAATTCGCCTGGTCCTGGCGGGACTACGACCGCCTGGCCCAGGCGGCCCTCGCCGGACACATCATCGAGTGTGGCGCCCAGTGCAGTGGCGGCAACTTCACCGATTGGCGCGAGGTGCCGGACTACGAGCACATCGGCTTTCCCATCGTCGAGGTTGACGCCGACGGCGGGTTCGTGGTCAGCAAGGCTCCGGGGACCGGTGGGCTCATCAGTCCGCTGACAGTCGGTGAGCAGTTGCTGTACGAAATCGGCAATCCACGGGCTTATCTGCTTCCCGATGTGGTGTGCGATTTCTCCCAGGTGCAGGTACAGCAGTCGGCACCGAATGAAGTCCGGGTCCAGGGCGCCAAGGGGCTGCCCCCGAGCCACCAGTACAAGGTCAGCGCCACCTACCCGGACGGCTTCCGTTGCACCGCCAGTTGCCTGATGGCCGGGATCGACGCGGTGGCCAAGGCACGCCGGGTCAGCCAGGCGATCATCGACAAGACCCGCGAAATGTTCAGCCAGCGCGGCTGGCCGGACTACAGCGAGGTCAACATTGAACTGTTGGGCAGCGAAGCCACCTACGGCCCCCATGGCCGTCGCCAGGACAGCCGCGAAGTGGTGATCAAGCTGGCGGTGCGCCATCCGCACAAGGCGGCGCTGGTGCTGTTCTCCAGGGAGATTGCCCAGGCCGCCACCGGCATGGCTCCAGGGCTGACCGGCATCGTCGGTGGACGACCCACGGTGTATCCGGTGATCCGGCTGTTTTCTTTCCTGCTGGACAAGGACGCCTGCCACCTGGAAATCGACCTCGCCGGCCAGCGTCATCCTTGCGCCCTGCCCGAAGTCGACCGCCTGGACGCCAGCGCCCTGCCCGCCCCGCATTCACTGCCCAAGCCCCAAGGCCGTCCCGATGCCAGCGTGCCTCTGGTCAAGTTGGCGGTGGCGCGCTCAGGCGACAAGGGCAACCACAGCAACATCGGTGTGCTGGCGCGCCATCCCGACTACCTGCCATGGATCGCCGAAGCCCTGACCCCCGAAGTGCTGGTGGACTGGATGGGGCATGTGCTGGACCCGGTCCACGGCCGGGTCCAGCGCTGGTACCTGCCGGGCATTCATGGCCTCAACTTCCTGCTGGAAAACGCCCTGGGCGGCGGCGGTGTCGCCAGCCTGCGCATCGACCCGCAAGGCAAGGCCTTCGCCCAGCAGTTGCTGGAAATCCAGATCCCGGTGCCGCAGAGCATTGCCGATGCCGTCAATTAAAGGAGCTGCCGTGGTGTACGACTCGATTTTCAAAGCGCAACTGTTTGCCGGCCAGACCATCATCGTCACCGGCGGTGGCAGCGGCATTGGTCGTTGCACGGCCCATGAGCTGGCGGCCCTGGGTGCCCAGGTGCTGCTGGTGGGGCGCAAGGCGGAGAAACTGCAGAAGGTTGCCGGGGAGATTGCCGAGGACGGCGGCCAGGCCCACTGGCAGGCCTGCGACATTCGCGACGAAGAAGCAGTCAAGGCCCTGGTAGGGCAGTTGGTCGAGCGCTTTGGTCCGATCCACGGCCTGGTCAACAATGCCGGTGGCCAATATCCGGCGCCCCTGGCTTCGATCAACCAGAAAGGTTTCGAAACCGTGCTGCGCACCAATCTGGTGGGCGGCTTCCTGATGGCCCGGGAAGTGTTCAACCAATCCATGAGCCGCCACGGCGGCAGCATCGTCAACATGCTCGCCGACATGTGGGGCGGCATGCCCGGCATGGGCCACTCCGGCGCGGCCCGCTCGGGGATGGACAACTTCACCAAGACCGCCGCCTACGAATGGGGCCACGCCGGGGTCCGGGTCAACGCCGTGGCACCGGGCTGGATCGCCTCCAGTGGCATGGACACCTACGAAGGCGCGTTCAAGGCAATCATTCCCACCCTGCGCGAGCACGTGCCGCTCAAACGCATCGGTACGGAATCGGAAGTCAGCGCGGCCATCGTCTTTCTGCTCAGCCCCGGTGCGGCCTTTGTCAGCGGCAGCACCTTGCGCATCGACGGCGCCGCCAGCCTCGGCAGCCGCGCCTGGCCGTTGGCCAAGGCGCGCAACAGTGAGTCGTACAACGGTTTTCATCGGGCCTACCTGCCCGATGTGCTCAAAGGCGAGGACTGAGCCATGCCGGTGATCCAATCCCAGCTCGATCCCCACAGCCCGCAGTTCGCGCAGAACCGCGAGGCGATGCTGGCGGGCCTGCAACAATTGCAGGCCCTGCAGCAAAACCTGCTGAACAAGGCGGCCGAGGCCAAGGCCAAATTCGACCAGCGCGGCCAGCTGCTGCCCCGGGAACGCCTCAACCTGCTGCTGGACCCCGGCGCGCCCTTTCTTGAACTGGCCAGCCTCGCCGGCTACAAGCTGCACGATGACAAGGACGGCAGCCAGGCCGGCGGCGGCCTGATCGCCGGCATCGGCTATGTGTGCGGGGTGCGCATGCTGGTGGTGGCCAACAACAGCGCGATCAAGGGCGGGACCATTTCCCCCAGCGGCCTGAAGAAGTCCCTGCGCCTGCAACAGATCGCCATGGAGAACAAGCTGCCGGTGGTAACCCTGGCGGAAAGCGGGGGCGCCAACCTCAACTACGCGGCGGAGATCTTCGTCGAGGGCGCGCGCAGTTTCGCCAATCAGGCGCGAATGTCGGCCATGGGCCTGCCACAGATCACCGTGGTCCACGGCTCGGCCACCGCCGGTGGCGCCTACCAGCCCGGGCTCTCGGATTACGTGGTGGTGGTACGCGGCAAGGCCAAGCTGTTTCTCGCCGGGCCACCACTGCTCAAGGCCGCCACCGGCGAGGTGGCCACCGATGAACAACTGGGCGGCGCTGAGATGCACGCCCAGGTCGCCGGCACCGCCGAGTACCTGGCGCAGAACGACGCCGACGGCATCCGCATCGTCCGCGAGATCGTCAGCCTGTTGCCGTGGAACGCTCAATTGCCGGTGCAGCCCGCCAGAACCTGGAGCGAGCCGCTGTATCCCATCGACGAACTGCTCGGACTGATTCCCTCTGATCCGAAAAAGCCCTATGACGCCCGGGAAATCATCGCCCGCCTGGCGGACGGCTCGCAGTTCCTGGAATTCAAGGGCGAGTTCGATGCCCAGACCCTGTGCGGCCACCTGCAGATCCAGGGCCGGCCCTGCGGTTTTATCGGCAACAACGGCCCGATCACGCCCCAGGGCGCGAGCAAGGCGGCGCAGTTTATCCAGCTCTGCGATCAGAGCCGCACGCCGCTGCTGTTTTTCCACAACACCACCGGCTTCATGGTGGGCACCGAATCTGAGCAGCAAGGGGTGATCAAGCATGGGGCGAAGATGATCCAGGCGGTGGCCAATGCCCGGGTGCCGAAGCTGACCATCGTCGTCGGCGGTTCCTACGGCGCCGGCAACTATGCGATGTGTGGCCGTGGCCTGGACCCGCGCTTCATCTTCGCCTGGCCCAACAGCCGTACCGCGGTGATGGGCGGCGCCCAGGCCGGCAAGGTGCTGCGCATCGTCACCGAGGCCAAGCATGCGAAGAACGGCCAGGAAGCCGACCCGAAGATGCTCGACATGCTGGAGCAGGTCACCGCGCAGAAGCTCGACAGCCAGTCCACGGCCTTGTACGGCAGCGCCAACCTGTGGGACGACGGCCTGATCGACCCCCGGGATACCCGCACGCTGCTGGGCTACCTGCTGGACATCTGCCATGAGGCCGAGGCCCGGGTCTTGCAGCCCAACAGTTTCGGCGTGGCGCGGTTTTGATAGGGCATTTCGCGGTCTGACCCCACTTGAGGAGAACAACAATGATCTTCACCCAGGAACACGAAGAGCTACGGCGCACGGTGCGCCAATTTGTCGACCGCGAAATCAACCCCCATGTGGAGGAATGGGAGAAAGCCGGGCGCTTTCCCATCCACGAGGTTTTCCGCAAGGCCGGCGAGCTGGGACTGCTGGGCATCTCCAAACCGGAAAAATTCGGCGGCATGGGCCTGGACTACAGCTATTCCATCGTCGCCGCCGAAGAGTTCGGCACCATCCATTGCGGCGGCATTCCCATGTCCATCGGCGTACAGACCGACATGTGCACCCCGGCCCTGGCGCGCTTCGGCTCCGATGAGCTGCGCGACGAGTTTCTGCGCCCGGCCATCACGGGCGAGCAGGTGGGCTGCATCGGCGTCTCCGAAGTCGGCGCCGGCTCCGATGTGGCCGGGCTCAAGACCCACGCCCGCAAGGACGGCGACGACTACGTGATCAACGGCAGCAAGATGTGGATCACCAACTCCCCCAGCGCCGACTTCATCTGTCTGCTGGCCAATACCTCGGACGACAAGCCGCACATCAACAAGTCGCTGATCATGGTGCCGATGAACACCCCGGGCATCAGCCTCAGTTCGCATCTGGACAAGCTCGGCATGCGCAGTTCGGAAACCGCCCAGGTGTTCTTCGACGATGTGCGGGTGCCCCAGCGCAATCGAATCGGTCATGAAGGCGCCGGTTTCATGATGCAGATGCTGCAGTTCCAGGAAGAGCGGCTGTTCGGCGCAGCGAACATGATCAAGGGCCTGGAGTACTGCGTCGACAGCACCATCGAGTACTGCAAGGAGCGCCGCACCTTCGGCAACCCGCTGATCGACAATCAGGTGATCCACTTCCGCCTGGCCGAACTGTCCACCGAGATCGAGTGCCTGCGGGCCCTGGTCTACCAGGCCACCGAGCAATATGTGCGCGGCCAGGACGTGACTCGCCTGGCCTCCATGGCCAAGCTCAAGGCCGGGCGCCTGGGTCGCGAAGTCAGCGACAGCTGCCTGCAGTACTGGGGCGGCATGGGCTTCATGTGGGACAACCCGGTGGCCCGCGCCTATCGCGATGTGCGCCTGGTTTCCATTGGCGGCGGCGCCGACGAGATCATGCTGGGGATCATCTGCAAACTCATGGGCATCCTGCCGGGGAAAAAGAAATGAGCCCGCTCCCGACCTGCCAGACACTGCTGCTGGAACCGCGCAATGGTGTGCTGTTCATCACCCTCAACCGCCCCGAGAGCCGCAACGCCATGAGCCTGCAGATGGTGGCGGAACTGCGCACCGTGCTCGCCGCCGTGCGAGATCGGCGGAGCATCCGCGCCTTGGTCCTGCGCGGCGCCGGTGGCCATTTCTGTGCCGGTGGCGACCTCAAGGACATGGCCGGCGCCCGCACCCGAGGCAGCGCTGCCTACCGTGAACTGAACCGGGCCTTCGGTGCGCTGCTGGAAGAAGCCCAGCAGACGCCCCAGGTGCTGGTCTGCGTGCTGCAAGGAGCGGTGCTGGGCGGCGGCTTCGGCCTGGCGTGTGTCAGCGATATCGCCATCGCCGAACACAGTGCGCAGTTCGGCATGCCGGAAACCGGCCTCGGCCTGCTGCCGGCGCAGATCGCCCCTTTCGTAGTGCAGCGCATCGGCCTGACCCAGGCCCGACGCTTGACCCTGACCGCCGCCCGCTTCGACGGCGCCGAGGCCCTGCACCTGGGCCTGGTGCATTTTGTCGAGGCTGATCCCCGGGCCCTGGAAGAACGCCTTGAACAGCAGTTGTCGCAGGTCCTGCGCTGCGCGCCCGGGGCCAACGCTGCGACCAAGGCCCTGCTCCTGGCCAGCGTCGACCAGCCTCTGGGGCCCCTGCTGGATCAGGCCGCCGAAGACTTCGCCCAGGCTGTCACCGGAGCGGAAGGCCTCGAAGGCACCCTGGCCTTTGTGCAGAAACGCAAACCGGCCTGGGCCAGCTGAGCCTTGTAGGAGCCGGCTTGCCGGCGAACGCCCCCCACCGATTCCCGGGAGCCTGTATGCCCACCTTCAACAAGATCCTGATCGCCAACCGTGGCGAAATCGCCTGCCGCATCCAGCGCACCGCCCAGGCCCTGGGCTACCGCACCGTGGCCGTGTTCAGCGACGCCGACGCCGAGGCCCTGCATGTGCACATGGCCGACGAAGCCATCCACATCGGCCCGTCCCCGGTGCAGCAGTCCTACCTCAACAGCGAGGCGATCCTCGACGCTGCCCGGCGCAGCGGTGCCGACGCCATTCATCCGGGCTACGGCTTCCTCTCGGAAAACCCCGAGTTCGCCGCGGCCTGTGCCGCCGCCGGTATCACCTTCATCGGCCCCAGTGCCGCCGCCATCGAACTGATGGGCAGCAAGCGCCGCTCGAAGATCGCCATGCTCGAAGCCGGCGTGCCTTGCATCCAGGGTTACCAGGGCGAGGAGCAGGACGACGCCACCTTGCAGCGCGAGGCCCAGCGCATCGGCTATCCGCTGATGATCAAGGCCAGCGCCGGCGGTGGCGGACGCGGCATGCGCCTGGTGCAGCAGCACGAAGATCTGCTGGAGCAGATCCGTACCGCGCGCTCGGAAGCCCTGCATGCCTTCGGCAGCGACGAGCTGATTCTGGAACAGGCGCTGATCGAGCCGCGGCACGTGGAAATGCAGGTCTTCGGCGACCAGCACGGTCACTTGATCTATCTGGGTGAACGGGACTGCTCGATTCAGCGCCGCCATCAGAAGGTCATCGAGGAGGCGCCCTGCCCGGTAATGACCGAGGAACTGCGTCGGGCCATGGGCGAAGCGGCGCTCAAGGCCGGGCGCGCGGTGAACTATGTCGGTGCCGGCACTGTGGAGTTCCTGCTGGACGCCCGCGGTCAGTTCTACTTCCTGGAAATGAACACCCGTCTGCAGGTGGAGCATCCCGTCACGGAATTGGTCACCGGCCTGGATCTGGTGGCCCTGCAGTTGCAAGTCGCTGCCGGCGAGCCCCTGCACCTGACCCAGGAGCAGGTGCAGCTCAACGGCCATGCCATCGAAGTTCGCCTGTACGCCGAGGACCCGGCGCAGAACTTTCTGCCCCAGACCGGCCAGGTCCTGCGTTGGCAGCCGGCGCCGGGGATACGCACCGACCACGGCTTGCAGGAGGGCCAATGGGTCAGCCCCTTCTACGACCCGATGCTGGGCAAGCTGATCGCCCACGGTGCCACCCGCGAGGAAGCCCGGCGCAAGCTGTTGCGCGGGGTCGAAGACTCTGTGCTGCTGGGGCTTGAAAGCAATCGCCGGCTGCTGGCCGGTCTGCTCAGGCACCCGGTATTTGCCAGCGGTCGGTTCAGCACCGCGTTCATCGCCGAACATTTTGCCGAGGACCTAAGCCTGCAACCGCAGTGCCCCAGCCTTGAGGAACTGGCCATCGCCGCTGCGCTCTTCTATCACCACAGCGCCAGCGCACACCGCTCAAACCTGAGTGCCTGGCGCAATAACGCCAGTGTGCCCCTGGGCTACCGCATCGGTCTGGATGACCGTCAATGGTCGCTGGAGCTGAGCCCTTCGACATCAGGCCTGTTGCACGTACAGCAGGGGGATGACGTGTGGGCAATTCAGGTGATGGCCGCTGATGGCCTTCGGGCCACGCTGGAGATCGCGGGCATTCGCCGGCACTACGCCTATCGGTTGCAAGACGGCGAACTCTGGCTGAACAGCCGCCAGGGCAGCCTGCATCTGCAGGACCGCACCCAGGCGCCGGTACAGAGTCAACTGAGCACCGATTCCGGCACCCTCAAGGCGCCCATGGACGGGGCCATAGTCGACGTACTGGTCAGCGAGGGCATGAGTGTCAGCAAGGGCCAACTGCTGCTGGTGCTGGAGGCAATGAAGATGGAGCACCCGCTCAAGGCCGGGATCGACGGAGTGATCACCCGGGTCCAGGTCAACCTCGGGGACCAGGTGAAGAACCGGCAGATTCTGCTGGAGGTGGAACAAGCCGGCCCCGCCGCGGAAATGGAGCACTAGGCGGATGCCTCAGCTTTGGCTACGCTCAAGCCTCATCAGGAGCTTGAAGGCTGGAATTAGCGATGCCCCACTGGCTGGTAATAGATCTGGAAGCCACGACGGATGAAGGGGGCTGGCCGGTAAGCGAGATGGAAATCATCGAAATCGGAGCCACCCTGGTCAACCGCCAGGGTCGGGAACAGGACCATTTCCAGCGTTTCGTCCGCCCCTTGCGACGCCCTCGGCTGACGCCGTTCTGTCGCGAACTGACCCATATCACCCAGGCCAATATCGACAGCGCAGCACCGTTGGGCGAAGTCTGGACCCTGTTCGAACGCTGGCTGGGCCAGCATCAGTCGCGCCTGGAGGGCTGGGCCAGTTGGGGCGACTATGACCGCAAGCAACTGCAACTGGAGTGGCACAACCAGCAACTGCACAGCCTGTTGAATGACGTCCCCCACATGAACCTCAAGCAGCGCTTTGCCAAGGCCCGGCGTCTGGAGCGCCCCCTGGGCCTGAATGCAGCCTTGCAGCTGGCCGGCATGCAGTTCAACGGCCAGCAGCATCGAGCCCTGGAAGATGCACGCAATACAGCGCGCTTATTGCCGCTGATTCTTCCATGATGGCGGCAGGTGACGGCCTTTGAGGCCTTGTGCATACTGGCCGACCTTTTTGACCCTTTCTTGAGGAATCGCCCATGTTTAAAGTCAACGAGTACTTCGACGGCACCGTCAAGTCGATTGCCTTCGGCACGGCCGAAGGTCCAGCCACCATTGGCGTCATGGCCCCGGGCGAATACGAGTTCGGTACGGCGCAACGGGAAATCATGCACGTGGTGTCCGGCGCCCTGACCGTGCGCCTGCCCGACAGCGCCGACTGGGAAACCTTTCCTGCCGGCAGCCAGTTCAACGTACCGGCCAACAGCAAGTTTCAACTGAAAGTCGCTGTGGAAACCGCCTACCTGTGCGAATACCGCGGTTGATTCACCTGTCACGGCTGTCGCGCTGACAAAAAAATGCCCGTCTCCTAAAGAGACGGGCATTTTTCATGGGGCCAAGAAACGCTATTCGAGGACAGTCACTGGCATCCCCACCTGCAAGCGACCATTGCCGTCGTTGACCAGATTCTGCCCGAACATCGCCCCGTCAGCCTGGGCGCGATATTTCTGCAAAGTGGCCAGGGGTTCGCGGTCGGCGCTGCGTTCGCCAGTCTGTGGGTCAATGGTGGTCAGGATGCAGCGCGAGCACGGCTTGACCACACGAAACTCGACATCGCCAATCCGTATGCGCCGCCACTGGTCCTCGGCAAAGGGCTCGCTGCCTTCGATCACCAGGTTGGGTCGAAAACGCAGCATCTCCAGAGGCCGCCCGACGCGACCGGCCAGGTCCTCCAGGGACGCCTGGCCAATCAACAAGAGTGGAAAACCATCGGCGAAGGCCACTTGATCATCGTCCCTGCCATAACCGGCGGCGGTGCTTCGCGCCCGTTCCGCGGGCACCTGCACCAGGCGGGTGGGCTTGCCGATGAACTCACTGACCCAGGCGCCCGCTTCGTCACCGGCATCAGGCACCCGCAGGCTGTCATGCCAGATGGTCACGCCGCGCAGTGCGGCATCGGCCGCTGGCAGGGGCACATCAAGGGTGGAAAACCCGGGAGCGCTGAGGGTCAGGCCACCCTGGTCATTGCACAGCGCCGAGAGCTGGCTCATGCGGCCCACGGCACGCTGGGTGAGGAAGCGCCCGCTGGCCTCGTCCACCAGCATCCAGCGGCGATCCCCCTCCAGGCCGAGCTTGTCCAGGCCGATCTGTTGCAGGGTTTCGCCCTTTGCGGATTTCAACGGGTATCGATAAAGCGCGCTAAGACGCATGTCCAGCTCCCTGTGTGGGCAAAAAGCCTCACCCTATACCAGCGCCTCGACGAAACAAAGGTGCAAGGGAAAAGCAGCCGGACATCCTCATGAATCAGACGCTGACTTCATCCAGCATCAAACGCTGACGGACCACGTCCACCAGTTTGTCCGGCTGAAACTTGGAGAGGAAGTTGTCGCAACCGACCTTCTTCACCATCGATTCGTTGAAACTGCCGGACAAGGATGTGTGCAGGACCACATAGAGCCCACGCAGGCGCGGGTCGTTGCGGATCTCGGTAGTCAGGCGATAGCCGTCCATCTCCGGCATTTCCGCATCGGTGAATACCATCAACAACTTGTCGGTCATGTCGACCCCGGTGTCGGCCCAGGCCTTGAGCATGTTCAGAGCCTTGAGGCCATCGCTGGCGATGTGCATCTTCACCCCCAACTGGCCGAGGGTGTCGCGCAGTTGTGAAAGCGCCACGTTGGAGTCATCCACCAGCAGCACTTCACGGCCGCGAGCACGTTCGAGCACAGGATCTTCCAGCTTGTCCCGGGAAACCTTGGCGTTGTAGGGCACGATTTCCGCCAGGACCTTCTCGACGTCGATGATTTCCACCAGTTGCTCGTCAACCTTGCTGATGGCCGTCAGGTAATGCTGGCGTCCGGCGCTGGTGGGCGGCGGCATGATGGCTTCCCAGTTCATGTTGACGATGCGGTCCACGCCGCCCACCAGGAACGCCTGCACCGAACGGTTGTACTCGGTGACGATGATGGTGCTGTTGGGCCCCGGAACCAGCGGGCGCATGCCGATGGCCTGGGACAGGTCGATGACCGGCAAGGTCTGGCCACGCAGGTTGACCACACCGCAAACGAACGGGTGGCGCTGCGGCATCAGGGTCAGCTTGGGCAGTTGCAGGACTTCCTGGACCTTGAAGACGTTGATCGCGAACAGCTGCCGACCGGCCAGGCGGAACATGAGGATTTCCAGGCGATTCTCACCCACCAGCTGCGTGCGTTGATCTACCGTGTCGAGAATGCCGGCCATTAATGACTCCTGGGCTTGTTCTGATGAATTCACTAAAGACAGATATCGGCGGGATCCGCCGGATCTTGACTCGCATGCAAATTGCCACATGAAAGCCATTGATGTCACATTAACATCATGCTTTACTGAGCCGGTCAATTCATCAGCACGACTCTCCGACGGCGCGACCTTCTTCGCGGCGTGAAGTTCCCGCGCCTAAGGGTTTCCCCTAGCAACAATCAGGACCATCCTGATATTCGCAATATCCAATAGCCATTAATGTGACGCCATTCTCATTGCATGAACGGAGTCAGGCTTTTGTTTGTGATCGCAGAAAGGTGGCCCAGCACCCTTTCAAGCCTCAGCACCTACGCCCATCAAGCCCCAGCGCAAGTGCGCCGCATTGCTGTGGCCGGCATTCGGGTTGCTTGCAAAAGCGATGAACAACCACTCTCACAGCCGCTCGCGCCACCTGAAAAAAAATCAGATTTATCTGATATACAAACGCAAAAAACGCGTCATACCTTAAAACCGTTCAGCCAAGGCCCTATCCCGCCATCGGACTCGAAGTCATGGAGATAAGCATGCTAAAGGACGGCCATGAGTGCGCTCCCCCCCTGCCTGAGTTCCTGCTTGAAGCTCAGGCTCTACTGGCTAAATCGGAAGATTGCCTGAGCCATCTGCACTTGATCAGGAATGACGAAGAAGCGATCAACTGCCTGCTCGCCAGCCTGCTGTGCCTGGCCCAGACGGCAGCACGCCATTCCATCAGCCCGCTGGCCGAATTCGCCTTGCACATTCATGGCGTGTTGAAACGTACAGCACATCCAGTGGACCTCAACGATCCGATCCTCGACGCCTTGAAAAGCTGCCTGACCCTGATGGCCTGGCAACTGGAATTGATCGACCCGCACAACGGCCAACTCAATCTGGATGACAGCGAACAGGCCCTGCTGATCAACGAACTGACCGATCAAGTGGCGCAAAACTGTACCTGCGCTTATCCATCCTGCACCCATTGAAGTTGCACTTGTGCCGCTGGCTGGCAGATAAAACCCGCAGTTACAATAGCCAACCCGAAATATCAGTAGAACTTCAGGCTCAGGGTCAACTATCTGGTCGTTATTGAGTATTTCATACCCAAGAGCGACATTATCGATTCAACAACTCCAACTAGCGCCAGCCCCGGGACTTACTGTTCAGAGCCCTGTATGGGCCCGCAACATCGCCCACATCCCGCGCTTTCATTAACCCTCCCGAAGTCCATGGAGGAAATGGAACAAACGTGCAGCAGATCCATATTCCTGACTTTCAGGACATATATAACTGTGCGTATAAACGCGACCAACGGTATCTTCGGTGGTATTATGTCGCCCATAAACGGACACAGTAATGGCACTTTGATTCCAATGTCGGCAGTCACTACTCGGCTTGTACAAGACAAACAGACAACGTTGATTGAAACCCAGTATTCAAATAACACCGTTTCTCAAACAAGCCTCGTCATCCACTTCTGACAAGGCTCTCGCAGCGAACATTCATTGGCTCCATCCGCTATGTACGCCAGCCTCAAGTCACTCTTCTCTTGGCCCCTCTCTCTAGATCATCTGCGCTGGCTCAGCCTGTTGCTGTGTTCCTGCTCGACCCTGGGCAACGCACTGATCTATTGCCTGGACCGGCCCTTGCCGCTGATCTTGCTGCTGCTCAATATCGCGGCCCTGACCTGTATCTGGGTGCAATACGGCTATTCGCGAAAGTCCATCCGTTTCCAGCCCCAGGAGCTCGCCGAACGCCTGCTAGAGGTCAAGGAAAATGAGCGACACCGCCTCAGCCGTGAACTGCACGATGACATCGGCCAGTTGCTGACAGCGGCAAAACTGCAGACCGATTGGCTCAAGCGTCGCCTGCCGGACGACCTGCAGGATTCCTGCGCGGTGCTCGGCACCACTCTGGAAGAGACCCTGGCCAAAGTGCGTGACGTGTCCGCAATCCTCAATCCCCGGCAGTTGGCCAGCCTGGGACTGGAGGCCAGCCTGCGCGCCCACCTGCTCAAGACCCTGGAAAACACCTCGGTGCACTGGAGCCTGGAATGCCGCCAGCGCCTGTCGGGAATCCCGGAAGAGATGGCCGTCGCAGCGTTCCGCATCACCCAGGAAGCGGTCACCAACATGCTGCGCCACGCCCAGGCGAAAAACCTGTTGGTACGAATACAGCGACTGCCGGAAGGTCTTTCGCTGTTCATCAGCGATGATGGCCAGGGGTTCGCCCCGGCCAGCGATCCCGGCGCCCTGGGCCAGCGCGGCATGGCCGGGATGCAGGAACGAATCAGCCAGTTGGGTGGCCTGTTGCAGGTCACCAGCGAGCTCAACCAAGGCACCCAGATCGAAGCACTCTTTCCCTGGGCCCCTCGCACCCTGGAGCGGGCCAGCACGAATAAGGTTTCACATTGACCTGTAATTTACTCTTGGTGGATGACCACTCGCTTATCAGGGCTGGCGTGCGTGCCCTGGTCATGGACATTCCCGGATACGCGGTGATCGGTGAAGCCGATGATGGCGCGCAACTGCTGGAAATGGTCGAGAAACTGCATCCGGACATCGTCCTGCTGGACCTGTCGATGAAACGCATCGGTGGCCTGGACGCCCTGCGCCGGCTCAAGGCAATGCGGCCCCAGAGCAAAGTCCTGATTCTATCGATGCATACCGATCCCTCCCTGATCATGCAGGCCCTGGAATCCGGCGCCCACGGCTATTTGCTCAAGGACACCACCGCCACCGAACTCGAACACGCCCTGGAAGCGTTGCGCAACAACGAACGCTACCTGAGTCCGGCCATTGCTCACACCGTGATCAACCAGGCGCTGACCCGAGCCCAGAAGCACCAGCCCCAGCCTGCGGAAAACCACAACCTGACGGCTCGCCAGCTGGAAATACTGCGGCTGATCGTGCGGGGCAAGTCCACCCGGGAGATAGCTCTGGGCCTGGGTTTGAGCATCAAGACCGTGGAAACCCATCGCTCGCAGATCATGAAACGCCTGCAGATCTTCGACGTCGCCGGGCTGGTGCTGTTCGCCGTGCGCGAGCGCATCATCAGCCTCGACGACTGACTCAGCGAGCGGCGCCGAGCAACGGCGAATCCGCCGGCAAATGCACCTGTAAAGCCGCAGGACGGGCGGTAAACCGCAAAGTGTCGCCCTGCAGCGGTTCGCCATCAAGATTGATGTCCAGGCCTCTTGAGGCCTTGATCTCAACCCAGGGCAGACGCGCGCGGACAAACATATTGTCGATCCCCAGGCCACCGGCCAGCAGACTCTTCAGAGTGCCCACCAGCTCCTGAGGCGCCGGCAGAATGCTGATATCCAGCAAGCCGTCGTCGGCCATGGCTCCCGGGCAAAGCTCGTGCCCGCCTCCCGCCTGCCGACCGTTGCCGATGCCCAGGGCCAGCAATTCACCACGCCAATGGAAATCCGGCCCCTGCAACTCGCCATAAGCCGCACTCAACTCGGCAAAGCGCGACAGCCCGGTGAACAGATAAGCGGCACCGCCAAGGACTTTCTTCAAGTCTTCAGAGGTGTTGGCAGTGACCTGGCTACCAAAGCCGCCGGTGGCCATATTGAGGAAAATCTGCCCGCCAACCTCCCCCAGGTCGATCGTCCGGGCCGGGACGTCCAGCAGCTCCAGGGCCGCCGCCGGGTCAAGGGGAACACCGGCAGCCCGGGCAAAGTCATTGGCCGTGCCCAATGGCAGCAGCGCCAGACTGGCCTGGGTCGACGCGTTGGCCAGGGCCTCGGCGATATCGCGCAGCGTACCGTCGCCGCCTCCGGCAATCAGCCGGGTATGCCCGGCGTCCAGCGCCTCGCTCACCAGACGCTGGGCATCTCCCGCCTCCCAGGTCAGACGCACCGAAACCTCCCAGCCGGCAGCACGCTTGGCCTCAACCGCAGCGCGCACCTCATCGTTGAGGGCCTGCTTGCCGTGCAGTATCAACAGTGCCTTGCGCTCATTCATCAACCATGACTCCGGTTATGGGTTCCTTGAGGGATGTTGACCTCGGGCACAGCGAAATAAGTCTGTCCCTTCGATTATTTTTTTTGCCCAAGCCAGCCTGGCCGTACCTCCCACTGATGACCCAGATTAGCCTGCCAACGAGGAAAATCTTCCATAGCTAGTACGCCGAGTCGCTCTTCGACAACCGGCTGCGCTTGCAACTGATCCTGTGCAATCTGCCGCTGCCGGGCTGGCGCCGGTCAATAACTACCGTGACGAGCCTCATACCCTGGAAAAAATCGAAAAACGTGTCGAATTCGACCTGGAATACATCGAAAATTGGTCAGCCTGTCTTGAACTGCACATCCTGTTCCGCACCATTGCGTCCGTCATCATGATCCACGAGGCCTTCTAAATGAGCCCGCTCATTCCCTGCATCATTGCTGGCGGCGCCGGCACCCGCCTGTGGCCGGTGTCCCGCGAGGCGATGCCCAAACCCTTCATGCGCCTGCCGGACGGCGAGAGCCTGCTGCAGAAGACCTTCGTGCGCGCCACGGCCCTGAAAGACGTCGGCCGGTTGCTGACGGTGACCAACCGTGAAGTGCTCTTTCGAACCCTGGATGACTACCGCCCGCTGAACAAGACTCAGCTTGAGCTGGATTTCATCCTCGAACCCTTCGGCCGCAATACCGCGCCGGCCATTGCCGCCGCCGCGCTGCACGTCAACCAGCACTACGGCGCTGACGCACAACTGCTGGTGCTGCCCGCCGACCATCTGATCAGTGACCTCCAGGCATTCGCCGCCGCGGTGGCGCGCGCCCGGCAGTTGGCCGAGCAAGGCTGGCTGGTGACCTTCGGTATCGAGCCGAGCTATGCCGAAACCGGTTTCGGCTATATCGAGAAAGGCCTGGGCTTGCACGGTGAAAGCTTCCAGGTCAGCCGTTTCGTCGAAAAGCCCGATGCTGCCACTGCCCAGTGTTACGTCGACGGCGGCCAGCACCTCTGGAACGCCGGCATGTTCTGCATGCGCGCTGATGTGATCCTCCGTGAGTTGCGCAAATTCGCGCCGCAGGTGGTCACTGCCGTCGAGCGCTGCCTGGAACAGAGCCACCACAGGCAAGGCCAACGCGAAGTACAAGTGGAGCTGGACCGCGACAGCTTCGCCCTGGCGCCGGACATCTCCATCGACTACGCGGTGATGGAGCGCTCGAAGGAGGTCGCCGTGGTGCCCTGCCAGCTCGGCTGGAGCGATATCGGCTCCTGGCAGGCAGTCCGCGAGCTGAGCCCGGCGGACGTACACGGCAACCAATGCAACGGCGAGACCGTGCTGCATGATGTCCGCAACTGCTACATCGATTCACGCCAGCGCCTGGTGGGCGGTATCGGCCTGGACAACCTGATCATCATCGACACCCCGGACGCCCTGCTGATCGCCGACGGCAAGCGCAGCCAGGAGGTCAAACTGATCGCCCAGGAGCTCAAGCGCCTGGGCCACGACGCCTACCGCCTGCACCGCACCGTGAACCGCCCCTGGGGCACCTATACCGTGCTTGAGGAAGGACCGCGCTTCAAGATCAAGCGTATCGAGGTCAAACCCGGCGCCTCGCTGTCGCTGCAAAGGCACCACCACCGCAGTGAGCACTGGATCGTGGTCAGCGGCATGGCCCGGGTGACCAACGGAGAAGACGAGTTTCTGCTCGACACCAATGAGTCGACCTTTATCAAGCCCGGTCGCCCTCATCGACTGAGCAATCCCGGGGTGATCGACCTGGTAATAATCGAAGTGCAAAGCGGGGAGTACCTGGGCGAAGACGACATCGTGCGCTTCAACGACATTTATGGCCGAGCTCCCGCCGCCCCCGGTAGCACCTGAAACAGTATTGGCCCCGTGAATTTGCCACAACGGCAATGACGACGCTGCTCTTCAGGCAACTCGCCCGATAAATAAACCCAGGCCCACGGGGCGGGCAGCCTCAGTGCAGGCGCCTGAAAAGAGACGTAGGACTCAAAGTGAATTTTCTGACCGAAGAATGAGATTTGCCTGAATTGACCCTGCGGAGCCAATCAGTGACTGTGCATGCCAGGCGCTGACGCCTCATACAAGGAAGTGCACCGTCATGAACGACAAGGGGTTTTATCCACAAGGGCATTCAACGCTCAATCGCATCAACGACAGCTCCTGGCTGGCGGCTCCTCCACTTCGGGAGTTCGATCTGCCACTCTCGTCCGAAGCACATCCGCCTCATTCCAGGCCGCTATCGATAATCAAGCGCCTGGCCTGGTTGACATTTGCGGCCTCGATAATGGCAGGGCTGGTGACCTGGGGTTTCCACAGCCGTTTCGGACTGCTGCTGTTATTGCTGCTGCGCTGAAGCAAGGCACGGACCCGGCGCCGAACCGGGCCCGTGGCCGATCAATCCAGCACTTCACTCCAGCACTTCACTCAAAGGAATGAAATTGACCACGTCACCTTCCTCCAGGGTCCGACCTTCCAGCACCTCTACCAGACCTTCCGCCCAGGCAGCGCTGCGCAGTACGCCAGAGCTCTGATTGCGATAGATGATCGCTCGCCCATTCTCCAGGCGGCCGCGCAAGTATTCGCGACGATTGCCGGGCCGGGGCCAGACAAAGCCTGCCGGCACCTGGAAGCTCAATGGTTGCACCTGCTGCACGCCCTGGCGCCGCAGTAGATAAGGCCGCGCCAGCAGGGCGAAAGTCACCAGGGTCGATGCCGGATTGCCCGGCAGGCCAATCACCGGTACCCCACGAAAATGTCCGAAGGTCAGGGGTTTGCCAGGCTTGATCGCCAGTTTCCACAGGGCCAGTTCACCGGCCTCCCGCAGGGCGATGCCGAGAAAGTCCGCCTCCCCCACCGAGACACCACCGGTGGAAAGAATCAGGTCCACATCCCCCAGCTCCGCCAGGCGCTGACGGGTCGCGGGAAGATCGTCGGGAAGGATTCCCGCATCCAGCACCTCACAACCCAGGCGCTTCAACCAACTGCACAGCAGCACTCGATTGCTGTTGTAGATCTGCCCCGGACCAAGAGGCCGACCAGGCTCCACCAGTTCGTCGCCGGTGGACAACACCGCCACACGGACTCGACGCAGCACCTCAAGCTCGGCACATCCCAAGGACGCTGCCAGGCCCTGCTCGATGGGCCCCAAGCGCGTACCGGCAGCCAAGACCTGCTCGCCTATGGTGGTTTCCTGGCCCTGGGGACGGATGTTCTGGCCGGCCTTCAAGGGCTCGGTAAAACGTACGCGCTGATCATCCTGAACCTGGGTGTTTTCCTGCATCTCGACGCAATCCGCCCCCGCCGGCACCGGAGCGCCAGTGAAGATCCGCGCACAGGTTCCCGGCTGCAAGGGCTCGGGGGACTGCCCGGCGAAAATCCGCTGGCTGATCGGCAAGGGCTCGCCCTTCCAGTCCTCCACGCGCAAGGCGTATCCATCCATGGCGCTGTTGGGCCAAGGCGGCAGATCCAGGCTGGATACCAGCGCCTCAGCCAGGACGCGGCCTTCAGTGGCTGCCAATGGCAGCCGTTCACGCTCGACAATGGGCGCTGCCTCGGCCATGGCCAACAGGCGCGCCAATGCCTGCTCCACCGGCATCAAGACCCCCTGTTTGCCCGGCTTACCCACGGGATTCACAAGGTGCCGCCTGTTTCAGGTGAGGGACGAAGTTGCACGGCCGATGCCGCGAATCCAACTGCTCGGCCAGTATTGCGTCCCAGCCGGTACGTACCGCATTGGTGGAACCCGGCAGGCAGCACACCAGGGTGCCATTGGCCAGCCCGGCCAAGGCACGGGACTGCACAGTGGAAGTACCTATATCCGCCACCGATATCTGCCGGAACAGCTCGCCAAAACCATCGACCTGCTTGTCCAGCAGGCAGGCCACAGCTTCCGGAGTACTGTCACGACCAGTAAAACCGGTGCCGCCGGTGATCAACACCACCTGCACCACGTCATCGGCGATCCAGGTAGCGACCTGGGCGCGGATCTTGTACAGATCGTCCTTGAGCAACACCCGCGCTGCCAGACGATGGCCCGCGGCGCCCAGGCGCTCGACGAAGACCTGGCCGGAGGTATCGGTTTCCAGGGTGCGGGTGTCACTGACGGTCAGCACCGCAATATTCAGGGGAGAAAAAGGTACATCAGCCTTGGCTTTCATAGGCTCGATCCAGAGGTAGGAGACACAGCCCGGTGTTATATCACAGCGTTTTGATCCGGCGCCGCTGCGGGGCCGGCCTTCACCTTGCCCCGGACTGCCAGCACAAGCAGTCCAGCCGTCGAGAAAGCCAGACCGCGGACAAACAGGCGCTGTGAGCTAAGCTGCAGCCGCCAACGCCTGCGATCCGCCCGGCAACGTGACAGAATGTCCCTGGCCAAGGAACTTGCAGACGTTGTATACGTCTGAAGACCAGCACTCAAAAGTACTCATTTCGGAGACACACAATGACTCAACGGACCCTCGCCACTCTCATGCTCGCACTGGGCCTGGCCACTCTCGCCGGTTGCGCTTCGCCGACAGTGATCACCCTGAATGACGGTCGCGAAATCCAGGCCGTCGATACCCCTGAATACGACAAGGATTCCGGCTTCTACGAGTTTGAACAGCTGGACGGCAAACAGACTCGCATCAACAAGGATCAGGTTCGTACCGTCAAGGAGCTGTAAGTCCGACGGTGGTTGCTCTGATGTAATAAAACCCGCCTGTTGCGGGTTTTATTGTTTCTGCGAGACGGTTTTTCACCACTGCAGGCTGATACGGCTTTCGAACTCGCGCTCCTGCCCAGTCAGCGGATCGATGAAGCGCAGGCCCTGAGCCAGCAGCTTCAGTGGATTGTCATAGTCATCCTCGGCGTCCTTGAGCACCTCGGGGTAGAACGGGTCATTGCAGATTGCCGCTCCAAGGGCACTCATGTGTACCCGCAACTGATGCTTCTTGCCTGTCACCGGGTACAAGGCATAGCGCCACAGATCGCCGTGCCTTTCCCTGACGTCGATGGCGGTTTCGGTATTGCTCGCCCCCTCGCCTTCCTGCATGCGGAAGAAGGGCTCCCCGTCCACCAATCGGCTTTTGTGCACCAGGGGAAAATTCAGGTGTGGCAAGGCACCGGCAATGGCTTCATAGCGTTTCTCGATCTGCCGGGTAGGGAACAACGCTTGATAGGCCGAGCGGCTGCCGGGATTGGCAGAAAACAGCACCAGCCCTGCCGTATGCCGGTCAATGCGATGCAGGGGCACCAGATTCGGGTTGTCCAGGCGGCGGATAAGGCGACGCAGCAAAGTCTGCTCGACGTACTCGCCCGCAGGGGTGACCGGCAGAAAATGCGGTTTGTCCGCCACCACCAGATGCTCGTCGGCATAGAGGATGGTCTCCTGCACCGGGATCACCTTCTCATCCGGCACCTCACGAAAATAATGAATCCGCAAGCCTTCGCGATAGGCCAGGTCCAGACTGATGGGCTGGCCCTGCCCGTCCAGCACTCGGCCGCGAGCGATACGATCCAGCCATTGTTCACGACTGATGGCCTTGAAGTGATCACACAGGCAATCCAGCACCGTCGGCCAGGAGCCAGGAGGCAGATACAAGGTACTGGCCTGATGCTGTGCAGCGGAAAAGCTCGCGGTGGACATACAAAAGCTCGAAAGATCAATGCAAGGCGGCATTATCCAACAGCGCCCCTCAGGAACCTAGAAGCAGTTTGCCCGACCTCAGGCACACGAGTGCTTGGCCTGGGCCGCTGCCTCGGTGAACTCCTTGAGCCAGCGCAGCACATCCACAGCCTCCCAGCGACCCGGATCATAGAGGGCATAGAGCAGCCCCTGATAACCCACCACATCCAGCTGCCGGTGGTAACCCGCTCGCTGGAACAGGGCTTCGATCTCGGCAAAGCAGGTATTGAAGTGCAGCTTGTTGAAGGGTGTCTTGCCCTCGGTGACCAAACCATCCAGGCGTAACTCAAGCACCGCCTCACGGAGCACATCGGTGGACATGCTGTTCACGCTGTTTTTCAGTTGTTCGACATTGACCATCATTTATTCCTTTAACCGTTTGAAGCGTCCGCCATATCCATCAGGGCTGCTTGCGTCCCACATAACTGACCACCCACAACACCACGCCCCAGATCTCGATCGAGCCCAGGTCATCCAGCACCAGGGAAGGGATTGAAGGGCGCGCCGCCTTGAGCAAAAGACCGCCACGAGGATCGGGAGCCAGCAGGCGCAGCGAGTATTCATGGGCGCCTTGGGGACGTACCACCAGGTACTGATCCACCACCGGATTGGCTGAGCGATCGACGATCAGCCGGTCCCCGGGGTAGATGCCGAACCCCAGCAGGTTGTCGTCGTCCACCAACAGGCCGTGGATCTGGGGAGACCCCAGACCCAGGGTCCGATCCAGGGAAAAGCCGCTACCGGTGGGCTCATTGGCAACGGCAGCGCAGCCGCTGTCACCCAGTTCCAGAAAACAGGTTGGCAACGGCTGTGAGCGTTCGGTACCGGTCAGGAAAGTGAGAGACATGGCGAGACTCCTCGATAGCTGTATATGCATACAGTAAACCAATCGACAGATCTCGCCAATGAATTCCGACCATGGGCGACAGGCGGAAGCTCGGATGTTGCAAGCCAAGTGTCAGCGCAGGAACGCCACCACCTGCTCGGCGTCGAAAGGCCAGCCGAGCTCGGCGCCATTGTCCACCCGGCGCAACACCGGGATACGCAGGCCATAGCTTTCGAACAGTTCCTGACTCTCGGCGATGTCCACCAGCTCGACCATCAAGCCGTGCTCCACTAGCGGCATCAACTCGGCCTCGGCCAGTTCGCACAGGTGGCAACCAAGGGTGCCGAACAATTGGCATTCAGGGGGCATGACAGGGCAACCGTGTGAAGAACGGGTGCTTATTTTAGGCCCGAGCGCGAAAGCCGTCGACCCGCCTCTGTCCAGATATGCCGAGGCCCCATGCCCCTCTGCGGCCCTGCGCAGAGAATGCTCCGACAGGCGTACAGCACCTCGATAGACACCTTCTGAGCCTGGCCAAGGCTCGCGAATATGCGAAATTCTCAACAAAAAATGACATGAGTCAGAATTATTTACCGCCAACCGGGCGATCCTCGCGGCCTTTTTGCCTCTAGGCTTTGCCCTGCCCGCCCCCTTGTCCGGAGATGCCCGTTGTTTGCCAATCTGCTGATCATTCTCGCTTCATCACTGGTGGTCATTGCGCTGTTCCGGCGCCTGAGCCTGCCACCGGTCCTGGGCTATCTGTCGGTGGGGCTGATGGTCGGGCCCACCGCCCTGGACTGGGTCAATGACAGCGAGGACCTGCCGGACCTGGCGGAACTGGGGGTGGTCTTCCTGCTGTTTTCCCTGGGCCTGGAATTCTCCCTGTCGAAGATGCTCGCCCTGCGCCGCGTGGTGTTTGGCCTGGGCAGCCTGCAAGTGCTGTGCAGTGGCCTGATCCTCGGCGTGCTCCTGGCCTTGTTCGGCATGCCCCTGACCTCGGCGCTGATGCTCGGCACCGGCCTGGCCCTGTCGTCCACAGCCATCGTCAGCAAGGAGCTGACCAGCCTCGGCGAGATCTTCAGCAGCCACGGACAGAATGCCATCGGCGTGCTGCTGTTCCAGGACGTGGTGGCAGTGCTGTTGCTGACCCTGGTGCCGGTCTTCGCCGGCCACAGCGACCAGGCCTGGTACTGGGCCCTGCCTGTCACCCTGGGCAAGACCCTGGTGCTGTTCTTCGGCCTGCTGCTGGCCAGCCGCTGGCTGCTGCCCCGGCTGTTCCACGAAGTCGCCGCCTCCCACTCTGCCGAGCTGTTCGTATTGCTGGCCCTGGTGATTGTGCTGCTGACCGCCTGGCTCACCCACTTGCTGGGCCTGTCGCCGGCCCTGGGGGCCTTCCTTGCCGGCATGCTGCTGGGAGAAAGCCACTACCGGCACCAGATCGAAGCCGATATCCGTCCGTTCCGCGACATTCTCCTGGGGCTGTTCTTCGTCAGCATCGGCATGCTCATCGACCTGCAACTGTTCATCGACCACAGCCTGTTGATCCTCGGCCTGACCCTGGCCCTGCTACTGATCAAGGGCAGCGTGGTGGCGATCCTGCTCAAGCTGCGCGGCAGCGACGGCGAGACGGCCTGGCGCAGCGGCCTGGCCCTGGCCCAGGGCGGCGAGCTCTGCTTCGCCCTGATGGCGCAGATGCAACTGACCCAGATGATCCCGTCGCACTTGAGTGGCCTGCTGCTGGCCGCCACCTTCAGCTCCATGCTGCTGACCCCACTGTTGCTGCGCGCCGCGCCGGTGATCACCGCGCGTCTGCACCGCAAGCCCAACCAAACCGCGCAATTGGAGGAAATCAGCGCGCAGAACGCCGAACTGCAGGGCCATGTGGTGATCTGCGGCTATGGCCGGGTCGGCCAGTCCATCGGCCGCTTCCTGCGTCACGAGCAACTGCGATTCATCGCCCTGGACGATGATCCGGTGCGGGTCCAGGAGGCCTCGGCGGCAGAGAGCTGCGTGCATTACGGCGATTGCCGCCGTGGCGACCTGCTGGCCGCCGTGGGCCTGGAGCGGGCCCGCCTGCTGGTGATTGCCGTGGACAAGACCGACATTGCCCTGACGGTGCTCAAGGCCGCGCGGCGCCTGGATCGCAACGTGCCGATCCTGGTGCGGACCCGGGACGACAGCCAGCTGGCCGAACTCAAGGCCGCCGGTGCCAACGAAGTGGTGCCCGAACTGCTGGAGTCGAGCCTGATGCTGGCTTCCCACGCCCTGATCATGCTCGGCCTGCCGGAGCAACGGGTACAACGCACCGTGGACGAGGTGCGTCACAGCCGCTATCGCCTGCTGCACGGCTTCTACCATGGGGCGCAAAGCAGCACCCAGGACAATCACGAGCCACCCGCGGTGCAAATGCACGCGGTCAACCTCGACGCCGACGCCCACGCCTGCAACCGACTGCTGCAAGAGCTGGGACTGGAAGCACTGGGCGTGGATGTGCAAGGCGTGCAACGCAATGGCAGCGAACTGCCGCTCAATCCGGCCCCGCGCCTGCGAGCCGGAGACCGGATACTGGTGTCCGGCTCCCAGGCCGCGATCGAGGCCTGCGAAGCACGCCTGCAGGGCGGTTGAGGCCGTCCCGCCCCGGCCCTGAGCAGTTCGCTGCCTGGGCCGGTGGCCCCTCAGTCCTGACTCACCGCACCGATCTTGTGCAGCGACAGGTCGGCGCCGTAATACTCCTGCTCCTGGGTCAGGCGCAGCCCGCAGACGGCCTTGATCACGCCATACACGGCGAATCCGCCCAGCAGCGCCACCAGTACCCCAAGGCCGGTGCCAATCAACTGGCTGGCCAGGCTGACACCGCCCAACCCACCCAATGCACTCTGGCCGAAGATCCCGCAGGCAATCCCGCCCCACACACCGCACAGGCCATGCAGCGGCCAGACTCCGAGCACATCGTCGATCTTCCAGCGGCTCTGGGCGGCCATGAAGCACCAGACGAACAAGGCCCCGGCCATCGCCCCGGTGACCAAGGCGCCCACCGGATGCATCAGGTCGGAGCCGGCGCAGATCGCCACCAACCCGGCCAGTGGCCCGTTGTGCAGGAAGCCCGGGTCGTTGCGTCCGACGATCAACGCCGCCACGGTGCCGCCGACCATGGCCATCAGCGAGTTCACCGCCACCAGCCCGCTCACCCCTTGCAGGGTCTGGGCGCTCATCACGTTGAAGCCGAACCAGCCGACAATCAGGATCCACGAACCCAACGCCAGGAAGGGAATGCTCGACGGCGCGAACGCCACCAGCTTGCCGTCGCGGTAACGGCCGTTGCGCGGCCCCAGCAACAGCACCGCCGCCAGCGCCAGCCAGCCGCCCATGGCATGCACCACCACCGACCCGGCAAAATCATGGAAGACGGCGCCAAAACGCTGCTGCAACCAGGCTTGCACCCCGAAGTTGCCGTTCCACACCAGCCCCTCGAAGAATGGATAGACGAACGCCACGATCAGCACCGTGGCGCACAATTGCGGGACAAAACGCGCACGCTCGGCGATGCCGCCGGAGATAATCGCCGGAATCGCTGCGGCGAAGGTCAGCAGGAAAAAGAACTTCACCAGGCCATAGCCGTGGTCGGCACTGATCACCGCCGCCGGTTGCAGGAAGCTCACGCCGTAGGAGATCCAATAGCCTATAAAGAAATAGGCCAGGGTCGAGACGGCGAAGTCGCTGAGGATTTTCGACAGGGCATTGACCTGGTTCTTCTGCCGGACCGTGCCCACTTCGAGGAAGGCAAAACCGGCGTGCATGGCCAGGACCATGACCGCCCCGATCAGAATGAACAGGGTGTTGGAACCGTGGACCAGGGTGTCCACAGCGCTTTGCAGATTTTCCATGGAGTAGGCAGATCCGAAATCGGCCATCATCTCCCCGGCTTCACGGCCGGCCTTGCACCAAATTGGCTCCGGGACACGCCATCACGCGTAATCGGTGAACCGTTTTGGCGCGCCAGGGGCCGCACGCGAAACCACGGGAAGGAGATTGACCTGAGGTTGTGATTTTTTTGGCCAGGGTTTACGCGGGCTGCAGCGCCACCCTTGCTCGTTTTCGGCGCAAGCCTCACGCCTTGCGCACCAGGACAAAGCAAAAGCTGTACCAGACAATTACAGTGAACCTTCACTCGGGGCTCACACTCATAGCTCACACACGCAATCAACGGAGAAACAACCATGGCCAGCAAAACGGCGAAGACGGCTCAAGAAGTACTGATGGCGGATTTTCAGGCACTGGTCAGTGACACGGAGCGTCTGCTGGAACACACCGCGACCCTGGCCGGCGACCAGGCCGATGAACTGCGCGAGCAGATCCACGACAGCCTGCTCAAGGCCCGGGAAACCCTGCAACTGACCGAGGACTCCCTGCGCCAGCGTGGCCAGGCTGCAGTCACGGCTGCTGAAGACTATGTACAGAGCAACCCTTGGCAGTCCGTCGGGATTGCTGCCGGCGTCGGCTTTCTCATCGGCCTGCTGGCGACGCGGCGCTGATATGGCTATCGGCGAATCCACTTCGTCCGGCAGCGGTCCAAGCGCGTCCTCGCGGCGCCTGGGGGCCGCTGTCCTGGGCCTGTTGCACAGCCACGTCGAACTGTTCGGCATCGAGTTACAGGAACAGAAAGCCCGCACCGTCAGCCTGCTGCTGTTCGCCGGCCTGGCCCTGGTGTTTGCCCTGCTGTTGCTGGTGGGGTTGTCGGCGCTGGTGCTGATCCTGCTGTGGGACAGCTATCGCCTGGCCGGGATCATCGGCCTGTGCGTGTTCTATACCCTGGCGGCAGTGTTCTGCGGCCTGCGCCTGAAGTCGGCGATCTTTGATGAATCTTCGCCCTTCCACGCCACGCTCGAAGAGCTGGCCAATGATCGGGAGCGCCTGCTGCCATGAAGTTGCCGGACATTCCGCAGAACACCTCACGCCGGGAAATGCGCAAGGTACTGATCCGCCTGCGCATGGAAATGCACCGCCAGGAAATCCGTCACGAGTCCCAGCAATTGCTGCAACCCCTGCAACGGGTTCGCGGCCTTGGGCAAAGCTGGCAGGAAGGCTTTGGCATCAAGCACGCCCCACTCTGGGGCGTGGCGGCGGTGACCCTGCTGGGGTTCATCACCGGCAAGGGTGCCAAGAGCGGCGGCACCAGCAGCCTCACCCGCCTGATACGCCTGGGCACCAGCCTGTTGCCACTGATCAGACTGGCGCTGCAAGGCGCCTCGCGCAAACCCTGAGCGAGCATCGGCAAGCGCCTGCAACAGGCAATGGCTGATCTGGCTGCATTCTTGCTAAGCAACCCGGATCGGCCCCTTTACCAAGGGGTCGACCCAGGGTGGGTGAAAACGCCGTATTGCTGAACGCGGCAATGTTCACCCAGCCTGGACGCCTGTCTGTCTACCCGACAGCCACAGCCCCCCTACCAACAAGACTCTATAAGGAGGCCCTGTGATCGACGGGCAACCGCTCGCCTGCTTCCAGCCATTCATCGATACCGCTACCGGGCGCATTGCCGGAGTCGAAGCTCTGGGCCGCCTGCGCCAGGGCAATGGGCAACTGGCGTCGGTGGGGCCGCTGTTCGCCGATCCCCGCACCCCTTCCAGCGCCTTGCGGCGTCTTGATCGCCTGGTCCGCGACGATGCCTTGCGCCGCCTGCACGAAGCCCCGGCGGACTGGTTCCTGAGCCTGAACATTTCCCCACGCTGGATCAGTCGATTGCGGCCAGGACAGCCGCTGCCCAGCCTCAAGCAGTTGCAGCAAAACGAGGTCGATCCGCGGCGCATCGTCTTCGAGATCACCGAGCTGGGGGGCAACAGCCAGCGCCTGACCGAGGTGGTGGCGCGCTATCGCCAGGCGGGGGCGCGAATCGCCATCGACGATTTCGGCGCCGGCTACTCGCAACTGGACCGGGTGCTGGCGCTGCAACCGGACATCCTCAAGCTCGACATGCGCCTGTTCCAGGCCGCAGCCCGGGGCGGGCCCAGCAGCGATGTGGTCAAGGCACTGGCACAGATGGCGGAAAAAACCGGCTGCTGGATCATCGCCGAAGGGGTGGAAACCGAGGCCGAACTGGATTTCGCCCTGGAGTGCGGCTCGCGTTACGTACAGGGCTTCCTGTTTGCCCGGGCCGAGGAACAGCTGTTCGCCAGCGATGCCTTCGTCCAGCCCTTCGCCCGCCTGCGCGAGCGCTATGTGCGGCACAAGCTGGCCGAACGCAACCGCCTGATGCGCATGCGCCTGCAACTGGCAGAGCTGATGAACCTGTTGCAGGCCTGGGCCCAGGCTCAGGCTCCCATCAGCCAACTGCCCGCCGTGGAGGCCTTTCCCTGGCTGCTGCGTTTCTACCAGTGCGACCGCCACGGCACCCAACTGACGCCCAATCTGGAATGGCGCCATAACCGCTGGCAGGCCGACAGCAGCTATGTGGGCCACAACTGGTCCTGGCGCCCGTACTTCTATCACCTGCTGGCCGAAGGCTGGGAGGAGCGCCGCCTGACCCTGTCCAACACCTACCGCGACGCCACCAGCAACCAGTACTGCCTGACTGCCGGCCAGTTCTTCGACAACGGCCAGCGCCTGCTGCTGATCGATATCGACGCCGCCGGCCTGTAGCCCCGTCCCGTTTGCCGGCGAGCGCAGCGAGCGCGGCGACACGATGGGTGCACGGGCTGCGGGCCCTTTCGCCGGCAAGCCGGCTCCTACAGGTGGGGCGCAGGCCACGCCATTTCCGCGTAGGAGCTGGCTTGCCAGCGAAGGCGTCGGCCCTATAGATGCACCAGCGCAGACCATGCGCCTCTTGCGGCCGCGCTCGGGAACCCGGAAGCTCTGCCCTTCAGTTTTTTTTCGGAGAGACCGCGCCTTGGATTGGCAGACCCTGCTCAACCGCGAACGCCTCGGAAAGCCAGTGCACAGCCCGGAAGAACTCGGCCGTAGCCCTTTCCATAAAGACCATGACCGCATCATCTTCTCCGGCGCCTTCCGCCGCCTGGGGCGCAAGACCCAGGTGCACCCGGTGTCCAGCAACGACCATATCCACACTCGCCTGACCCACTCCCTGGAAGTCAGTTGCGTCGGTCGCTCCCTGGGCATGCGCGTCGGCGAGACCCTGCGCGGCGCCCTGCCCGACTGGTGCGACCCCAGCGACCTGGGGATGATCGTGCAGTCGGCCTGCCTGGCTCACGACATCGGCAACCCGCCCTTCGGCCATTCTGGCGAAGACGCCATCCGCCACTGGTTCCAGCAGGCCGCCGGGCGTGGCTGGCTGGACGCGATGAGCGAGGCCGAACGCCAGGACTTCCTCAATTTCGAAGGCAATGCCCAGGGTTTCCGGGTCCTGACCCAGCTTGAATATCACCAGTTCGATGGCGGCACCCGGCTGACCTACGCCACCCTCGGCACCTACCTCAAGTACCCCTGGACCGCGCGCCACGCCGATTCCCTGGGCTACAAGAAGCACAAGTTCGGCTGCTACCAGAGCGAATTGCCGCTGCTGGAACAGATCGCCCACAAGCTGGGCCTGCCGCAGTTGGAGGAACAGCGCTGGGCCCGGCATCCGCTGGTGTATCTGATGGAAGCGGCGGACGACATCTGCTACGCCCTGATCGACCTGGAAGACGGCCTGGAGATGGACCTTTTGGAGTACGCCGAAGTCGAGTCCCTGCTGTTGGGGCTGGTGGGCGACGACCTGCCGGAAACCTATCGCCAGCTGGGCCCGGGGGATTCGCGCCGGCGCCGCCTGGCGATCCTGCGGGGCAAGGCCATTGAGCACCTGACCAACGCCGCCGCCCGGGCCTTTGTCGAACAGCAGGACGCCCTGCTGGCCGGCACCCTGCACGGCGATCTGGTGGAGCACATGCATGGCCCGGCCAAGCGTTGCGTGCTCAATGCCAAGGACGTGGCGCGGCGCAAGATCTTCCAGGACAAGCGCAAGACCCTGCACGAGATCGGCGCCTACACCACCCTGGAAATTCTCCTGAACTCGTTTTGCGGCGCGGCATTGGAGCAGCACGGCGGCAAGACCCCGTCGTTCAAGAACCGGCGGATTCTCGATCTGCTGGGCAATAACGCGCCGGACCCGAACTGGCCGCTGCATACCTCGTTCCTGCGCATGATCGATTTCATCGCCGGCATGACCGACAGCTACGCCAGTGAAATGGCCCGGGAAATGACCGGACGCTCAAGTCCGCAATGACCCTCGCTCATCAAGTGCCTGGCCGCTGCGCCAGGCACTTGATATGACCTGCAACATCCAATCGACAACTAAGGGATTCCCCTAGCCAGGCCGCCGCAACAGCAGCCGATAAACTCCGGATATACGCCAGTACAAGGGGAAAAACACTCGGCGCTACGGGCATTTCATTCAAGAGTCCGACTCTAAGGCATTCCCCGACCAACATGACTTCAATTAACGAACAACACGACTAGAGCAACTACTCAGGTAGAAAGAGCAACTAGCCGTAAACACTTGGTGTGCGGGGCGCAGATATTGCGCTGCTTTCACAAATTCGAACACCTGTTCTTGATTCAACCAAACATCCTACCTTTGCAGATTCTCACGAATTCCCTGAACCCCTTGCCAATCAAGGCCGCCAGGAATTTTTGTTAGCCTTCTATGCATTTACAATTTACGTACAAATCGAGTTTTTAGTTTCGGATAGTCTCGATTTCAACAAGATATTTCCCCGCTGACCGCCCTCGGAAAAATTAATTTCACACTGCGCTGTAACGTTTGCACTGCAACTCACTCAACCCTTTTGTCATACCTGATTTTAGATTGAAGCACCCGGCTCTCACTCAGGAATTGTCACTCGCGAGCACTTGAACATAGGCCACCGATATAGCAATCGACGGCACCTCATATTCATCGTGCAGAACTTAAAGCGACGTCACTAGTTGAGCCTCAACGATCGGCTTTTCTGTTGTTCGTCACTTGGTCTTTTTACAGTAAGGATGCCAAGTGCCCTATTCATCACGCACCGACCGCTCCCTTCTTGCCCACTCCGGCAGCTGGTGCCTGGGACTGGTACTGGGTCTGAGTTGCCTGGCCCCGGCCTTGGCCGACGATCTGCAACCGGGTCAGGAAGCCCTGCGCCTGCAGCAGCAACAGCAACGGGACCTGCAACAGTTGCAACTGGAGCAGCGCCAGCGGCAGATGCAGCGCGGCAGCTTCAGCAGCACCCCGGCCACGCCCAACCTGCCGGAGCAGACCGCCAGCGACAGCCGCTGCTGGCCCTTAAGCGGCACCCGCATCGGCGGCGTCAGCCTGTTCAGCAAAACCCGGCTCAATGACGCCATCAAGCCGTACGTGGCGCCGTGCATGGGGGTCAACCAGATCAACCAACTGCTGGCCGCCATCACCCGTCTCTACGTCGAGGCCGGCTACATTGCCAGCCGCCCCTACCTGGCCAGCACCCCGGCAGCCGGGCACAGCCTGGATATCCTGGTGGAAGAAGGCTACGTCGAAGCCATCGAACTGGCCGACCAGAGCCTGCCGGTGTCCCTGGGTGGGGCCTTCCCCGGCATGCTCGGCAAGCCCCTGAACCTGCGGGACCTGGAGCAGGGCCTGGATCAACTGAACCGCCTGCGCTCCCTGGACCTGACCGCCGACATCGCCCCGGGCAGCCAGCCCGGCGCCTCGCGGATCATCCTGCGTTCGCGCAGCAGCGCCGCCCGTTGGGGCCTCGGGCTGGGTGTGGATAACCTCGGCAGCGCCGGCACCGGCCGCGACCGGCAGTCGATCAACCTCAATCTCGACAGCCCGTTGCAGATCAACGACGCGCTGAACCTGAACTACAGCGACACACTCAACCACGGTCCGCGCTACAGCCGCAGCAGCAGCCTGTTCTACTCGGTGCCCTACGGTTACTGGACCTACAGCCTGTTCGCCAGCCACGCCGAATACCGCGCCCCGCTCAAGCTGGCCCGCACCACCCTGTACAACAGCGGCCGCACCGACATGGTCAGCGGCCGCGCCGACCGGGTGCTGTGGCGCGACCAGAGCCACCAGCTCAGCGCCAACCTGCAACTGGCCTACAAGGACGTGGACAGCTACCTGCAAAAAGCCCACCTGCAGATCCAGAGCCCGACCCTGACCGTGGCCGAGGCCGGGCTCAACCTGTTCTGGCTCAACAGCGCGGTATGGAACCTGGATGTCAATTACGCCCAGGGCCTGACCTGGTTCGGCGCCGACCGTGACTCGCAGCAGGTGCAACGCAACCTGCCCCAGGCGCAGTTCCGCAAGTACCGCGCCGGCCTCAGCCAGTGGCGCAACGGCCAGTGGGGCAACCAGCGCTGGCAGTGGCAGAGCCAACTCTCGGCCCAATACAGCCCGGACCCGCTGCCGGCCATCGAACAACTGCTGGGCACCGATGACTCGGCCGTGCGCGGCTACCGCGTCAACAGTGCCTCCGGCGCCATCGGCGCTGTGTGGCGCAACACGCTGCGTCTGCCGCTCAACAGCGACCTGCCGGTCAAGATCACCCCACGCCTGGGCCTGGACAACGGCTGGATCAAGGCCGAGCACGGCGCCCAGAGCCGCCATCTCGGCGGTGCCAGCCTGGGCCTCAACCTGGCCTGGAAAAACCTCCAGGTCGACTTGGATTACCAACGCAGCCTCAGCAACCCAGAGGGCTTTCGCACGGAACCGGAAGTCTGGCTGGCCAGGTTCAGCCTGCAGATTTGATCAACCGCCGATTAGCCTGAAACACCCGATGAACCTGAGCACAACGCGCCGTTGCACCCAAGAAAGCAACGCCCGGCTCACCCACTCAGCACGAGGTTCTCATGCCTGACAACACTCATAGATTCAACCTTTCACCCCAGGGCACATTGCGCTGGACCATCGCCGGCCTGCTGCTGGTGTCCCATCTGCCCCTGGCCCTGGCCGGCGGAATCACCGTGGTCGAAGGCCCCGGCGGCACCCCGCAACTGCAAAACCAGGGCGGCGTGCCCATCGTCAACATCGTCGCGCCCAATGCCGGTGGCCTGTCCCATAACCAGTTCCTGGACTACAACGTCGGGCAACAAGGCGTGGTCTTGAACAACGCCCTGCAGGCCGGGCAGTCGCAACTGGCCGGACAACTGGCGGCCAACGCGCAACTCCAGGGCCAGGCGGCCAGCGTGATCCTCAACGAGGTGATCAGCCGCAACGCCTCACAACTCAATGGCGCCCAGGAAATCTTCGGCCGCGCCGCCGACTTCGTGCTGGCCAACCCCAACGGCATCTCGGTCAATGGCGGCAGCTTCATCAACACCCCCAATGCCAGCCTGGTGGTGGGTCGCCCGGAACTCCAGGACGGCAAGCTGCAGGGGCTCAACACCCAGGACGCTCGGGGCCAGTTGGATATCCACGGCGGCGGTCTGCGCAATGCCGAAGGCTCGATCAACCTGATCGCCCCACGCATCGACAGCAAAGGCAGCCTCGCCGCCCGGGACCAGTTGAACGTGACCGTGGGCCGCAATCAGCTCGACTACCCCAGCGGCAAGGTGCTGAAGGTCGACCCGAGCAGCCACACCCAGGACCAGCGCATCGATGCCAGCCTGTTCGGCGCCATGCAGGCCGGGCGGATCAACATCGTCAGCACCGCTGAAGGTGCCGGAGTCCGGGTGGGCGCCGTCCAGGTGGATGGCCGCGACGGAGTCAAGCTGAGCTCCGCCGGTGATCTGGACATCCGCGGCGAGGCCGTGGCCAACAGCCTCGACGCCACGCGCGCCGGTGTTCGCAGCCAGGGTGATATCGAACTCCACGGTGCCAAGGACCTGACCCTGGCCGCCACCGACGTCAGCGGCCGCAACGTCAAGCTCGATGCCGGGCGCAACCTGACCCTGAGCAGTATCGAAAGCCGCAAGCTCCAGGAAAAACGCCAACAGTGGGACAAGAGCACCATCGGCATCACCTGGGAGACCTACGACGCTACCCAGACCGATAGCGAAACACGCCAGCACGGTAACAAGGTGCTGGCCCAGCATGACGCCGAGCTGAAATCCGGCGCCAATACCCAGATCCAGGGCAGCAGCGTCGAAGCCGGTCATAACCTCAGCGCCCGCAGCGGCGGCGACCTGCAACTGACTGCCGCCACCGAAACCCAGACCCAGCGCGACCAGGGCAAGCACCGCAAGCACCTATGGAAGGAAAACTGGGACAACGCCAGCAGCCAGCAGCGCAGCGTCACCAGCCAGCTCAAGAGCGGCAAGCAACTGCAACTCGACAGCCAGCAGAATCTGCGTCTTGAGGGCGCCGAACTGCACAGCCAGGGCGACATCCAACTGGCCGCCAAGGACGTCGACATCAACAGCGCCAGCCGCCGGCAAAGCCAGAGCAACCAGCATTACTCCGGCGACCTGGTGGGCGGTGGTTTCTTCGGCAAGAACGCCGACGGCGACCAAGGCAAGACCGAGAACCAGGGCAGCAAGGTCAACGCCGACGGCAAGCTGATCGTGCGCGCCGACAGCGTACGCATCAGCGGCAGCCAGGCCCGGGGCGGCACCCAGGCCAGCGTTATCAGCGACAAGGGTTCATTGACCATCGACGGCGTGCAGGACACCTCCCACCGCAACAGCCACAGCAAGGACAGCAAGTTCTTCGGCATCACCAAGGATGAGAGCCGTCAGCAGCACAAGGACAGCACCACCGTCAGCAGCCAGGTGCGCTCGGACAGCAACCTCAAGTTGCAAAGTGCCGAGGACCTGACCATCAGCGGTTCCCAGGTCGCCGCTGCGGGAGCACTGGACGCCAGCGCCAAGGGCACCGTTAAGGTCGCGGCCGCTGCAGACACCCAGCACGACAGCAGCAGCACCCAGAAGCGCGGCTTCGACGCCTACGCCAAGGAAAACGCCCCGGGCACCGGCCAGTACCGGGCCGGGGTGCGTTATCAGGATGAGCAGCGCAACGACAGCAGCGACAGCACCCGGCAACAGGCCTCCAGCCTCACTGGCGGCACCCTGGCGGTCACTGCCGGCGAGGACCTCAAGGTGCAAGGCAGCGACCTTGCGGCCACGGCCGGCGATGCCAGCCTGAGCGGCAAGAATGTGCAGTTGCTGGCTGCGGACAACCAAACCCAGAAGCACAGCGACAGCACCACCACCGGTGGCGGCTTCTACTACACCGGCGGCCTGGACCGCGCCGGCAATGGCCTGGAAGTGGCCCACACCAGCAGCCAGGACAGCAGCAGCAAGAGCACCGCCCAGACCAGCAACATCGCTGCCAGCGGCAACCTGACCATCAATGCTGGCAACCGCCTCACCACCGAAGGCGCCCAGGCCAAGGCCGGCGGTGCATTGCAGGTCAATGCAGCCGAGATCGACAACCAGGCCGCACACAACAGCGAAAGCAGCAGCCACAAGGAGAACAACTGGGCGGTGGATGTCGGCGCCAACGTCGAATACAAGGGCGTCACCCGCCCCATCGAAAAAGCCATCCAGGGCGTGGCCCAGCGCAAGTTCCACCAGCCTGGGGTACTCGATGCCCTGGAACAGCCCAATGTCGGGCTCGATGTGGATGTCAGCCACCAGAACCGCCAACGCAGCGAAAACGCCAGCACCGCCGTGGTCAGCCAGCTGAGCGGCGCCCAGGTCGCGGTCAAGGCCGATGGGCAACTCAAGGACCAGGGCACCCAGTACCGCGCCACCGACGGCGCCGTGCAGATCAGCGCCGGCAGCCTGGTGGCCAGTGCCGCCAGCGATACCCACAGCAGCAGCGAACAGGCCGTGGACGCCAAGGCCGGCGTACGGGTCTACACCAACACCGGTGAAGACCTGAACATCCGTGGCAGCGGTGCCGGTGGCAGCAGCAACGTCACCAGCAGCTCCGAGAAGGCCCAGGTCGGCAGCTACGCCGGCAGCCAGGGCGTGGACATCAAGGTCGGTGGCGATGCCAGCTTCGAAGGCAGCCAGTTCAATGGCGGTCTGGGCGGCGTCAACATCAAGACCGACGGCAAGCTGGCACTCAATCAGGCCAATGATCGCCAGAGCAGCAGCAACTCCAGCCTGCGTGGCGATGCCTCCCTGACCCTGGGCACCACTCCGGGTAGCAGCGGCACCAACCTCAACGTCGGCGCCGGCTTGCAACTGGATCACAAGAGCCTCGAGCAGCAGGACAGCCAGGCGCGGGTTGCCAGCATCCAGGGCCAGGGGCCGGTCAACCTCAAGAGTGCAAGCGACCTGACGCTGCAAGGCACACAGATCGGCAACGCCGCGCGGCCGGCCGGCGATATCACCCTGGACGCCGGCGGCAAGCTCGACCTGCAAGCAGCGGTGGACACCCACCACAGCCAGGGCAGCAACCTCGGTGGCGGCCTCACGGCCGGTGGCAGCAAGACCAGCAGCGAGCAAAGCAGCGGCAAGAGCGTCAACCTCAGCGCCAACTTCAACATCGGCCGGGTCAATGAAAACGACCAGAGCCAGCGCGGCGCCCAGCTCTACAGCCAGGGCCAGGTGCGACTGGGCAGCGCAGCCGAGGGCGACAGCGCCATTCACCTGCAGGGCACGCGCATCGACGCCGCCAAGGTGGTGCTGGATGCGGCCCAGGGCGGCATCTACCAGGAGTCGGCGCAATCCACCCAGGCCCACAACAACTGGGGCCTGACCCTGGGCGCCGGTGGCAGCATGGGCAAGACCACCCTGGCCGACGCCAGTGAGCACGACACGCCGAAAGTCGATCGCGGGATCAATGCCCGGGTCAAGATCGACGTCGATCAGCGCCAGAACACGACTCAGCACAACAGCCTGATCAAGGCCGATCAGGTGACCCTCAACAGTGCCGGTAACGTGCATCTGGCCGGCGCCAACATCGACGCGCAACGGCTCGACGGGGCCATAGGTGGCGACCTCAACATCGAAAGCCGTCAGGACCGGCTGCGTAACACCCAGGTCAATATCGACGCCAAGCTGGAAGTGGCGAAGAACCAGCCAGGGCTGGTGGACAAGCTGGCCAAGCCGGCCGGTCCGCTCAAGGACGACCTGAAGGCCAAGGCCGAGAAAGGTTTCGACAAACACCGCGAGAAGCTGGAAAACGCCGTCGACAAAGGGGTGGAAAAGGTCAGCTCGGCCAAGGACAGCGTGGTCGCCAAAGCCAGCGAAGCCAAGGAACGCCTGGGGGAGAAACTCAGCCGCAGCGGCAGCTACGACGTCAACCCTGAACCACGCGGCGCCATTGGCAACGGCGTGGACAAGGCCAAGAACTACCTGGCCGACAAGGCCGACGCCGTGGGCAATCGTCTCTCCAGCCTGAAAGAGCGCTTCTGGCCAAAAACCAGCGACAGCTATTCGGTCAGCGAGAAGAACACCGCCGGCAGCAAAGTGGCCAATACCGCTGAAGGCGTGCTGTTTGGCGACAAGAGCGGTAAGACCTCCTATACCCCGACCTTGAACCTGAACGTCAGCCACGAGAGCAAGAACCGCGTGGAACAGGCCTCGGGGATCAGTACCCAGCAGGGCGTCAACCTGCGGGTCGGCGGTGAAACCAATCTTACCGGTGCACGCATCGGGGCCAGCGAGGGCCGCGTCGAGCTGGGTGGATCCAAGGTCAACAGAACCGACCTGGCCGGCTCGGAACTGCGCGTGGACGTCGGCGCCAACCTGTCCAAGTCACCGGTCAACATTGCCACCGGCAGCGTGGCCGAATTGACCCGCAAACAGGATGACGCCACCCAGAAGGACCAGTTGTTCAACCTCGGCCCGCTGCGTGTCGGCGCCCACAGTGACAGCCAGCTGCTGCAAGCCGGTATCGATAAGAAAACACCATGAGGCTCAGGCCGCCCTCCTCCCGGGGGGCGGCCTGCGATGGCATTCGCCAGCCGACTTTTTACCGCTGTACCCGGCAGCCCGATGCAGGTCAATCCCGCTTTAACTTCCCTTCTATGCCAACTGGCTGTAATACCTCCCCTTATTCGCTGTAGGACCCGTCTTAGATTGGGTTTTTCCACACTTTCACAGCTACTTCCATTCCATCAGCTGGGCTACTGTTCGAACTTCCATTTATCGGTAGGAGACCAGTATGGGCACAGTACTTATCGTTGATGATCACCCTGTCATACGCATGGCCATTCGTATTCTGCTGGAACACGAGGGTTATAGAGTCTTCGGGGAAACCGATAATGGAGTCGATGCCTTGCAAATGGTTCGTGAAGGCGAACCGGACCTGGTCATACTCGATATCTGCATCCCAAAACTCGACGGACTGGAGCTGCTGGAGCGCTTGAGCAACATGCCCAGGCCCTTGCGAATCCTGGTCCTCACCGCCCAGTCGGCGGCCTTGTTCGCCAATCGCTGCATGCGCGCCGGGGCCAGCGGCTATGTCTGCAAACAGGAAGACCTGAGTGAATTGCTCAGCGCCATCAAGGCCATCTGCAGTGGCTACAACTACTTTCCCAGCCAGGCGCTGCAAGTTGATCGAAGTGCTCTTGGTGAAACTTTGGAGTTGGCGCAATTCAACTCGCTGAATGATCGGGAGTTAATGGTTCTGAAGCTTTTTGCAATGGGCCAAACCAATAAGGAAATTGCCACGGGCATGTTTCTCAGCAACAAGACGGTCAGTACTTACAAGAAGCGCATCATGCAAAAACTCGCCACCACCTCCATGAATGAACTGGTGGACATGGCCAAGCGCAATGAACTGATATGAAGCGCCAGCTCCTCTTGCCCTGGCCCCGTCGAGCGCCGCGGCGATGATCGAGGTCCTGCTCTCGCCATCCGGCGTTATCACGCTGCTGGTCCTGCTGCTGGCGTCATGGCTGAACCAGGCCCGACTCTACCGACAACGGCACAGTCTTCGGCAGCAATCCGGGAGACTGGAACAATCAGTGGCGGCACTGGAAACCGGCAAGCGCCAAGCCGAAGAAGCCAACCGGTGCAAAATCCAGTTCCTGGGCTGCATGAGCCATGAAATCCGTACTCCGCTGAACGCCTTCATCGGCCTGCTGGAACTGATCCTGCAACGAACCAGGGACCATCCACAAAACCACGCCTCCCTGGAACTGGCCCTGGGCGCCGCCAGGGATTTGCGCGAGTTGCTCGGAGACCTGCTGGACATCAGCCGGCTTGAATCCGGCCACCTGCAACTGAACCCGACTTGGAGCAGCCTGCGGGGCAGCGTCGATGGGGTGATGGGGGTGTTCCAGGCGTTGGCCCGGCAGAAGAACCTGGACCTCAGCCTTGAGTTCAAGGCCCCTGAGCCAGAGCCCCTGGTGCTGATCGACACCCTGCGTTTCAAGCAGGTGCTGGCAAATCTGCTGAGCAATGCAATCAAGTTCACCCACCAGGGTGCGGTCCTGGTCAGATTGCAACTGCAACTTACGATGCATAAGGGGCACTACAAGCTGCTACTGCAGGTGCTGGACACCGGCATAGGCATTCCCCGGGAGGAGCGGCAACGGCTGTTGCAACCCTTTGCCCAGGTTGACCCGCACAGCCAGTCGCCACGGGACAGTACCGGTCTCGGGCTGCCCATCAGCCATCAGTTGTGCCAGCAGATGGGGGGCAAGCTGAGCCTGCACGGGCGCCGCGGCCCCGGCAGCGAAGTCCGGGTGGAGTTGCCCCTGGCCGGGCGGGAGGGGGCAGCCCGGGCCAGTCCGGCCCCTGTACCCCAGGCCAACCGCCTGCCTCTGGACATCCTGCTGGCGGACGACCACCGCGCCAGCCTGACACTGCTGCAGGAACAACTGGAGTACCTCGGGCACCGGGTCACCTGCGTGGGGGATGGAGTGCAGGCTTACGAGCAATGGCAGGAAGGCGATTTCGACTTGCTGATCGTCGATTGCAACATGCCCTTGATGAACGGCTATCAACTGGCCGAGACCATCCGTCGACATGAAGCGCTGCAGCAACGGCCGCCGGTGACACTCCTCGGTTGCAGCGCCAGCGACGATACCCAGACGATCCAGCGCTGCATGAATGCCGGCATGCACGACTGCCTGCTCAAACCCCTGGATCTGAACCTGCTGAGCCAGACACTGGAGACACTCAAGGCGCTGCCCAGGGCGGACAGTTTCAGCATATCGACCCTGCGCACCCTGACCCGCAACCAGCCACTGCTTGCCCTGCGCATGCTCAAGACGCTCCTGCAGTGCTGTCGCGAGGACCGCCTCGCCCTGGGACTGATTCCGGCCGGCGACTCCCAAGCGTTGGTAGCCTTGGCACACAAGATCAAGGGCTCGGCGAAAATGCTCGGCGCTACCTCTTTACTGGCCTGTTGCGAAGCCCTGGAGCGGGTCTGCCAGGACAATGCCGGGATCGAGGCCTGTAGCGCCGCAAGCAACGCCCTGGACCGGGCCCTGCTGCGCTTTACCCAATCCCTGCTGCAGCATCTGGACCAGCACCGGCAACGGACGCCGGCTGCCACCTGCCCCGCCGTGGCCCCGGAGGCTTCTTGGAACCTTGCTGATCACCGATGATCAAGCCTCTTGCCAGGCATATATCAAAAGGCCAGTATTTCAGCGCAGTAGTCCACCTCTATGGGGTCCGTGCCCATGGACTTCCCGACATCCTCAATCCCCAGGCAAAGCCAAGGCAGAGAATACCGGCCTTAACTATGCTTGGTTCCTGAGCTATGCCTGATGTGCCCTTGGAGAGAATTGGAATGCCGAGCACGCCTCAACCTACACAACGCCGCTTTCCTCTCCATATCCATATCAGCGTGATGTTCACCCTGCTGCTGCTCCTGACTGGCGTGGTGCTGGGCATCTACAACTACCAACAGACCACCCGCATCATCCTGGGCAGCAGTGAAAAACTCTTCCAGCGCATCGAACAGGATGTGCGCAGCGACCTGAAATCCACCTATGACCCCATACGCCACCTGCTCAGCCTGCTGGCGGACAACCCGGCGGCCCAGGCTTCAAACCTGGAACAGCGTCTGGCGCTGCTCAAGCCGTTCAGCCAGTCGTTGCAGGACAACCCGAACCTGGCCTCGCTGTACCTGGGATATGCCAATGGCGACTTCTTCATGGTGCGTCCGCTGCGCAACGCCGAAATCAAGGACAAGCGCCATGCCCCGCCGGACAGCGCCTACGAAATCTGGAGCATCGAGCGCAATGCCAGCAGCGGCCAGGTTCACTCACAGTCGCTGTTCTATGACGCCGGGTTGTCCCTGATCGACCGTCGGCACCACGCCGACGAGCGCTACGACCCGAGAACCCGTGACTGGTTCTCCAGCGCCCGGGGCGATGCCGACCAGATCACCACCCGGCCCTATGTGTTTTATTCCACCCTCAACGTCGGCACCACCCTGGCCCGGCGCAGCGGCAGAATGGCAGTGATCGGTGCCGATCTGACCCTCGAACAACTGTCATCGACCCTGGCCAAGAACCGGGTCACACCGGCCACCGAGGTGGCGCTGCTGGATGACCAGGGCAATGTCGTGGCCTACCCCGACAGCCACAAGCTGCTGCTGGAACAGCGCAGCGCGCGCCTGATCAAGGGCAATGACCTGAACCCGATGCTCGATGCCCTGTTGCAGGGGCAGACCGTTGACGGTCACTTGCAGGCCCTGGGACGCGACTGGATAGTCGCCAGCAGCCATATCGCCGAAGGCGGGCCCGGCGGACTGCGACTGGCATTGCTGGTGCCCGAGGACGAACTGCTGGTCGATGCCTACCGCCTGCGCTGGCAAGGGGCCTTGATCACGCTGACCACCCTGCTGCTGTGTCTGCCCCTGGGCTGGCTGATCTCACGCATTCTGGTGCGGCCACTGCACGCTCTGGTGCAGGAAGCGGACGCCATCCGCAGCTTCAATTTCGACTACCCGGTGTCGCGGCGCTCACCTGTGCTGGAGGTGGACCAACTGAGCCTGTCCATGGCCCGGATGAAAGATACCTTGGCCAGTTTTTTCGAGATCAACGCCAGCCTGTCCGCCGAAACCCGCTTCGATCCCCTGCTGCAACGGGTGCTGTTCGAGACCGTGAAGATCGCCCAGGCCCAGGCCGGGCTGATCTACCTCACGGAAAGCAAGGGTTCGCGCCTGCAACCCTATGGCCTGATCATCGATGGACAACTCCAGGACCTGCAGCGCTTCGATATCGCCACCAAAGACCTGACGGACCCGAGGCTCCCGGACTGGCTGCATCAATTGACCGACAACGACAACGTGGTCACTACCCTGGGCTTCGAACAGGCCGGCAGCCTGCAAAGCGTGCTGCTGGCCCTGGACAGTCCCAGCTCCCATCTGGTGGGCATCCGCTTGCGCAATCGGCACAACGAAACGGTGGGCATGCTCCTACTGTTTCTGGTGGACAGCGGCACCGAGGCAGACCTGGAAAAACTCAGCCCGGACCGTATCGCCTTTATCCAGGCGGTGTCCGCCACCGCCGCGCTGTGCATCGAGAGCCAGCGCCTGCAGAACAAGCAAAAGCATCTGCTGGACGCCTTTATCCAGTTGCTGGCCGGGGCCATCGATGCCAAGAGTCCCTACACCGGCGGCCACTGCCAGCGCGTGCCGGCCCTGACCCTGATGCTGGCCGAAGCCGCTGCCGCCAGCCAGGCCCCGAGGTTCGCCGCCTATCAACCCAGCGACGACGAGTGGGAAGCCTTGCATATCGCCGCCTGGCTGCATGACTGCGGCAAGGTCACGACCCCGGAATACGTGGTGGACAAAGCCACCAAGCTGGAAACCCTGAATGACCGGATTCATGAAATCCGCACCCGCTTCGAAGTGCTCAAGCGCGATGCCTGGATCGACTACTGGCGGGCCGTGGCCGAAGGGGCCGAGGCCACCGCCCAGGCCGCCGAGCGCGACGAGCGCCTGCGGGCCCTGGACGAGGATTTCGCTTTTGTCGCGCACTGCAATCTGGGGGCCGAGTTCATGGCCGAGGCCGACCAGCAGCGCCTGCAGATCATCGCCCAGCGCACCTGGAGCCGGACCCTGGACGATCGCCTGGGGGTTTCCTGGGAAGAGCTGCAGCGTCAGAACCGCACCCCGGCGCCCAGCCTGCCGGTGCAGGAGCATCTGCTGGCGGACAAGCCGGAACACCTGCTGGAGCGCAGCGCCGTGGAGATCATGACCGCGGACAATCCCTGGGGCTTCAAGCTCCAGGTGCCAGCCCACAAGTACAACCGTGGCGAGCTGTACAACCTGAGCATCCCCCGAGGCACGCTGACCGCCGAGGAGCGCTATGTGATCAATCACCACATCGTGCAGACCATCATCATGCTCAACCACCTGCCCTTTCCCAGCCACTTGCAGAACGTGGCGGAGATCGCCGGCGGCCATCACGAGAAAATGGACGGCAGCGGCTACCCCAAACAGCTCAAGCGTGAACAGATGAGCCTGCCGGCGCGGATGATGGCGATTGCCGATATCTTCGAGGCACTGACCGCGGCAGACCGCCCCTACAAGAAGGGCAAGACCCTCAGCGAAGCGCTGAACATCATGGCCATGATGTGCCGCGACGCCCACATCGATCCCGAATTGTTCGAGCTGTTTCTTCAGGAGCAGATCTATCAGCGCTACGCCGAGCGCTTCCTGGTGCCACAGCAGATCGATGCCGTGGATCGTGACGCTCTGTTGAAAAAGGCAGGGTTGACCGCCTGATGGCGGTCAGCAGTCACTCAGGCGCAGGAAGATCGCCGCCAGTTGTTCGATCCCGGCCTGGTCCGCCGGGCTGAAGCGGGCCAGTTTCGGGCTGTCCAGGTCGAGCACGCCGATCAAGCGGCCGTCCTTGACCAGGGGCACCACCAGCTCGCTGTTGGACGCGCTGTCACAGGCGATGTGTCCGGCAAAGGCATGCACATCCTCTACCCGTTGAGTCTGCAGGGTGGCCGCGGCAGTGCCGCATACGCCACGACCGAAGGGTATCCGCACGCAGGCGATCTGGCCCTGGAACGGGCCGAGCACCAATTCCTGGTTGCGATTGAGGTAGAAGCCGGCCCAGTTCAGGTCATCGAGCTGGCTGAACAGGAACGCCGAGAACTGCGCGGCATTGGCGATGAAGTCACGCTCATCGGCCAACAGCGACTCCAGCTGGGCACACAGCAGCCCGTAGCCATCCAGGCCTTGGCCGGCACTTTGCAAATCGATCATGCTTTTTGCTCCAACAACTGCAAGCCCACCCAATAGCGGGCAAATTGATAGGCACATCGGCCGTTGCGGTTGCCCCGGCCCGTGGCCCAGCGTACCGCCAGAATGTCCAGCTCTTCAGTGCGCTGCCAGCTCAAGCCGGCCTTGCGCGCCAGTTCGCCGATCCAGTGTTCCACCACATTGAGAAAGTGTTCCTGAGTGAAGGGATAGAACGAGAGCCACAGGCCGAAGCGGTCCGACAGGGCGATCTTGTCTTCCACCGCTTCGCTGGGGTGCAGTTCGCCGTCGACGCGCTTCCAGTTCTCGTTGTCACTTTCCTTTTCCGGCACCAGGTGCCGGCGGTTCGAGGTGGCGTACAACAGCACGTTTTCCGGAGCCTGCTCCAGGGAACCGTCGAGTACGCTCTTGAGCACCCGGTAGTCGCCCTCGCCGGCCTCGAACGACAGGTCGTCGCAGAACAGCACGAAACGCTGGGGCAGCTTGACCAGTTGCTCCACCACCCGTGGCAGGTCCGCCAGGTGATCACGCTCGATCTCGATCAACCGCAGGCCGCCCTTGGCGTGCTCGGCCAACAAGGCTCGCACCAGGGAGGATTTACCGGTGCCACGCGAGCCCCAGAGCAAGGCATGGTTGGCCGGCAGGCCGTCAAGAAACTGCTGGGTATTGCGCGCCAACTGCTCGCGCTGTTTGTCGACCCCGATCAGATCGCTCAGGCGCATATCCAGGCTGACTTCCAGGGGCAGCAGGAAGCCACTGCGGCCTTCACGCTGCCAGCGGGCTGCCAGGCAGTGATTCCAGTCGATGCTCTGACGCAAGGCAGGTAGCAGCGGTTCGATTCGGGCCAGGACGGCATCGGCACGTTCAAGAAATGCATTCAATCGGGCATCCACGACTTTTCCTCAGGCACGTTCAAGGTAATGATGCGTCACACAGACCAAACGCCGTCCTGATCAAAGGGTCTATTGCCTTATCAGCTGCTGCCAGGCCAGGCCGGCAACCAAAGATGATCAGCTATGCTTGCGCAGCGAAGGGAAACGAAAGTGGTTCAGCCCCCCATGGATATCAAGTTCACCAATCGCCTGTCCTATAAACAGGCCCGGCTCACCGTGCTGGTGGGTTTCATTCTGGGGACCGCGCTCAGTCTGCTGCAAATCGGCATCGATTATGCCAGCGAAGATGCCTCCATCAATCGTGAAATTCAGTCACTGCTGGAAATCAGTCACAACCCGGCCTCACGCATTGCCTACAACATCGACTCCGAACTGGCCCAGGAACTGACCCTGGGTCTGCTGCGTTCCCCGGCGATCATTCGTGCGCAGCTCATCGACAACAACAATACCCTGCTGGCCAACGTCGAACGGCCCGCGCAACAGAGCCCCTACCGGGCCCTCAGCGACTTCCTGTTCGGTGCCGACCGGCAGTTCGAAAATCGCCTGTACCTCAGCCACCTGCCCGAGGAGTCCCTCGGCACCCTGCACCTGGACGTCGACACCTATGCCTTCGGCAGCCGCTTCCTGCGCCGCGCCGAGGTCACCCTGATCAACGGCTTCGCCCGTAGCCTGATCCTCACCGGGATTCTCCTGGCACTGTTCTACGTGATGCTGACCAAGCCTTTGGTGGGGGTGATCCGCGAGCTCAGCAGCCGTGACCCGCGCAGCCCGCAACAGACCAAACTGGAGTTTCCCCACGGCCACGAGAACGATGAAGTCGGGGTATTGGTCAAGGTGGCCAACCAGCAATTCGAGATCATGGCCACCGAGATCCAGCAACGACGCAATGCCGAGAACCGCCTGACCGAATACCTCGGGCAGCTGGAAAACATGGTCTCGGCACGCACCACCGAGCTCAAGGCCAGCAACGCCCGGCTCAGCCAGTCCAACGAGGAGCTGGAGATCGCCCGGCGCACTGCCTTGGACATGGCCCAGGCCCGCGCCGCATTCCTGGCCAACATGAGCCACGAGATCCGCACCCCGCTCAACGGCCTGCTGGGGATGATCGCCCTGTCCCTGGACAGCCCGCTGACCCCCGAACAGCGCCAGCAACTGTCTATCGCCCACGACTCCGGCAAAGTCCTGGTGGAGCTGCTCAACGATATTCTCGACATGTCCAAGTTCGACGCCGGGCAGTTGGAGCTGGAGCGCATCCCGTTCGACCTCGGGGTGCTGGTGGAAGACACCGCCAACCTGTTGTCGCAGAACGCGGCAGCCAGCGTGGAACTGGCCTGCCTGATCGCCCCGGACTTTCCGGCCCTGGTGCTGGGGGACCCGATGCGGGTACGACAGATCGTCAGCAACCTGCTGTCCAATGCCCTCAAGTTCACCCGCTTCGGCCGCGTCGATGTACGCCTGAGCACCCAGGGCGACGGGGTGCGTATCGAAATCTGCGACACCGGGATCGGCATCGCCCAGGAAGCCCAGGTGCGGATCTTCCAGCCCTACACCCAGGCGGGCGCCGGTATCACCCGCCAATACGGCGGCACGGGGCTGGGCCTGGCCCTGGCCTACAACCTCTGCGAGGCCATGAACGGGCGCTTGAGCATCAGCTCGGAAGTGGGCTTCGGCAGTCAGTTCTGCGCCGATCTGCCGCTGCCCTGCCATACCCCGGCCATTGCGCCGCCGGCGCTGTCCGGCAAGATCATCGCCATCACCGACGCCGGCAGCGGCCTGGCTGAACTGCTGGGTTCCCTGCTGCCGACCTGGGGGCTCGACTACCAGCGTTACGACATCGAGGACTCGCTGGCCGGGCGTGACCCCGACCTGCTGATCACGGATTGCCCGGAATGCCTGTTCGGCCTGCGCCCGGCCATTACCGCGCCGATCCTGCTGGTGACCGCCTATGGCAGCTTCCTGCCCAGCGAAGAGGCCAGCGCCCTGGCGCCGCTGCAGCAACAGGCTCGCCCCTTGGCGCGCAATGCCTTGTATCAGACCCTGCGCCGCTCGTTGCTGGCGGAAACCATTACCCTCAATGACGCCCAGCTGGAAATGCCGGCGCAGATCCGCCGGGCAGACATTCTGCTGGTGGAAGACAACCCGGTGAATCAACTGGTGGCCAAAGGCATGCTCAGCAAGCTCGGGTGTGCCGTGACCGTGGCCGTCCATGGCGCCGAGGCCCTCAACCAGCTGGAGCACAACCGCTTCGACCTGGTGCTGATGGACTGCAACATGCCGGTCATGGACGGTTATGAAGCCAGCCGACAGATCCGCCGCAGTGGGCGCTGGCCGGACTTGCCGATCATTGCCCTGACCGCCAACGCCATGCCCGAGGAGCGCGAACGCTGCCGAGCGGCGGGCATGAGCGACTACCTGGCCAAGCCATTTCGCCGCGAGGAACTGATCGCCCTGCTGGATCTGTGGGTGCCCACTACGACAAGGCTCTGATCTGCTGCAGCAGGTGATCGAGGCCGTCGCGCAACTGGTCCAGGCTGTTGAGGTCAACGCCGCTCTCACACAATAGCGCCGCTTTGAGCGGCGGCACCTGATCGCGCAGCGCCAGACCCGTTTCACTCAAGCTCAGGTGCACTTCCCGCTCATCACGTCCTGAGCGTTGGCGCTGCACCAGTTGCAGTTGTTCAAGACGCTTGAGCAATGGGGTCAGGGTGCCGGAATCCAGGGACAGACGCTCCCCCAGCGCCTTCACCGTCGGCTGCGGCACAGGCACCGCCTGCCACTCCCACAGCACCAGCATCACCAGGTACTGCGGATAGGTCAGGCCCAGGCGGTCGAGCATCGGCTTGTAGCCACGAACCACCGCCCGCGAGGCAGCGTACAGCTTGAAACACAGCTGGGAATCGAGTTTCAGTGAATCCGCCGACAGGTCGTTCATTTGAGCAGGGCTTCAATCTCGCGGCCGAGGTCCTGGGGCTTGGTCGTCGGTGCGAAACGCTTGACCAGCTTGCCGTCCTGGCCAATCAGGAACTTGGTGAAATTCCATTTGATGCCCTGGGAACCCAGGACCCCAGGCGCACGCTTCTTCAACTGGACGAACAGCGGGTGAGCGGCGGCGCCATTGACTTCGATCTTCTTGAACAGCGGGAAGCTGACGCCGTAGTTCAGCTCGCAGAACTCGGAAATCGCCCCTTCGTCACCCGGCTCCTGCTGGCCGAACTGGTTGCACGGAAACCCCAGTACCACCAGGCCCTGGTCCTTGTAGGTCTGCCACAACTCCTCCAGTCCCTTGTACTGGGGCGTGAAGCCACATTTGCTGGCGGTGTTGACCACCAGCACGGCCTTGCCGGAGAAGTCCGCCAGGGTCTTCTGTTCACCCTTGATGGTGGTGCAGGGAATAGTCAGCAGCGAATCGGTCATGGCAGCAACTCCATTCAAGATAAGAGGCGGTAAAAATAGCGTTCAATTAAATTGCACGCAATTTAATTGAACAAAGGGCGACTCCAAAGAATCGCCCTGGTGCTTAGCGCGGAACCAGATCCAGGCAAACCGAATTGATGCAATAACGCAAGCCGGTGGGCGGCGGACCGTCCGGGAAAACATGGCCCAAGTGGGCATCGCATTTGGCACAGACCACTTCGGTCCGGATCATGCCGTGGCTCACGTCACGAATCTCGACCATGGCACTGTCGGCGATGGGTTCAAAGAAACTCGGCCAGCCGCACCCCGAGTCGAATTTGGCCTTGGAGTCGAACAATGGCTCATTGCAGCAGATGCAATGATAGACCCCATCGGTCTTGGTGCCGTTGTACTTGCCCGAGAAGGGCCGTTCGGTGCCTTTGAGCCGGCAGACGTTGTACTGCTCCGGATCGAGCATCGCCCGCCACTCTTCCAGGGTTTTTTCCAGCTTTTCCATGGTCCTTCCTCTGCAACGGAAAAAGCCCGATCTGTGTCTTTTCCACGGATCGGGCGGCACGTATGATTGCGCCTCGTCAGACGCCAGTCTGGCAGCCGCGTTACACCCATTCAAACGGATTTTGCCGCGCCGGTGCGGGCTACAGGCCGGTGTGACACGGCAGGATTCCCAGTACGGTAGTTCATCCTCCGCCTGGATCGTTCATTTTCGGGAACACATCGCCATGCAGGTCAGCAAATCGAACAAGCTCGCCAACGTCTGTTATGACATTCGCGGCCCAGTGCTCAAGCACGCCAAGCGTCTGGAAGAGGAAGGCCATCGCATCCTCAAGCTGAACATCGGCAACCCGGCGCCCTTTGGTTTCGAGGCGCCGGACGAGATTCTCCAGGACGTGATCCGCAACCTGCCCACCGCCCAGGGCTACAGCGATTCCAAGGGCCTGTTCAGTGCGCGCAAGGCGGTGATGCAGTACTACCAGCAGAAGCAGGTGGAAGGCATCGGCATTGAAGACATCTACCTGGGCAACGGTGTTTCCGAACTGATCGTGATGGCCATGCAGGCCCTGCTCAACAATGGCGACGAAGTGCTGGTACCGGCGCCGGACTACCCGCTGTGGACCGCCGCGGTGAGCCTGGCCGGCGGCAACCCGGTGCACTACCTGTGCGACGAGCAGGCCAACTGGTGGCCGGACCTGGCCGACATCAAGGCCAAGATCACCCCGAACACCAAAGCACTGGTGATCATCAACCCGAACAACCCCACCGGCGCCGTGTACCCCAAGGAGGTGCTGCTGGGCATGCTGGAGCTGGCCCGCCAGCACAACCTGGTGGTGTTCTCGGACGAGATCTACGACAAGATCCTCTACGATGACGCCGTGCACATCTGCACCGCTTCCCTGGCGCCAGACCTGCTGTGCCTGACCTTCAACGGCCTGTCCAAGTCCTATCGGGTGGCGGGCTTCCGTTCCGGCTGGGTAGCCATTTCCGGTCCCAAGCAGCATGCCCTGAGCTATATCGAAGGCATCGACATGCTGGCCAACATGCGCCTGTGCGCCAACGTGCCCAGCCAGCACGCGATCCAGACCGCCCTGGGCGGCTACCAGAGCATCAATGACCTGGTGCTGCCGCCCGGCCGCCTGCTGGAACAGCGCAACCGTACCTGGGAGCTGCTCAACGACATTCCCGGGGTCAGCTGCGTGAAACCCATGGGCGCGCTGTATGCCTTCCCCCGGATCGACCCGAAAGTCTGCCCGATCCATAACGATGAGAAGTTCGTTCTCGACCTGCTGCTTTCGGAAAAACTCCTAGTGGTCCAGGGCACCGCCTTCAACTGGCCTTGGCCGGATCACTTCCGCGTGGTCACCCTGCCGCGGGTCGATGACCTGGAACAGGCCATTGGGCGGATCGGAAGTTTCCTCAAGTCCTACCGCCAGTAATCCGAATCACGCAGTGCGATCCTTACCCGGTCGCACTGCGATTAATTCAGCAACACATCTTCGCTGCCCTGCACCACGCCCCTTCTATAAGCTTGCACTTTCCGTCCGGCCCATTGTCACAAATCCTGCACCGCAGCCGGTTGATTGCCCCATCCGACAATCGCCCGCGCCGCGTCCATGCAAGCGTCTAACCCCGGGGCTAGACGACACAGTTTGAAATAGAAGCCGTATTGAATAGGCCGTTGCCGCACCTTATATACCCCGCAGTACGCTACATCTTTAGCTTGAGGAGATTTCTACAACCATGATGCGAATCCTGCTGTTTTTGGCCACTAACCTTGCGGTCGTGCTGATTGCCAGCATCACCCTGAGCCTTTTCGGCTTCAACGGGTTCATGGCGGCCAATGGGGTTGATCTCAACCTCAATCAGCTGCTGATTTTCTGTGCCGTCTTTGGTTTTGCCGGTTCGCTGTTCTCGCTGTTCATCTCCAAGTGGATGGCGAAGATGAGCACCAGCACGCAGATCATCACTCAACCGCGCACCCGCCATGAGCAATGGTTGTTGCAAACCGTTGAGCAACTGTCCCGCGAAGCCGGGATCAAGATGCCCGAAGTGGGTATTTTCCCGGCCTACGAGGCCAACGCCTTCGCCACCGGCTGGAACAAGAACGACGCTCTGGTGGCAGTCAGCCAGGGCCTGCTGGAACGCTTCTCGCCCGATGAAGTGAAAGCCGTACTGGCCCACGAGATCGGTCACGTTGCCAACGGCGACATGGTGACCCTGGCGCTGATCCAGGGCGTGGTGAACACCTTCGTGATGTTCTTCGCGCGGATCATCGGCAACTTCGTCGACAAGGTGATCTTCAAGAACGAAGAAGGCCAGGGCGTTGCCTACTACGTGGCGACCATCTTCGCCGAGCTGGTCCTGGGCTTTCTCGCCAGCGCCATCGTCATGTGGTTCTCGCGCAAGCGTGAATACCGTGCCGACGAAGCCGGTGCCCGCCTGGCCGGCACCAACGCCATGATCGGTGCCCTGCAGCGACTGCGTTCGGAACAGGGCCTGCCGGTGCATATGCCCGACACCCTGAACGCCTTCGGCATCAATGGCGGCATCAAACAGGGTCTGGCTCGCATGTTCATGAGCCACCCGCCGCTGGAAGAGCGTATCGACGCCCTGCGTCGTCGCGGCTGATCAGCCAACCGGAAACACCCAAAAGGGCGACGCAAGTCGCCCTTTTGCATGCTGCGGGAAAACACCTGTCAGCGTCCGCCCTGCTTTTCCAGACGATAGACTCGCTCCACCAGCCGCGTGACTCCATTCTGGAGAAACTTCCAGCTCTCCCCCAGAATGTCACGCTCAACCTCTACCTCCAGCTGCCAGGCACTCCCCAGTCGCTCACGGACTTCATCGTCGAGCACCGCAAATGGCGGACCGTCCAGCTGAGACTGATCGTAATCCATGGCAATCAACAGCCCCTTGCTGCCCGCGGGCAACAGACTATTGAGGTGCGTGGCGTAGCGCTGACGCATTTCGGGGGGCAAGGCGATCATCGCGGCACGGTCGTACAGTGCAGTACAACCCGCAACGTCCTCGACAGTCAGGGCAAAGAAGTCACCGCACCAGAGCTGGATCGGACCATGGGCATAGACCTTGAAACCACCTCGCTGGCTGAGCTGGGGTTCTAGATTGTGCTCGCGAAAGAAGTCTTCAACGGCCTTCTCCGCCAACTCGATGCCCAGCACCTGAAAACCCTGGTTGGCAAGCCAGATCAAGTCCAGGCTCTTGCCGCACAGAGGCACTAGCACCCGCGCGTCCGTGGGTAAGCCCAAACCCGGCCAGTACCGTTGCAGGTAGGGGTTGACCTCTGCCAGGTGAAAACCGATCTGATCCTGCTCCCAGCGTTTTTGCCAAAAGTCCGCGTGCATGAGAAGCCCTTAAAATTCGATCAAATAGCCCTAAAACTTATATTAGATTTAGATCAATGATCTGATTGAAGATGGCGCATCTTAACCTTCAGGACCTTCTCATGCTCCCCAGCCTGTTTATCTCCCACGGTTCTCCCATGCTTGCCCTGGAGCCCGGTGCCAGCGGTCCTGCCCTGGCCAACCTGGCGGCACAGCTGCCACGCCCCAAGGCGATCCTGGTGGTTTCAGCCCATTGGGAAAGCCAGGATCTGCGGGTCAGCTCCCACCCTCATCCGGAAACCTGGCATGACTTCGGCGGCTTTCCTGCCGCACTGTTTGCCGTGCAATACCCGGCTCCCGGCGATCCTGAACTGGCAGCGCAAGTGGTGGAGTTGCTCAAGGCCGACGGCCTGCCGGCGCAGTTGGACAACCAGCGGCCTTTCGACCACGGCGCCTGGGTGCCACTGTCGCTGATGTATCCACAAGCAGACATCCCGGTGATCCAGTTGTCACTGCCCAGTCACCAGGGCCCCGCCCTGCAGACCCGCATCGGTCATGCCTTGGCGAACCTGAGGAAACAAGGCGTGCTGCTGATCGGTTCCGGCAGCATTACCCACAACCTGCGGGAACTGGACTGGCACGCCGGGCCGGAAAGCGTCGAGCCCTGGGCCAAGGCCTTTCGTGACTGGATGATCGAAAAACTGGCGGCCGACGACGAAGCAGCCCTGCATGACTATCGGCAGCAAGCACCGAATGCCGTGCGCAGCCATCCCAGCGATGAACACCTGCTACCGCTGTACTTCGCCCGGGGTGCCGGTGGCGAATTCAGCGTGGCCCACCAGGGCTTCACCCTGGGCGCCCTGGGCATGGACATCTACCGCTTTGGCTGACGCCTCAACGGCAAGACTGCTACACAACCCCGCAGGAACCGGCTTGCCGGCGAACAATCCCGACCCAAACTCCAGGCAAAAAAAATCCCCGAACCAGTCGGGGATTTTTTATGCCTGATCAATCAGCCCGAGGGCGGATCAATCTTCGCGGTAGCGACGCAGCTTCAGCTGCTTGCCGGCAACGCGAGTGTCCTTGAGCTTGGTCAGCAGACGGTCGAGACCGTCTTCCGGCAGCTCGACCAGACTGAAGCTGTCACGCACCTGGATGCGACCGATGGCTTCACGGGCCAGGCCGCCTTCGTTGAGGATCGCGCCCAAGAGGTTCTTGGCAGCGATACCGTCACGGGCACCCAGAGCGGTACGGCAGCGAGCACGGCCTTCGCCCAGAGGCATTGGCGCGCGACGCTCACGGTCACCACGATCAGGACGATCGCCGGAACGCTCAGGACGATCACCACGTGGCGCGCTGTTGGGCACCAGTGGACGCTCTTTCTCGATGGCTGCCAGGTTCAGCGCTTGACCGTTGGTGGCCTTGCGCAGCAGGGCCGCGGCCAGGGCGCGCGGGCTGCAACCGATATCGGCAGTCAGGCGATCCAGCAGCTCACCGTGGGTGGCTTCAGCATCAGCTACCAGCGGCGACAGGCTGTTGGTCAGCTTCTTGATGCGCGCATCAAGAACAGCTTGGGCGTCCGGCAGGCGAACTTCGGCAACCTTCTGACCGGTCACACGCTCGATCACTTGCAGCATGCGGCGCTCACGCGGAGTCACCAGCAGCAGCGCACGACCTTCGCGACCGGCGCGGCCGGTACGGCCGATACGGTGCACGTAGGATTCCGGATCGTACGGCATATCCACGTTGAATACGTGGGTGATACGCGGTACGTCCAGACCACGAGCGGCGACGTCGGTGGCCACAACGATGTCCAGACGGCCATCCTTGAGGGAGTCGATCACGCGCTCACGCTGGTTCTGGGCGATGTCACCGTTCAGCGCAGCGGCTTTGTAGCCTTTGGCTTCCAGGGCACTGGCCAGGTCCAGGGTCGCTTGCTTGGTGCGCACGAACATGATCAGGGCGTCGAAATCTTCAACTTCCAGCAGGCTCAGAACAGCAGAGGTCTTCTGGTCAGCGTGAACCAGCAGGTGAGCCTGCTCGATCGCGGTGACGGTCTGGGTCTTGCTCTGGATCTTGACGTGTTTCGGGTCCTTCAGGTGACGCTCGGCAATGGCCCGGATCGACTGCGGCAGGGTAGCCGAGAACAGTACGGTCTGGCGGGACTCAGGCATGGCCTTGAAGATGACTTCCAGGTCATCCATGAAGCCCAGCTTGAGCATTTCGTCGGCTTCGTCGAGAACCAGGTGGTTCACGGTGGCCAACACTTTTTCGTCGCGACGCAGGTGGTCGCACAGACGGCCCGGAGTGGCGACAACGATCTGTGCGCCATTACGGATTGCTTTCAGTTGTGGGCCCATCGGCGCACCGCCGTAGACGGCCACAACAGTCACGCCCGGCATTTGCTTGGCGTAGGTTTCGAAAGCGGTTGCAACTTGCAGCGCCAACTCACGGGTTGGGGCCAGGATCAGAGCTTGCGGCTCGCGCTTGGACGGATCAATGCGGTGCAGGATAGGCAGGGCAAAGGCAGCGGTTTTACCGGTACCGGTTTGCGCCTGACCAATCATATCGTGACCGGCAAGGATGATCGGGATCGACTGCTGCTGAATAGCCGAAGGCTCTTCATAGCCGGTAGCGACTACTGCAGCGACAATATTGGGATGAAGTTCAAGAGCGGCGAAGCCGCCGATTTCCTGGGTCATGGGTCTGCCTCTAAGTGCATCCGCAAAGACCCATGCTCCAAAGCTGCGCATGCCGTGTAAGACTCAAGAGTCACCCTGGCAGCTTTGTCGGCGGGGATTTGCGAAAACGATTGGATGAATGGATCGTCAAGGATAGTCCGCGCAGCGGACAAGCAGCCGAAGCTGACTTCGGGGAATTGCATTACCTAAACGTGGCCCGGCTAAAGGCCGGCGCGCACTATACCGGAATTACTCAAAAAAGGGAGTTTTTTTTATCGGAAAAATCCGCTGAACGCCCGATGGTCACGGGCTTTGCGCAGACTCGAAGGGCGCGCTATTTTGCTTGAGCCCGCCGTTGTTGGTCGCCACCGCTAAAACGATTCACCCTGGTGCTTGAAAGCCGTCTTGCCCATTCCCTCTTCCCCCCCTTGAGGATCGCGCCCATGAATCAGCCCAGTGCCAGCCGTGTCAGCCGCGAACTGCGCGGTCATCTATTCCTGATCGGCCTGGACCGGGTCGCCAAGCGCAATGCCTTCGATCTGGAGCTGCTCAACCAGCTGAGCCTGGCCTATGGCGAGTTCGAAGCCAGCAGCCAAGCGCGGATCGCCGTGGTGTTCGGCCACGGCGAACACTTTACCGCAGGGCTGGACCTGGCCAATGTCGGCGCTGCCCTGGCTCAGGGCTGGCAGGCACCGCCCGGCGGCTGCGACCCCTGGGGCGTGTTCGCCGGACCACGGGTAAGCAAGCCCGTGATAGTCGCTGTACAGGGTTACTGCCTGACCATCGGCATCGAGTTGATGCTGGCGGCGGACATCAACCTCTGCGCCAGCAATACGCGCTTTGCCCAGATGGAAGTGCAGCGCGGCATCTTTCCCTTCGGCGGCGCAACCCTGCGCCTGCATCAACTGGCCGGCTGGGGCAATGCCATGCGCTGGTTACTGACCGGTGACGAGTTCGATGCCCATGAAGCCCTGCGCCTGGGGCTGGTCCAGGAAGTGATGGCCAGTGAGGACCTGCTGCCCCGGGCCATTGAACTGGCCGAGCGGATTGCCCGACAGGCGCCGCTGGGGGTGCAGGCGACGCTGATGTCGGCGCGCCAGGCCAGGCTAGAAGGCGAGACGCTGGCCGCTCAGGGCTTGCCACCGCTGATACACAAACTGATGAACAGTGAGGACGCCAAGGAAGGCGTGCGGGCGATGATCGAAAGGCGACCGGGGGTGTTCAAGGGTTGCTGATCCAGGAGGCCGGCAGATCGTCCTCGCCGATAAACCGGCTCCTGCGCAAGTATCAGGTGGCGGGACGAATGGCCTTGATCAGCGACTGCAGGGAGTAGCCCAGGCGCGGGGCCAGGGCTTCAGCCCGGGCGGTCAGGCTCGGCAGATCCAGGTCCTGCTCCAGGTCGGATGGCACGATCAGAATCACATTGCCCTCCTTCACCGGCAGCTCCCAGTAGTGGCGGTGATAAAGGCCACGCAACAAGGCTGCGCCCAGAGGCTTGCCGTCATCGGTAGCCCACTGGTTGATCACCAGCCAACCTCCGGGATTGAGGCGCTTCTGGCAGTTTTCCAGGAAGCCCCAGGCCAGATGACCGACGCCCGGGCCGACATCGGTGTACAGGTCGACGAAGATCAGGTCAGCGGATTCGGCACTGTCCAGCAACTCCAGGGCGTCACCGACTCTTATATAAAGACGCGGATCATCGTCCAGGCCCAGGTACTCGATGGCCAGGCGTGGAACATCCGGGCGCAGTTCGATGGCTTCGACGTCTTCCAGGGGCAGGAACTTCAGGCAGGCCTGGGTCAGGGTCCCGGCGCCCAGGCCGAGAAACAGTGCGCTCTCCGGCGCCTCATGACACAGGGCACCGATCAACATGGCCCGGGTGTAGTCGTACTCCAGCCAGCTGGGGTCGGCGGTGAACACGCAGCTTTGCTCGATGGCGTCGCCAAATTCGAGGAAGCGGTAGTCCGCCACTTCCAATACCCGAATCATGCCGAACTGGTCATGAACCTCGGCGAGCACACGCTCGACGCGCTCCTCAGTCATTTCATCTCCTAGTCGCGGGGCTCGCAATCGGGCCGGCGCGATAAACCAACCGCTCGGCAGCGAGCGGGAAAGGCGCGATTGTCGGCCAAGCGAGAGGAGCAGGTCACGCACTAATTTGCTGCTAACATGCCCCTCCTACCGTAACGCACTCGAGTCCGCGATGAGCCAACCCTGGAGCCCCGACAGCTGGCGCGCCTTGCCGATCCAGCAACAACCCCAGTACCCCGACGCTGCGCATCTGCTACAGGTCGAGCAAACCCTGGCCAGTTATCCACCGCTGGTGTTTGCCGGTGAAGCCCGGGAGTTGCGCCGCCAGTTTGCCGAAGTGACCCAGGGCCGCGCCTTCCTGCTGCAGGGCGGCGACTGTGCCGAAAGCTTCGCTGAGTTCTCCGCCGCGAAGATCCGCGACACCTTCAAGGTGCTGCTGCAGATGGCCATTGTCATGACCTTTGCCGCCGGCTGCCCGGTGGTCAAGGTCGGACGCATGGCCGGCCAGTTCGCCAAGCCGCGCTCGGCCAACGACGAAACCATCAATGGCGTGACCTTGCCGGCCTATCGCGGCGACATCGTCAACGGCATCGGCTTTGATGCAAAAAGCCGGATACCGGACCCGGACCGCCTGCTGCAGTCCTACCACCAGGCCACGGCCACCCTGAACCTGTTGCGGGCCTTCGCCCAGGGCGGCTTTGCCGACCTGCACCAGGTGCACAAGTGGAACCTGGACTTCATCGCCAACTCGGCTCTGGCCGAGAAATACAGCCAGCTCGCGGACCGCATCGATGAAACCCTGGCCTTCATGCGTGCCTGCGGCATGGACAGCTCGCCGCAACTGCGCGAGACCAGCTTCTTCACCGCCCACGAAGCGCTGCTGCTCAATTACGAAGAGGCCTTTGTCCGCCGCGACAGCCTGACCAACGACTATTACGATTGCTCGGCGCACATGCTGTGGATCGGCGACCGCACTCGCCAACTCGACGGTGCCCACGTCGAGTTCCTGCGGGGCGTGAACAACCCGATCGGGGTCAAGGTCGGCCCGAGCATGAACACCGAGGAGCTGATCCGCTTGATCGACATCCTCAACCCGGACAACGATCCCGGGCGCCTCAACCTGATCGTGCGCATGGGCGCCCACAAGGTCGGCGACCATCTGCCGCAACTGATCCGTGCGGTAGAAAGCGAAGGCAAGCAGGTGCTCTGGAGTTCGGACCCGATGCACGGCAACACCATCAAGGCCAGCAGCGGCTACAAGACTCGGGATTTCGCGCAGATCCTCACCGAGGTCAAGGAGTTCTTCCAGGTGCACCAGGCTGAAGGCAGCTATGCCGGCGGCATCCATATCGAGATGACCGGTCAGAACGTCACCGAGTGCATCGGCGGCGCACGACCCATTACCGAAGACGGCTTATCGGATCGCTATCACACCCATTGCGATCCGCGGATGAACGCCGACCAGTCCCTGGAACTGGCCTTCCTGATTGCCGAGACTTTGAAGCAGGTCAAACGCTAAAAGCGCTGTCGCGGACAAACCCGCTCCTGCAAGGCCACTGTAGGAACGGGCTTGCCCGCGAAGCGCTTCACTCCAGCACCTCACGCAGATGTCGCGCAGCATCACGCTGGCAATTGAGCTGAATCTGCTCCAATCCCAGCCAATCGGCCATCTTGCGCAATTGCACGGCCAATGCCCGGATGCCCTCTTCGTCCAGACCGGGCTGCTCTTCATGCACCCCATGCACCGCCAAACGCCCCTGAGCTCGCTCCGCCCGCAAATCGACCCGAGCGACGATCCGCTCGTTGTGCAAGAACGGCAGCACGTAATAGCCATAGACCCGCTTGTGCCGGGGCGTATAGATCTCCAGCCGATAGCGGAAATCGAACAGTCGCTCAGTGCGGCTGCGCTCCCAGATCAGTGAATCGAACGGAGACAACAGCGCACTGGCCTCGACCTTGCGCGGCACCTTGACCTGCGGCAGGCAATAGGCCGGCTGACGCCAACCCTGAACCTCGCAGGCCAGCAACTCACCGGACTCCACCAGCTCGGCGAGTCGTGCACGGCTGTCGCCTGGATCGAGACGAAAATAATCCCGAAGATCCTTTTCCGTGGCCACACCCAGAGCGGTTGCGCCATGCAGCATCAGGCGACACTGGGCCTGAGCCTCATCCAGCAGCGGTTGCCGAAGGATCTGCGGCGCGATCACCCGCTCCGGCAAATCGTACAGGCGCTCGAAGCCGCGGCGCCCCGCCACCGTTACCTCACCGGCCGCGAACAGCCATTCCAACGCATGCTTTTCTTCGCTCCAATCCCACCAGGGCCCGGCACGCTCCTCACGGGTGGACAGGCTGCCGGCGCCTAGCGCGCCCTGCTCTTCAACTGCGGCCATTACCCGACGGACAGTGGCCCGGCGCTCCTGGCCAAAGCGCGTCAACTGGGAGTAGATACCCTGCCCTTGTTTTGCCCGCTGCATCCGCCAGCGCATCAGCGGGTACATGGACATGGGTAGCAACGACGCCTCATGCCCCCAGTATTCAAACAACGTGCGTTGCCGGCCCTGACTCCAGGCGGCCTGATCGAGCAACGCCTGTGGATAACTGCCCAGGCGGGAAAACAGCGGCAGGTAATGGGCCCGCACCAAGGCGTTGACCGAATCGATCTGCAACAGGCCCAGGCGTTCTATCTGCTGATTGAGGCGTGCGGCCTTGATCGTTGCCGACGGCTGGCGCCCGCCGAAACCCTGGGCGGCCAGCGCCAGACGTCGAGCCTGTTTGAGAGAGAAAGAGCATTGTGCGGGCATGGGAGTTCTCCTTGTCTGCCCGCACGCTAGCGCACCGGGAAGTGGCTTGTGTAGCACTCTTGCCGCTATTTATGCATCGGGTCGTCCCAGAACGGGCGGACCCGCTCATGCTCGACATCGGCCCGCGTCAGACCCAGGTCCTTCAACGCCTCATCGCTCAGCCCGGCGAGCATCCGGCGCTCACGCCCAAGCTCATACCAGCGCATGACCCTGCGCCATAAGCCGCTCAATGACAGCGCCTGAAACGACAGCTTGTGGACCAGCACATAACCCTTTTGACCTTTCATCATCTTGCCCTCCAGTGGGGATGACGCCAGTCTCTGCTTAGGATTAAGATCAATCCAACGAATGTTTCTTATGTAATTCATCTCAGGATTTGATGGAATGTCCCAGTTCCCCAGCATCGACACCGAAGTCCTGCGCACCTTTGTCGCCATCGCCGATGAAGGCGGTTTTACCCGGGCCGGCGAACGGGTCAATCGCACCCAGTCGGCGGTGAGCATGCAGATGAAACGCCTGGAAGAAGATGTGCTGCAACGCCAGTTGTTCCAGCGCGACGGGCGCCAGGTCAAGCTCACCGCCGAAGGCCAGGTGCTGCTGGGCTACGCCCGACGCATCCTGAAACTGCACAGTGAAGTGTTCAATACCTTGCGCGAACCGCACATGGTGGGCCTGGTTCGCATCGGAACTCCGGATGATTATGTGATGCGCTTTCTACCGGGAATCCTGTCGCGCTTTGCCCAAAGCTACCCGCTGATCCAGATCGAGGTGCATTGCGAATCCAGCAAACAGTTGCTGCAACGCCAGGATCTGGATCTGTCCATCGTTACCCGCGAGCCGGGCAGCGAGATCGGCCAACTGCTGCGCAAGGAGCGCTTCGTCTGGGCCGTGGCCCAGGGCTTCAATCCCCACGAGCAATCGCCATTGCCCCTGGCGATGTTCAACAGCGACTGCTTTTGCAGACTCTGGGCCTGCAACGCCCTGGACGCAGCCGGACTCGACTACCGGATTGCCTACAACAGCTCGAGCCTGGCGGCGTTGATGGCCGTGGTCAGTGCCGGACTGGCAATCACCGCGCAACTGGAAAGCCTGATCACACCGGACATGCGCATTCTCGGCGAGGCTGAGGGGCTGCCCCAATTGCCGGAGGCGAGCATCATGCTGCTGCGCAACCTCAATACGCCCTCCCCCATCACCGAGTGCCTGGCGGAGCACATTGTCGAAGGCTTCAAACTTTAAAGGCCAGCATCACCGCGCACACCACCAGGAAACCGCAGAACAGCGCCCGCAGCAGGCGCTCGGGCAAAGCATGAGCCACCTTCACTCCCCAGCTGATGCTCAACAGGCCGCCGACCGCCAACGGCAGACCGATCATCCAGTCCACTTGATGATGGACACCGTAGGTCACCAGGGTCACGCCGGTGCTCGGCAACGCCAGGGCCAGGGACAGCCCTTGTGCCACCACCTGGGTGGTACCAAAGACGCTGGTCAATACTGGCGTGGCCACTACCGCTCCGCCTACGCCGAACAACCCGCCCATGGCCCCGGAAGCGGCGCCCAGAACCCCCAGCCAAGGCCAGGAATAACGCATCCGCGTGCTGGCCGGCGCGCTGCTCATGAACATGCGCAGCAGGTTATAGGCCGACAGCACCAGGAGAAAGACGACAAAGCCGATACGCATCTTCTGCGCGTCGATGCCCACCGCCCAGATCGAGCCGAGCCAGGCGAAACAAAAGCCCATCACTGCCAGGGGCAAGGCATGGCGCAATTCAATCCGGTTGCGCTGGTGATAGCGCCACAGCGCCAGCATCACATTGGGCACCACCATCACCAGTGCAGTGCCCTGGGCAATCTGCTGATCCAGGCCGAACAACCCCCCCAGCACGGGAATCGCGATCAAGCCGCCGCCGATTCCGAACAAACCACCCACAGTGCCCAGGGCCGCGCCCAACAGCAGATACATCACTAACTCGATCAAAGCCGCTCTCCTCACCTGAGAGCTGCATGCTACGCAGTCGGCCCTGGCACGGAAACGCACAGCAACGCACAATGGCTGTGCCGTTTTCGCATAAGCGCTCTGACCATGAATCCCAATACCCTCACCGAACAACTGGGGCTGTTTCTCGATGTGCTGGAAGCCGGCAGTTTTTCCGCCGCGGCTCGCCGCTATCCACTGACGCCCTCTGCCGTGGCCCGGCGTATCGACAGCCTGGAAAGTGCCGTGGGCACCACATTGTTCATGCGCACCACCCATGCAGTGGTTGCCACAGCCGCTGGCCTGGCCTTCGCCGAACGGGCCCGGCGCATTGTCGCTGAACTGCAACTGGCCCGGGCCGAGGCGGTGTCTCTGAGCCATGCGCCGGAAGGCCTGATCCGCATCGATGCCCCGGCCGCCTTCGGCCGCCGTCATCTGGCACCGGCGATCGCCGACTTCCTGGTGCTCTATCCCGGCCTGGATGTACAACTGCACCTGATCGACAGCTTCGTCGACATGCAGGGCTCGCACCTGGGCAAAGTGGACCTGGTACTGCGGGCCGGGCAACAGGTGGATACCCGGATGGTGGCCACCTCCCTGGCCAGCATCGTACGCATTGCCTGCGCCAGTCCGTCCTACCTGAAGAGCCGTGGCACCCCGACTCAACCCGCTGAGCTCAGCCAGCACGACGGCCTCGACTGGGATGGCCTGGCACCCTTGTTCGCCTGGCGCTTTGAACGGGACGGACAGCTGCACAGTCATCGCCCACAACGCATCCGCCTCAGTGCCAACAATGCCGAAGCCCTGCTTTCGGGAGCCTTGGCTGGGCTGGGAATTGCTCACTTGCCCACCTGGCTGGTGAGTGAGTACCTGTTGCGCGGAGAACTGGTGCCGTTGTTCTGTGATAACGGTCTGCCCAAGCCGGAAACCGCCGGTATCTATGCCTTGCGCATGGAGCAGCATCCCAATGCCCGTAGCCGCCTGCTGCTGGAGTACCTGAAAAGTCGCTTCAGTCCGGTTCCGCCATGGGACCTGGCACTGCAGAGTGCAATGAACTGACGTCGAAGAAATTTATCTGGTGCATTAAAGACTCGCCCGCTAGATTCAGGACCATTAACGACCAAGGCCCCCGACATGACCACCGACCGCTCTACCCCGGATACCTGCGAACAGCTGCTGCTGGACAACCAAGTGTGTTTCGCCCTGCACTCCACATCGCTGCTACTGACCAAGGTCTATAAACCGTTGCTGCAGCAACTGGGGCTGACCTATCCGCAGTACCTGGCAATGCTGGTGCTCTGGGAGCGGGATGGCCTGACCGTCGGCGAAATCAGCCAGCGCCTGCTGACCGACCCCGGCTCGCTGACTCCCTTGCTCAAGCGCCTGGAAGCCGAGGGTCTGCTGAGCCGCACTCGCAGCCGGGAAGATGAGCGAGTGGTCATTGTCGAGCTGACGGAACAGGGCCGAGCGATGCGCGAACAAGCCCGGAACATCCCACAGTGCATCCTCGGCGCCAGCGGTCGGACAGTGGAGCAGTTGCGGCTGCTGCAGGAAGATTTGCAGGTGCTGCGGGGGCATTTGCAGGACAGTCTCTAAGGCTTCGCCGACAAGCCAGCGCCTATGGCTGGGGCTAGGGCTGGTTTTGAGAAAAAAATATATTGTTAAAAAACAATGAGTTGAGCCAGAAAAAGGGCTTCGAGCAATAGTTTGCATAAAATTTATCTTGCGCACTAAATATTTGAGCGATACATTTATTTCGCACTTACTTAGCGCGCAAATAATTAGCGCAAAAACAACCCAGCACGAGGCTTCACCATGCAAACTCTCTACACCGCAGTTGCAACCGCCACCGGTGGCCGTGATGGCCGCGCTGTTTCCAGTGACAACATCCTCGACGTCAAACTGGCCACCCCCAAGGAACTCGGCGGGGCCGGTGGGCAGGCGACCAACCCGGAACAGCTGTTCGCCGCCGGCTATTCGGCCTGCTTTATCGGTGCCCTGAAGTTCGTTGCCAGCCAGAGCAAGCGCAAGATCCCGGACAACGCCTCGATCACCGCCCATGTCGGTATCGGTCAGATCCCTGGCGGCTTTGGCTTGGATATCGATCTGCATGTGAGCCTGCCCGGCCTGGCTCAGGAAGAGGCGCAAAGCCTGGTGGATGCCGCACATCAGGTCTGCCCCTACTCCAACGCCACCCGCGGCAATGTTGATGTACGCCTGCACGTGAACGTCTGAAACAGTAAACACCAGGCATAAAAAAGCCCGACTCAAGGTCGGGCTTTTTCATCGACAAGATCGAACCAGGATTAAACCTTGGCGCGGCCCTTGTAGGAACCGCCTTCGCGGGTATCGATCTCGATCATGTCGCCGATTTCGATGAAGTCCGCAACGCTCAGCTCGGTACCGTTTTTCAGTTTGGCAGGCTTCATCACCTTGCCCGAAGTGTCGCCGCGAGCGGAACCTTCGGTGTAGTCAACCTGACGCACGATGGTGGTCGGCAGGTCAACGGAAACCAGACGGTCTTCGAAGAACACGGCTTCGCAAACGTCGGTCATGCCTTCTTCGATGAACGGCAGAACGGCCTCGATATCTTCGGCGTTCAGCTCGTACATGGTGTAGTCAGTGGTGTCCATGAAGGTGTAGGTGTCACCGCTGATGAACGACAGAGTCGCTTCTTTGCGATCCAGGATCACGTCGTCCAGTTTGTCGTCCGCACCGTAAACGGTTTCGGTCTTGTAACCGGTCAGCAGGTTCTTCAGCTTGGTCTTCATGATCGCGCTGTTACGACCGGACTTGGTGAATTCAGCTTTCTGAACCAGCCAAGGATCGTTGTCGATACGGATCACGGTACCGGGTTTGAGTTCTTTACCAGTTTTCATTGCGAATATCCGAATTTGGATGGGATTTACAAAAATCTAGGCCGCGTATCATATCCAATTTAGGTAAAACTGCACCAGCGCCGCAGCAAGATCGGCTTGCAAGCCTTGTTCCAGACACCATTGTTCGGCGTGCGCGGCGACTTCGGGCCAGTGTTGCAGCAGGTTTTTCCAGGCGTCGGTCATCGCCGCCTCGGTATTCCAGGCCTGCCACAGGGCCCGCACCGCCGCTTGGGCGTCAGGTGAAAGAGTCCGGGTGTACAAGGCGAGAAAGGCCTCGAGCTTGTCCAGGTGAATGTCTTCGTCCTGACGGTAGATATGCCAGAGCATCGGCCGCCCGGCCCATTGCGCCCGAACAAAGGAGTCCTCTCCACGCACCGCGTTGAAATCGCAGCACCACAACAGACGGTCGTAATCTTCCTGGCGAACAAAAGGCAGGACCTGGACCGTCAGGGACTGCCGGATCTGCAGGCTGCCCACACTCAACGACGCGTCTCCCAGCCAGCGCTGCACATCTCCCAGGATGCGCCCTTCGGGCACCAGCAAATGGGTCTGTTGCGTATCGAGGGCCAAGGCATCCAGCCAACCACCAAGACTGGCGTTCTCATAGGCAAACAGTGACATCAAGCGGCTACCGGCGGCGGGAGTGACTCCCAGGCCCTGAAGAAACTCCAGCTGGACCTGGCGATCGGCCTGAAATTGCCGGCGGCGCTCGAGCAATCCGGCTTCGCGCAGCAAGCCGCCCGTGCCAGCCTGGAATCCGGGGAAGAAAAAGTACTTCTGTACGCCGCGAAACTTCACTGATGGCAGGCCGTGGCAGCCACTGACCCAGTCCTCGGCGCTCAGGTAATCCAGATTCAGCCACAAGGGTGCACGCTGGCGCTCGGCCATGGCCTCCATATAGGCATGGGGCAACTGACAGGCAAACGCAGCGATCACCACATCGGCTGCGACTTCAGGCTGCCACTGGGCCGGCCAGTGGCGCACCTCGACCCCATCCTGATACTGGCTGAGTCGCTGGAAGTCGATCTCTGGACAGATCTTTTCAAAGGCCCGCAGATCATCGACCCACAAACGCACCGTGCATTGATGCTCGGCCACCAACTGTCGGGCCAGGCGCCAGGTCACGCCGATGTCGCCGTAGTTGTCGACCACGCTGCAAAAAATATCCCAGGAGGCTTTCATTCCAGTCCCCGATTGGCAAAGGCGCCGATTGTCCGCATAAATGCTCCTGCGCAGAAGAGCCAACCTCGATTAATCTTCATGCGACAATCAGCCCTCGCCCACTATCGCCCGCCAGGAGGCAACCATGTCTTATCGCCCGCCCGCTCGTCGCTCCTTGCGCATCAGCTTCAATGCCCTGGCGCTCAGCGGCAGCATTGCCCTGGGCCTGTGGCTGGGTTTTCTGGCGATTGCCCTGACCTGCTGGCTAGCCTCGCACTTTCTCTTCAGCCAACAACTGGCCTCTGTAGCGCAAGCCGTGCAGCAATTGGCGAAGCCGCCGGTGGTGGTTTTACCGGAGCCGCCCAATCGGCTGTTCGAGCAGTATCAGGAAAACCTGCGCAAGAACGAAGAGTTGCAATCCCTGGATAACGCCCGCACCGACCCGCGCAACCTGTCCAATCCCAAATGCCAGTTCTGGTTGCAACAGGACCAGACAGCGCCCAGCGAAAAGAGTCGCGCCAACGTTCTGCAGTTCTGTAATTGATCATGAATAAACAGTCTGTCTGCCAACTGATTCTGCAACAGCTCCGAGAGGATCTGGAGGTCGCGGTGCGCGCTGCGCAAACCGCCTACGAAACCGCCACTCACGAAGAGAATATCGCCGAGAACAAGTACGACACCCTGGGGCTGGAAGCCTCCTACCTGGCGGCCGGCCAGGCTCGGCGGGTCGAGGAAATCCGTCAGGCATTGAGTCTCTGGCAGAACCTGAGTTTGCGATCCTACGACCCACAGGCCGGAATCCAGGTCGGTGCGTTGCTGGGGCTGGAGGATGAAAACGGCCACGAACAATGGCTGTTTCTTGGCCCCGACGGGGCAGGCTTGAAGGTTTATGTGGTGGGGCAACTGGTGACCGTCATCACCCCGCGGTCACCGCTGGGCAAGAGCCTGATGGGCAAGTTCGAGGACGACGAGGTGGAGATCGTGGTGGTGGGGACCCGGCAACAGTTCACTGTCACCGAGGTCCGCTAGCTGAAATCAGTGAACCGGCAGTTCGACGCCATCGAACAGTTCTTCCAGTTCCTGCTTGTTATGGCATTGAATCGCCTTGGCCATGACTTCGCGCGTCAGGTGCGGGGCGAACTTCTCGATGAAGTCGCACATGAAGCCGCGCAGGAATGTACCGCGACGGAAGCCGATCTTGGTGATGCTCGACTCGAACAGCTCGCTAGCATCCAGTACCACCAGGTCATTGTCGAGCTTGGTGTCGACCGCCATCTTGGCGACGATACCCACTCCCAACCCCAGGCGCACATAGGTCTTGATCACGTCGGCGTCAGCCGCAGTGAACACCACCTTTGGCGTCAGGCCACGATGGCTGAAGGCTTCATCAAGCTTGGAGCGGCCAGTGAAACCAAACACGTAGGTAACGATGGGGTATTCGGCCAGGGTTTCCAGGGTCAGCTTCGGCAGCTTGGTCAGCGGGTGGCCCTGAGGCACAACCACGCAACGGTTCCAGCGATAGCACGGCATCATCACCAGATCACCGAACAGCTCCAGCGCCTCGGTGGCGATGGCGAAATCCACAGTGCCATCAGCGGCCATCTCAGCGATCTGCATCGGCGAGCCCTGGTGCATGTGCAGGGCCACATCGGGGTACTGCTTGATGAAGCTACTGATCACCGGTGGCAGGGCGTAGCGTGCCTGGGTATGAGTGGTGGCGATGGACAGGGTGCCCTTCTTCTCGTTGGAGAACTCCTGGGCGATCTGCTTGATGCTCTCGACCTTGCGCAGGATCTCGCCGGCGGTGGTGATGATCCGCTCACCGGCCGGGGTCACACGGGTCAGATGCTTGCCGCTGCGAGCGAAGACCTCGACCCCAAGCTCGTCTTCGAGCAGACGGATCTGCTTGCTGATACCCGGTTGTGAGGTGTAAAGGCTTTGGGCGGTAGCGGAGACGTTGAGGTCGTGGTGCGCCACTTCCCAGATGTAGCGCAATTGTTGAAGCTTCATATCAATCCCTCAAAGCAGGTAGACGCCACGGGTATCAGCGACGGTATATAACTATATTAATGGTCAGGAGAATAAATCTAGAACTTTTATTCAGAATTTTCCATTCCGCCCTCAGACATCCCCCTGACGCCGACGCTGCACCAGAGGCACCAGATAAACCGGCACTTTGGCCAGCTGTAAAACCCGTGCGGCCGTACGCCCCAAAGGGGTTTGCGCACCGCCCCCGTGGCTGTGACTTCCTACGATCAGCAAATCCACCGAGAGTTTCGCCGCCTGATCCAGAATCACCTGGGATGGGTCCCCTTGAAGCACCCGCACCGACTGGATCAAGGTCAGGTCCTGCATGCCCTCCCCCAACTCCTCGCGAAAACTGTCCAGCACCCGCTGCTCGATATTGGCCATTACCGTGCTCAAGCCCTGGCGGTGAAACTCGTTCAAGGATTGCTCGTCCAGATAGCTCTGCAACACCGATTCGGCAAATAGCCCCATGGGTTCCACTGCGTGCACTACATGTAAGTCGGCATTGAACGTTCGAGCCAGCTCCAAGGCATGCTGCATGACAAAGGGCGCATACAGACCGAGGTCGGTGGCATACAGCATCGAACGAATCATATGACCTCCTCAACTGCCAAGATGGCGGAGATTGATTCAGCTTAGCAGTGCCTGGAACTGTGGGAGGTTCGACGCCAAGCCTGGGATTTTAGGGCTCAATCCCTGGCTTCGTTGCTGATGCCGTGGGGCACGTGGCCGGTGGCGACCACCTCACGGGCCAACTCGCAGTGACCGGCCTGATCATCAAAAAAAACATCGGCGGCGAAGGCTTCAAGAAAGGCGGCTTTCTCCAGGCCGCCCAGAAACAAGGACTCGTCCAGACGAATGTCCCACTCGCGCAAGGTGCGGATCACCCGTTCATGGGCCGGCGCCGAACGGGCCGTGACCAAGGCCGTGCGAATCGGGCAGGCATCGTTGGGAAACTCGCCCTGAAGCAGATTGAGTGCCGCCAGAAAGCCCTTGAACGGTCCGCCCGGCAATGGCTCCCGGGCCGACTGCTGCTCACTGGCCTGAAAGGCCTCCAGGCCACCGGTTTGATAGACCCGTTCCGAGTCATCGGAAAACAGCACGGCGTCCCCGTCGAAGGCGATGCGCAACTCGCCATTGGCGGCGCGCCGGGCGCCGCCGGAAAGGATGGTCGCGGCGGCAAACCCGGCCTCCAGAGCACTGCGCACATCGTCGGCATGGGTAGAGAGAAACAGATCGCTGCCAAAGGCCGCCAGATAGGGATAGGGACTGCGACCGCCGACGAAGGCCGCACGGGAAATACCCAGGCCGTAATGCTGGATCGAATTGAACACCCGCAGGCCGGTGTCGGCACTGTTGCGTGAAACCAGTACCACCTCGACCCGCGCACGTCCCAGGCTGGCATTGAGACTGAGCAGTTTCTTCACCAATGGGAAGGCATCGCCCGGTTCGAGGATCTCCTCTTCGTGTTCGATCTGGTACTGCCTATAAGCCTCGACACCCTGGGCCAGATAGACCTTATGGCTGTCGCTCAGATCGAATAACGCCCGCGACGAGATCGCCACCACCAGCTTGCCATCCAGGCCATTTGCCATATTCCGTCCCCTTCAGGTAATCAGCTCAAGCGTGATGCCGGTCGATGAAACTCAAGGCCTGGTAAAGCGCCTGGATTTTCGGCAGCTCACAGCCAGCGGCCCTGGCTGCCGCCAAAGGTGCGGCATAGATGGCTGCCAACTCCAGAGGACGCTGATGCAGGAAATCATGGTACATGCTCGGCCAATAGTCGGGCATGTGCTCGGTGGACTTGAACAGTTGCTGTGCGTAGGCATCTGGAATGACATGACCACAAGCCGCGGCCCCCAGAAGCACCTCCTGCATGAGGTTCTGAATCAACTCGCGGCTGTCCGGATCGGCCATCAACGGCGTAGTGCTGGCCTTGAGCAGCACCGACAGACCGTTGTAAGGCACATTCCACACCAGCTTCTGCCAACGCGCCTGCTGCAGGTTGCCCATGACCTTGGAATCAAGCCCGGCCTCACGAAACAACGCCGCCCCTTCTTCGACAATAGCCTGGCTCAACACCGGATCAGCGCTTGCCGGACCGCTGTGGTAACCCAGATTGACTGCACCAAGAGCCTGGTGCTCGATCTGGCCGGGCCCCGCACGATGGACACAGATAAAGCACAAGCCACCCAATAGGTGCAGCGACTCAGGAAGCACGGCGCGCAGGCCATCTTCAACGTCCAGGCCGTTCTGCAGCAACAGAACCTTGGCATCAGGCGCCGCCGCCTGAATGATCGCCGGCGCCAACTGGAGGTTGCTGGTGGTCTTGGCTCCCACCAGCAGCCAGTCACAAAGCGGCATCTCCTCAGCGCTGGCGTATGCCTGCACCGGTTTCAGGCTCAACGCCCCGTACTGAGCGCTGTTGACCTGCAGCCCCTGCTCCACCACCGTCGAGAACTCGCTACGCAATAGAAAGTGCACGTCGAAACCGGCGCGCGCCAGCATCACCCCGTAAAAACCTCCGATCGCTCCGGTCCCGATAATGCCCACACGCGGTTTACGACCTGCATCCATCAAGGCAACTCCTCTGGAATTCGATTGAGCGCCTGACGCAAGCCCTCAGTGAGCTCCTTGTACGTCAGCCGCGACTGCAACGCCCCATAAAACTCACCGTCGCTCACTACAAACAGGGCCGGCAGGTGAAACACCTGATAGCGCTCCACGGCGCCTCCGTTGTCAGCGGCATCGACCCAGCACAACCGCTCGACCGGCAAGCCCAGCCCCGGCAGTTGCGCCCGCGCCCAACGGCAACTGGAACAGCCAACGCTGGTGAAAACCACTAGGGAAACACCATCCAGGCCCAGCAATTGCTGGTCAATATCGAAGTCTGTCAGTTCCAATTCGACCACTATACTGGGGGAAACAATGTCAAATGGACGACACTCGGAGTCTGCGGTCATGGGACGTTTTTTGCCTCATCCTGATGATGTTCCGGTTGAACTGACCCTGCGTAAATACGCCTGCATTTCGCGTCAGCGGTTGCACACTATCAGCCTCGGTGGCATGGCGTGCAATTACCACCGCGCCTGGCGCCACGGCACCGCACTAGAGGTGTATATGCCGACGCTGGGGGAAAATGCGCGCTACAACGGCTATGTCGCCTGGTGCCTGAAGCGCAAGCGCGGCTACCTGGTGGGGATCGCTTTCGTCGATGAGCAAACGCTGTTCAGCGCCCGCATGGGCGAACAGGTGTGCCAGATCGCCCGATACTGCCGCCTGCATGAACCTCAGAGCGAACAACAATGCATCGAGGCCCTGGCCCTGAATTGGGTCGAGCAGCACGCAGAGGACTATTCCGAGGACCGCGTACACCAGGCTTTTGTGCAGCCTTAGCCCAATAAAACCGCCGCCTGCCCATTGTAGAGTCACCGGGTAACGCGCTAAGGTTCCGCTCCCCGACGCGCTCAAATCCGCTGTGCTCCGCCGCGCGGGGATCGCTGGCGGCCGGCACCCGTGACCTGACGAGTAACACGATGGCTGATTTACCGATCAACGACCTTAACGTCGCCTCCAACGAGACCCTGATCACCCCTGATCAACTCAAGCGAGACATCCCCCTTAGCGACACCGCCTTGCGCACCGTGACCAAGGGTCGCGAAGTGATCCGCAACATCCTCGACGGCACTGATCACCGTCTGTTTATCGTCATTGGGCCCTGCTCGATCCACGACATCAAGGCAGCGCACGAGTACGCTGAACGTCTCAAGGCACTGGCGGCGGAAGTCTCTGACACTCTCTATCTGGTAATGCGGGTGTACTTCGAGAAACCCCGTACTACCGTTGGCTGGAAAGGCCTGATCAACGACCCTTACCTGGATGACTCGTTCAAGATTCAGGACGGTTTGCATATCGGGCGGCAGTTGTTGCTGGACCTGGCTGAAATGGGCCTGCCTACCGCCACTGAAGCCCTTGACCCGATCTCCCCGCAATATCTGCAGGACCTGATCAGTTGGTCGGCCATCGGTGCACGCACCACTGAATCCCAGACCCATCGGGAAATGGCTTCCGGCCTGTCGTCGGCCGTGGGCTTCAAGAATGGCACCGACGGTGGCCTAACCGTGGCGATCAATGCGCTGCAATCGGTATCCAGCCCGCATCGCTTCCTCGGGATCAACCCACAAGGGGGCGTATCGATCGTAACCACCAAAGGCAACGCCTACGGCCACGTGGTGCTGCGTGGCGGCAACGGTAAGCCGAACTACGACTCGGTGAGCGTCGCTGTCTGCGAACAAGCCCTGAGCAAGGCCAAGATCAAGCCGAACATCATGATCGACTGCAGCCATGCCAACTCCAACAAGGACCCGGCGCTGCAACCTCTAGTCATGGAAAACGTTGCCAACCAAATCCTGGAAGGCAACCAGTCGATCATCGGTCTGATGGTGGAAAGTCATCTGAACTGGGGTTGCCAGGCGATTCCGAAAGACCTGTCGGACCTGCAGTACGGCGTATCGATTACCGACGCCTGCATCGACTGGGAAAGCACCGAGAAAACCCTGCGCAGCATGCACGCCAAGCTCAAGGACGTATTGCCGAAACGCGATCGCAGCTGATCCTTTTCGCCAGACACAAAAACGCCGGGCCAAGCCCGGCGTTTTTTATGGTCGCCCCGATCAGAGCTTTGCTGCGTGACGCTGATGGCGTTCCATGTAGCGTTCTACATAAGAACAGGATGGAATCACTGTGTAACCCATACGCTCGGCGTACTCCAGCGCCTGCTCGGTCAACGCCGCGGCAATGCCGCGCCCACGCAATGCGTTGGGCACGAAGGTGCGGTAGATATCCAGAGTCTGCTTACCCAGGTCCATATAGGTCAGGTAGGCACGATGACCGTCCACATTGGTCTCGAACTGATGACCAGCCTGGTCATGGTGGATGGACAACGCCTCGCTCATCACTACTCCTTGCGGGTCTGGAATGCTGACCCATACCTTACCGATGTTTTTCCGGCGAAGGAACAACTTACGCCACCTCGTGCCTGTCGGACACCACCGTAGAAGGCATCCCCCTTACATCGCGAGCACGTTACAAAATAGTAGGCGCCCTGGGCATAAATGCTCAAGCCACACTCGTCACAGATCAACGTAAAACGCCCTCAGCAAGCCTTGCAGAAAGCACCGTCAGGCCCAGTGTAAAAATGCGTTGAGGCTATACATCGCCGGATGCTGAAACTTAAGACGAGCACCGTTTCTTAAAGTCACCGGCAAGATGGATAAAGATAGGCCAAGGCTGGGCAGATTCTGAAGAAAAGTGCCATCGACAGAATATAGGCCCACTTTAGCCTAGACTCTGAAACAGCGCCTGGAGAATGCTGGCAAACAACCAGCACCCTCTGACAGAGCCTTGCCGCTGAATGTTTTTTATACAATCGCTTAAAAAGTTGCTCGAAAAAGAATCACCGCCTAGAATTTTTTTTGCTTCTTGCGCTACGTCAGTTTACTTACTACAAGTAATGGGTAGTATGTACGCCGGCTATTTCCTCACTCTGAGGTGATAGCTACTAATAGAAAGTCCTTGAAGGGGAACACGATGAACAACGTTCTGAAATTCTCTGCTCTGGCTCTGGCCGCAGTTCTGGCTACCGGTTGCAGCAGCGTATCCAAAGAAACCGAAGCTCGTCTGACTGCTACTGAAGATGCAGCAGCTCGTGCTCAGGCTCGTGCAGACGAAGCCTATCGTAAAGCTGATGAAGCTCTGGCTGCTGCTCAAAAAGCACAACAGACTGCTGACGAAGCTAACGAGCGCGCTCTGCGTATGCTGGAAAAAGCTAGCCGCAAGTAATAGTCCCTCGGGATTGTTATCAAGCCGATCCATTTTTTGGATCGGCTTTTTTATTGCCTGGGATTTTCCACTGACAATAAAAAACCCGTCGACACCGGCAGGTCTCGACGGGTTGTTGTTCTAACCCTTACTGCTGCAGATCGAACGGAGCACTGGACAACGATGTTGCAGGCGCCGTGGTCGGTATTGCGATCTCCACTGGCAAGCCATCTTCGGCCGCCACTACATCCCTGACCACATCCCAGTTCATGCGCAGGTTGTTGGCCAGATCTTCGCGCTTGAGCAAAGCATTGATCACCGCAGTGTGCTTGTCGACCACTGAAGGATTACCCTTGTCATCCAAAGGTGTATGCGCCTCCAGATAGACTTTGCCACCGCTGATACCGAACTTGTACGGCTCGTTGATGATACGCACGGAAGTTCCTACCGGAACCATCCCGGCCATTTCCAGCACGTTGTTGTTGAGCATACGGAAACAGCCATGACTGGTACGCATGCCGATGCCGAACTTTTTGTTCGAACCGTGGATCAGGTAACCAGGCGTGCCCAAGGTGAACTTGAACGGCCCCAGCGGGTTATTCGGTCCTGCCGGCACCACGCTCGGCAGCGGATCACCATCGGCAGCATGTTCGGCCCGGATCGACGCCGGTGGAGTCCAGGTTGGATTCGGGGTTTTCGCAGTAATGCTGGTATGAGCGATCGGCGACCCCCACCCCTCGCGTCCAATGCCCAACGGGAAGGTGTAAACCACATTCCGCCCCTTGGGGAAGTAGTAAAGACGATACTCCGCCAGGTTAATCACGATGCCCTCACGGGGCCCGGGAGGCAGGATGAAACGGGTGGGCAAGATGACCTCGGTCCCCGCCCCCGGCAACCAGGGGTCGATTCCCGGATTGGCCGCCACCATCTCCAGGTACCCCAGGTCATGAGCAGTGCCCAGGTCGGCGAAGGTGTCTTCGTACTTGGCCTTGATCACCTGCACCTGACCGACAATATCTTCACCGGGCGGCGGCAGAGGCAATTCCAATGCTGCAACGGGACCGGCCACACACAATGCGGCAAGTGTCAGGCAGCGGGTGACGACGGGGAGACGCGGCAACATCCGGATAATCCTTCGCATGAAAAACGAGTGATAGAAACGCGATTGTACACCCCGCCCCTTGGCTGCGGGAGCCAAGCGGGAGACACAAGCGCAGGCACATGAAATCCCTGTCGAAACGGTCCGCTATCGACCGCCTACAGCTCGAAGCGCAACTCCGGCCAGATCGGCGGAGTGCCGCGCTTTTGCGACTCCAGGATTGCCCGGCACAAGGGGCAGAGTCGTTGATCCTGGAAAATCGTCCGATCCACACTCGACCAGCGCGGCTGCGCGGGCAACAAAGTGCCACACAAGGTCCGATCGGCAGAACCACCCAACTCCAGCTGACGCGTCACCAGATGCACTCGAACTTCCTGGCAGGCGAACAGGTCAAGCTGTTCATCAGGCTCGATCAGTTGATAGGCAAACAGGGACCAGGCGGGACGCGGCATCGGGGGCTCCAAATCGGGGGCGCCACATTAGCCGAAACACTGCCACTAGAAAAGCGTCAAAGCAGCGGTTTTAGCGTCGGCCAGACATTTTCCAGCAACTTGTCCTGAGCCGCTGCTGCAGGGTGCAGACCGTCTGCCTGCATCAGTTCGGGATGACCACCGACCCCATCAAGAAAAAACGGTACCAGCGCCACCTTTTTGTCACTGGCCAACTGGCCATAAACCTGAGCGAACGCCTGGGTGTAGCGCACACCATAGTTGGGCGGCAACTGCATGCCCAACAGCAGCACCTTGGCACCACTGGCCTGGGCACTGTCGATCATCGACGCAAGATTTTGTTGCAATTGCTGAGGCGGCTGGCCGCGCAGGCCATCGTTGCCGCCCAACTCGAGGATCACCACCTCAGGCTTATGCTCTGCAAGCAGCGGCGGCAGCCGCGCCAGGCCACCGGCACTGGTGTCGCCACTGACCGAGGCGTTGATCACTTTGTCGGTGAAACCCTGGTCCTTGAGCCGCTTCTCCAACAGAGCCACCCACCCCTCACGGGTATCCAGGCCGAAAGCCGCACTGATACTATCGCCCACGATCAGGACCGTACCCGCCGCTGCGTTCTGGGCCATGCACATCAAGGCCAGGCCGGCACTCAAAAACCATACACGCATCGGATTCTCCATGGGCGCAAGCATTCTCACTGCGCGGAACCTTAGCAAAGTGGTTCCCAGCGCGGAAGGTGAACTGACCATCCTTCATGAACTCAGCCTGGAGCTGAACCAGGGCGACAGCCTGGCCATAGTCGGCGCCTCGGGTTCCGGAAAATCCACACTGCTCGGTTTGCTGGCAGGACTCGACCTGCCCAGCAGTGGTGAGGTCACCCTCGCCGGCCAGGCCTTGAGTCGCCTGGATGAAGATCAGCGAGCACGGGTCAGGGCCGAGCACGTTGGGTTCGTGTTTCAATCCTTCCAATTGCTCGACAGCCTCAACGCCCTGGAAAACGTCATGCTGCCCCTGGAACTGGATGGCCGCCGCGACGCCCGTGAGCGCGCCACCGAGCTGCTGCGACGGGTCGGCCTCGGCCAGCGCCTGAGCCACTCGCCTCGCCAGCTTTCCGGCGGTGAGCAACAACGAGTCGCCATCGCCCGGGCCTTTGCCGCCGAACCCGACGTGCTGTTTGCCGACGAACCTACCGGCAACCTCGACAGCCACACCGGTGAACGCATCAGCGACCTGCTGTTCGAACTCAACAAGGAGAGCGGCACGACTCTGGTGCTGGTGACCCATGATGAACGCCTGGCCCATCGTTGCCGGCGCCTGATCCGTCTTGAAGCGGGCTTGCTGGTCGCCCCTCTGGAGCCTTGATGGCACGTCTGCCGCTGTTGCGTCTGTTCAGCCTCGCCCTGCGCCAGCTGTTGCGCGATGCCCGCGCCGGGGAGTTACGGGTGCTGTTCTTTGCCTTGCTGGTGGCTGTGGCGGCGAGCACCGCCATTGGTTATTTCGGCGCCCGACTCAACGGAGCCATGCTGCTGCGGGCCACCGAGTTTCTCGGGGCTGATCTGCTTCTGGAGGGCAGCTCACCGGCACGCCCGGAACAGATCGACAGCGGGCAGGCATTGGGACTCGATCATGCGCGCATAGTCGAATTCTCCAGCGTTATCGCGACCGACACTGGCATCCAGCTGTCGAGTATCAAGGCAGTGGACAATGCCTACCCACTACGCGGCCAACTCAAGAGCGCGGCAGCGCCCTACGGCGTTGAAGAGCCCGGTGGCGGTCCAAAGGCCGGTGAAGCCTGGGTCGAATCACGCCTGCTGACCGCGCTGAATCTGAAGATCGGCGACAGCATCGATGTCGGCACGCACCCCCTGCGGCTGGCTCGGGTCCTGACCTATGAGCCCGACCGAGCCGGCAACTTCTATAGCCTGACGCCTCGAGTGCTGATCAGCCTGGACGATCTGCAAGCCACCGGCGTCGTCCAGCCGGGCAGCCGGGTCAGCTACAAGGAGCTCTGGCGCGGCCCGGCACCGGCCCTAGAGAGCTATCGCCAACTGATCAAGCCGGGGCTGGCGCCCAACCAGCGACTGCAGGATGCCCGCGATGGCAACCAGCAGATTGGCGGCGCCCTGGGCAAGGCCGAGCGTTACCTGAACATGGCCAGTCTGGTAGCCGTGTTGCTATCCGGGGTCGCCGTCGCCTTATCGGCTAATCGTTTCGCAACCCGGCGCTTCGATGCCAGCGCCTTGCTACGCTGCCTCGGTCTGTCGCGACGGGAAACCATGTTGCTGTTCAGCGTGCAATTGGGACTTCTGGGGCTCCTGGCCAGCATCAGCGGCGCACTGCTGGGGTGGTTGGCCCAACTTGGCCTGTTCTATCTGCTGCATGACCTGCTGCCCAGCGATGTGCCTCCAGGTGGCCTGCTCCCGGCCATTGCCGGCATTGGCACCGGGTTGGTGGCCCTGGCAGGGTTTGCCCTACCGCCCCTGGCTGCCTTGGGGCGGGTCCCGCCACTTCGCGTGTTACGTCGTGACCTGCTGCCAATTCCTTCCAGTACCTGGATGATCTACGGCGCCGCCCTGTTTGCCCTGGGCCTGATCATGTGGCGCCTGAGTCTGGATCTGATCCTGACCTTTGCACTGCTCGGCGGTGGGCTGATAGCGGCACTGGTACTGGGTGGGTTACTGCTTCTGGTGCTGCAAAGCCTGCGTCGTCTGCTGGCCCGCTCCTCCCTGCCCTGGCGCCTGGGACTGGGCCAGTTGCTGCGGCATCCCCTGGCGGCAGCCGGACAGTCCCTGGCCTTTGGTCTGATTCTGCTGTCCATGGCACTGATCGCCCTGCTGCGGGGCGAACTGCTCGATACCTGGCAGAACCAGTTGCCGAAAAATGCCCCCAATTACTTTGCACTGAATATCCTGCCCGCCGAAAAACAGGCTTTTAGCGAACGCCTGGTACAACTTTCGGCCCCTTCGGCGCCGCTGTATCCAGTGGTTCCCGGACGCCTGGTGAGCATCAACGGCGAGCCTGTAAGAGAGATAGTCAGCAAGGACTCCAGTGGCGACCGCGCGGTACAGCGCGACCTGAGCCTGACCTGGGCCGCCGACCTGCCGGCCGGCAACCGCATCACCGAAGGCAACTGGTGGTCAGCGCAGCCCGCCGACGCTGTGCCCGGCGTATCGGTGGAGGCCAAGGTTGCACAAAGCTTGAAACTGAAACTGGGCGACCAACTGACCTTCACGGTCGCGGGCGTTAATCGGGAAGCCCGGGTTACCAGCCTGCGCAGCATCAACTGGGACAACTTCCAACCGAACTTCTTCATGATCTTCCAGCCAGGCACCCTGAAAGATCTGCCTGCCACCTACCTGACCAGCTTTTATCTGAGCCCGGGACACGACCAGCAGGTCATCGAGCTATCCAGGGCCTTTCCAGCGGTGACTATTCTTCAAGTGGAGGCCTTGCTGGAGCAACTGCGCAGCATCCTGGCCCAGGTCACTCTGGCAGTGGAGTATGTATTGCTGTTTGTCCTGGCGGCCGGAATGGCAGTGCTGTTTTCCGGCCTGCAGGCCACGTTGGACGAGCGCATTCGCCAAGGCGCCCTATTACGCGCGCTCGGTGCCGAGAGGCGGTTGCTGGTCAAGGCTCGGCGGATCGAGTTCGGTCTTCTCGGCGCCGTCAGCGGCCTGCTGGCGGCCCTGGGTAGCGAACTGGTCAGCCTGGTGCTTTACCAGTTCGCCTTCGACCTACCCTGGCACCCACATCCCTGGCTGTTGCTGCTGCCGCTGATAGGCGCGCTGTTGGTGGGTGGGGCCGGGGTTTTCGGCACCCGCCGGGCATTGAACGCCAGCCCGTTGAGCGTCCTGCGCGAAGGGTGAAGAGCAACAGCTCGCCAGCACAGGCTGGTGAGCCTACTTCTCATAGTCGATCTGATTGATCCACCAGCAGGTTTCGCCAGCCGGCGTATGAACAATGGCCTCGTCGCCCACTTCCTTCTTCAGCAGCGCCCTGGCCATGGGCGAGTCGATGGAAATGTAGTCCTTGCGCAGATAGATCTCGTCGTATCCAACGATACGAAAGCGCTTGATCTCGGCAGCCTCGTTTTCCACTTCTACCCAGGCGCCAAAGAACACTCGCCCTTCCTGCTCTGGTGCGTAGGAAACCACCTTCATGTCTTCCAGACGCTTGCGTATGTAACGCACCCGGCGATCAATTTCCCGCAAGAGTTTTTTGTTGTACTGATAGTCCGCGTTCTCACTGCGGTCACCCAATGACGCGGCCCAAGTGACCTTCTGGGTAATATCCGGGCGCTTCTCCCGCCACAGATAATCCAACTCCTGCTTCAGAGCGTCGTAACCATCCTGTGTGATGAGCTTAGTACTCAATTGGCTTGTCACCTTCCAGCCTTGTACATGCTGTTCTGTTGTTTGAATGAGCTGATGCACTCGGCCCGTCATGGGAGGGTTGTTGCCCCCCCTCACCCAGCCAGGCAGCACTATCAGATTTGTCCGATTTAGATTTCAGAGAGGTCAGCCAATCATAGAGCCAAACAGCTGAGGCTTACGGCACAAGACACACCTTAAGTAACAGTGTTTGCACCCAGCCTGAGGCACAACTTGAAACCTACTTATCCAAAGCACCCGCCAATACTGACCAACACCTCTAAAAACAAAGGGAACGCACTAAATGGGCAACATCATTATCGTCGATGACCATCCTCTGATTCGACTGGCCATCAGGTCGGTGCTGGAACCCCACCATCACACCATCGTTGCCGAAGCCGACAACGGTGCGGACGCGGTGCAATTGGTGCGAAAGCACATGCCGGACCTGTTGATCCTCGACCTGGGTATTCCCAACCTGGACGGTTTTTCGGTCATCGCCCATATCAAGTCTGCGGACCTGCTTGTAAAAACCCTAGTCCTGACTTCCAGTGACTCGAAGAACTTCGCTCTACGATGCCTGCAAGCGGGAGCCGCGGGATTTCTGTGCAAGACTGAAAACCTTCACGAACTGGCCAATGCGGTTAAAGCCATTCTGTCCGGGTACAGCTACTTCCCGGAAGACACCATCAATATCCTGCAGCAAAACACCAATGCCGCCAGTCAGGAGAGCGTGTTGATCTCGCGCCTGACCGATCGCGAGATCACGGTGCTGAAGCTCCTGGCAAGCGGCCTCAACAACCAGCAGATTGCCGACGCTCTGTTGATCAGCCACAAGACCGTCAGTACCTACAAGGTTCGCTTACTCAAGCGCTTCAACATTTCCAACCTCGTGGCGCTGGCCGATCTGGCAAAACGTAACGCCGTAGTTTGAACATTAACCCGTTGTCGCTTGACTCATGACCAGCAGTAACTGCAACCGGGACTATCCCAATCAGTGCTTGTTAGGTGGGGTCACAATCTGAATACGGCGCAGTTCAGCAACAAACTGTACAGCGCCGCCGAAACCTCTATGCAACTAGCGGCGAATGATCAGGCCTTGGCGAGCGACGCGGGTCAGTTGCTTGATGACTTCAGCAGCATCCGCTGCACTGGGGGCCGGAATGACCGCCAGATCAAAGCTATCGCTGGCAAAACGTGCCAGAGACTCGCCCTCTTCAACAAACTGAATCAAAAAGGCCGCCGGGCCCGGGGAACGCCGTGGCCAGCCGTCGAGGTAACGCAACAAGGTGGGTTGATGTTTGCCGCCAAGAAGGATTTTCGGGTTGCGCTGGGAAAGACTCGCCGTGATCGGCGCAAGACGTACAAGGGGGCGTGGTGCATTCATCGTATTGTGTCTCTGCCTCAAGTTTCTGCCGGGCAGGTGAGAGGCAACACCGAACCAGCGCTTTAGCGGTATTTCGAAGCCAGAATATAGCTTCTAACAGTGGTCTTTCGACTCACTTGGCGCCCCGCAAGTAGCTGTTTAAATCGGCGCATGAGCAGCATCCTAGAGAAGCCAGCAGGTCAGTGTCAAGATTTCCCAACAACGAAAAAGGCCTGCATTGGCAGGCCTTGGAAATTTTCCTGGCAGTTGATCCAGAGCCGCCGAAGACCAACTTGACGGATGAATCGAGCTCGTCAAATCACTTGGTTATTGCTGCATCCACAGACAACTTGCCAGCACCTTCGAACAGGACCGCGACAGTACCGCCCAGCAGAGCCAGGGCGAACTCATAGCCGTTATTGGCCATGAACAAACCATTGCCGATATGCACCGAGAAGATCGCCACCAGCAAGGTAAAGGACAAGCCCAGAGCTGCCGGACGCGCCAGCAAGCCAATGACCAGCGCCAAACCAGCGAAGAACTCGGTACCACCTGCCAACAATGCCATCAGATACCCAGGAGCCAGACCAATGCTCTCCATCCACTGAGCCGTTCCCGCCAAACCGCCTCCCCCGAACCAGCCGAAGAGTTTCTGCGAACCGTGGGCCGCAAAGATGATGCCGACGAAGATCCGCAAAACGCTCAAGCCGTAACCGGCGCGAGTACTCAGTAGGTTTTTGATCAATGTGCTCATGCTCTGTAGTCCTGTGTATGGTGGGGAAGTTGGTCGCCATATTAATCAATTTTTATCATGCTAAAAGCGCAAAAAACCCAAGATAAAAATCAGTTTTTTCGATTATTTGCGAGACGCAACTTTTTGCTCCTGAGGCTCCAGAGAGCCTCGCTCGCGGTCAAAGGCCAGATAGTATTTATTGACGCTATTAACATAGCTGACCGCGCCCATGCCCACCTGCTCCATGGCAATACGCTCAACCTGGAAAAACCATTGATTGGGATTCAGTCCACGGCGCCGGGCCTCGCTGCGCATTCCTTGTACCCGTTCCGGGCCCATGTTGTAGGCCGCCAGGACGAACGCCATGCGCTCGCGTTCGTTAAGCTTGGGGCTGGAGAAGAACTTGCGGCGGATCATCGCCAGGTACTTGGCACCGGCCTGAACATTGTTGTCCAGAGACTGGATATTGTTGACCCCGACCCTTTGCGCCGCCGAAGGCGTGATCTGCATCAGCCCGGTTGGACCGCTGCCGCTCCTGGCGCTGGGCTGCAAGGCCGACTCCTTGAAAGCCAGGGCCGCCAGATTCAGCCAGTCCATACCCTGCTCCCCCGCATGCTTCTGCAACACCGGCCGCAGTTTTTCCAGGCGCTGACGATCGGCCCGAGCCAGGGGGTAATGCACCTGGTACTGGCGACGATAGATGCGCAAGAAGGCTACATCCTGGTCCGCCGGAGTCTTATAGGTCTTGAGGAAACGATCGATACTTGCCCGCAACATCGAGGCATCGCGCCGGACAAACCAGTGCTCCTCTCCCGGCTCACTGATCTTCAATTGCCTGTCAAAACGCAACTTGGGCAGGATCTTGCTCCAACGCTCGGCAATCGGCTGCTCGACAATGGTCAGGTGGAAGATCCCGCCCTGGACCATTTCCAGCACATCTTCCACCGCCAGACTGGGGTCCACCCACTCGACCTTGATCGGCGCCAGCTTGTGCAACGCAAGTTTCTGATTGATCTGACTCACCGCATCCCCTGCGGCGCTACCAGTGGTCAGGGTCAGGGTCTTGCCGGACAGCTGTTCGATACGCGTATAACGACGCTCGCCCTTGATCCCCACCAGCAGTAAGGGAACATTGCTGACGATCGGATCGCTGGAGCTGACCGCATGCCCTGGCTGAGCCTCCAACAACTCACCGGGAGCCACCAGATCCCCTTCTCCTCGCTGCAAGGCGCCAAGCAGTTGATCCTTGGCTTTGGGAATGATCTTGAGGCTGATTTCCTGACCGTCACGGGCATGGCCGTTGAGATACTGCTCGAACGAGCGCAAACGATGGTACTCGACGCCAATGGCCTGGCCCTGGACTTCACCGGAACTATTGCGGCTCTGGTTGACCAGTACCCGCAGAACCCGACTGCTGCGGATCTCCGCCAGGTCGCGGACCTTTCCCGCAGCCTGGGTTTCCGACGGCCCCGCCAAGCGCGCCATGGCCGGCAATGGCAGTAACAACGTCAGGCACAGCGCGAGCAATATCGAGGGTCGGGTCATCCGTTCTCCGCAAAGAATACTGTTCAACCCTTCGTCGTTTTTTGAAGAATTGATCGACAGAAACAGAGCGCCATGAGCACTGGCAAGGTGCGAAAGACAAGCGCAATGACAGTAACAAGCCTGAGCATTACGTTCTTCCGGCAGCAAAAGACAGCGTTAACTCGTTGTAGTTCTTGGTTTTTCTTATAAATCTACAGCTCTGATATGCTTTCCGGCCGCAGGCGGAGATAGCACCATGCAACTCATCGATATCGGCGTCAACCTGACCAATCCCTGTTTTGCCGAAAAACACCAAGCCGTTCTCGATCGTGCTTATGAGGCTGGGATCTGCCAATTGGTCCTGACCGGAACCAGCGTCGAAGGTAGCGAACAGGCCCTGGAACTGTGCCAGCAACTGGACAGCAACGGGCAGCGACTGTTCGCCACCGCGGGCCTGCACCCTCACTCTGCCAGTGACTGGAATGCCGACAGCTCGCGGCGTTTGCGCGCATTGCTCAGCGAACCACGGGTACGTGCAGTGGGCGAATGCGGACTGGACTTCAATCGCGACTTCTCCCCCCGCCCACAACAGGAAAAAGTCCTGGAGGAACACTTGGCGCTGGCGGTCGAGCTGCAACTGCCGGTGTTCCTCCACGAGCGCGACGCCAATCAGCGTCTGCTGGATATCCTGCGGGACTTTCGTGACCGTTTGCCAGCAGCCGTGGTGCATTGCTTCACCGGTGAACAACGGGCGCTGTTCAGTTACCTTGATCTTGACCTGCACATCGGCATTACCGGCTGGATCTGCGACGAACGCCGGGGCACCCACCTGCACCCACTGGTACGCAACATTCCCCGCGGGCGTCTGATGCTGGAAAGCGATGCTCCCTATCTGCTGCCGCGCAGCCTGCGACCAAAACCGAAGAACGGCCGTAACGAACCGGCCTATCTGACCGAGGTCTTGAGGGAAGTGGCACTGCACCGGGAAGAGACCCCGAAAGACCTGGCCAACCACAGCACCGCCTGCTCCAGAGCTTTCTTCCGCTTGCCAGAGATTGCTTGACTCATATCAAGATTTTTCCGAGATCATGACGGCACAATAATGGCACCTTGCCAATACTGTTCCGCTCAATCAGAGAAAACCTTCTATGGGTGCCTGGCTTAGCAATATCTCGTTGAAATACAAATTCTGGGCGGTCAATGCGGTCGCCTTTGTCACCACCTTGCTATTGGTGCTGTACGCCGTGCAACTGGAGCAGCAGGCACGTAGCCAGACCGCCCAGGCCGCCGCCCATAGCCAGGCCCTGCTGCTCAATGCCTGGCCTGCAGGACAGCCCCTGCCCACCGATGAACACCTACTGACTTTCTCCCAGGGACAGACGCCCAGTTTCAACGACCAGGCGTTGCCCGAGCTGAACGGCGCCAACGGCTGGATCGAGATCAACCACATGCCGCTGTTCGGTACCAACCCGTTGCTGGGCGCCGAAGTCGTCCATCGCGCCGACGGCCAGCAGGTCGCAGTCCTGGCCCACGCTCCAAGCCTGGCCCAAGTCTTCAGTGACCGCTTCACCAACTATGCGGCGGCCGTATTCATCCTGATGTTCGCCATGCTCTGCGCCTCGCAGTTGCTGATTCGCTTTCTCCTCAGCCAACTCAATACCCTCAAGGACGTCATGCTGCATGTTGAGAAGACCGGCGATCTGTCTGCCCGCGTACCGCTCTCCTGTAAGGACGAGGTGGGCCAGATGGCCAGCGCGTTCAACGCCATGCAGGCCGGCTACCAACGGGTGGTGAATACCGTGGCCAATACCGCTCGCCAATTGGATCAGGGCGCCGCGCGCCTAGCTTCAAGCATGAATGATGTACGCCACGGCATGCTCGGCCAGCAGAGCGAAACCGATCAGGCCGCCACCGCCATCAACGAAATGTCCGCCACCGTCTACCACATTGCCCAGCATGCAGGTGCCACTCGTGACCTGTCGCAAACTGCCGACACCCTGGCCGGCACTGGCCATGAAGTGGTCGGCCGAGTGCAGAAATCCATCGCTGGGCTGTCCAGTGGCGTGCAACAAACTGCCGAGATGATTCAGAAACTTGCCGAGGACAGCCAGAAAATCAACGGCGTGGTCAACGTCATCCACAGCATCGCCGAGCAAACTAACCTGCTGGCGCTCAACGCCGCCATTGAGGCCGCACGGGCCGGCGAAATGGGTCGCGGCTTTGCCGTGGTGGCAGATGAAGTACGCAACCTGGCCAAACGCGTACAGGCCTCGACCGACGAAATCACCGGCATGGTGTCCGCCCTGCAAGCCGGTACCCGCGATGCGGTGGACTTCATGCAGGAAAGCTCGTTCAAAGCCGACGACTGCGTGCAGCAGGCACAGGAAGCCGGGGCGGCACTGGCGGAAATCACCGGCGCAGTGGCACAGATGCGCGAAAGCAACACTCAGATCGCCGTCGCCGCGGAACAGCAGAGCCAGGTGGCCGAAGAAATGAATAGAGCGGTGGTCAGCATTCGCGATGTGACCGAAAACACCGTGCAGCAGACCGTTGCTTCCGCCACGACCAGCAGTGAACTGGCGACCCTGGCCGGCGAATTGAGCAAGGCCATCGGCCAGTTGAAGCTCTGATCCGCCAGCATGAGCCGCTACCCAGTAGCAGCCAACTGCCCTCACCCCACTGGCTATCGAACCGATAGCCAGCCTTGATTCGCCGCCAAACCGACTGCGCCCTATTCTTGGTCCATGAGTTTTCAAGCACTAAGGATGATCATCATGGGCAAACGTCACCCCAACCTCCCCGCCTGGCAATGGCGCGTCTACCCGCACAGCCACCAGCATCCGACCAACCTGGTTTTGCACCTGATCGCCGTCCCGCTGTTCATTGTCGGTTTTCTGCTGATTGCTTCGGGAGTGTTCTCCCTGAGTTTCCTGAGCCTGGCCATTGGCGTGCTCGGAGTGCTGGCTGCCCTCGGTTTGCAGCGTCACGGCCATAGCCTGGAGGCACAAGCCGGCGAACCATTCAGCGATCGCAAAGATGCAGTGCAACGCCTGCTAATGGAGCAGTTCGTGACCTTTCCACGCTTTGTCCTCAGCGGTGCCTGGTGGCGTGCCTGGCGGCAACGCCACCGTCACTGACGGATCAGGCGAAGATGGTTACCGTCTGCCGACTCAGGGCAATCAGTTGCCCCTCAGGACTCCACAACGCGGCGGCAGCGTGCCCGTAGCCATCGCGGGCATGCTCGATTTCCACCCGGTACTTGCACCAGTCCAGGGTGCTGATTGACAACAACGGCTGGACGAATTCGATGGTCCAGGTCAGGGTGCTGCCCGCCGCAGGCTTGTTCAAATGCGGCAACAGGGCCGGCGGCCAGGCATCCACCAGCGCCAGGATATGCGCCTCGGTCACAGGCTCCTCTTTGACATCCCCCCGCAGGCGCACCCAGCCCCCCATGTCCCGGGAACGGTTGCCAGTGAAGGGCATGCCGCCGATGCTCCAACGCATTGCCAAATGACGCATGAATTCCGGCGTCACGCCCTTGATGTAGGGCAGTTCCTGGCACTCCTCCCAATGCTTCATCTCGGGGGCCGGAAGGGCGCCGACACTGACCACAGACTCGCGGGAAGCGCCAAAGCTGCCCTGCACCAGGGTCACCACTTGGCCGTCCTGCATGACGCGTCCCAGCACCTGGCTGACAGCCTTGCCTTCGCGCAGCACATCCACTTCAAAGCTGACAGGCACATCCGGTGACACTGGCCCGACAAAGGTGACCGCCAAGGAACGTACCGGCCGGTCCAGCGGGACCTTGGCCCGCATCGCTTCGTACTGCAAGGCAACCACCAGGCCACCAAAGCTGGCACGCCCCTGAGCCCACTCGGCCGGAATGGTCAACGCCTGGGGCTGGCCGCGTACGGCCTCAAGCAAATCGTAAAAACGCATGAAAACCTCAAGGGGCAAAAAATAGACTCAAGGATCTTAACCAGCGTCGCAGAGCCGCACAGCCACTATTCTGGCCAAAGCAGCGGACAGATAAGCCGCACAACGGTAGTCAGTTCCTGAAGCAATCGCCATGAAGCTTGTCCAGTACCTGGTCGGCGCGGGCCTGGGACTTGTGCATGGTTTTACGCCAGGTGGCGACACAGGGCAGCAAGTCCATCTGCTGTTCGGCCTGGGCCAGCCATTGCCAGCAATCATGCCAATCCCCCAATGCCCCTTGGGCTGCCTTGAGGCGTTTCATGGCTTGGGGTGGCAAACGATCCAGTTCGGGGTATGCATCGGCGGCGTAACGCACACGCTTGATCAACAGTCGCAGGCGATGCCGGTCGTGGGCGGGATCACGCAACGCCTCACCCAGGGCTTTCCACTGCTTGGACAAGCGTTTTTCAATCTTTCCTCGTAAACCACGCAGCAGCCCCTGACGCTCGGAGGCCCGGAGAAACCGCGGAAACGCATCCAGTACCAGAAACAACTGCGCCAACGGCGGCCCGGCGGCGATCGCCGAATACTCCCCTTGCAACTGAGCGGTACGACGCTCGGCGGCAGCATGCAGGCCATGCTGATACAGATAAGCGGCCAACACTTCGCGGTCACGAATCGGCGTCGTCAGTTGTCCAACCTCACTAGCTGCAGCCTCCAACTGCTCGACACCAGGCAAACCGCGCAATGGACGCAACAAGCTGCGCAAGCGGCGCACAGTGATACGCAAGTCATGCAGTGCCTCGGCATCAGTGGCGGCAGCCAGTCGCGCCTGACAAGCCAGCAAGCTCACTTCCAGGCTCAGGATCTGAACCACCAATCGATCAACCAAGGCAGACATCAGGCTTTCCCCAATACGGCTCACAAGCCCTACATGGGCTTATCCGACTCAAGAATGACACCCCAGGCCCAAGAACGGCGTTGCGCCATATCATTGGGGTCCAGGGTGGAGATTCACCGCTTCAGCGTAGCGGCTGGCGCGGCTCAGCGCCCGGCGCGGGACTCACGAATATAGAAGCGCGCCTTCTCGGCTTTCTTGGTGCACCCTTCAAAGGCTTCGAATTGCTGCTGAGTCTTGGCCCCGGTCAGCAACGACAAGGCCTTGGAATAACTCACAGTGCCGGCGAAACCTTCAGCCTTGGCCAGGTCCAGCTCGTGCCAGGCGGCGTCCAGCTGAGTGCCACAGCTGTCGCGGTAGGCGGTCTTGCCTGCGCAACCGGTCAGTACCAATGCCATCAGGGGCAAGCAGATCCAGGCTTTCATCAATGACACCTCAAGAAAAGAAAACAGTCGTACAGGTTAAGACGATGGCAGCGTAAAAAAGTGCCTGACGCAACCCTTGGAAAATATAGCCGCAGGAGCATAGCCGCGCGGCCCGAGCCCCCCAAGGAAAAAACACCGGACAGGTCCGGCCTTACATCAGCAATTGAACCCCAGGCCGCTATGGGTGCATTGTTGCAACCTGTTTGGCGAAGGGACGAATCATGAACAAACGTGTCGCATTGGTACTCGGCTCGGGAGGCGCTCGCGGGTACGCCCATATCGGGGTCATCGAGGAGATCGAAAGACGCGGGTATGACATCGCCTGCATCGCCGGTTGCTCCATGGGCGCCGTGGTGGGCGGCATCTATGCCGCAGGCAAGCTCGCCGAGTATCGGGAGTGGATCGAAAGCCTGGATTACCTTGATGTACTGCGCCTGGTGGACGTGAGTTTCCGCCTGGGGGCGATTCGCGGCGAGAAAGTCTTCGGCCAGATCCGCAAGATCGTCGGTGAAGTGAATATCGAAGAGCTGCGCATTCCCTACACCGCGGTAGCCACTGACCTGACCAATCAACAGGAAATCTGGTTCCAGGAAGGCTGTCTGCATCAAGCCATGCGCGCTTCCGCAGCCATCCCCAGCCTGTTCACCCCGGTGATGCAGGGTAACCGCATGCTGGTGGACGGCGGTCTGCTCAACCCACTGCCGATCGTGCCAGTGGTCTCCAGCCATTGCGACCTGATCATCGCGGTCAACCTCAATTCCACCAACCAGCGCCATTATCAGTTACCGGTGATCCAGCGCCCCCCGGCGTTCAAAAGCCGCTTTGACAGCCTGATCAACTCCCTGGGCTCGCACCTGCCGTTCCGGCGTAAACAGGCCGAACAACTATTGCTGCTGGAACAGGAGGCCTTCAAGAGCCAAGCCGCCGAGATCAATCCCTGGGTCGAAGGTGCCGAACCGGAATCCCAGCAACCGGCCGCTGCGCCAGAAACCGACGGCGCGCCCAAGTCTGCCAGCGGTTCGTTCATCATCGACAACGTCGGTCCGGCCTCGCTACTGGACCTGGTGAACCAGAGCTTCGAGGTCATGCAGACGTCCCTGGCCCAATACAAGATCGCCGGCTATCCACCGGACATATTGATCAACGTGCCCAAGCGCGTATGCCGGTTCTTCGAGTTCTACAAGGCCCCGGAACTGATCGCCCTGGGTCGGGAAATCGCCAGCGATACCCTGGACCGCTACGAACAGGAGCAGTAGCAAGCGACATTCCGGGCCCCTAAAGCTCAGGGCTCGCCCCCCAAGAGACGGTAGCCAACCCCCGCCTCGGTGACGATGAACCGTGGTTGGGTCGGATCATCCGCCAGTTTCTGGCGTAAATGCCCGACCACGATCCGCAGGTAATGACTGTCCTCGGTGTGGGTCGGCCCCCAGATGTCCTTGAGCAGCTGCTGCTGGGTGATCACCCGACCGGGGTGTCGTGCCAGTTGCGCCAGCACAGCGTACTCCTTGCGCGTCAGGGCCACTTCCTGGCCATCGAGCAGTACCCGACGGTAGGCCAGGTCCACCGTCAGCGGCCCAACTTGCAACGCCGCTTCCTGCAACTCCCCCACCGGCGCCTGGCGCAACAGGGCGCGGATGCGTGCCAGGAACTCCTGGATGCCGAAAGGCTTGGTCACGTAATCGTTGGCGCCACCGTCCAGGGCTTCGACCTTCTGCACCTCGCTGGCACGCACCGAAAGCACCAGCACGGGCACCGTCGACCACTCGCGAAACTCGCGCAGTACCTGCTGGCCATCCATGTCCGGCAGCCCCAGGTCGAGCACCAGCAGATCCGGCTTGTTCAGTGCCGCCTGGGCCAGGCCCTCGGTACCGGTACCGGCTTCAATCACTTTGTATCCTTGGGACGCCAAGCTGATGCGCAGGAACTTGCGGATCTGCGGCTCGTCGTCGATGACCAGGATGGTCGCGGTCTGGCTCATGGGTTCAATTCAAGACAAATAAGAGGCAAAAGAGTAGCGCAAGGCTGCTCCGGTAATCCCGGTAGCGCTTGCGTTGCGAGGTATGAGTGCGTTCTACAGGTATTCACAGATCCTGCTCAAGCTCCGGCTGGGTTTGCAATGGCAAGTGCAAAGTGATGCAGGTGCCATGGCCGTCAATGCCATCGGCGACACTGATATGCCCGCCGTGGGCACCAACCATGCCCTGGCAAATCGCCAGGCCCAGCCCCGTTCCCTGCCCTCCCCGATCGCCACGGGCAGCGGTATAGAACATGTCGAAGATCTTCGCCCGCTCCTCTTCGGGAATCCCCGGGCCCTCATCGCTGACGGCAAAGCTCAATTCATGCTCATCGGCACTGACCTTGAGTTGCAGGCGACCCTGGTTTGGCGAAAAGCGTGCGGCGTTCTCCAGGACATTGACCAGTGCCTGCTCGATCAGGGCGGCATGCACATGGAGCAACGGCAGGTCCGCTGGCAATTCGGTGCTCACCTGCAGCGGCGCCAGCACCGCACGCAGGCGGTTCAGGGCGCTGCCGACTATGTCCCCCGGCGCGACCCAGTCGCGAGCCAGTTTCAACGCACCATGGCCGAGCCGGGTCATGTCCAAGAGGTTCTGGATGTAGCGATCCAGGCGCTCGGCCTCATCCCGCGTGCCTTCCAGGAGTTCACGCCGGTCTTCCAGGGGAATCGCCTCCCCCAGCGCCAACAGGCTGTCGATGCTGCCGCGCATCGAAGTCAGCGGTGTGCGCAGATCGTGGGAAACCGAGGCCAGCAAGGCACTGCGTAACTGTTCGGTTTCACCGCGCAGTCGCGCCGCCTCCAAATCCTCCGCCAAACGCGCCCGAGCCAGCGCCTGGGCCAGGGGCTGGCTGAGGGCGGTGAGCAGGCGACGACGCTGGCCACTGAACTCTTCGCCTTCCCTGGGACAGACACCCAACAAACCCAAGGGGCCGTCATCCACCGACAATGGCCACCACCACCAGCGCCCGAAGGGCAAGGTCCCGGTCCCCAGCCCCGCAGGCTGATCGTGCTGCCAGGCCCAATCGGCCGCCGCACGCTCAGCCTCGGAGAACTGCGGCGAGCCACCGGTTTCGACTTTCCAGCCCCCCTGCCCGTCGCGATTGAGCAGGCAGATACGCAACTCATCACGCCCATGCAGGTGCTGGGCTGCAGCACTGATCACCGCTTGCCGGTCAGTGGCAGCGGTGAGCTTGCGCGACAGGTCCAACAGTTCACCGGTTTCCTCCTGGGTCTCGCGCAGGGCCTGCAACTGCCGCCGCTGGCGCGCCGCCAGGTTGCCGGTGAGCGCAGCCATGAGCAGGAAAAACAGCAGAGTCAGCACATCCTCTTCACGCTGGATGGCAAAAGAGAAACTCGGTGGGATAAACAGAAAGTCATAGCTCAAGAACGACAGCGCCGCGCAGGCCAGGGCCGGCCCCAGGCTGCTGCGCACGGCCACCAGCAACACTGCGGCAAGAAACACCAGGGAAATGTTCGGCAACGGCAGCACACTGGCCACCCCCCAGGCCAGGGCACTGGCCAACACGGTCGCCAACAGCGCCAGGGCATAGTCGAACCACAACAGCGAATGCTTGGCTCGCAAACCCGGCTGATGGGGTTGTGGCTCGCTGTCCAGGACGTTGATTTCCAGGCCGTCGGCATTACGCAAGAGGCGCGCCGCCAGGCCACCACCAAACCAGCGCCGACGCCAGCGGCGGCTGGATTGCCCCACCAGCAACAGACTGGCGCGGCGTTCGCTGGCGTGCTGGATCAGGGTCTTGGCCACCTCGCCAGCCCGCAGCAGGACCACCTCCCCGCCCAGGCGCTCAGCCAATTGCTGCGCCGCCTGCAAGCGCAGGCGCGACTGCTCGTCCCGCAGCCGGCCGTTGTCCACATGCACCAGGCTCCAGGGCAAATGCCGACGCTGGGCCACACGACTGGCATGGCGTACCAGACGCTCGGCCTGGGCATCGCCATCAATGCCCACCAGCAAACGCCCACGCACCGCCGGAGCCGCCTGCCCCAACTGGCGATAGCCCAGGGCCAGGTCGTTATCCACCTGGGCCGCAGCAGTCTGCATCGCCAACTCCCGCAGCGCGGTGAGGTTGGTCTGGGTGAAAAAGGCATCGATGGCCGCCCGCGCCTGCTCCGGTACATAGACCTTGCCGTCCCGCAGCCGCTCCAGGAGCTCCCGCGGCGGCAGGTCCACCAGCAGCAATTCATAGGCCTCCTGCAGCACCCAGTCGGGCAGCGTCTCGCGGACCTGGACCCCAGTGATGCCGCGCACCTGATCGTTGAGGCTCTCCAGGTGCTGGACGTTGACCGTGGTGAACACGTCGATACCCGCCGCCAGCAGCTCCTGGATATCCTGCCAACGCTTGGCATGCCGGCTGCCCGGCGCATTGCTGTGGGCCAGTTCGTCCACCAGCACCAGCTTGGGCCGGGCCTTCAACAGGCCATCCAGATCCATCTCTTCGAGCACCACCCCACGGTATTCCGAGCGCACCAGGGGCTGCTGCGGCAAGCCGCTCAGCAGCGCTTCGGTCTCGGCACGACCGTGGGTTTCCACTACCCCGGCAAGCACCTTGACCCCTTGGCGCATTTGCGTGTGGGCGGCCTGAAGCATGGCGTAGGTCTTGCCGACGCCGGGAGCGGCGCCAAGAAAGACCTTGAGCCGGCCGCGGCCATCCCGGGGCAGATCAGCTAGCAGCGCGTCGGCGCGGCCGGAATCACTCATGGGTTATCTCTCTGCAACAAAACAATCAGTTCAATCCGCACTCTAGACGCTGCCACCCGCACGAACGGCAGCGGTTACAGATTCTCCAGGGCCTGGTTCAGGGCCAGTACATTGACCACCGGCGGCCCCACCAGCGGCCGCTCGATATGTGCCTGCACCAGCGCCTGTAGCTTAGCCGCCGGCAGATTGCGCGCTGCCGCGACCCGCGCTAGTTGATAGTCAATCGCCTCGGGTGGCAAGTGCGGATCAAGGCCGCTGCCGGAGGTGGTGAGCAAGGCCAGCGGCACCGGCCCTTGACCTGGCACCTGGAGCTTTTGGGCATCGTCGATCACCCGCGTGGCCAGGGCCGGGTTGCTCGGCGCCAAGTTGCTGGCACCACTGGACACCGTGGCAAAGGCTCCTGCCGATGGGCGTGGATGAAACCAGGCATCACCGACAAAATCCTGGGCAATCAGGGCCGAACCACGCACCTTGCCCTGGGCATCACGCACCAGGCTGCCATTGGCCTGATCCGGGAACGCCACCTGGGCCACACCGGTCACCACCAATGGATAGGCCACGCCAGTAATCAGACTCATCAACACAATCAGGCTCAAGGCCGGACGCAATACGCTAGTCATTTCTCAATCCTCGATTCATTCAATGCCGCAGGCGAGTTACACCAGGTGCAAGGCGGTCAGCAGCATGTCGATCAGCTTGATCCCGACAAAGGGCACCACGATCCCACCCACACCGTAGATAAGCAGGTTGCGCCGCAGCAGGTGGGCGGCACTGGCGGCCTGGACCCTGACCCCGCGCAACGCCAGAGGGATCAGCACCACGATGATCAGGGCGTTGAATACGATCGCCGAGAGAATCGCGCTCTGCGGGCTGGTCAGGTGCATGATGTTGAGCACGCCCAGCTGTGGATAAATCGCTGCGAACAGCGCCGGCAGAATGGCGAAGTACTTGGCGACATCGTTGGCGATGGAAAAGGTGGTCAGGGCGCCCCGGGTCACCAGCAGCTCCTTGCCGATCTGCACCACGTCCAGCAGCTTGGTCGGATCACTGTCCAGGTCGACCATGTTGGCCGCCTCGCGGGCCGCCTGAGTGCCGTCGTTCATCGCCATGCCGACATCGGCTTGGGCCAGTGCCGGGGCGTCGTTGGCACCGTCGCCGCACATCGCCACCAGGCGTCCGTCGTTCTGCTCGTGACGGATGCGCGCCAGTTTCTTCTCCGGCGTGGCTTCGGCCAGTACGTCGTCGACCCCGGCTTCAGCGGCGATGGCGGCAGCGGTCAGCGGGTTGTCGCCGGTCACCATGACAGTGCGAATCCCCAGCTTGCGCAACTCGGCGAAACGCTCGCGGATACCCGGCTTGACCACATCCTTGAGGTGAATGGCCCCAAGCATCCGGCCTTCGCCGCACACCAGCAGTGGAGTACCACCGCTCTGGGCGATTTTGTCGATTTCCCGGGACAGAGCCGGCGCCAGGTCGCTGCGCTTGAGGCCGACAAAGTTCAGCACCGAATCCACCGCCCCCTTGCGATAGATCCGGCCCTGGTAATCGACGCCGGACAGGCGGGTTTCCGCACTGAATGGCACGGCGGTCAAGACTTCAGGAGCCGGTTCAGGTTGTGGATAAAGCTCGCGCAAGTACTCGACGATGGATTTGCCTTCAGCAGTGTCATCCGCCAGGGAAGCCAGCAATGCCGCTTCGGCCAGTTCTCGTGCGTTCACGCCGGGAGCCGGATGAATGGCGCTGCAACGACGGTTGCCGAAGGTGATGGTGCCGGTCTTGTCCAGCAACAACACATGCACATCCCCCGCGGCCTCCACCGCACGCCCGGATTTGGCGATCACATTGAGGCGTACCAGACGATCCATCCCGGCAATGCCGATGGCCGACAGCAGGCCGCCGATGGTGGTGGGAATCAGGGTGACCAATAACGCCACCAGGAACACCAGCGGCAGGCTGCCATTGGCAAAGTGGGCGAAGGGCTGCAGGGTCACCACCACCAGCAGGAAGATCAGGGTCAGGCCGATCAGCAGGATATCCAGGGCCACTTCGTTGGGCGTCTTCTGCCGCTTGGCACCTTCCACCAGGGCGATCATGCGATCCAGGGTCGACTCGCCGGGATTGCTGGTGATGCGCACCAGCAGCCAGTCGGAAACCAGCCGGGTGTTGCCGGTCACCGCTGAGCGATCGCCACCGGACTCGCGGATCACTGGCGCCGACTCACCGGTAATCGCCGCCTCGTTGACCGCGGCAATGCCCTCGATCACCTCGCCGTCCCCCGGGATCATTTCCCCGGCTTCAACCCGCACCACATCGCCTTTGCGCAGGTTGATCGCCGGCACCACCTGATAGGTGCCCTCGCTGGTGCGACGGCGAGCACTCAAGCCTTCGCTGCCGGCCTTGAGGCTGTCGGCCCGGGCCTTGCCACGGCCCTCTGCCAGGGCTTCGGCAAAGTTGGCGAAAAGCACGGTGAACCACAGCCAGAGGGCTATCTGTGCCGCGACGAACGTCGATACCGAGGTATCCGGCACGAAACACAGCACAGTGGTCAGGATTGCCGTCAACTCCACCACCAACATCACCGGCGAACGTTGCAACTGGCGAGGGTCGAGCTTGACGAAGGCCTGAATCAGCGCCGGGCGCCACAGAGCAGAGATCGCGGTACTCGAAGATTCGGCCTGGGTACGCTTGGCCTTGGCGGCCGAGTCAACAGCCTTGTTCGAGGCAGGAACATGCATATTCATCATCAGGTCCTCAGAAGCCCATGCTCAAGTGTTCAGCGATTGGGCCCAACGCCAGGGTCGGCAGGAAGGTCAGGCCGCCCACCAGCAAAATGGTCACGGTCAACAAGGCCACGAACAACGGGCCGTGAGTGGGAAAGCTGTTCTGGCCGATGGGGGCGGGCTTCTTCAGCCCCAGGCTGCCAGCCAGGGCCAGCACCGGCAGGATGTAGCCGAAACGTCCAATCAGCATGCCCAGGCCCAGCATCAGGTTATGGAAGGGGGTGTTGGCACTGAAGCCACCAAAGGCCGAGCCGTTGTTGGCGCTGGCTGAGGTGTAGGCATACAGCAACTGGCTGAAACCGTGAGGCCCTGGATTGCTGATGGCTCCGGCCGGGCCAGGCAGGCTGGCGGCCAGGGCACCGAGGACGAGGACGCCAATGGGCATGACCATCAGGGTCACTACCAGCAATTGCACTTCCTTGGCCTGAAGCTTCTTGCCCAGGTATTCCGGGGTGCGACCGATCATCAACCCGGCAAGAAATACCGCGATCAGTACGTTCAACAGCATGCCGTAGAGACCCGCGCCGACACCGCCGAAGATCACTTCCCCCACCATCATGTTGATCAGCGCCACCATGCCGCTCAGAGGATTCAGGCTGTCATGCATGCCGTTCACCGAGCCATTGGACGCGGCCGTGGTGGTCACCGACCAGAGCACCGTGGCAGTGGTGCCGAAGCGCGCTTCCTTGCCTTCCAGAGGTGCCGCCTGCTCCACCGCAGCATTCTGCAACGCCGGATTGGGCTGGTACTCCGCCCACAACGAGGTGGCGCCGCCAATCAGGAACAGGGCAAACATGCAGGCAATGATCGCGCGGCTCTGGCGCAGATCCTTGACGTAGTGGCCGAAAGTGAATACCAGGGCCACGGGAATCAGGATGATCGACACCAACTCGAACAGGTTGCTCCAGGCACTGGGATTCTCGAACGGGTGAGCCGAGTTGACACCGAAGAAGCCACCACCATTGGTGCCCAACTGTTTGATGGCGATCTGGCTCGCCGCCGGGCCCAGGGGAATCACCTGGTCGTTACCTTGCAAGGTAAGGGCATCCACGTAGTGGGCAAAGGTCTGGGGCACGCCCTGCCAGACCAGGAACAACGCCAGCAACAGACTCAGCGGCAGCAAGCCATAGAGAGTCGCGCGGGTCATGTCGACCCAGAAGTTGCCCAGGGTGCGCACCGAACGCCGGCCAATGCCGCGGCACAAGGCAACCAGCACCGTCAGCCCGGTAGCAGCGCTGACGAAGTTCTGCACGGTCAGGCCGACCATCTGGCTGAGGTAGCTCAGGGAGGCCTCACCACTGTAGGACTGCCAGTTGGTATTGGTCATGAAACTGACGGCGGTGTTGAACGCCTGGGTCCATTCCTGTCCCGGAAGATTCTGCGGGTTGAGTGGCAGATACCCCTGGAACAGCAGGATGGCAAACAGCAGGACAAAACCCGCTAGGTTGAAGGCCAGCAAGGCCAGGGTGTATTTCTGCCAACTCTGCTCGTCTTGTGGATCGACCCCGGAAATCCGGTAGCACGCACGCTCCACCGGCCCCAGCACCGGGGTCAGCCAGGTGCGCTGGCCTTCCATGACCTTGTAGTAGAAACGTCCCAGCCAGGGCGCGGGCAGCAGCACCAGGGCAAAGAAGGCGAGGAGCAGCCAATAGTCATAACTGTGCATAACCGCAGCTCCTAGTTCCGATCCGCGCGCAGCAGCGCAACCAGTAGATAAACGAACAGGCCCACTGCCAGTAGCAATGACACCGCGTCCAGAATGTTCATGGAATGTCTCCGAGGTACGGCGATTGCCGCGAATGCAGCCATTGTCCGCAGGGTGCCTGTAAAGGAACGAGATCGACGGGGTGGGAGGCCCATAAAGAAAGCGTAAAGACTGGCTTTATGCGGCGTTTATCTGGGCAGTTGGAAGACGACAGCGGCTGCCCCCATGCTCCTCTGCCCCAATCGAAGGCACCGGGATGCACCAGACTGATATCGATCGACGATAAAAACCTGGAAAACATCCTCGATACGACCGCTTTCCTGGCTTTACGACGGTCGCCACGAGACTGGCATGGGCGCTGCACAGGCCAGTCCCGAGCACTTCCAACCGTTCAGGGAGCAACCGATGAACACACAACTCAAGCCCACTCTGGGCACGCTGCATTTATGGGGTATCGCGGTCGGTCTGGTGATTTCCGGGGAATACTTCGGCTGGAGCTATGGCTGGGGCGTGGCCGGAACCCTTGGTTTCCTCGTGACCTCTTTACTGGTCGCCACCATGTATACCTGCTTTATATTCAGTTTCACCGAGCTGACCACGGCCATTCCCCATGCAGGAGGCCCCTTTGCCTACAGCCGGCGCGCCTTTGGTGAGAAAGGCGGCTTGATTGCCGGGTTGGCCACTTTGATCGAATTCGTCTTTGCGCCACCGGCGATTGCCCTGGCCATTGGCGCCTACCTGAATGTGCAGTTTCCGGCGTTGGACCCCAAGCATGCCGCCGTGGGGGCCTACCTCGTCTTCATGGGCCTGAACATCCTCGGGGTAAAACTGGCGGCTACCTTCGAACTGGTGGTGTGCGTACTGGCGGTGGCAGAGCTACTGGTATTCATGGGCGTGGTAGCACCGGCCTTCAGCTTCAGCAATTTCGCCCTCAATGGCTGGGCCGGAGCCGACACCTTCGGTGCCCCGGCAATTGCCGGAATGTTCGCCGCCATCCCCTTCGCCATCTGGTTCTTCCTGGCCATCGAGGGTGCGGCCATGGCCGCCGAAGAAGCCAAGGACCCCAAACGCACCATTCCCAAGGCCTACATCAGCGGCATTCTGACCCTGGTACTGCTGGCCATGGGGGTGATGTTCTTCGCTGGCGGAGTGGGTGACTGGCGCACCCTGGCCAATATCAACGACCCGTTGCCCCAGGCGATGAAAGCCGTGGTGGGCGACAGTTCCGGCTGGCTGCACATGCTGGTGTGGATCGGCCTGTTTGGGCTCGTGGCCAGCTTCCACGGGATCATCCTCGGCTATTCGCGGCAGTTCTTTGCCCTCGCCCGCGCTGGCTATCTGCCAGCATCCCTGGCCAGGCTGTCACGCTTCCAGACGCCACACCGGGCGATCATCGCCGGCGGCCTGATCGGTATCGCCGCGATCTACAGCGATGGCCTGATCAACCTGGGCGGCATGACCCTGACCGCCGCAATGATCACCATGGCGGTATTCGGCGCCATCGTGATGTACATCATGAGCATGCTCAGCCTGTTCAAACTGCGCCGGACCGAACCGGACCTGCCACGCAGCTTCCGCGCCCCGGGCTACCCGCTGGTACCCGCCATCGCACTGGTACTGGCGCTGGTGTGCCTGGTGGCCATGGCCTGGTTCAACGCGCTGATTGGCCTGATCTTCCTCGGCTTCATGGTGCTGGGTTTCATTTACTTTCAGCTCACCGCACAACTGCGGGCCGATGCCCCGGCGGATGCCATGCTCACCGGTTTGTAAGCATCGGGCACTACTGGCCAGAACAATCAGGCATACAATGGAACCAGTGCGAAACGCTTTAACTCAAAGCATTACAGGCAGTCCCGAGGGCGAACCTTCGTCCTCGGGAAACTGCCGTTCAAGGAGAGCCCTATGCCCTGGTATGCCTGGTTGATTCTGGTGGTTGCTATCGGTTCGATCGTCGGCGGCTTGATGATGCTGCGCGACACCGCCCACAAGGTGGAACTGACTGATGAGCAACGTAAACGCGTAGCCGAACGCAACGCGGAAATGGATGCCAAAGAAGCGCAGGATCGTTAATCCCGTCAGCCCCTTCGTCCTGCATTGAAGGGACTGCTCAAGGCCCTACTTTTCCCATTCGGCCTTGGCGATGTGCAAACCGTGCAGACCTTTGTAGGCCGCCCGCTCCGGCTGGCTCCAGCCTTCAAGCAGTGACTCTTCGAGACGATAGATCTCCACTCCCAATGGCCGGCAAACGCTCAAGGGGTCCTGAGCCTCGGGGCCCCACATCGGCAAGGACAGATCGCCCCCCGGGCAGGTCGACAGTGCACACAGCAGGTCGATTTCGGCAAAAAACTCCAGATAGTCGCCCTTTTGCGCCGGACAGGCCTTCATGAAATACATGTCGTCATGATTAAGGCCGGTGCACTGAAAGATATTCAATACGTCATGCACGTCGAATTCGGTGAGGCCATGGGGCAGAACCGCCCGTGTCAGATTGGAGTGACAGTGATGATGAAAATCCTCGCCTGTGAGCATTCGGTTCACATAGGGATCGCACCGGGTACCCAATAAATCGTGCAGGCGCCCGCCATGCTCGTCGATACCATAATTCGCCAGGCTGTCATCGGTGATCGTGACCAGCGGCCGCAAGAAAGGCAGGTTCGACCAGAGCCGGTCATGGGTGCTGACATGGGCTCCCTGCAACTGCCGGGTACGTGCGGCCCATAGGCGTTCTCGCGGGTCATTGGCATTCCAGACGTTGAAGTCCCCCACTTGCGGGCCTACCGGCGTGGTCACTCGAAACACATGACCGGCAGGCACCTTCCAGGCCCGGCCCGTACGAATCGGCACCTCGAACTGCTCGATCAGCGTACGTTGTGCCCGGTTATCACGGATACGTTCATAAAAGGTTGTATCCACCTGCAGCGCCGAGCCTTTACTGACCTGATAAGCCGCTGGATAGTCTTTGTACATGGGTATCGCCCTCACTCAGTGACGCAAGGATTGGCTGAACATGTTCAGCAGCAGGCGCTCGGAGTCGTCCAGGTATGCCTCCATTGCCTCGCCGGCGCGGGCTTTGTCACCCTCCACCAGCCATTGGTGAATCTGCCGGTCACGAACCAGCCAGGGCGCCTGGAACAACGCTTCATCCGGCGCGGCGCAAAACACCAGACGCAATTGCGCGACTACATTGGTGAAAAATTCATCGAACAAGGGGGAATCCAGTAGCCTTACCACCTGCTGATGAAAGCGCAAACCATGGGTCCCGACAGCACGCCAGTCCTCGCGATCTCGGGCCAATTGGGCCGCCTCGATGGCGTCGAGCATACGATCAGCCTGGCACTCGCTCAGCGGCCTTGCACTGGCGATCGCCTGCAACTCCAGAGTCCGACGTACTCGGAACAGATCCTTTACCTCATCGCTGCTCAGGCATCTGACCACCACGCCTTTATAACGGACATAGTGGGTCAACCCCTCCTGGCCCAAGCCGTGCAACGCTTCACGTATGGTGTTGCGCGAAGCGTTGTAGGTGTTGACCAGATCGCTCTCTACCAACGGCATGCCAGGCAAAAGGCGACCACCGATAATTTCGGCACGCAGTTCCACCCTAATCTGGTCCGCAAGGGATAAACCGTTGCTCATGGCAACACCTCGAGATTGTTCAACAATTCATGATCAAACTTTAATCACTTATCGTGCCAATTCCTGAGCGCCCAGCAAACACTCGCCCTACCTGTCGGAACGCTGTAAATACGCAAAACACCCACTGATAAGTAGGGGCGTGATCTGATGATCCTTGGTTAAAATAACGCTCTAGTTGTGGAGGTTTCTCAAATGCGTTATTCAGCAGACCATAAAGCCCAGACACATCAACGCATTATCAAAGAAGCTTCGGAACGTTTTCGTCGTGATGGAATAGGGGGAACGGGATTACAACCACTGATGAAGGCACTGGGCCTGACCCATGGCGGTTTCTACTCCCACTTCAAGTCCAAGGATGAGCTGGTAGAAGAAGCCCTTTGCGCAGCTGCGCAAGACCTGGATGCCCACTGCGCAACCCTGTTCACACAAGAACAGCCCTTGCAGGCATTTATCGACAACTACCTTTCCGAGTGGCATCGCAGCTCACCCCATCAAGGTTGCCCACTACCAACAATGAGTTCGGAACTCGGCCAGCGCGGCCAACCCAGCCCCACCACCGATGCAGTGCTCAATGCCAGACTTGCCCAAGTGGAAGCGACTCTGGAAGGTGAAAATAAGGCGCAACGCAGCCTGATGATCATGTCGACCCTGGTGGGAGCGTTGATGCTCTCGCGCAGCGTGGAAAGTCCTGAACTGGCGGTACAGATACTGGAAGTCGTCAGTGAGGGCCTGAAGAAACAGGAGCAGGAATAATACAACCCGCTCCATGGGCCGCCTTACTTGGAACGCGCGGCGGCACTGTTCCTGGAAAGATTGGCCCCCAAGGCCAGGCGTGCGGCGACCAGTGCCTGCAAGTCCGCCGGAGCGGGAAACGAAGGCAGCGTGATCAACTCTCTCTGGTCGAAACCATTCAATGCCGCGTCCACAATCTCAGTCGCCTCCGTCACCATCTCTAGGGGGATGGCCTTAGCCTCCAAGCCTGAACGCCCCCAGATCTCGGTACAAGTAACGTCAGGCAAGCTCCCCTGAGCCTGAACGTCATTGCCTTTCAACTCAGCCTGCAGTGACTGAGTCAGGCTTAGCACGTAAGCCTTGGTGGACTGCCCCCGGCATCGTAGACATCTCCAGCCTATGCTTTGAGCATAGGAGGAAGTTTATGAGCACCCAACGATTCACGCCGGAATTCAAGGCAGAAGCCGTGAGGCAAGTTATTGAACGCGGATACTCTGTTGCGGAAACAGCCGAGCGCCTCGGCGTTTCGACCCACAGCCTCTACAAATGGGTCAAAGCCGTGACGCCTGACAAAACCGAGAAACAGGCCAGCGAGTTGCTCGAAGCCAAAAGCGAGATTTTGCGGCTGCGAGCCCAAATGCGACGCTTGGAAGAAGAGCGCGACATATTAAAAAACTGCCTCTGCGGCGCTCCGCAGCCCATTGCATTAGAAACACGGGCGCTACACTGAGTTAGTTGGACAGTGGTCGCTGGCTTTTTGGAGGCTTTGACCCCGTCAAAAAACATGACCCAGGGGAAGCTGCGGACCCGTGATTGGTGGCACGTGCCGTGACCCCGTTTAGGAATGTGATCTGATCCGAGTCCCCGTCCAACATCTCTGCGTTGGAGGGTTGTCATGAAAAAGTCTGCTACTCAAATCGGCCTGCCGATCATCAATGAACGGGCGGCCGGCATCGATATCGGTTCAAGGTTTCACGTCGTGGCGATTCCGCCAGGACTGTCCAAGGAGTCTATTCGAACCTTTCAAGCGTTCACCGGCGATATAGAGAAGATGGCAACCTGGCTGATCGACGTCGGCATCCAAACAGTAGCCATGGAGTCGACCGGTGTTTACTGGATTCCAGTTTACGAAATCCTTGAGACCCATGGACTTCACGTCGTATTGGCGAACGCGCGCGATGCTCGGGCCGTACCCGGGCGCAAGACGGATGTGAATGATGCTCAGTGGATTCAAAGGCTGCATGCCTGCGGACTGCTGCGCGCAAGCTTTCAGCCTGATCGAGCCATCTCGGCGTTACGTAGTTATCTCCGGCTCCGAGAGCGCCATCTTGACTATGCAGCGGCTCATATCCAACACATGCAAAAAGCGCTCACCCATATGAATCTTCAGTTACATCATGTGGTCAGCGACATCACGGGCGTGACCGGTATGCGGATCATCCGGGCCATCGTGGCCGGGGAACGCGACGTCTCAAGGCTGGCAAGTTTGCGTGATACGCGCTGCAAATCCAGTGAACAGACGATCCACGACGCGTTGATTGGCAACTACCAACCCGAACATGTCTTTGCCCTTACGCAAGCGCTGGCCATGTATGATGCTTATCAAGAGCAGTTGCTCATCTGCGATCAGCAGATTGCCAGAAGCCTCTCCAGCCTTTCCCTGCAACAGCCTCCGCCGACAGAGCCCTTACCGAAGGCCCGACATAACACTCGGCAACCCAACGCCTTGGCCTTTGAAGTGCGCCCCCTGCTTTACCAGCTAGTCGGCGTCGATCTGACGCAAATACACGGCATTGGCCCCTATCTCGCGCTCCGCCTGGTGGCTGAGTGCGGCACGGACCTCAGCCGATGGCCCACAGCTCATCATTTCACTTCCTGGCTGACGCTTGCTCCTGGTTGTCGCATCAGTGGCGGAAAGGTGCTGTCGGCCCACACCAGGAAAACCAACAATCGGGTGACCGCGCATCTTCGGCTCGCCGCGGTGACTATCGGTCGAACGAGCACGGCCCTTGGGGCCTTTTACCGACGCCTGTCAGCCCGCATCGGCAAGGCGAAAGCGGTCACTGCCACCGCCCGGAAAATTGCCATCTTGTTCTACAATGCCATGCGGTTCGGCATGGCCTATCAGGATCCAGGTGCAGACCACTACGAGCAGAAGTACCGAGAGCGCGTCGTTAAGAGCCTCCATCGGCGTGCTGCGGAGTTTGGATTTTCGCTGCTGCCTATGGAAGGTGTTTCTTAGGAAGCAGCGCGGTACTTCGCCAGGGAACCCGAGTGAAATACCGCTTTATGAACGAGCATCGGAATCAATACGCGATCACTACGCTGTGCCGGGTTTTGCAAGTTGCTCGTGCCGGGTTCTATCAATGGCTACACAAGCCTGTTTCTGACCGCGAAAAAGAGAATGGTCGGCTGTTAGGGCTGATCCGCGACTCCTATGCGGCCAGTCGAGGTGTGTATGGCGCACGACGGTTGTTTGCTGACTTGCGCGAGGCTGGAGAAAGTTGCGGCAAGCACCGTGTCGCGGCACTGATGCGCACCAATAAAATCAAGGCGCTCAGAGGATATAAAGCCCCGCGCGCAATCAAAGGCAGACCATCGATCATTGCCCCCAATCGACTTAACCGGGCCTTCACTGTCGATGCCCCTAATAAGGCTTGGATGACCGATATCACTTACATCTGAACGTGGCAGGGATGGCTATATCTGGCTGTCGTACTGGATCTCTACGCTCGCAAGGTGGTCGGCTGGTCAATGAAGCCAACGCTAGGCAAGGAGCTGGCGCTGGACGCGCTGCTCATGGCGGTATGGCGCCGTAAACCCAAAACCAGAGTCATCGTGCATTCGGACCAGGGTAGCCAATATGGTAGCGATGACTGGAAACGTTTTTGTCTGGCCAACCACCTCGAGCCGAGTATGAGCCGCCGAGGAAACTGCTGGGACAATGCCGTGGCTGAGTCTTTTTTCAGTAGCCTGAAAAAAGAACGCATCCGCAAGAGGATCTACAAAACCCGGGACATGGCCCGTGTCGACGTATTCGATTACATTGAGGCGTTTTACAACCGAACGCGTCGTCACAGTCACCTGGGCGGCGTCAGTCCTGAGGACTTTGAAAGTGCCTCACTTTGAGGCTGGAAAATGTCTACGGGAGCGAGGATAGTCCATGGGGGCACTGTAAGTCGCATTGAAACGCTCCGGGATTAACGCAACCACCGAGACAATTTTGATGATCGCCCTGCGCCCGGCCGCGAAAAAACTCGTCGCGGCTGCTCCTGACAATCTTGAAAGTAATGGACGCCTCCGATTGGAACATCCGGAGAGCGAAAAATATTACGTACACAATACTCTTGCAGCACCATGAAAAAATTGCCCGTTGATAGAGATTCATGGCTAGGCACCAAATCCGCCCGAAATACAGAAGGCCGGTCACTGACCGACCTTCGATTGCTACTTGATCAAATCAGTTGACGACGAGCTTGTCTCGATTGCGCTCCAGGATAGTCTTGCCGATACCCTTGACCTCAAGCAGTTCATCCACCGAAGCAAAGGGACCATTCTCTTCACGATAAGCGACAATCGCCTTGGCCTTGGCCTCGCCAATTCCAAATAGCTCGCGCTGCAGGACAGCCATATCGGCGGTATTGAGGTTGATTTTGCTGACTTGAGGCGTTGCCTGCTCCACTGCCTCAGGAGCAACAGTCTGCGCCTTGACAGCAGGCGCTGCTTGAGCTGCAAGTGAAAGGCTGGCTAGAACGGCAAAGATCAGCGAGGAGAGATAAGAGTTACGCATAGTGACGCTCCATGACATCGAGTAAGGAAAGCAGCTTTTCCGAAGCTGCCTTCCAAACCTAGGTGATGCCGCAGGCAAGTCAAAAGCAGGAGGGTTACCGGTTGTGTAGATTCAAGGCTTGAGACGCCGCTGTTGATAAACCCAGTCGACGATTTCACCGTCCGGGGTATAACCACTCACCGTCTCACGAAGCAGTTGTCGAACTCTTGCATAATCATCTAACTCAAGCGCTTCAAGGAGTTCGCTGAGCTTGGCCTTAAGCAAATCCCAAGACAGATGATCCTCATTGGCGCTCATGATCATTGGGTGTTGAGTCGCCACTACGTTGTCGCCAATCAGCAACTCTTCGTAAAGCTTTTCACCAGGACGAAGGCCGGTAAACTCGATAGCGATATCGCCATGAGGATTTTTTTCCGAGCGGATGCTCAGCCCAGAGAGATGAACCATCTTTTCCGCCAACTCGACGATTTTCACCGGCTCACCCATATCCAGCACAAAAACATCACCGCCCTGTCCCATCGATCCAGCCTGGATAACCAACTGAGCAGCTTCCGGAATAGTCATGAAATAGCGCGTAATCTTCGGATGAGTGACCGTCAGCGGACCACCTGATTTGATCTGTTTGTGAAACAGTGGAATGACCGAGCCTGAAGAGCCCAATACATTACCGAAACGCACCATGGTGAAACGGGTTTTATTTACCCTCGAAATATTTGAAGAGTCATTGAACAACACTGGCGCCACTTCTTTGCTCAACGCCTGCAGAGTAAGTTCCGCTAAGCGCTTCGTGCTGCCCATTACGTTAGTTGGGCGAACAGCCTTATCAGTTGAAATCAGTACAAAATTAGCCACATCGGATTGCAAAGCGGCCTGCGCCGTGTTGAGCGTACCCATCACATTATTAAGTACACCTTCAGCAATATTATGCTCTACCATCGGTACATGCTTATAAGCAGCAGCATGATAAACCGTCTCGACACTCCAGGTTTTCATGACAGACAACAGCTTTTCGTAGTTACGCACAGAGCCTAGTATAGGGAGCAATTTTACAATACGAGCCTCTCGCGCCACACGCTGTTCAAGCTCAGACAAAATACTGTAGAGATTGAACTCGCTATGATCGAGCAGAATCAGAGCGGTGGGGCCCAAGGACAAAATCTGTCGACAAAGCTCAGATCCAATAGATCCTCCGGCACCTGTCACCAGAATAGTTTTCCCTTTTATACAGTGCGCCAACAAATCGCCTTGAGCAGGCACAGAGTCACGCCCAAGCAAGTCCGCAATGTCTACTTCTTGAATGTCATCAACCTTCACTCGCCCACTGGCCAAATCCATAAAGCCAGGAACACTTCGAACATGAAGGGGAAAACCTTCCAGATAACCCAGAATCTCTCTTCGGCGACTACGAGTGGACGAAGGGATAGCAAGAAGTATCTCTTCTGCATCTGTTTCGTCAATCATCTGTTGTAAATGCTTGGGTTTGTATACTTGTAGTCCGGCGATCATCCGGTCAGCGATACTGCTGTCATCATCAATAAATGCCACCGGCCGCATCAGTCGTCCCAATCGCAACGCTGCAACCAGTTGATTACCTGCCGCCCCCGCACCATAAATGGCTACCTTGGGTAAACCATCATCCCTATTGGTGAAGGGCACATGCTGGGCTGCAGTGAACCAATCCCCCAGAAAGTACTGGCGCATAGCGAGCCTGAGCCCACCGATCATCACCATACTCAACCACCAATAGTTGAACACAATTGAGCGTGGCACTACTGTTTGGTGATTGCTATACAGATAAACGACCAAGGCAAGAATCAAGGCAGACAACGTCACAGCCTTAACTATTGCTATGAGGGCATCGTTACCAAAATAGCGCATCACTGCACGATACATCCCGAACCGTACAAACAAAGGTATGGCAACGATGGGTGCGCTAGCAAAGAGCCAGAAATGCACAACAAAGGGATTGTTTAGGTCATCAAAACCCAGCCTGACGACAAACGCCATCCACAACGCAGCCCACACTAACAAAATGTCGGTGATGACTTGCAAAACTCGCTTCTGTCGGCGCGTTAGCTTTAACAGACATGTTCGTATTGTATCCATAATCGCTTTTTCGAACCCCGGCCCCTAGCCTCGATCTATCTTACGCACTGATGTGGAGTATTCCTGGCATCGAGCCCTGTCATACAGCCTTCTCAAGCTCTCCCGCATGAAACCTTATAGCAAGGAGCACCAAAGGCACATAAGCCAATACCATGCCCATACTACCATCCAAGTCGAATAGCCCCACGCACATGGCAATTGGCAGCAGCCAAAATACGTTAATCACCATAACCGCCAGAGTCACCGGCAGATGTCGACCAAATTGGCGAGAGGCAAACTGATAAGCATGGCTGCGATGAGCTTCATAAACTTTATCTCCACGTAACAGTCTACGAGTCAGAGTAAAAGTCGAATCAACAATGAATACTCCAAGAAGAATCAACCAAACCCAAAGAAAACGTGAAGAGGTCCAAGCAGCCTGGACTGAAAACAAACCCAAAATAAGCCCGAGAAAACCACTACCTGCATCACCCATAAAAATTCGTGCTGGGGGGAAATTCCAATAAAGAAACCCAAGTACTGCCGTAACTAATAGTAGCGGCATCCAGATCAAAGATAAGTCTCCAGACAACCAATAGATAACGCATGCGCCAAGACATGCGCTCACTGCCTGCACACTGGCTATTCCATCAATACCATCCATGAAGTTATATAGATTAAGCATCCAGACCAAATAGAAAACAGCGAAAAAATGACCAACCCATGAAAGGTTGAAGTCCATTCCCAGCAACTTTACAGGGGGCAAGCCACCCAACCAAGCCAACGCCCAAATCGAGGCAGAAAAATGAGCAAGTAGCCTCCAACGTGCGGCTATATGACCGTGATCATCCAGAAAACCAATCACGGCGATAAGCGCACCAGCTCCCCATAAAGCCCAAATATACGGCCAAGACACATCAACAAAAAAAGTGAGAAGAGGACTAGCCACAAGAAAGCTCAAGACAATTGCAACCCCTCCCCCCCTTGGGGTAGGTACCGAGTGAGAACTACGGTTATTGGGAATATCCATCAGGCTGCGGGCAAGCGCATAGCGACGTAGTACCCAAGTCAACAAAAGCGAAATGCCGAGCACCCCCAACATCAACCACCAGATTGCCATGTATATTTACCCCTAATTCCAAACAAGAGAGCCAGCACAACTAGAACTGCTCAATCTAAACAATGAAAAACCTCAAAAAAACATTCCTGATAAAATTAAATAACCAAGAACACATATCAATAAAATGCTTAGCAGTAAGACTAAGCGTGACATCCACAATTATCGCCCCCCCAAAAAACTCGAAACTCTTCGCCACATCAACTTTAAGCGAGCGGCACAATCGTTGAGACAGAATTTTTTCCCACAATGGCCGCACCAAAATTCAAAGCCCCACTCGGCACAGGCAATAAGTGAGCGATTCCCCCCAATACTGCCCACACTTTTTCGAGCCAAACAGTTTTTATAGATAACCACTATTACTAACCAATTTTTTATTTGCAACTTTGAAACAATCAATACATATACATTCATATCCACCAAGTTACTCAACGCAACCAAGCTCCGGCAATTATGTATCCCACCGAAAGGAAAAGAAAAACCTTTATACAACCATTGCATCACACTCAAGATACTTACCTTAACCCCAGAACCACAAACAAGCGCAGGGAGAATGATCACAACCTCCATTATAGTTTGAGATACTATTGTCATAAGTTAATTTTCCGCTTCCATCTTGGGAATTCCGTAGACCCCCACCAGAACTTGCTCAACATCTGCTGTGTAGGGCTCATCAGGTGCCGCTTCCTCGCCATTGACTTTGATGGAACTAATGGACATCAAACGAAGCCCCCTCTTTGCGCAGCTTGTCGCGCAAGATTCGAGGGTCAAGGGAGGGATCATGCATTATATGAACACGAGCAGCTACGCGTGTTACGACATCACAATCCAACAGGGCCTGAGCCCAGTACATAAAGCCATCAATTTGATCAATGATCGTAGAGAGCACTAACCCCTGCATTGGCGTACGTATTACCAAAGTTAGCTTCTGAATTGAAACCTTAGACAAGTACTCATAAACAGCTCCTCCCACAAAACCGGATGCTCCTGTCTAAAGGATACTGCTCATTTCCTACTGTACCTTCTTCAACTGGTGCCAAAAGGTAGTAGCTAAAGCTACTCAAAAATTGACATCTTGCGCTTATACAATCCTAATACCCATAATTCAGTAGCAAAAAATGCCCGCAACTTAATTTCTATTGAGCGAAGCGCCAAACCCTCAAAAAACACAACCCAAACAAAACCACTTAGAAAACGCACTAGAAAAATAGTCTGACACAACAAAAAACCATAAACACAAAAGAATTTATAAACACTAGAAAACCATATGTAAATTTATAAAATATTCTTTCTCATCAGGAAAAAAAACTAAGACATACCAGATAAACTGATGCTCAGTAAGATCAGAACAGCAGTTATTCCTTAGCTTACAGGCTTAGAACCCATCTCCCTCCTCTTCATTTACCCGATCGCGAAGCTCCTTACCCGGTTTAAAATGGGGCACAAACTTCCCATCCAGGCTAACTGACTGACCAGTTTTTGGGTTCCGACCTACCCGAGGAGCACGATAGTGAAGCGAGAAGCTGCCAAACCCTCGAATTTCAATTCGATCCCCAGTAGCCAGACACTGAGACATTTGCTCAAGCATAGTCTTGATAGCCAACTCGACATCCTTGGATGACAGCAGCCCTTGATGGGTGACAATTCGTTCGATCAACTCCGACTTCGTCATATTTTTCCCTTCTTTTTCAAGCAGCTAGGTCAGTGCTCAAAAGGTTTTAGCATGCTCTGAAGGTTTTGAACAGCCCAAGAACTGCGTAGATAACACATACTCCTTTTGCCAGCGATAGAGACGCAGAGATGTAAACTCAGGCCTTTCTATCGACACATCACGAGCATCGTACGCGTGAGGTACCCCGCCGGGTTCCAGCCGAAGGGATAATCCCCCTCCTCGTCCTTGGCGTCGCTCGACTTAGTGATGATTTTGTAACCACCAGCCTTACATTCGCTCGCAGCACGCCTGTAGCACTGCCCCCAATCCGCTCCCAAACCTGAACAATCGATCTCAATACCACTGCCCCCACGAACAGCATGAGTCTTTACATTGGTCGCACAACCAACCAACAAAAGAACCAAAACAATCATAACCAGCCTGCTCATGCTCTTCCTTATAGCAGCCCCTGCTGCTCGAATGATGCACATCCAAGGCAAAGCCTAGCTCCGAATATGCAGCCGGCCACCTAAGAAAGAGACAGCTCACGGTACGTGTTGGTTTCCCTTGCGGAGAACTCTCAAACTAACGATTTTGGAGCAAAAAAAAGAGCGACCGAAGTCGCCCTTTTTATGGTCTGACAGAACTTAGTTCTGCTTTTCCATCTGTGCACGCAGCAGGTCACCCAGAGTGGTAGGACCAGCAGCGATATCCGAAGCAGCTGGCTTGTCGCGCAGGCTCTGGATAGCTTCTTTCTCGTCTTCAACGTCTTTCGACTTGATCGAGAGCTGGATTACACGGCTCTTACGGTCAACGCTGATGATCTTGGCTTCAACTTCTTCGCCTTCTTTCAGAACGTTACGCGCATCTTCGATGCGGTCGCGGCTGATTTCGGAGGCTTTCAGAGTAGCTTCGATATCATTAGCCAGGGTGATGATGGCGCCTTTGGCGTCAACTTCTTTTACAACACCCTTAACGATTGCGCCTTTGTCGTTCTCTTGAACGTACTCGGAGAACGGATCGCTTTCCAGTTGCTTGATACCCAGGGAGATACGCTCGCGCTCTGGGTCAACCGACAGGATAACGGTGTCCAGCTCGTCGCCCTTCTTGAAGCGACGTACGGCTTCTTCGCCCACTTCGTTCCAGGATATGTCGGACAGGTGAACCAGACCGTCGATGCCGCCGTCCAGACCAATGAAGATACCGAAGTCGGTGATCGACTTGATGGTGCCGGAGATCTTATCGCCCTTGTTGAACTGGCCAGAGAAGTCTTCCCATGGGTTGGACTTGCACTGCTTGATGCCGAGGGAGATACGACGACGCTCTTCGTCGATGTCCAGAACCATAACTTCCACTTCGTCGCCGACTTGTACGACTTTCGAAGGGTGGATGTTCTTGTTGGTCCAGTCCATTTCCGAAACGTGCACCAGGCCTTCCACGCCTTCTTCCAGCTCAGCGAAGCAGCCGTAGTCGGTCAGGTTGGTTACACGAGCGGTAACGCGGGTGCTTTCTGGGTAACGAGCCTTGATAGCAACCCATGGATCTTCGCCCAGTTGCTTCAGGCCCAGGGAAACACGATTGCGTTCGCGATCGTACTTCAGAACCTTGACATCGATCTCGTCGCCAACGTTGACGATTTCGGAAGGATGCTTGATACGCTTCCAAGCCATGTCAGTGATGTGCAGCAGGCCATCGACGCCGCCCAGATCAACGAATGCGCCGTAGTCAGTGAGGTTCTTGACAATACCTTTGACTTGCTGACCTTCCTGCAGGGATTCCAACAGAGCTTCACGCTCAGCGGAGTTCTCGGCTTCGAGGACGCTACGACGGGAAACGACAACGTTGTTGCGTTTCTGGTCGAGTTTGATGACTTTAAACTCGAGCTCTTTGCCTTCCAGGTGCGTGGTGTCGCGCACTGGACGGACGTCAACCAGAGAACCTGGCAGGAACGCACGGATGCCGTTAACGTCGACTGTGAAGCCGCCTTTAACCTTACCGTTGATAACGCCCTTGACCACTTCTTCGGCTGCGAAGGCTGCTTCCAGAACGATCCAGCATTCAGCGCGCTTGGCTTTTTCACGGGAGAGCTTGGTTTCACCGAAACCGTCTTCAACCGAATCCAGAGCAACGTGAACTTCATCACCAACATTGATGGACAGTTCGCCAGCATCGTTGTAGAACTGCTCAAGCGGGATCAGTGCCTCAGACTTCAGACCAGCGTGAACGGTTACCCAACGCGCTTGGTAGTCGATGTCGACGATAACACCGGTGATGATGGAGCCTGCCTGAAGGTTCAGGGTTTTTAGGCTTTCTTCAAAGAGTTCCGCAAAGCTTTCGCTCATTTTAATTCCTGTTGATAAGGGCGAAGAATACGCCCATCTGCCACATCCCAGACAATGTGGGTTACGTTCATATAAAAGAAAGATCGCAGGACTATGACTGGTCCCCCGCGACCCTCCTTGTTCACCCGGCGATATCGCGGATGGCGATCTCACTCAAGATGCGTTGCAACACCTGATCGATGGACAACTCCGTGGAATCCAGCTGTATGGCGTCGGCCGCCGGCTTGAGCGGGGCTACCGCTCGCTGGGTGTCGCGCTCGTCGCGCGCACGTATCTCATCTAGCAGACTCGACAGACTAACACCATCGACTTTTCCCTTCAACTGCAAGTAGCGCCGACGAGCACGCTCCTCGGCACTGGCAGTCAGGAAAATCTTCAATGGCGCATCAGGAAACACCACGGTGCCCATGTCGCGACCATCCGCAACCAGGCCCGGCGGCTCTTGGAATGCACGCTGACGCTGTAACAAGGCATCACGCACAGCCGGCAGCGCTGCCACTTGAGACGCCCAGGCTCCAACCTGCTCATTGCGCAGGTCGTCGGTCACATCATCGCCCTCGAGGATGATCCGCTGTGGATGATTTTCAGTGGCACCGAGAAACTGCACATCCAGATGAGCCGCCAACAACTTCAGCGACTCTTCGTTAGTCAGGTCAACGCCATGATTGCGTGCGGCGAAAGCCAGCAGCCGGTAAAGAGCCCCGGAGTCCAGCAGGCACCACCCCAGATGCTTGGCCAGCTTGCCAGCAATGGTGCCTTTACCTGAACCACTTGGCCCATCAATGGTGATCACGGGCGCCTTGATATTCACGACTGAGCCTCTTGCGCGACACGAATCCCCACCTGCGCGCACAACGCAAGAAAGTTCGGGAACGAGGTAGCAACGTTCGCACAGTCGTGGATACGAATCGGCGCATTGGCACGCAACGAAGCAACACTGAATGCCATGGCGATACGGTGATCACCATGACCATGCACTTCACCGCCCCCAATCTGGCCACCCTCAATAATGATGCCGTCAGGAGTCGGCTCACACTTGACTCCCAAGGTCAGCAAGCCATCAGCCATTACCTGGATACGATCGGACTCCTTGACCCGCAGCTCTTCCGCGCCACGCAGCACAGTACGCCCTTCGGCGCAGGCGGCAGCTACGAATAGCACAGGGAATTCGTCGATCGCCAATGGCACCAACTCTTCAGGAATCTCGATCCCCTTGAGCTTGGCAGCACGCACATGCAAATCGGCAACCGGCTCACCGCCGACTTCGCGCTGGTTTTCCAGACGAATATCAGCACCCATGAGGCGCAGGATATCTATCACGCCAGTACGGGTCGGGTTGATTCCCACATGCTCCAGCACCAACTCAGAGCCTTCGGCGATGGAAGCAGCTACCAGGAAGAACGCCGCAGAAGAAATGTCTGCAGGGACTTCGATATGAGTTGCCTTGAGCTTACCGCCCGACTCAACCGATGCAGTTGCACCGTCAACACTCACCGGGTAGCCAAAACCACGCAGCATACGTTCAGTATGGTCGCGGGTCGGTGCTGGCTCTGTGACTGTGGTCTTCCCCTCAGCATACAAGCCAGCCAACAGCAGACAGGACTTAACCTGGGCACTGGCCATTGGCAAGGTGTAGGTCAGCCCTTTGAGCTTGTGACCACCACGAATCACCATTGGCGGGCGACCTTCGGCCGCTGTCTCGATCACCGCACCCATTTCCCGCAGCGGGTTGGCCACGCGATTCATCGGACGCTTGGACAGCGAGGGGTCCCCCGTGAGGGTGCTGTCGAAGCTCTGCGCAGCCAGCAGACCGGAGAGCAGGCGCATCGAAGTGCCGGAGTTACCCAGATAGATCGGGCCCGGCGCCGGCTTCAAGCCATGCAGACCAACACCATGAATAGTCACACGCCCATGGTGCGGACCTTCGATGACCACCCCCATATCGCGGAAGGCCTGCAGCGTCGCCAGAGCATCCTCACCCTCGAGAAACCCCTCGACTTCGGTGGTGCCCTCAGCCAGGGAGCCAAGCATGATCGAACGGTGGGAAATCGATTTGTCGCCCGGTACACGAATCCGCCCAGACAGGCGGCCACCAGGATTTGCCAGGAAAATCAGATCGTTGGAGTTCATAGCGTCCACATAGGCCCGGCGGGCCAGGATTTTACCGAAATGCTCGCGGGCAACCCGGGCGCGAGTGAATACGCCCAACAACTGATGCCCGTCCCCTGCATTGACCGCGTCGCGCAAGGCGTCGAGATCGTTGCGAAATGTATCGAGTGTGCGCAGAACTGCTTCGCGGTTGGCGAGGAAGATGTCGTGCCACATGACCGGGTCGCTGCCGGCGATTCTCGTGAAATCGCGGAACCCGCCCGCAGCGTAACGGAAGATGTCGAGATTTTCACTGCGCTTGGCCAGGGAGTCGACCAGACCAAATGCCAGTAAGTGCGGCAGGTGACTGGTCGCTGCCAGAACTTCGTCGTGGCGCTCGACCTGCATGTGCTCGACATCAGCCCCCAACTCACGCCAAAGCTTGTCGACCAGATCCAGCGCGGCAGGATCGGTTTGCTCCAGAGGCGTCAGGATCACTTTGTGACGACGAAACAACTGCGCATTGGAGGCTTCGACGCCACTCTGCTCGGAGCCAGCAATAGGATGCCCCGGGACGAACCGAGCTGGCATACCCGCAAAGGCCGCCTGCGCCGCACGCACCACATTACCCTTGGCACTGCCAACATCGGTCAGCACCGCCGACCCCAAATCCATGCGGGCCAACAGTGCCAGCAGTTTTTCCATGGCCAGGATCGGTACCGCGAGTTGAATCACATCGGCCCCCTGGCAAGCCAGAGCCAAGTCCTCCTCACAGCGATCCACCACCCCCAGCTCAACCGCCAACTGGCGTGACTGCGGGTCCAGATCGACACCGACCACTTCGCGACATACACCACTTTCGCGCAACCCCTTGGCAAAGGAGCCACCAATCAACCCCAGGCCGATCACCACCAGGCGACCGATCATAGGCACAGCAGATTGCATTGGAATGACATCAACCACGGGCCAGAACCTTGGCCAAAGCCTCAAGGAAGCGAGTGTTTTCCGCAGGCAAGCCAATGGTGACGCGCAAATGGTTCGGCATGCCATAGTTAGCCACCGGACGCACAATCACACCTTCACGCAACAACCCCTGGAACACTGGCGCAGCTTCACGCCCCAGATCCACGGCGATGAAATTGCCCTTGGAAGGGATCCAGCTCAACCCCAGATCGCGGAAACCCGCCTCCAGCTGCTGCATGCCCGACTCATTCAATCGACGGCTCTCTGCCAGGTAATCCTCGTCCTGCAAGGCGGCACAGGCCGCGGCCAAAGCCAGGCTGTTGACATTGAATGGCTGACGCACACGATTCAGCACATCCGCCACCACCGGGGTCGAGAGACCATAACCAACCCGCAAGGCCGCCAGACCATAGGCCTTGGAAAAGGTCCGTGACACCAGCAGGTTCGGGTAGGCCGCCAGAAAGTCCAGACCGTCCGGCAGGTCGCTGCCTTCGGCATACTCGATATAGGCCTCATCCAGCACTACCAGCACATGGGCAGGCACGTCCTGAAGAAACTCATCCAGCGCCTCGGCACTGAACCAGGTCCCGGTCGGGTTGTTCGGATTAGCAATGAACACCACACGGGTCTGCTCATCGATCGCCTGGAGCATGGCCGGCAAATCGTGCCCCCAGTTGTTGGCGGGAATTACTTTTGCCTGGGCACCGACCGCCTGGGTCACGATGGGGTAGACGGCAAACGCGTGTTCGCTGAACACGGCATTCAGGCCTGGCGCCAGATAGGCGCGAGCCACCAACTCCAGAATGTCGTTGGAGCCGTTACCCAGGGTTACCTGCTGGATCTCCACACCACAGCGCTCGGCCAACAGGGACTTGAGAGCAAAGCCGTTGCCATCAGGGTAACGGGTCAGCTCCGCCAGCTCGTCGCGAATCGCTGCCAGCGCCTTGGGGCTGGCGCCCAACGGATTTTCATTGCTTGCCAGCTTGACGATAGTGGCCGGATCGATGTCCAGCTCACGAGCCAATTCGTCCACGGGCTTGCCCGGAACGTAAGGCGAAAGTTGTTGCACGCCTGGTTGTGCCAGTGCGAGGAAGTCGCCACTCATTGTTAAAGCCTCAGAGAACCGCTTTCGGGTAGGAACCCAGCACCTTGAGTGCCACTGCTTCCTGACTGATCTTCTCCAGCACATCCTTGATCAACGGATCACGGTGGTGGCCAACGAAGTCGATGAAGAACACATAGGTCCATTTGCCGCTGCGCGAGGGTCGGGTCTCGATGCGCGTCAGGTCGATGCCGTTGTCGTGGAACGGCACCAGCAGCTCGTGCAACGCACCGGGCTTGTTGCTCATGGAGACAATGATCGAGGTCTTGTCGTCGCCAGTCGGCGGCACTTCCTGATTACCGATCATCAAGAAGCGCGTGGAGTTGTCCGGACGATCCTCGATTTTCTCTGCCAGTCGCGTCAGGCCATACAGACCCGCTGCCATATCCCCAGCGATGGCCGCCGAGTTCCATTCGCCCTTGACCCGTTTGGCCGCCTCAGCGTTGCTGGACACCGCCACGCGCTCGACATTCGGATAATGGGCGTCCAGCCACTTGCGGCACTGGGCCAGGGACTGGGCATGGGAATAGATACGGCTGATGCTGTCGGTCTTGGTGTTCTCGCCCACCAGCAGATGGTGGTGGATACGCAGCTCGACTTCGCCGCAGATCACCATATCGTGTTCGAGGAAGCTGTCGAGGGTATGGTTGACCGCGCCCTCGGTGGAGTTTTCCACCGGCACCACGCCGAAATTAACCGCACCGGCCGCTACTTCGCGGAACACTTCGTCGATCGCCGCCATCGGCTTGCTGATCACCGCATGACCGAAATGCTTCATGGCCGCAGCCTGGGTGAAAGTGCCTTCGGGACCGAGATAAGCCACCTTCAGCGGCTGCTCCAGCGCCAGGCACGAAGACATGATTTCGCGGAACAAACGCGCCATCTCTTCATTGCCCAGCGGCCCCTGGTTGCGCTCCATCACCCGCTTGAGCACCTGAGCCTCGCGCTCGGGACGATAGAACACCGGCACTTCGCCTTCTGCCAGGGAAGCCATCTTGACCCGGGCAACTTCCTGAGCACAGCGCGCACGCTCACTGATCAACTCCAGGACCTTCTCGTCCAGAGCATCAATGCGCAGGCGCAGGGCCTTGAGTTCTTGCTCAGACATCAGCCGTGTTCCTTCTCGAACTCTGCCATGTAAGCCACCAGCGCATTGACGGCGTTGATGTCCACGGCGTTATAGATGGAGGCGCGCATGCCGCCCACTGAGCGGTGTCCCTTGAGGTTGAGCAGGCCACGAGCCTCGGCGCCAGCCAGGAACGGCTTGTCCAGGCGATCGTCGGCCAGACGGAACGGCACGTTCATCCAAGAGCGGTCGGACTTGTTGATCGGGTTGCTGTACAGGCCGCTGGCATCGATGAAGCCATACAGGGTGCGCTGCTTGACTTCGTTGAGCTTGGCGATGGCTTCCACCCCGCCCTGTTCCTTGAGCCATTCGAACACCAGGCCGGACAGGTACCAGGCCAGGGTCGGCGGGGTGTTGTACATCGAGCCGTTATCCGCCGCGACCTTGTAGTCGAGCATGGTCGGGCACAGGGAGCGGGCACGACCCAGCAGATCCTCGCGAATGATGTTCACCAGGATGCCGCTGGGGCCAATGTTCTTCTGCGCACCGGCGTAGATCATGCCGAAACGGGAAATATCCACGGGGCGCGAGAGGATGTCGGAAGACATGTCGGCCACCAGGGGAACGTCGCCGGTTTCTGGAATCCAGCTGAACTCCAGGCCACCAATGGTTTCGTTCGGCGCGTAATGCACGTAGGCCGCGTCCTTCGACAGCTGCCATTCGTTCTGGCCGGGAATTGCAAAGTAGTCATAAGGCTTGGCAGTGGCCGCGACATTGACCTGACCATAACGAGAGGCCTCTTCAATGGCTTTCTGCGACCAGATACCAGTGTCGATATAGTCGGCCTTACCGCCTTCAGGCAGCAGATTCAGTGGAATCTGGGCAAATTGCTGGCTGGCGCCGCCTTGCAGGAACAGCACTTTATAGTTCGAGGGGATATTCAGCAGATCACGCAGATCCTGCTCGGCCTTGGTGGCGATGGAGACGAACTCATCGCTGCGATGACTCATCTCCATGACCGACAGGCCCTTGCCATGCCAATCCAACAATTCGGCCTGGGCACGCAACAGGACAGCTTCAGGTAGCGCAGCGGGACCTGCGCAGAAGTTATAGGCTCGTTTGCTCACATCCACTCTCGCTATGCATTCACGGTAGCGGACAGAGCAAACACTCTGCCCTGCTACGATTTATTTAGTCTTTCGACTCTTCTTCGCCTGCGGCGTCTGCCTGTTGGCCATCGGTTGCATCATCCGGCTCGGCTACCGTATCCAGCACGGTACCCTCGAATTCAGCGCCCTCTTCACCTTCGTACTCTTCGCCTTCGATCTCCGATGGCTCCTGCACCCGCTCCAGGCCTACCAGGGTTTCATCGCTGGCCAGCTTGATCAGAGTCACGCCCTGAGTGTTACGGCCCAGGCTCGACACTTCGTCGACACGGGTACGAACCAGGGTGCCCTGATCGGAAATCAGCATGATCTCCTCTCCGTCCAGCACCTGGACCGCGCCTACCAGGCGACCGTTACGCTCGTTGCTGACCATGGCGATAACGCCCTGACCGCCACGCTTGTACTCTGGGAACTCGCTGATGGCCGTGCGCTTGCCGAAACCACGCTCGGAGGCGGTGAGAATCTGGCTGCCCTCTTCCGGAATCAGCATGGAGATCAGCTTCTGGCCTTCGGCCAGACGCATACCGCGTACACCACGGGCGGTACGGCCCATGGCACGCACGTCGGACTCCTTGAAGCGAGTCACTTTGCCACCATCGGAGAACAGCATGACTTCACGCTCGCCATCGGTAATCGCAGCGCTGATCAGCACATCGCCTTCGTCCAGCTCCAGGGCGATCAAACCGACGCTACGCTGACGGCTGAAGGATTCCAGCGGGGTCTTCTTCACGGTGCCGTTGGCGGTGGCCATGAAGATGTAGTGACCTTCGGTGTATTCCTCTACCGGCAGCATGGTGGTGATGTACTCGCCATCGTCCAGCGGCAGCAGGTTCACCAGCGGACGGCCACGAGCAGCGCGGGATGCTTCAGGAATTTCGTAAGTCTTGAGCCAATACACCTTGCCCTTGCTGGAGAACAGCAGCAGCGTGGTGTGACTGTTGGCTACCAGCAGGTGAGCAATGTAGTCCTCATCCTTGACGCCAGTAGCGGATTTACCTTTACCGCCACGACGCTGAGCCTGGTACGCAGCCAGGGGCTGGGTCTTGGCATAGCCGCCGTGGGAAATGGTCACCACGCGCTCTTCTTCCGGAATCATGTCGCCCAGGGTCAGATCAAGACGTGCATCGAGGATCTCGGTGCGACGCACATCGCCGTATTCGGCACGGATCACTTCCAGCTCTTCGCGGATCACTTCCATCAGGCGCGTGGCGCTGTTGAGGATGCGGATCAGCTCGCCGATCTGGTTGAGGATCTCCTGGTACTCGGCCAGCAGTTTTTCGTGCTCAAGACCGGTCAGGCGGTGCAGACGCAGCTCCAGAATGGCTTGCGCCTGCTCCGGGGACAGGAAGTACTTGCCATCACGCAGACCGTATTGCGGATCGAGGTTTTCCGGACGGCAGGAGTCCGCGCCGGCACGCTCGACCATGGTCATCACCGCGCTGGATTCCCATGGAGTGCTGATCAGCGCTTCCTTGGCTTCCGACGGTGTTGGCGAGGCCTTGATCAGGGCAATGACCGGGTCGATGTTGGACAGGGCAACAGCCTGGCCTTCAAGGATGTGACCGCGCTCACGCGCCTTGCGCAGTTCGAACACGGTACGACGGGTCACCACTTCGCGACGGTGACGAACGAAGGCTTCCAGCAGATCCTTGAGGTTGAGGATCCGCGGACGGCCGTCGATCAGCGCCACGATGTTGATGCCGAACACGGCTTGCAACTGGGTCTGGGCGTAGAGGTTGTTGAGGATCACCTCGGGCACTTCGCCGCGACGCAGCTCGATGACCACGCGCATACCGTCCTTGTCGGACTCATCGCGCAGCTCGGTGATGCCTTCGAGTTTCTTCTCTTTCACCAGCTCGGCGATCTTCTCGATCAGGCGGGCCTTGTTCAGCTGGTAAGGCAGCTCGGTGATGACGATCTGCTGGCGGCCACCCACCTTGTCGATGTCTTCGATGATCGAGCGGGCACGCATGTAGATGCGGCCACGGCCGGTGCGATAGGCCTCGATGATGCCTTCACGACCGTTGATGATCGCTGCGGTCGGAAAGTCCGGGCCGGGGATGTACTGCATCAGCTCGTCGACAGTCAGCTCGGGATTGTCGATCAGCGCCAGGCAACCGTCGATGACTTCACCGAGGTTGTGCGGCGGAATGTTGGTCGCCATGCCGACGGCAATACCGCTGGAACCGTTGACCAGCAGGTTGGGGATCTTGGTCGGCATGACCGCCGGGATCATCTCGGTGCCGTCGTAGTTCGGCACCCAGTCCACGGTTTCCTTGTGCAGGTCGGCCAGCAGCTCGTGCGCCAGCTTGGTCATGCGCACTTCGGTGTATCGCATGGCCGCCGCGTTGTCGCCGTCGACCGAACCGAAGTTACCCTGGCCGTCTACCAGCAGGTAGCGCAGGGAGAATGGCTGGGCCATACGAACGATGGTGTCGTACACCGCGGTATCACCGTGCGGGTGATACTTACCGATCACGTCACCGACAACACGGGCAGATTTCTTGTACGGCTTGTTCCAGTCGTTACCGAGCTCGCTCATCGCGTACAGCACACGCCGGTGCACGGGCTTCAAGCCATCGCGCGCATCAGGCAGTGCCCGCCCGACGATTACGCTCATCGCGTAGTCGAGGTAGGACTGTTTCAGCTCGTCTTCGATATTGACCGGGAGGATTTCTTTGGCCAGTTCGCCCATGAGAAGCCTGATTCCTTTTTCTGGTGAAACTTCGTCACATCCATATGGGACGAACGAAGCTCGCCGCTGCAGGCCTAGTGCCATGCACCGACTTACGACAAATCAACAAGTTATGCCATGGATTTGCGCAGTGAAGGCAGTCGCATCGGACCGCCTTGGAAACCGCCGGATGTTATCACAATCGCCGCCACGCACCTATCCCCCTGACGCGCATGGAGCATAGTTAGTTGACCGGTGACAGCCTGATAAGAGACGAGAGAGGCTCAGAGGCCAAATTCGCACACATTTATGTGTTTTTTCCGACTCGGCGGCCCACCTCGGAAGTCATGGACAGCAACCTTCGAGGCCGAACATCAATGCAAGCGCTTACGGCACATCAATTGCGCCATCTTTGCTGCATCCGGACGTTCGACGACACCCTTTTCGGTGACGATGGCGTCGATCAGGTCCGCGGGCGTCACATCGAACACCGGATTGAAGACCTCCACATCCGCCCCCACCCGCTTGCCAGCGAGCTCCAGTAACTCTGCGGCGTCGCGCTCCTCGATGGGAATGTCGTCCCCACTGGCCAGATTCATGTCGATGGTCGAACTGGAGGCCACCACCATGAAGCGCACTCCGTGGTGCATGGAATTGACCGCCAGCTGATAGGTGCCGATCTTGTTCGCCACGTCGCCATTGGCGGCGATTCGGTCAGCACCGACAACGACCCAGGTCACACCTTTGGTCTTCATGATGTGGGCGGCGGCAGCGTCGGCGCTCAAGGTCACAGGAATGCCATCACTGGCCAACTCCCAGGCTGTCAGGCGCGACCCTTGGAGCCAGGGCCGGGTTTCATCGACATGAACTCGCTCCACCATGCCTTCCAGCCAAGCCGCACGAATCACCCCCAGAGCCGTGCCGAAGCCGCCGGTCGCAAGAGCGCCTGTATTGCAATGAGTCAACAAGGCCTGGGGATTGCCTTGGTGCCGACGAATCAAATCCACGCCCAGCTGAGCCATGGTCAGGTTGGCCTCACGATCACTCTCATGGATCGACATGGCCTCCGCTTCCAGTGCCGCCAACGGCTCAGCCAGGTCCTTGACCCGATCCAGGCGCTCGCGCATGCGATTCAAGGCCCAGAACAGATTGCCACCGGTCGGGCGGGACTCCGCCAACAGGGCAAAATCCGCCTCCAGAGCGGCCAACCAATCGCCGCCTGCGGCAAAGCGCGCACGAGCCGCCAGGACCAGACCATAAGCTGCGCTGATGCCAATGGCTGGAGCGCCGCGCACCACCATTGAACGAATCGCTTCGGCGACCCTGGCCGCGCTGTCGCAGGCAACCCAGGTCTCCTCGAAGGGCAGGTTCCGCTGATCGAGCAGGTACAGAGTGTTATCCCGCCAATCAATGGCCTTGACCTTCTCCGCAGCCAACAGACGATCGCGCATCCCTCACCCCGTACTCATGAACAAAAGCCGCGGATTATAGCGATCCCCCCGCCAAGACGCTCGGGTATACTTCGCCATCCTTTATATGAAGCCCTGGACCGATATTCGATGCCTAACCGTGAGACTGCGCTCGACCTGCTGCTGTTACCGACCTGGTTGGTGCCAGTGGAGCCAGCCGGCGTCGTCCTCAAGGAACACGGCCTGGGCATCCGCGACGGACGCATTCTGTTCATCGGCCCGCGAGCCGAGGCGTTGAAGTTTCGCGCCACCGAAGTTCGCGAACTGCCCGGCATGCTGCTCAGCCCGGGACTGGTCAATGCCCACGGGCACGCAGCCATGACGCTGTTTCGCGGCCTGGCCGACGACTTGCCACTGATGACCTGGCTGGAAAAGCATATCTGGCCCGCCGAAGCCAAGTGGGTGGATGAAGCCTTCGTCCGTGACGGTACCGACCTGGCCATCGCCGAGCAGATCAAAGGCGGTATCACCTGTTTCTCTGACATGTACTTCTTTCCGAAGGTTGCCAGCGAGCGCGTTCACAACAGCGGCATACGCGCCCAACTCGCCATACCGATCCTCGACTTCCCCATTCCTGGAGCCCACGACGCCGACGAAGCCATTCGTCAGGGCGTCGAACTGTTTGGTGATCTCAAGCACCACCCAAGGATCAAGATCACCTTCGGCCCCCATGCGCCCTACACCGTAGGCGATGAGAATCTGGAAAAGATCCGGGTGATCGCCGAAGAACTCGACGCCTCGATCCACATGCATGTGCATGAAACCGCGTTCGAAGTGCAGCAATCCCTGGAGCAGCGTGGCGAGCGCCCACTGGCGCGCCTGGCTCGACTGGGCCTACTGGGGCCGCGCTTCCAGGCGGTTCATATGACCCAAATCAGCGATGACGACCTGGCTTTACTGGTAGAAACCAACACCAGTGTCATTCATTGCCCGGAATCCAACTTGAAACTGGCCAGCGGCTTCTGCCCGGTAGAGCGCCTGTGGCAGGCCGGGGTCAACGTCGCGGTAGGCACCGACGGTGCGGCCAGCAACAACGATCTGGACCTGCTGGGGGAAACTCGTACCGCCGCACTACTGGCCAAGGCCGTGGCTGGTTCGGCAACCGCCCTGGATGCCCATCGCGCCCTGCGCATGGCCACCCTTAATGGCGCCAGAGCCATGGGACTGGAAAGCGAAGTGGGCTCTCTGGAAATCGGCAAGGCCGCAGACATGGTGGCCTTCGACCTGTCCGGCCTGGCCCAGCAACCGATTTACGACCCTGTGTCGCAACTGATCTACGCCACTGGCCGGGACTGCGTGAAACACCTGTGGGTCGCCGGCAAACAACTGCTGGATGACCGGCGCCTGACTCGCCAGGACGAACAACAGCTGAGCGCCACCGCCCGCAGCTGGGGCCAGCGCATCAGCGGCCACGCCCAATAACCCGGACCTTGAGCGGACGCTCGAGGCCCAACAGAGAATTTCTTAGCTTTGGAGTATCACCCATGAGCAACGTCGACCACGCTGAAATCGCCAAATTCGAAGCCCTGGCCCATCGCTGGTGGGACCGCGAAAGCGAATTCAAGCCCCTGCACGACATCAACCCGCTTCGGGTCAACTGGATCGACGAACGGGTCGGACTGGCCGGCAAGAAGGTACTCGATGTCGGCTGTGGCGGCGGCATCCTCAGCGAGGCCATGGCTCAGCGCGGCGCCACCGTGACCGGGATCGACATGGGTGAGGCACCTCTGGCGGTCGCCCAGTTGCACCAGCTGGAATCCGGCGTAAATGTCGAGTACCGGCAGATCACCGCCGAAGCCCTGGCCGAGGAGATGCCTGAGCAGTTCGACGTGGTTACCTGCCTGGAAATGCTTGAGCACGTCCCTGACCCTTCATCGGTGATTCGCGCCTGCTTCCGCATGGTCAAGCCCGGCGGCCAAGTGTTCTTCTCCACCATCAACCGCAACCCCAAGGCTTACCTGTTCGCCATCATCGGTGCGGAATACATCATGAAACTGCTGCCTCGCGGCACCCACGATTTCAAGAAGTTCATCCGTCCTTCGGAACTCGGCGCCTGGAGCCGCTCTGCCGGCCTGACTGTCAAGGACATCATTGGCCTGACCTACAACCCCCTGACCAAGCACTACAAACTGGCAGCGGACGTTGACGTCAACTACATGATCCAGACCCTGCGAGAGGAGTGAGACATGGCCATCAGAGCCGTTCTTTTCGATATGGATGGCACCCTGCTCGACACCGCGCCCGACTTCATCGCAGTCTGCCAGGGCATGCGCCGTGATCGCGGCCTGCCGCCGATTGCCGACCAACATATCCGCGACGAAGTTTCGGGCGGCGCCAAGGCCATGGTAGCCGTGACCTTTTCCATGGACCCGGAATCCCCGGGATTCGAGGCGTTACGCCTGGAATTCCTCGAGCGCTACCTCAAGCATTGCGCCGTGCACAGCAAGCTCTTCGACGGCATGGCGGAGCTACTGGCCGATATCGAAAAAGCCAATCTGATCTGGGGGGTGGTAACCAACAAGCCACTGCGCTTCGCCGAGCCGATCATGCAGCAACTGGGGCTGGCCGAACGCTCGGCACTGCTGATCTGTCCCGACCATGTGAAGAACAGCAAGCCCGACCCCGAGCCGCTGATTCTGGCATGCAAGATGCTCGAGCTGGACCCGTCCACCGTGCTGTTCGTCGGCGACGATCTGCGGGATATCGAATCCGGCCGCGACGCCGGCACCAAGACCGCCGCCGTGACCTATGGCTACATCCATCCGGACGATAATCCCCGGCACTGGGGCGCCGACGTGGTGGTCAACCATCCGCTGGAGCTGCGCCAGGTTCTGGATAACGCATTGTGCAGCTGCTAAGCGGCAGCAATTCCCGGCTAAGCGCCGGAGACGATCGAATTTCTGTTGAGGCCTTTTATGTTTGATTATTCCGCTCGCCCTGAACTGCTCAAGGACCGGGTCATTCTGGTCACCGGCGCCGGGCGTGGCATCGGCGCCGCCGCCGCCAAGACCTTTGCCGCCCACGGCGCCACTGTACTCTTGCTGGGCAAGACCGAAGCCAACCTGACCGAGGTCTACGACGCCATCGAAGCGGCTGGCCATCCCCAGCCAGTAGTGATTCCGTTCAACCTGGAAACCGCCCTGCCGCACCAGTACGACGAACTGGCAGCGATGATCGAGACCGAGTTCGGCCACCTCGACGGCCTGCTGCACAATGCCTCGATCATTGGCCCTCGCACGCCGCTGGAGCAGCTGTCGGGGGAAAACTTCATGCGAGTGATGCAAGTCAACGTCAACGCCATGTTCATGCTGACCAGCACCCTGCTGCCCCTGCTCAAACTGTCCCAGGATGCTTCGGTGGTATTCACCTCCAGCAGCGTCGGCCGCAAGGGTCGGGCCTATTGGGGCGCCTACGGCGTGTCCAAGTTCGCCACTGAGGGTCTGATGCAAACCCTGGCCGATGAGCTGGACACTGTGGCGCCGGTCCGTGCCAACAGCATCAACCCGGGCGCCACCCGTACCAGCATGCGCGCCCAGGCTTATCCGGGCGAGAACCCCAGCAACAACCCGACACCGGAAGAGATCATGCCGGTCTACCTGTATCTGATGGGCCCGGACAGCACCGGAATCAACGGCCAGGCTTTCAACGCACAGTAACCCTCTCCGTTCGTCGCGACAGAATACTGTCGCGACGCCTTGGCAAGCCCCATCCCCCACGGGTTTCAAGCCAAACAAATGTCGGCCAAGGTAAGTCGTGCTCCCGCACACTCACCAAGCATTTGAATTCAAACAAGTTTTATTCGTATGAACCGAATGGCACGAGTTTCGCTCTAACAACACTCAACCCACGGTGCATTGACGCTGCGGGAAACAGCTTGTGCCGAGGGCTTTATAGCCAAAGGCGAAGCGGCCTAAAATATGCGCGATTGTCCTACGGGACTGAAGGAACAGTATGACGCGCAGCTCAGAGCCGCTCTCACCTAGGCAGAAACACCGTAAATAGTGCTCAGGGGGCTCAAGCTCAAATGAAAACACCGACCCAGACCAACGCAATTGACTTCGATAGCGCCAAATTGCAACGCCTGGGCTTTGGCCAACAGACACCGCTGATCAAACAGCCCGTCAGCCTCGGACAATTGCGCCAACAACTGGGACTGCAACTGCAAACCAGCCTTGAGCCGCAACGCATCCTCGGCCTGTTCTTTCGCGAAGTGCAACGCCTGGTCCCCCTCGACGCCCTCCATTACCAGCACCCCCTCAGCGATCTGCGCCTGGAGTTCGGCCAGCGCGGTCACCACTCCATCAGCTACAACCTGAGCCACGAAGGCGAGTCCATGGGCGAGCTGGTGTTCCGCCGCAGCCAACGCTTCAGCGAGACCGAACAGGGTTACCTGGAGTCGTTGCTCTCAACCCTGCTGTACCCGATGCGCAACGCTTTGCTGTATCGCGCCGCAACCCGCAGCGCCCTGCGCGATCCGTTGACCGATACCGGCAACCGGATTGCCATGGACCAAACCCTGCAACGGGAAATCGAGATGGCTCGCCGCCACTCACTCCCACTGTCACTGCTGATGCTGGACATCGACCACTTCAAGCGCATCAACGACAGCTACGGCCACAGCACTGGCGACGAAGTGCTCAAGGCCGTTGCCGCCTCGATCAAGGGGCAACTGCGCAATGTGGACATGGTCTTTCGCTTTGGCGGGGAAGAATTCCTGATCCTGCTCTCCAACACCGGGCGCGACGCAGCGGCGATGGTGGGCGAACGGCTGAGAAATGCCGCCCAAGCCCAGGAATACCAGGCTGACGGCAAACTGATCGAACTCACCGTCAGCCTGGGCTGTTCGACCCTGTTGCCGGGTGAGTCCGCAGAGAGCCTGTTGCGCCGCGCCGATAGCGCGCTGTACGTGGCCAAGCGGGAAGGACGCAATCGGCTGGCAATGGCGGGCTAGGTAGCAGGCCTCGCACTTGTATATCAATCACGGGCAACTCCACTGCCTCAGGCAACCATTGCCCATGACAATCGACCTGCCCGTAAAGCCCCCGCCCGACTTACCCTTCAGCCAGCGCTAGGCGCTCGCGAGTCACTGTGGTTTTTTCCTGCTGCATGCAGCGCTCCAGGAACAGATACATATAGTCATAGCTCTTGCAGATGGCCCGGCGCAGCTCAACTTGCAGGGCCTTGCTCGGATTCAAACCCGCCAGCGTGACGATAATTTCCAGGGCTTCCCAGGGATGAGCATCATCGTACTGGGCATGCATCTTCAGCCACTTCATGGCGCGCTTGCGGTCTTCTTCCGGGAACGCAGCGGCATAGACGCCGCTGGAACAGACCAGGGCCGACCATTCGCCCGTCGCCCCTTCAATGGCGTAGTTGGTTGCAGCGATCGCCACGATCAGCGAATCCGCCGAACTGGTGTGCCAGCACCAGTGACTCAAGGCATGCAGCTCCGGTGGCACTTGCTGGGCTTGCAAATCCTCCAGGGTCACACCATGGGCCCGACTCCAATGCACCCAGTAATCGGCATGATTGAGTTCGACCCGAATGTTGCGCATCAGCCAACGACGCGCCATGTCTTCGCCAGGGTGACGGGCAAAACGGGTCTTGGTCAGGTTCTGCGCCATATACAGGGCGAACTGTTCAACCACAGGCCAGCCGCCGATGAGGTACTGACGCATGACTTTGGCACTGAGTTTGTTGTCACGCATGCGCTGATACAGCTCATGCTCCACCACACGGCGCTTGCTCTCGCTGCAGTCCCGGATCAATTGCTGAGTCCAGGCGGGGTAGCTGGCAGCTTCCATGAGCGGGCCGGTTCGGTTGAATGTGTCGATCACTGTCGGGCTCCTTTTGATTGTGATATGCGGATCCAAAAGAGGTTTCAACGGAACGTGCCGGGCGCCTTGAACAACAGCGGCTGTGGCCGCACGGGTCGACACTGCAAGCTGTCACAGGTGAACAATTGCGGACGTTCAACAATGTAGCCTTGAGCATAATCCACGCCGATCTCAAGCAGGGCCTGCTCGATCTGCGGTGTTTCAACAAACTCGGCAATCGTGCGCTTACCCATGACATGCCCGATGTGGTTGATCACCTCGACCATGGCGCGGTTAATCGGGTCGTCCAGCATATCCTTTACGAAACTTCCATCGATCTTGAGGAAGTCTACAGGCAAATGTTTGAGATAAGCGAACGACGACATTCCCGCACAAAAGTCATCCAGGGAAAAATGGCAGCCCAAACCCTTGAGTTCATTTATAAAACGGATCGCACTGCCCAAATTGGCAATTGCACTGGTTTCAGTAATTTCAAAACAGATCATCTTCGGCGGTACGCCATAGACAACGAACTGCTCTCGCAGGAAGTCGAGAAACTCGTCGTCGCCAATGGTGGTACCCGACAGATTGATCGCACACATCGCCATTGGCCCTTCCCGGCCCTCGGCAATGCACTGGGCGATGATCTTGAATACGTTCTGTACCACCCAGCGGTCCAGGGAGGTCATCAGGCCGTAACGCTCCGCCGCCGGAATGAAGCTGTCCGGCAGGATCATCCGGCCAGCCTCGTCGTGCAGGCGCAGAAGAATCTCGATGTGCCCACCATCATGCTCGGTACGACCTAGGGCGGTGATTTCCTGGGAATAGAGGCAGAAGCGGTTTTCCTCGAGGGCCATGTGCAGCCGCTGAACCCAGGCCATCTCGCCAAATCGCAGGGACAGTTCTGAATCGTCGGCATGATAGACCTGCACCCGATTGCGACCTTTCTCCTTTGCCATGTAACAGGCCATATCCGCTGCCCGCAACGACGCCTCAAGCGTGGTGGGAGTCTGGGCGATATGCACCAGCCCAATGCTCACGGTGGTCACGAATGGCCGGCCCTTCCAGACAAAATGCAAGTTCTGCACAGTCTGACGCAGCCCTTCGGCAATCTTCTCCGCCGCCTCCGGCGAGCAGTTCTCCAGAAGAATCCCGAACTCGTCCCCGCCCAATCGCGCCAGGGTGTCACCTTCGCGCAGCCCCGACTGCAGCAACGCGCAGATGTGCCGCAGCAACTCATCCCCAGCCGCATGGCCACAGGTGTCGTTGACCAGCTTGAACTGGTCCAGGTCCAGAAACATCAGCGCATGCCTGGCGGGCTGGCGGATCAAGCCGTGCAACGCCTGCTCCAGGCGGAATTCGAACTCCCGGCGATTGGCCAGGCCGGTCAAGGCATCGTGGGTCGCCTGCCAGGACAGATTGGCGATGTACTGCCGCTCCTGGGTCATATCGTGCAACACCAGTACCGTGCCACTGACCTTCCCGGCATTGCGGATCGGCGCGCCCACCAGGGTCACCGACACCGTACTGCCATCCAGGCGCTGGATCAGCTTGGAATGCTCGCTGCCGCCACTGAGCTGGCCACTGAGGATGTGTTCGATCAGAGTGAAGCCGTCGGCCTGGGCGTTTTCGTCCAAGAGATTGAACAAGGCCGCCAGGGGCAACCCCACCGCTTGCTCGGCCTTCCAGCGAGTCAGTTCTTCCGCCGCCGGGTTCATATAGGCAATAGCGCCCTCGACATCCGTGGTGATCACCCCGTCACCAATGGACTGCAAGGTGATCTGCGCGCGCTCCTTCTCCAGTTGCAACGCGTCGGCAAAGGCATGCCGCTGGGCCAGCAGCTTGTGGGTACGCAGCAAGGCCAGGGCAATCAGGATCAGCGCTGTGGCCAGGTTGGTCACCAGCAAGAGGCGCAGGATCACCCGCGAGCCTTCCCCCAAGGCATCGCTGAAGGCCTTGGCCGCCGGCGTGACCCCATCGTTGATAGCAAAGATCTGGCTCTTCCAACGTTGCACGTCGGCTTCGCTGGCACTGTTGCTGCCGATCCCCTTGTGCATCTCTCGGGCTACCGTATCGAGCTGCAGCAGGTAGCCGTCGCCCACGGTCCACAAATCGATGGCCTTTTCCAGATAGCTGAAATGGCGGAAGTTGAGGTACAGCCAGATCAGGCTAGGAACGTCATCCGGGTGATTGCCGCCCTTGAGAATCCCCAGGCGCGCCGCCTCAAGATCCGGCGGCTGGCTATCCAGGGCCACCCGCAGCTCATGCCCGCCCTGGGGTACGGCTATGGCGTTCTGGTACTTGAGGAAGGTGCCTTCGTCGCGGCTGTCGGCGTACAGATTGAGGTAGTAGATGGCGTCTTTCTGGCCTTTGGACCACAAGCTCTCACCGGCAACATAGCCACGCACTGCCGACAGGACATACAGGCTGAGGCCGCCCAACAGCGCTTGAAATAACACCACGGCGATAAAGGGCCAGACGATGCCCAACAACCGCGGCGTTGCGAAAGTCCGCTTTTGCTTCATGAGGGTCCTTGCTTGCGCACTGCCAAATGAACACCCAGTAGTCCCGACTCAGACAGCACAGATTAGGCGAATTTCCATAGCTCCGACGCAGGCTGGGCAGCGTCCGGGGCGAACCTTCACGGGGAAACGGCCGCTCTCTCAAGCCGAAGCGGTTATTCCACCAGGAAATTCAAGCACTAAACACAGAAACCCGGACAAAACTCAAGACTATCGAACCTGCTGCAAATGCCCGTATAGCTTGGCATAAAGGCCGCCATCAGCAATCAGCTGCTGATGGTCGCCATCTTCGGCGATCTGCCCGCCATCGAACACCAAAACCCGGTCAGCCTGTTTAACCGCCGACAGGCGATGAGCAATGATCAGCGTAGTCCGCCCACGCAAAAAACGCGTCAAGGCTTGATGCAGGTTGTACTCGGTGGCTGCGTCCAGAGCGGACGTGGCTTCATCAAGAATCACCACCTTGGGTTCGGCCAGTACCATCCGCGCAATAGCCAGGCGCTGGCGTTGCCCACCGGAAAGACGCACACCTGAGCGCCCGACCACACTGTCCAGGCCCTGGGGCAGCGCCCTGACGGTGGGTTCGAGCTGTGCGATTTCCAGGGCCTGCCAGCAAGCGCTATCACTGCGCTCACGGCCCATGGTCAGGTTGGCGCGAATCGTATCGTTGAACAAGGCAGGATGCTGCAGCACCACCGCGACGTGATCCCGTACCGTTTCCAGGCCGATTTCCTGCTGAGTGGCACCGCCAAAGCGGATCACCCCGGTCTGCGGCGTATACAGCCCCAGCAACAGCTGCACCAGGGTGCTCTTGCCCCCACCACTGGCACCGACAATGGCCACCTTCTCACCAGGCGCGATCGACAGATTCATGTTGTCCAGCACCCGCTCATCGCCGTAGCCGAAGCTCAGGCCGCGGACCTCGATGCCAACGGTTTCGCGCCCCTGGAACGGATCCACGCCACCGCTGTACTGCGGCTCATCGGCCCGCGCCAGCAACTCGTTGATCCGGGTCAGGGCCCCGCCCGCGGCGTAATAGGCGTATTGCAGGTTCAGCAACTGCTCCACCGGGCCGATCATGAACCACAGGTAGCTGAACACCGCCAGCATCTGGCCGATGGACAGGTCGGAGAACAGCACTGTGAGCATCGCCGCCGCACGAAAAATGTCGATACCGAACTGGAACAGCAAACCGCTGGCCCGGCCCGAGGCGTCGCTTTTCCACTGCGAGGCCACGGCGTAGTCCCGAACCTCCTCGGCACGCTGGCCCAGGCGTCCAAGAAAGTAGCCCTGGCGGTTGCTGGCGCGGATCTCCTGGATCGCCTCCAGGGTCTCGGTCAGGGCCTGGGTGAAACGCGAAGTGCTGTCATTTTCCAGCTTCTTCAGGTGCTTGACCCGCTTGCCCAGTTGCACCGTGGCAAAAATCACCAACGGGTTGAACAGCAGAATCAGCAGCGCCAGCTTCCAGTGCATCCACATCAGAATGCCGGCCGTGCCCACCAGGGTCAGCATGGCCACCAGGAATCGGCTCAGGGTTTCACCGACAAACTTGTCCACCGTGTCCAGGTCGGTGACCAGATGCGTAGTGACCGTGCCTCCCCCCAGGCTTTCGTACTCCCCCAGGGAAATGCGCTTGAGCCGTTCGATCAGGCGCACACGGATCCGATAGACAATGTCCTTGGCCAAACCGGCAAACAGCCGCGCCTGGACCACGTTGAACACCAGGGCGGAGCAACGCAGGATCAGGGTGATCAACAGCATCAACCCGATATAGCCCGCCGCAGTTTGCCAGCCATCGGGCAATAGGCGGTTCATCACTTGCAATGCGCCATCGCCATGCCCCAGCAGCACCTCGTCCACCAGCAACGGCAGCAACAGCGGAATCGGCACACTGCACAGGGTCGCCAGCACGGCCACCCCATTGGCGATCCACAGCGACTTTCTATGTTGCAGGGCCAGGCGACGGATTTCCCCCCAGCTCAAACGATCTACGGTTTTACCGGTGGTGCTTGAATCGACTGAATCAGGCACAGGCGGCGCGCTCCAACCAGCGTCCCAGCAACGGCGACAACTCGCTCAGCGGCTGATAGCCGTTGGTCAGCAAGGCCAACTGGCCGTTGCGTTCCGCCAGCAAGGTGGGAAATCCGGCGATCCCCAGGTCCTGGACCCAAGTGAAATCCGCCGCCGTGGCGGCATGCTGCTCGGCGCGATCGAAGGCTTCGGCGAACTCGATCCGCGGAACCCCGGCCTGTTCCGCCAACTCCACCAGCACACTGGCCAGGGTGACATCGCGGCCTTCGACATAGAACGCCCGCTGGATCAACCCCAACAGTTTCCAGGCACAGTCCGGAGCCAGGCTGCGAGCAGTGACGATGGCGCGACAAGCCGGCTCGGTGTCATAGACAAAGCCATCGGGCAAGGCACCCTCGAAGGTGAACGGCTGGCCGGTGGCCTGATGCACCGCCTGCCAGTGTTCAAGGATGTAGCGCCGGGTATTGGGCTCCAATGCCGCCCCGCTGCCGGTGCGCAAGCCGCCCACCACCAGATGCAACTCGACTCCGGCGGCCTGGGCCTGCTCCACCAGGGCCTGGGCCACGGGCGCAAAGCCCCAGCACCATGAACACATCGGGTCCATCACATAGAGCAGGCGGGCAGACATGGCTCAAGCCTCGGAAGGTGATTGCTTGTAGTTGTAACCAATCGGGTGCGGCAGGTTGCGGGCCTTGGCCAACTCAATCTGTTTCTGCCGATCGATGGCGCTGCGGCGAGTCTTCTCGCTCAGCTTGTCCCAGCAATGCGGGCAACTGATGCCCGGCACATAGTGCTCGGAAGCCCGATCCTCGACGCTCACCGGAGTACGGCAAGCATGACATTGATCGTAGTCGCCTTCGCTCAGGTCGTGGCGCACAGTGACCCGGTTATCGAATACAAAGCAGTCGCCCTGCCATTTGCTCTCTTGCTGCGGTACCTCTTCGAGGTACTTGAGGATCCCGCCCTTGAGGTGGAACACCTCGTCGAAGCCTTCACTGAGCATGTAGCTCGACGCCTTCTCGCAACGGATGCCACCGGTGCAGAACATCGCCACTTTCTTGTGCTTGCTCGGGTCGAAGTGGGCTTTGATGTAGTCCGGAAACTCGCGGAAGCTGGTGGTCTTGGGGTCGATGGCGCCTTCGAAGGTGCCGATGGACACTTCGTAGTCGTTACGGGTGTCGATCAGCAGTACTTCGGGATCGCTGATCAGGGCGTTCCAGTCCTGAGGCTCGACGTAAGTCCCGACCTTCTTGTTGGGGTCCACGCCGGGCACGCCGAGGGTGACGATCTCTTTCTTGAGCTTGACCTTGGTGCGATAGAACGGCTGCTCGTCGCAATACGACTCTTTGTGATCGATATCCACCATGCGTGGATCGTTCTTCAGCCAGGCCAGCAGCCCGTCGATGCCTTCACGACTGCCAGATACCGTGCCATTGATGCCTTCTTCGGCGATCAGCAGGGTGCCCTTGATGCCGTTGTCGAGCATGGCCTGCAGCAGGGGCTCGCGCAGGCTGACGTAATCTTCGAGGGTGACGAACTTGTACAGTGCCGCCACGACAATGGGTTGTGTCATGGGAAATCTCTCCAGGTGGCTACCCTCGTAAAGGGTGAACCGGATGCAAAAAAAAACGCGCCGGCATAAGCGGCGCGTTGCGGATTCTATCAAAAAAACCGCGATTAATGCTTACTGCCTCCGGCGCAGGTCGGCGAAGCCGGAGCCACACCGATCTTCGACCATTCCTCGGGTGTGTAAGTGTGCAGCGCCAACGCATGGAACTGGCCCATCAGCTCACCCAGGGTGGCGTAGACCTTCTGATGACGCTTGACGCTGTTGAGGCCGGCGAACTGCTCGCTGACCAGTACCGCCTTGAAGTGAGTTTCCAGGCCACGGCTGTGCATGTGGCTTTCATCCAGCACTTGCAGGTGCTCGGGCTGCAAGGCCCCGAGCGCCGTTTCGATACGTTGTTGCATGGTCATTGCAGGCTCCGCTTACTTCTTCTTCGCCGGAGCAGCCTTAGGCTCGAGCTCGGCGGTCATGTCGGCCAGCAGCTTGTTCACCACCGGTACCGCGCTTTCCAGCTTGGCCTGGGTCATCTGCGCCGATTGCTGAGTCAGCTGAGGCATTTTTTCCAGGACTTTCTTGCCCAGTGGCGACCGGTAGAAGGCTACCAGGTCCTTAAGCTCGGACTCGCTGAAATTGCTGGTGTAGAGCTTGACCATGTCCGGCTTCAGCTTGTTCCAGCCAATGGCCTGGTCCAGGGCCGCGTTGGCCTTGGCCTGGTAGGTTTCCAGCAGGGCGCGTTTGGATTCCGGGGCTTTGGTCTGCTCAAAACGCTGGGCAAACATTTGCTGGACTTGCATGTACACCGGCGTACCGAGCTTGTCCGCATGGGCCAGGGTCAGGAAGGCCTCGGCACTGGCGTTGTGGCTGGCGGTATCGGCAAGAACCTGGCCGCTGGCACACACCAGAACAACCGCGGTACAGATGGCACGAAAACGGGTCATCGAGTTTCCTTTATCTAGCAAGCGAGGTAGAACCCCAAGGGCGCCCATTCTGCGCCTATTAATCCGCGTCCCTCAACCCCACCCCGGGCGCCCCCTGGTTTTGCCCGGGCGGCGGGCGGAAAACCCCTTCCACGGAACCCGAGCCGCAGATCAGGGCCTAAACTGGCCAGTCAGACTTGGAGGAATGCCACGATGAATCGAATCGAAACCGACAGCCTGGGCCAGGTTGAAGTCCCGGAAGAAGCCTATTGGGGCGCACAGACCCAACGTTCGCTGGTCAATTTCGCCATCGGCAACGAGCGCATGCCTCTGTCCGTGCTGCATGCCCTGGCCCTGATCAAGAAAGCCGCCGCCCGAGTCAACAATCGCAACGGCGACCTGCCCGCCGACATCGCCCGGCTGATCGAACAGGCCGCCGACGAAGTGCTGGCCGGCGAGCATGACGACCAGTTTCCCCTGGTGGTGTGGCAAACCGGCAGCGGTACCCAGAGCAACATGAACGTCAATGAGGTGCTGGCCGGTCGGGCCAACGAACTGGCGGGCAACCCCCGCGGCGGCAAGTCCCCGGTACACCCCAACGATCACGTCAACCGCTCGCAAAGCTCCAACGACTGTTTCCCGACCGCCATGCACATCGCCGCAGCCCAGGCCGTGCAGTTCCAGTTGCTGCCAGCGATCAGCGAACTCTCCGGTGGCCTGGCCGAGCTGTCGGCCCGGCACATGAAGCTGGTGAAAACCGGCCGCACCCACATGATGGATGCCACCCCGATCACCTTTGGCCAGGAAATCTCTGCCTTTATCGCCCAACTGGGATACGCCGAGCGAGCCATCCGCAGCGCCTTGCCTGCAGTGTGCGAGCTGGCCCAGGGCGGTACCGCCGTGGGCACCGGACTGAACTCGCCCCACGGTTTTGGTGAGGCCATCGCCGCCGAACTGGCCGCCCTTTCCGGCCTGCCCTTCGTCACCGCCCCTAACAAATTCGCCGCCCTGGCCGGCCACGAGCCGCTGACCACACTGTCCGGCGCGCTGAAAACCCTCGCCGTGTGCCTGATGAAAATCGCCAACGACCTGCGCCTGCTGGGCTCTGGCCCGCGGGCGGGACTGGCGGAGGTCAAGCTGCCGGCCAACGAACCGGGCAGCTCGATCATGCCCGGCAAGGTCAACCCAACCCAATGCGAAGCCCTATCGATGCTGGCTTGCCAGGTGATGGGCAACGACGTGGCAATCGGCTTTGCCGCCAGCCAGGGCCATCTGCAACTGAACGTATTCAAGCCGGTGATCATTCACAACCTGCTGCAATCGATCCGCCTGCTGGCCGATGGCTGCAGCAACTTCCAGCAGCACTGCATCGCCGGTCTGGAGCCCGATCCCCAGCAGATGGCCGAGCACCTGGAACAAGGCCTGATGCTGGTGACCGCGCTCAATCCCCACATCGGCTACGACAAGTCCGCCGAAATCGCCAAGAAGGCCTATGCCGAGAACCTGACCCTCAGGGAAGCGGCGTTGGCCTTGGGGTACCTGACGGATGAGCAGTTCGATGCCTGGGTGCGACCGGAAAACATGCTGGAGGCTGGAAAACAGGGTTAGCGCAGCGTCTTTTTCGCTGGCAAGCCAGCTCCTACCGCCACACTTCTATAGGAGCTGGCTTGCCAGCGAAACTCACCCCGCAGCGATCCGCTGCCGTCGGGCGCGCAACCCCGCCATCAGCGACGGCCCCAACGCCGTCAAGGCCGACCCCAGTACCACCAGCAGCGCCCCGCCATAACCCAGGCCATTGATCTGTTCGGCGTGTACATACTCTGGCCAGAGCCAGGCCGCCCAGGCCACCGCGGCAAAGGTCACCAGGGGCGTGATCGCCAGGGTCGCACTGACCCGCGACGCCTCCCAATGGGCCAGGGCTTCGGCAAAGGCGCCATAGGCGATCAGGGTATTCAGGCAACAGGCCAACAACAGCCAGCCCTGCAACGGGCTCAGTTCCAAGGCTTCGAGCGGATGCGCCCAAGGCGTCAGAAGCAAGGCACAGAACAGGTAGATCACCATCATCACCTGCAAGGAATTCCACACGCTCAACAATTGCTTCTGGCCCAGGGCATAAAAAGTCCAGACTGCCGAAGCCGCGAGAATGGTCAGAACTCCGGCGGTGTAGTCACTCAGGGAGGTCAGCAGCTCGGTCAGGCGCTGATTGAAGAACAGCCCGAAACCGAGCAACAGCACCAGCAGTCCCAGGCCCTGCCCCAGACTGAAGCGCTCCTTGAACACAAAGACACTGGCGATCAGCAACAGGATCGGGCCCATCTGCACCACCAGTTGCGCCGTGCCCGGGCTCAGCAGGTTCAGGCCCATCAGGTACAACACATAGTTGCCCACCAGCCCCAAGACCGAAATCGGCACCAGCCACACACCCTTGGGACCGAGCGCGCGCCAGCGCGGCAAACGCCCCACCGCCGCCAGATAGAAAAACAGACAGCCGCCGGACACCAGCAGGCGAAACCAGGTCACGGTCACCGGGTCCATCACCAGCAGCACTTGCTTGAGCTTGATGGGCAGGATGCCCCACAACAACGCGGTCAATAAGGCGAGGAACAAGCCATAAACCCAACGACCGGACGAGACATGCATGCGAACCCCACAAAGCCTGACGAGCAAGGTCCACATTCTAGGCCCGGGCCAGGGGCCGACACAGAGACAGTTGGCAGCAAAGCGCAAACACGATTGTGCCGGTCGTAAACAGCACAAGCCGTCCCCCATAGGGGCCGGCTTGGTCGGTGATGCACTACAAACCTAACGGACTGCCTCAAACAACCCGGTGGCGCCCATGCCGCCCCCCACGCACATGGTGACGATGCCATACCGCTGGTTGCGCCGCTGCAACTCACGCACCAGATGCCCCACCTGACGGGAACCGGTCATGCCAAACGGATGGCCAATGGCAATCGAGCCACCATTGACGTTGTACCTGGCGTTATCGATCTCCAGCCGGTCGCGGGCATACAGGCACTGGGACGCAAAGGCCTCATTGAGTTCCCACAGGTCGATGTCATCCACCGTCAGGCCCTTGGCCTTGAGCAGCTTGGGCACCGAGAACACCGGGCCGATACCCATTTCATCAGGCTCGCAGCCGGCCACGGTAAAGCCGCGGAAGAACGCCTTGGGCTTGAGACCCAGGGCCAGGGCCCGCTCGAGGCTCATCACCAGGGTCATCGAGGCACCATCGGACAGCTGCGAAGAGTTGCCCGCGGTGACCGAACCATCCTCGGCAAACACCGGTTTGAGCGCCGCGAGATTCTCCAGAGTGGTGTCGGGGCGGTTGCAGTCGTCACGATCCACCACGCCGTCAACCATCTGCACCTGTCCGGTGTTCTTGTCCTCGACCTTGTACTTGACCGTCATCGGCACGATCTCGTCGCTGAACAGGCCATCAGCCTGGGCCTGGGCGGTACGTTGCTGGCTTTGCAGGGAGTAGAGGTCCTGGGCCTCGCGGCTGACGTTGTAGCGCCGGGCGACCACTTCGGCGGTCTGGCCCATGGGGAAGTAGATGCCCGGCACCTGCTCCTTGAGCAGCGGGTTGATCAGGTTGTCGGTATTGACGCTCTTCATGGTCAGGCTGATGGACTCGACGCCACCGGCGACGATGATGTCGCTGCAGCCGGAGGCGATCTGGTTGGCGGCGATGGCGATCGCCTGCAGGCCTGAAGAGCAGAACCGGTTGAGGGTCATGCCCGCGGTGCCAGTGCCCAGCGCCGAGAGCACGGCAACGTTGCGACCGATATTGAAACCCTGGGCGCCTTCATTGGAGCCGGCGCCGACGATGCAGTCCTCGACACTGGCCGGGTCGATGCCGTTGCGGGCGAGCAGCGCATTGACGCAGTGAGCGGCCATGTCATCCGGACGGGTCTGGTTGAACTTGCCGCGAAAGGACTTGGCCAGGCCAGTCCGTACGCTGTCGACGATCACCACTTCACGCATGACGCACCTCACTGTTGTTGGCGGCAGGAAAGAGCATCGAGCATAGATCCCCCTCCGCGCCCACCGCGACAATCATTCACTGGGCGTATGCGCGACCATCGGTCTACTTCTTGTCCTTCTTCTGTTTCTTGTCGTGCTTGTCGGAACGCTCGAACGCGGTCTCCAGGGCCCGGTTGATGGTGCGCAGGACCTTGACCCGTGCCCAGCGCTTGTCGTTGGCCTCCACCAGCGTCCAGGGCGCCACTTCGGTGCTGGTCCGGTCCACCATGTCGCCGACAGCGGCGCGATAGTCACCCCACTTGTCGCGGTTGCGCCAATCGTCCTCGGTGATCTTGAAGCGCTTGAAGGGAATCGCCTCCCGTGCCTGGAAGCGCTCCAGTTGGGTGTCCTTGTCGATGGCCAGCCAGAACTTCACCACGATCACCCGGGCATCGGCCAACTGCTCTTCGAAGTCGTTGATCTCGCTGTAGGCCCGCAGCCAGTCAGTGGGCTGACAGAAGCCCTCGACCCGCTCCACCAGCACCCGGCCGTACCAGGAACGGTCGAAGATGGTGAACTTGCCGCGCGCCGGAATATGCCGCCAGAAACGCCAGAGGTAAGGCTGCGCCCGTTCATCTTCAGTGGGCGCGGCAATCGGCACGATGCTGTACTGGCGCGGGTCGAGCGCCGCCGCGACGCGGCGAATGGCGCCGCCCTTGCCGGCCGCGTCGTTGCCTTCGAACACTGCCACCAGGGCATGCTTGCGCATGCGTTTGTCCCGCAGCAAACCGGCCAGACGCGCCTGCTCGGTAATCAACTGTTCCTCGTAGTCGTCCTTGTCCAGGTGCTGGGTCATGTCCAGGCTGTCCAGCAGACTCAGTTGATCCACCGCTGTCGGCAACGGCGCGGCGTTGACCTGGGTCGACTTCAATGGCTGACGGCTCAAGGCATTCTGCAATCCTTCCAACAGAATCCGGCCCACAGTGAGGCTGCGGTAATGCGGATCGACGCCCTCGATCACATGCCAGGGCGCGTAGTCACGACTGGTGCGGCGCAACACCCGCTCGCCGTACTTGACGAACTTGTCGTAGGTTTGCGACTGCTGCCAGTCCAGCGGGCTGATGCGCCAGCTGTGCAGCGGGTCATCCTGCAAGGACTTGAGGCGGTCCTTCATCTGTTTCTTGGACAGGTGAAACCAGAACTTGAAGATCAGCGCGCCTTCATCGCAGAGCATCTTTTCCAGGCGTTCGGCGCCATTGATTGCCTGGTCCAGGCGCGGGTCCTTGATCTCGCCATGCACCCGCCCCTGGAGCATCTGGCTGTACCAGTTGCCGAAAAACACCCCCATGCGCCCCTTGGCCGGAAGCATCCGCCAGTAACGCCAGGCCGGTGGCCGAGACAGTTCCTCGTCGGTCTGCTGGTCGAAGGTGCGCACCTCGATCAGCCGCGGGTCCATCCATTCGTTGAGCAGCTTGACCGTCTCGCCCTTGCCCGCGCCCTCGACACCATTGATCAGCACTATCACTGGAAACTTGGCCTTCTGGCGTAGCTCGAACTGGGCTTCGAGCAAGGCCTCGCGCAGGGCCGGCACCTCGGCATCGTAGGTTTCTTTGTCGATGGCGTGACCGATTTCAGCGGATTCGAACATGGGTGGCTCCCTTCCAAGAATTGTCCAAGACTAGCGGATGGACCTGCGCCAAGGAAAACAAATCCCTGAACCCGCCGCGGCTTGCCGTGGATCAGGCACAGGGTCGGTGATCGGCTAGAATGGCCGCCTTGCGCCAAACGAGCCGAACATGACACCTGAACTGCCCCACGCCCAGCTCGACTGGGACGACCAAGGACGCCCGCGCTCGCGGGTCTTCGATGATGTGTACTTCTCCAGCGACTCGGGCCTGGATGAAACCCGCCATGTGTTCATCGAACAGAACCGCCTGCGGGAGCGCTTTGCCGCGCTCGAGGCAGGCGAAAAAATTGTCATCGGTGAAACCGGCTTCGGCACCGGGCTGAATTTTCTCTGCGCCTGGCAGTTGTTCCAGGAGCAGGCGCCGGCCACTGCCCGGCTGCATTTTGTCAGCGTGGAAAAGTACCCCCTGAGTCCGACCGACCTGCAACGGGCCCTGGCCCTGTGGCCGGAACTGGCGGACCTGAGCCAGCAGCTGCTCAAGCACTACGTCGCCGTGCACGCTGGCTTCCAGCGCATCGTGCTGGACGATGGCCGGGTCATCCTGACCCTGCTGATCGGCGACGCCCTGGAGCAGTTGCCGCAACTGGACGCGCAGATCGACGCCTGGTTTCTCGACGGCTTCGCCCCGGCAAAGAACCCCGACATGTGGACCCCGGAACTGTTCGCCGAACTGGCGCGCCTGGCGGCGCCGGGCTCCACCCTCAGCACCTTCACCAGCACCGGCTGGGTACGTCGCCTATTGAACGCGGCGGGCTTCAAGATGAAGCGCACTCCGGGCATCGGTCGCAAATGGGAAGTGCTGCGCGGCGACTTCCTCGGCTGGCCGGAAGACACGCCGCCGCCAGCCCGAGCCAAGCCTTGGTTCGCCCGCCCGCCGGTCCAGGCCAAAACCGCGCTGGTGATCGGCGGCGGGCTGGCCGGTTGCGCCAGCGCCGCCAGCCTCGCTGCCCGCGGCTGGCAGGTGCAATTACTGGAACGCCATGAACAGCTGGCCCAGGAAGCCTCGGGCAATCCGCAAGGGGTGCTTTACCTCAAGCTTTCAGCCCATGGCACGGCACTGTCGCAGATGATCCTCAGTGGCTTCGGCTACACCCGACGCCAGCTGGAACACCTGCAACGCGGCCAGGACTGGGACGCTTGCGGGGTGCTGCAACTGGCGTTCAATCCCAAGGAGGCCGAACGCCAGGCGCAGTTGGCCGCGGCCTTCCCCACCGACCTGCTGCGGCTGCTGGATCAGCCAGAGGCCCAGGCCCTGGCCGGCATCGGCCTGGACCACGGCGGCCTGTTCTATCCCGAAGGTGGCTGGGTGCACCCGCCGGCCCTGTGCCAGTGGCAGGCCAAGCATCCGCAGATCCGGGTCCTGACTCATCAGGACGTGCTGGAGTTACGCCGGGTCGACCAGCAATGGCAAGCCTGGGACGGCGAACGGATGCTGGCCAGTGCGGCGGTGGTGATCCTTGCCGGTGCCGCCGAAATCAAACGCTTCCCGGCCAGCGCCGAATTGCCCCTCAAACGTATTCGCGGGCAGATCACCCGCCTGCCGCAGACCGCGCACAGCCAGAGCCTGGCCACTGTGGTCTGCGCCGAGGGTTACGTCGCTCCGCCGCGACTGGGCGAGCACACCCTGGGCGCCAGCTTCGACTTCAAGAGCCAGGACCTGACGCCGACCACAGCCGAACATGCCGGTAACCTTGCGATGCTGCGGGAAATTTCCAGCGACCTGCTGCAACGCCTGAACGCCGAACAGTTGCCCCTGGACCGCCTGCAAGGCCGCGCAGCCTTTCGCTGCACCAGCCCGGACTACTTGCCTATCGTCGGTCCTCTGGCGGACCCGGCAGCCTTTACCGAGACCTACGCCGCCTTGGGCAAGGACGCACGTCAGGTGCCGGACCTGCCCTGCCCCTGGCTCGACGGCCTGTACATCAACAGCGGTCATGGTTCTCGCGGGCTGATCACCGCGCCGCTGTCCGGCGAACTGCTGGCCGCCTGGCTGGAAAACGAACCGCTGCCACTGCCCAGGAGCGTGGCCGAGGCCTGTCATCCAAACCGCTTCGCCCTGCGTCGCCTGATTCGCGGCAAGGCCTGATCCTCTGCGGCGGTCTTCATTCCTGAAGGCCGCCAATGGCCATTGGACAGCGCTCAAAATCACCTCCCGCCCCCATTACCACCCGTCGACTTATAACCGATCGATCTAAAACTCCCGAGTTATGCACAGGTCAGTTTCCAGGTAGCCGCCCTTTTGGCGACTGCGGATTGACTCTCCCCAACGGAAAAACCGGTAAGGACTTATGTGCGGATTAGCTGGCGAATTACGCTTTGATCATCAACCTGCCGACCTGGCAGCGGTTGAACGAATCACTCATCACCTGGCCCCCCGTGGCCCCGACGCCTGGGGCTTTCACAGCCAGGGCCCGATCGCCCTCGGCCATCGGCGGCTGAAAATCATGGACCTGTCGGACGGCTCGGCGCAGCCCATGATCGACAACCAGCTGGGGCTGTCCCTGGCCTTCAACGGCGCGATCTACAACTTCCCCGAATTGCGCGCCGAACTGGAAGCCCAGGGCTACGCCTTTCATTCCGGCGGTGACACCGAAGTGCTGCTCAAGGGCTACCACGCCTGGGGCGCCGACCTCCTGCCCAAGCTCAACGGCATGTTCGCCTTCGCCATCTGGGAGCGTGATGCCCAGCGCCTGTTCATCGCCCGCGACCGCCTCGGGGTCAAGCCTTTGTACCTGTCGCGCACAGGCCAGCGGCTGCGCTTCGCCTCGGCCCTGCCGGCCTTGCTCAAGGGCGGCGATATCAAGCCGATCCTCGACCCGGTGGCGCTCAACCACTACCTGAACTTCCACGCTGTGGTCCCGGCGCCGCGCACCTTGCTGGCGGGCATCGAAAAACTGCCACCGGCCACCTGGATGCGCATCGAGGCCGACGGCCGCAGCGAACAGCAGACCTGGTGGTCCCTGCCCTACGGCCCCCACGCCGACGAGTGCAACCTGACCCTGGAAGACTGGCGCGACCGAGTACTGGACAGCACCCGTGATGCCGTGGCCATTCGGCAACGGGCGGCGGTGGACGTCGGTGTGCTGCTCTCTGGCGGTGTCGATTCCAGCCTGCTGGTAGGCCTGCTGCGGGAGGTGGGGGTGGACGATCTCTCGACCTTCTCCATCGGTTTCCAGGATGCCGGCGGCGAACGGGGCGACGAGTTCCAGTACTCGGACCTGATTGCCAAACACTACGGCACCCGACATCACCAATTGCGCATCGACGAGCACGAAATCATCGAGCAACTGCCCGCGGCTTTCCGTGCCATGAGCGAGCCGATGGTCAGCCACGATTGCATCGCCTTCTATTTGTTGTCCCGAGAAGTGGCCAAGCACTGCAAGGTGGTGCAAAGCGGCCAGGGCGCCGACGAACTGTTCGCCGGCTACCACTGGTACCCACAAGTGGACGGCGCCAGCGACCCGTATGCCGCCTACCGCGCGGCCTTCTTCGACCGCAGCTACGACGACTACGCGGCCACCGTGCAGCCGCAATGGCTGACCGCACACGACGCCGCCGGTGAATTCGTCCGTGAGCATTTCGCCCAGCCTGGCGCCGATGCGCCTGTGGATAAGGCCCTGCGCCTGGACAGCACAGTGATGCTGGTGGATGACCCGGTCAAGCGTGTGGATAACATGACCATGGCCTGGGGCCTGGAGGCACGGACGCCGTTCCTCGACTACCGCCTGGTGGAGCTGTCGGCCCGGGTGCCGGCGCGTTTCAAGCTGCCGGACGGCGGCAAGCAGGTGCTCAAGGAAGCGGCGCGGCGGGTGATCCCCAGCGAGGTGATCGACCGCAAGAAAGGCTACTTCCCGGTGCCGGGCCTCAAGCATCTGCAGGGCGACACCCTGAACTGGGTGCGTGAACTGCTGCTGGACCCGAGCCAGGATCGCGGCCTGTTCAACCCGGCCATGCTTGATCGCCTGCTGACCGATCCCCAGGGCCAACTGACGCCCCTGCGCGGCTCCAAGCTGTGGCAACTGGCGGCCTTGAACCTGTGGCTCAGCGAACAAGGAATCTGATCGATGAAAGCTCACGCCACGGCTTACAGCCAACGCCTGCTGCGCGGCCAGGCGCCGTCCTATGAACGTCTGCAAGCGCGCTTTGCCGAAGACGGCAGCGAACCCGGCAATGAACCCATCGCCGTGCATTGCGGCTGGGGCCGACTGCTGATCGGCCATACCTTTCCCAACCCCACCCGCCTCGCCGAGGAGTTGCTCAACGAGCGTCCCGGCGAACGCGACATCGCTCTGTATGTGGCGGCGCCGCAACAGGTGCTCGGGCTGGAACCGGCGCAACTGTTCCTTGACCCTTCCGACACCCTGCGTCTGTGGTTCAGCGACTATCGCCAGGCCACCCGGGTGTTTCGCGGCTTCCGCATCCGTCGGGCCCAGAGCGAATCCGATTGGCAGGCCATCAATCAGCTGTATCAGGCCCGGGCGATGCTGCCCATTGATCCGAAGCTGCTGACTCCGCGCCATCAGGGCGGTCCGGTGTACTGGCTGGCCGAGGACGAAGACAGCGGCGCGGTGATCGGTAGCGTCATGGGCCTGAACCACCACAAGGCCTACCAGGACCCGGAACACGGCAGCAGCCTCTGGTGCCTGGCGGTGGACCCCGATTGCAGCCGTCCGGGTGTGGGCGAAGTGCTGGTGCGGCACCTGATCGAACACTTCATGAGCCGCGGCCTGAGCTACCTCGACCTGTCGGTGCTGCACGACAACCGCCAGGCCAAGAACCTCTACGCCAAGCTGGGCTTTCGCACCCTGTCGACCTTCGCCATCAAGCGCAAGAACGGCATCAACCAGCCGCTGTTCCTCGGCCCCGGCCCCCAGGCGGACTTCAATCCTTATGCGCGGATCATCGTCGAGGAGGCCCATCGCCGCGGCATCGATGTGCAAGTGGACGACGCCGACGCCGGGCTGTTTACCCTAAGCCACGGCGGCCGCCGGGTGCGTTGCCGGGAATCCCTGAGCGACCTGACCAGCGCCATCAGCATGAGCCTGTGCCAGGACAAGAGCCTGACTCACAAGGTGCTCAAGGGTGCCGGTCTGAAGCTGCCCGCCCAGCAATTGGCGGGCAACGCCGACGACAACCTGGAGTTTCTCGACGAGCACCAGCGGGTGGTGGTCAAGCCGTTGGACGGAGAACAGGGACAAGGCGTGGCCGTGGACCTGAGCACGATTGAAGAGGTGCAGCGCGCCATCGACCAGGCCCGCCGCTTTGACAGCCGAGTGTTGCTGGAAAGCTTCCACGAAGGGCTGGACCTGCGCATCCTGGTGATCGGCTTTGAAGTGGTGGCCGCGGCCATCCGCCGTCCCGCCGAGATCATCGGCGACGGTCGGCATTCCATTGGCGCCTTGATCGAGGCCCGCAGCCGCCGACGCCAGGCGGCCACCGGCGGCGAAAGCAAGATCCCCCTGGACGCGGAAACCCAACGCACCCTGCATGCCGCCGGTTACGACTACAACAGCGTGCTGCCGGCCGGCGAGCGGCTGTTCGTCCGGCGTACCGCCAACCTGCACACCGGCGGCACCCTGGAAGACGTCACCGGCCTTCTCCATCCGACCCTGGCCGACGCCGCCATCCGCGCGGCCCGGGCCCTGGACATTCCGGTGGTCGGCCTTGACCTGATCGTGCCGGCAGCAGACCAGCCGGACTACGTGTTCATCGAAGCCAACGAGCGCGCCGGGTTGGCCAACCACGAACCGCAGCCCACCGCCGAGCGTTTTATCGATCTGCTGTTTCCCCACAGCCAACCGGCGCTTTGATTCTTCGCCGGCCAGCCGGCTCCTGCCCTCATTCGTAGGAGCTGGCTCGCCAGCGAAGGCGCCACCAGGCTCTCCATCCATGCCCTCATCGAAACCATCGATGGCCTTTTTTCATCAGGAGTTTCCATGACCCGCCCGATTCCCCAACCGGACCTCGCCTACCTGCAGAAAGTCCTCCTGGAAATGCTCGCCATTCCCAGCCCCACCGGCTTTACCGACACCATCGTGCGCTACGTCGCTGAACGCCTGGAAGAACTGGGCATCCCCTTCGAGCTGACCCGACGCGGCACCATCCGCGCCACCCTCAAGGGCCAGAAGAACAGCCCTGACCGGGCCGTCTCGGCGCACCTGGACACCATCGGCGCCAGCGTCCGTGCAGTGAAGGACAACGGCCGCCTGACCCTGGCCCCGGTGGGCTGCTGGTCCAGCCGCTTTGCCGAGGGCAGCCGGGTCAGCCTGTTCACCGACAACGGCGTACTGCGCGGCAGCGTGCTGCCGCTGATGGCCTCCGGCCACGCCTTTAACACCGCGGTGGACGAGTTGCCCATCAGTTGGGACCACATCGAACTGCGCCTGGACGCCTACTGCACCACCCGCGCCGACTGCGAATCCTTAGGCATAGGCGTGGGCGACTTTGTCGCCTTCGACCCGTTGCCGGAGTTCACCGAAAGCGGCCACATCAGCGCCCGGCACCTGGATGACAAGGCCGGCGTCGCCGCCTTGCTGGCGGCGCTCAAGGCCATTGTCGACAGCGGTGAAAGCTTGATGATCGACTGCCACCCGCTGTTCACCATCACCGAGGAAACCGGCAGCGGTGCGGCGGCGGCCCTGCCCTGGGATGTCAGTGAATTCGTCGGCATCGACATTGCTCCGGTCGCACCGGGCCAGCACTCCAGCGAGCATGCGGTGAGCGTGGCCATGCAGGACTCCGGCGGCCCTTACGACTATCACCTGTCCCGGCACCTACTGCGTCTGGCCGCCGAGCACGAACTGCCGGTGCGCCGCGACCTGTTCCGCTACTACTTCAGCGACGCCCACTCGGCAGTCACCGCCGGCCATGACATCCGCACCGCCTTGCTGGCCTTTGGTTGCGACGCCACCCACGGCTACGAGCGCACCCATATCGACAGCCTGGCGGCGCTCAGCCGCTTGCTCAGTGCCTATATCCTCAGCCCACCGGTGTTCGCCAGCGATGCACAGCCGGCCCAGGGCTCCCTGGACCGCTTCAGTCATCAGCTGGAACACGACACACAGATGGAGAGCGACACTCGGGTGCCCTCGGTGGACAGCCTGGTGGGCAACAAGTCCTGAACCGCGACCCGGGGTTTGTGCGCGCTACAACTGGCGGCACGCCCCCGGGCGCAGTAGCATCCGGGATTGTTTTTCGGAGGCCCCCCATGCTGATTCCCCACGACCAACTTGAAGTCGACACCCTGACCCGTCTGATCGAAGACTTCGTCACCCGCGAGGGCACCGACAACGGCGATGAGACGCCTCTGGAAACCCGCGTGCTGCGAGTTCGTCAGGCCCTGAGCAAGGGCCAGGCGGTGATCGTTTTCGATCCGGACAGCGAACAGTGCCAGTTGATGCTCAAGCACGACGTGCCCAAGGAGCTGTTCGACTGATGCCTGGACCGGCCCAAGCCCTTGGGCCGGGATGCTCAACCGTTGGAAAAGCGCGGGCCGAACAGAATCACACTGGCCCCGATCACACACAGTGCCAGCCCCAGCCAGTCCGAGCCCAGGGGCCGCACCCGCTCCACCACCGCCAGCCAGCCAATGGACGCAACAATGTAGATGCCACCGTAGGCGGCGTAGGCGCGCCCGGCATAAGTGGCTTCGACTTTGGTCAGCAACAGCGCGAACAGGGTCAGGCTGATCAGGGCGGGAATCACCCACAGGACACTCTTGCCCTGGCGCAGCCACATCCAGAAGGCATAGCAGCCGGCGATTTCAAACAGCGCGGCGAGGAAGAACCACAGGTAATTGAGCATGCAAGGTCTCGTCAGGATTGCCAGGTGCCGGCAACCCTAACGAGGCCATGGCGGTGGAGCAAGCTCAGTGGGCCCCTTGTTTGGCCTTGGCGCGCATCTTGTCGGCCATCAGGGTCATTTCGTCGTACAGCGCCTGAGGGTTTTTCTGCTTCAGGGCCCAGGCCATGCGCCCCTGCTCGTGGGGCAGGATCATGAACTGGCCGGCGTTGACCTGGGTGTGGATGTAATCGGCAATCTGGGCGGCGGTAATCGGCGAGCTTTCCAGCAATTTGCCCACCTGGGCCTTCATGGCCGGGGTCGGACCACGGAAGGAGTCCAGCAGGTTGGTCTGGAAGAATGACGGGCAGACCACGTGCACGCCGATTTCCTGCTGCGCCAACTCAACCAGCAGGCTCTCGGACAGCGCCACCACTCCGGCCTTGGCCACGTTGTAGTTGCTCATGGCCGGGCCCTGCATCAAGGCGGCCATGGAGGCGATGTTGATGATCTTGCCCTTGCTCTGTTCCAGCAGCGGCAGAAAGGCCTTGCAGCCCTTGACCACGCCCATCAGGTTGATCGCGATCTGCCAGTCCCAATCCTCCAGGGACAGCTCGCTGAAGAAACCGCCGGACGCCACGCCAGCGTTGTTGACGATGATGTCGATGCCGCCGAACTTCACTTCGCAAGCCTGGGCGAAGGCGGTCAACTGGCTGTAATCACGCACATCGCAACGCTGCACGAAACCGTCGCCACCGGCGGCGCGTACCTGCTTCAGGGTTTCCTGCAGGCCCGCCTCGCTGACATCGGACAAGGCCAGCCGCCAGCCATCGCGGGCCCAGCGCAAAGCGATTTCGCGACCCAGGCCGGAGCCGGCGCCAGTGATCATCATGCGATTTTGCATAAGAGTTGCCTTGTTGTTCCGGGGAAGATGGGCCGCAGTGTAGCGAAGGCCCCTGCGCCACCCACGCACCATCAGGGTGCTGAATGCCCCGGGCAAACCGCTGACCGGGTGAACGCTGGCGCGCCAGCGCAGCGCAACCCGTGACAGACGTAAAGGAAATAACCCAAGTAGCGCATTGCATTAAAAAGTTTGGAATTTTCTCGATAGGCGCAGAGTCGGATTTATTAAGCGCCTGGCTTTATTCATGAAGCCAAGTTGTCTTTGAACAACCGCGTTGTTCAACACTCTTCAATTTAAGGAAACCACCATGGGCACCATTCTGATCGTTATTTTGATTTTGCTGCTGATTGGCGGCCTGCCGGTATTCCCCCACTCCAGAAGTTGGGGTTATGGCCCTTCGGGAATCATCGGTGTCGTGCTGGTGGTGCTCTTGGTGTTGCTGCTACTGGGCAGGATTTGAATCAGCCAAGAGTTAAATCGTGCGCCAAACAGCGCCCTGCCTGAAAGGGCGCTTGCACAGTTCACATGCAAATAGAAAGCGCCTATCTATTCATACATGAAGGTGACCGTGGCGTTGATTGCTACATCACCAGCAGTCGGCGTAGCGTAATTTACATAAAAGGCGGTTAACGGGATGCTCAGGGCTTCATCATCAACACTGGTTGGCGTGGTCTTGAACTCTGTCCGGGTCGCGAACTCTTGTATGATCTTGCTGCTCGCATCGCCTCGGACCAAGATCAACCCCACGCCCTTGGCCATGCCTGGCCCCTCGCTATTGAGCAGAATGCTCGCCATTTGGAGGCCGTCCATGCGATAGGCCACCTTCACGCCTTTGTCACACTTGAGATCGATCGAGAACGTCGTCTGGCCTACCGGGCCTTTAATGGACAAGAGTTTACTCAGCGGGACGGTAGGCAAAGTGACCGTTTGCACCGGGCGGGCGACCGCACAACCACTGCGTTGAGCGTTGTACGTCACGCCATTGAACAAAATCTCATTGCTCAATTGGTTGTGGTAATAATTCCTGATCTTGTGATCGAGGAACTTCCCCGAGCTGATGGGGCCAGTCTTTACCAGTTCCAACTTGAACTTGTGCGGTGGTGAATAGGTACCGGGGTTTAGTCGACGCTCAAACCTGGGCCACTCCATGTACACATCACCCTCGTGGTGCCAGAGAATCCGCATGCCAATACCCGGTACTCCGGTCTCATAGACATGCTCGTAGGCGGTCTTGGTCGCCCCCCCGACAAAGCCATAGTCAAACCAAAGCCCATTGCCACTACAGGTCATGGTTGTTTTGCCCAGGTCTATGTCCTTGACCAGGATGGTGCTGCCCACCGGAATGTCACGAGGAGGCTTGAGCATCGCGAAGTCGGCACTGGTGAAGTGTGTCGACAGTGGATTTCCGGTGCATGTGTTGGCCCACACCTGATTGCCGTGCAGAGCCGTCAACAGAAACCACGCGACCAAGGCCCATCGGTTGTTTAGCAGGACGTTGATGTTCATCCATTACCTACCTGTTTGAGATTCGGCTGCCCGTATGGCAGGGCAACTCCAATTGCTGGTAGTACTCGTCGTTCGGGGAGGGATCGCTGGGCATGCGATACGACGCGAGGCAGCTCTGCCCTGCTCCCCACTGAATCAACAACTGGCCCTGACCTTCCAGCCCGCGGACAAAAGCTCGGCCGCCCTGCCCGACCTGAGTCAACACTTCACCCGCAGGCCCCAGGACTTGCGCCCCCAGGGGAATCATCTCGCCATCGTCACGCACCAGTTTGAGCAGCATCGCCCGCCCCACCACGGTCGGATAACGCAACATGACCACGGCTCCCGCGCGCGGAGCGACCTGCTGCGAGGTCATCTCCAGCTCGACATCCCGGGAAGTGCCTTTGGGGTCCAGGGCCATGTCGTTGCGTCGATAAGGCGTCAACCCCGTCACTACCGCATAGCCGTTATCAGCGATTCGAGTAGTCGCGTTACTGAGCACCTGAGCGCCCTTGGCCCCGGCGGCTTCGAGCACGGCCATGGTTTCGCCCTGACCCGAAGTTGCGTTAATACCTCCCGGGTGCGCGACCAGAGTGCCTTGCATGGCAAAGTTGGCTTGCTGATAGTTCTCTCCGCGGCTGGCGCCCAGGCTGTAATTGGCATGGGCCGCGTCATAACGCAGGTTTGCGCCATAGTTGCTGGTGCCCTGCCCCTCATAACGGTCACGTGAACCGTAGAGGCTGTAACCGACCTGGCCGCTGTCGCCGAGATTGCCACTCAAGGAGGTATTGACGCCGTGATTGCCCCTGCCGTCGTAACTGATGGACGAGTTCAGATAGGGTGAGTAGCGGCTGCGTCCCAGGGGCAAGCTGATACTCAGCAGATACTGATTGTCCATGTTGCCGCCACCGCTGCGGGTACGGCTGGCGCTGAAACTGAAGCTCCCCCAGTTGAAGCTGTTGGAGTAACCCACCTGATAGCTCAGATCCCGTCCCTGATCGCGATTCCAGTAGTTTTGCGCCAACCCGGAAAAGTTCAGTTGCCCCAGGCGTTCGCCTATCGGCTGGCTCAGGCTCAACTGCAGCCGACTGCGTTGCTTGAACGACAGGTTTTGCGACGGGCTGTCCTGCAAGCGAGCGTAATCGTCGAAGTTCAGATAGCCCTCACTGGAAAACCGGTAGGCCGCCACGCTGAAGTTGGTGGAGGTGGTTTCAATCAGTTTGTTGTAGGACAAGCGCAGGCTACGGCCGCTCAATTGCGCGCGGCCACCGGCAGGCGCATCGCTCAAGCCTGAAGCCTGGGAATGGGTCAAGTCCATCGCCACCGCCCCCAAAGCAGTGCTCAAGGCCGCCCCTCCCTGCCAGGCTTGATAGTCCTGAGCCAGGAGACTGCCGCCATAAGCGGTCCACAGGTTGGACAAGCCGTGCTGATAGGTTCCCTGGACAAAACCGGGCAGGCTATCAAGGCTGTCATCGCGGTAGCGTCCGGCGCTCAAGCTGAAGCGCGAGCTGCCGGGACGCAGCAGCTGGGCCATCGAGGCATAAGGCACCACAAAACTTCTGGTCCGCCCATCTGCCTCGGTGATGGTGACATTGAGGTCACCGGCGTAACCGGCGCTGTTCAGATCGTCAATGGCAAATGGCCCAGGAGACACCGTGGTTTCATACAACAGATTCTGCCCCTGGCGCACGCTGACCTTGGCGGTGGTATCGGCGACGCCACGCACCACAGGCGCAAACCCGCGCATCGAATCAGGCAACATGCGCTCATCGCTGCGTAGTTGTATGCCGGTAAAGGAAAAACTGTCGAACAGATTGCCGGGGGTATAGAACTCCCCCAGGGTCAGCTGGGCCTGGGCCGCAGTGATATCGCGCTGCACATAGCTACTCAAGGCGTTGTACTGACTGCTCCGACCGGAACTTGCCTGGCCATCGTAGCGATAGGAGCCATTGTGTCGCAGGCGCCACTGGCCGAGGTTCAGCCCCGTGTTCAGGCCGCTATAGAACTGACGACTGCGTTGTCCATTGCTACGGTTCTCGGACAGGTTGTTGCTGTAGCCGATAAAGCCTGCATTGACCCCCGCATCCCACTCTTTGGGAGACACATAACCGCGCTTGGTCCGGCTCAGGTACAGCTGAGGGATGGAAAGATCGGCGCGCAAGTCGGCCATGTCCACTTCCAGGCGCCCCTGAGGCACGATTTCATCGGGCCCCAGGCAATCGGCCGCCCGAGCTCGGGCGGCCTGATCCTCGGGCAGTCGGGTGAAATCAACGCCAAGCTGCTCCAGCAAATCCGGCGCCAGACAAGGCTCGACCTGCGAGCCATCGACCGAGGTCCTGAGGATGATTTCTTCAGTCCCAACGCGGTTCTGGTTGAGATACAGATCAAGGCGATAGGTACCGGGCGTCAGCGTATTACCTTGTTCATAAGTGGACAGGTCCAGCGTTTCTCCACGACTGTTGCCAAAAAATGCCGGATTGAAGCGAATCAGCTCATCAGCCTCACAGAGATCACTCACCACCCACGATACAAGTGCCGTACTTGCCAAAACAAAAATATCACGCACAACAATGAATTTACTCAAGTAGACAAGAGCACGAGCCATATAAAATAAAACATGTCCTGACAAAGCACTCATCTCGCCCGCCCGTAAAATCAGCACGATAGTTCCGTTACTTAAACACCCAGGCAGCAACCTCGGCATCAGCAAGTAGTGAGCGATACAGCCAATAAAAACCGGTCTCAGACGCTTCTAAAAGTGCAGCTTGGCTTCATTACGCACATTGGAGCCGTAATCATTGATCCATTCATAAATAACGCTACCTTTGACATCCGAGGCACTCAGTGCTTTCTCGATAACGAATTCAGCAGATGTCTTTGGCGCAATCATTTTACTTTCAACCTTTAAACTACTACCGTCATTGAGCTTCAACTCCACCGAATTAAAAGACACATGAAAGGCCCCATCATTGCGCACCTGCAGCACAGTTTTCTTAGCGGACTTCGATAGATTCCAGTGCAGTTTTTCTGCACTTTCAGTTGCACTGCCTGGTAGATCGGCAGGCCGGAAAAACAGCTTGATACGCGTCCGAAATGCCAGCTGCATATGGTTGCTGAGCTGCGCGGAAGGCAATGGCGGCACATCCAGTACATTAAGCCAGAACACCGACTCACGATCCTTTGGCACGCTTGATGATGAGCTATAGGCAATGCGCAAAGACTGCCCCTTGTCAGGGTTGATACGCACCATGGGCGGCATTACAACAAACGGTACATCTACGTCATCGGGCTTTGCATCCGGGTTACCATCGTCGATCCAGGCTTGCACCAGCGCCGCTTGTTGTCCTTGATTGCTGAGCCTAAGGGAGACTTCACGCTCTTTGGCCGCATAGATAAGTCGCGTTGCGTCAATCACTACGCTGGCTTGTGCAGAGATGGACCAACACAGAAACACGCCACAACAAAAAAGTCGTAAAATTAAACGGCAGGACATGGGTTCAATCGCTCAAAAACGTTAAGCCTTGAAGCTTGCGCTTCAAGGCTTTGACTACGCTCATATATAAACTCAAATATTGAGCTGTTTCTTTGTTTTACTCGTATATAAGGTCGAACATTAATTTGGCTTTAACATCACCTGCTGTAACCGTTTCAGCGACAGCAAGATATTGCGCGTAGAATTGAAATACTGCACTTAATTCATTAGCAAAACCTGGCTTCATAGGGTCTGCAAACCGGGAATCAAAAAGACTAATAGCTTTGTAATCTTTGTCTAGTATTTGTATTTTCACGGAAGATCCACCGGGCGCGGCATTATGCAGTGTACCGGAAGAAGAGTCTACGTCGCCTGCTGGAGTATTGAACCTTCCAGCGATCTTATTACCATCACATCCAGTGACAGAGATACCAAAAGGTGTAATAGCTGCAACATCACCAGCTGCCCTAAAGGCATTGGTACTGACACTCTCAAGGTTGACATCGCTCACACTTTCCACTGCACACGTGGATTCTGTGACTTTACCTTGAAAGTTCAGTTGCACATCATGTGCATAAGCATTGCTTACTGCCAGAGACAGACAAGATGCCAGACCCGCTATCCACCAAGACCTTTTCATTTAACTCTCCATTTACCAATCGTCGTGGCGCAATGCCGACCACACCATTCAAAAATCAATGCTGCGTGCCACATCTGGAGTGCTGTACGTATCCGTCCGGGCCGAAGCGGATGCGATCATCACCGTTTGTTGTATTGGCTAACATCAGATGAATCCTAAAACCCGAGAAAGCTCCCATTACCAGGCAAGAAACAGACTATTCGCCAAGCAACTTTTCCTAAGAAAACCAGGAAATACCTCAAGAAGGCGCAATGGATTGACCTATCGACAGGCAAAAAAAAACACCCCATCAGGGGTGTTTTCCTTGTGACTCAGATCCTGCCAGCCCTCTGCAAGGGGCCGGCAAGTGCAACTGTCAATCCGGCTTGCCGTTGACCACGCCGGCCGTGTTGTCGATCAGACTCTTGGTCGCAGTCTGCAGGAACGACTCCAGCTTCTGCTTGAGTTGCGCCTCATCGGCGGCTCCGGAAATCAGCTCGCCGCCTGGCGTTGCACCCAGCTCGTACTTGTACAGTCTGGGCGGCATTTCCTTGGGCAACACCAGCACCCGATCCGCCGTCAGCAGCGCCACGGTCTGATCGCTACCCGACGGTTTGACAACGCCAAAACCCTTGTCGCCTTCGGGCAGGTTGAGCAGGTCACGCCCCCAGCACTGGTGCAACACATCACCACCGAGGCGGCCCATGATGGTGGGCACGATATCGATCTGCGTGCCCACGGTGTGGTCGCGCTGGCCGAACTTCTCCTGGATACCGGGTGCAATCATCAGCATCGGCACGTTGAAACGACCCAGGTCCATTTCGGTAATCTGCTGCTCATTGCCAAAACCGTGGTCGCCGACCACAACGAACAACGTCTCATTGAAGTACGGCTCCTTGCTCGCCTTCTCGAAGAACTGGCCCAACGCCCAGTCGGAGTAGCGCATGGCGGTCAAGTGCTCATTGAGGCTACCGCGGTCGGTGACCTTCTCCACTGGCAATGGCGTCGGCAATGCGTACGGGGTGTGGTTGGACAGGGTTTGCAGCAGGGCGTAGAACGGCCCCTTGCCTTCACGGGCCTTCAACTCTTCCAGGCCACGGTTGAACATGTCCTGGTCGGACACACCCCAGGTCGGGTCGGAGAACACCGGATTGACGAAGTCATTGCGACCAATGAAGTTGGTCATGCCCTGGTTGCTGAAGAACCCCGACTGGTTGTCCCAGGCAAAATCACCGTTGTAGACATACACATCGTCATACTGGCGGGCGCTCAGCAGTTGCGGCAGGCCGGACAGTTTGTGGCTGCCTTCCGGGGTCTGCATCAGGTATTCAAAGCCTGGCAGGTTGGGGAAGCAGGCCATGGTGGCGAACATGCCCTGGTGGGTATGGGTGCCATTGGAGAAGAAGCGGTCGAACAGCAGGCCTTGTTTCGACAGTTTGTCGAAGTAGGGAGTGATCTCCCCAGGACGTCCCAGCGCGCCCACCGAATGCCCGGCGAAGCTTTCCATCAGGATCACCACGACGTTCTTGATCGGCAGGGTCTTGTCCGCATCCGGCGTGTAATTACGGCGCACGGCGGCGATGTCCCCATCCACCAGTTTGTCGTTCGGCACCAGCAGCATGTCGCGTACGGTCTGTTGAGCCAACGGCTGAGGCAAGCTCGCCTTCCAGATATTGGTGCGGTCTTCGGAGAAGCGATCTTTGGCTGCCGCCATCAACTGCAGGGTGCCGTTGAGGCCCAGCTGGTTGGCGAAGTTCGATTCGGTGGTGTAGACATCCCCCCAACGCATCGGCGGACCCTGGCGCAGGGTGCCACGAGCCGCCACCACACAGATCAGCAGACAGACCACGAATACCGCAATACGTGCATACCAGGGCGCAACCTGGCGTGCGCCGACATTGCCACCGCTGAACGGACCGCGAGGCCGAGTGGCACGGTCGGCCCACTTGAACGCCAGGCTGAGGATCCAGGCTCCCACGACCCAGGCCAGCAGGTAGCGAACCACAGGGAAACCGTACCAGAGCATGCTCATCACGGTTTTCGGGTCCTCCTTCACATACTGGAAGACCAGACCGTTGAGACGCTGGTGGAACTCACGGTAGAAATCCATCTCCATCAGGCCAAGGAACAAGGCAATGCTGGAGGTCACCGTCAGCCACAAGCGCAGCAGCCCGCGAGCCGCCATGGCCCGGGCACTGAGCATGGCCAGCACCAACGGTACGCTGAGGTAGACCACCAGCCGCAGGTCAAAACGCAGCCCATTGGCAAACGCTTCGAGGAAGGTCGAAGCCGGGGTGTCGAGAATCATCTCGCGGTTGTAGATCAACAGCGCGACGCGCAACAAAGAAAACATCACCATCATGACCAGCGCGCACAGCAGCGTGTAGGCCAGATGGGATTTGACGGTCGGTTGCAGCAGGCGATTCGAGGATCGCTGCTGACTCAGGGCATCCGAGTTTGCCATGTGGTTTTAGGACCCATTGGAAGTTTAAGTTGCAGAGAAAAAGTGGCGTTCTGCCCTCTTTTTGTCGCCAGGGCGACGGGGATTACGCGGTGCGCAGATGTTGCACGATCACTGAAGGCATTGCCATTGATTAGTGGGCGCTCCCCACAAGCCCAGCTCCTACGGCTCTGGAACAACAGATTGCCGGGCTTCGCACCAGGGGAAAAACGCCGGCGAATTGTCTTTGAGGCCTTGTGAAAATTTCGTTCAACGCATGTTTAGTCACACAAAAAAGGGCCTGGCGGCCCTTTTTTTCCATCGCCGGCCATCATGCCGGGGCTGTTCGTCACGTGTACTGGTTCAGAGCCTGACATTACCTCGGGGACCGGCAATGGCCCAGATGATCAACCCAAGTACGGGAAGGAAGATGATCAACAACACCCAGACAATCTTCATCCCGGTTTCAGCGCTGCTTTTCAGCACGTTGATGATGGCCCAGATATCCAGGGCCAGAATGATCAGGCCAACCAGGCCATTGAAGGTGGAACCCATGGTGTCGCTCCCAAATGAAGGTGTGCCTCTTTAGGATAGTCGCGCTGAATCAGGGTTCCGTTTTATTCCACCGCTATGGCGGATTCAGACGTGCACGGCAATCTTCAGCGCTTCCAGGGCCGGCGCTGCGGCGATACCGACTTCGGCACACAGCTCCAGCACTCGCGGCAGGTCATTGCCGTAGACCAGCACCATCTGCAGTTCGTCATCCAGCAACTGGCTGAAATTCATCAGCACATAGCCGCCGTTTTCCGGGTTCATGCTGCCCATCTGGATCTGGATGCGGTTCAAGGCCGTCAAGGCTTCGATCTTCGCCAACTGCTTGGGCTTGATGTTGAAAGGCACGTCCTTGCCGAAAGACGCGACGATCTGTGCGAACAGATCGACATAAGTGTCGGCCTGAAACAGCACAGTCTCCGGCAGGCTGCCGACCACCACCCACTCGCCCAGGGGAATGGGGAAGCTGTCGTCGTAGTTGATGTCCGGATTGGCCGCCAGGAACGCCTGGGGATCGGCGTAGGCCTGGGCCGCTTCGTCGGCGATCTGCTGGATCTCGGCATCGCCCATGCACCCGGAGCTGATTTTGCTGATGAGTTCGATAAGGGCGGTTTTCATGGGGACATCCTGAAGACAAGGAAATTCGAGGGCGCGAAGGATAGCCTAAAGTGCGCCCCCAGACCTACGCCTGTGACGCGGGCCTGGGGCCCTCGCCCCCTCGGACCTTGACGGCTCAGGCCAGGAGTTTTTCCAGCTGTGCGGCAGTGTCCTGCGCGCCCATGGTCTTGGCGGCTTCCAGGGCACTGACACCATTGCTGTCGCGAGCCTTGGGATCGGCGCCCTGGCTGATCAGGTAGGTGACGATTTCCGTGCGGTTGAACATCGCTGCCATCATCAGCGCGGTACGCCCGTCAAAGGACGAACCTTCCACTTGAGCTCCGCCTTCCACCAGGGCCTTGACCACCGCCAGGTCGCCCTTGAAGGCGGCGCCGGCGATCGGGCTCTGGCCATTGTCGTTGCGGATCTCGGGATCGGCCTGGTGCTTGAGCAGCACTTGCACGGCGTCCACATGCCCGTGATAGGCGGCCAGCATCAGCAAGGTGTCACCCTTGTGGTTGCGCAGGTTGACCGGCAGGCCACTGGCCGCCAGCTTGTCGAGCATCTGTGCGTCACCCTGACGGGCCACGTTGAATACCTGTTCGACAAACTGGGCGGCCTCTTCTTCAGTCATCTGGCGGCTTTTGTCGGTCATCGGAAACTCCAGGTTCGGCAAATCGGAAAGGCGCTAGTTTCCCCAAGCCGGCCGCAGCCTGTCATCCCTTTTTTCCCAAGAGAGACCATAGGCAGAATCAATAACGCAGACGCCCGCCCTGGATATCGGCAAAAATCTGCGGGGTCAGTTGCACATAGGTATCCGACCCGGGAAGCCAGGCATAGACCGGATCGTCGCCGACCCGTTCGAGGTCGAACGCCTGCTCCTTGAGTCGGCTCTTCTGATATTTGAAGGTGCCAGTGGTGTCCATTTTCACCTTGATCCGCAGAAACAGCGGCACCGCGTAAGCCGGAAGCTGCTGTCTGGCATATTGCAGCAACTCACTGAAATCCAGGGTCGCCAGCGACTCCGCCGGGGTAATGGCCACCATCCCGGCACGGCCGTTGGTGTTGTGGATTTCGACGCCATAGGCCACCACCTCGGCCACTTGCGGGTGCCCCAGGAGAATGTTCTCCACCTCGGTGGTGGAGACGTTCTCGCCCTTCCAACGATAGGTGTCCCCCAGCCGATCAACGAACTGCACATGGCCAAAACCGATGTCGCGCAGCAAGTCACCGGTGTTGAAGTAACAATCGCCCTTCTCGAACACATCCTTGAGGATCACCTTGAGGTTCTTTTCCGGATCGGTGTAGCCATCCAGCGGCGCCTTGTCGTCGATCTTCGCCAACAGCAGGCCCTGACCGCCCTTGGCGACCTTCTGCATGAAACCCTGGCTGTTGCGCAATGGCGCCCCGGTGTCGTGGGCGTACTCCACCAATGCCCAGGGGATCAGGGAAAAACCCACGGTGTTGTCGAAGTTGAGGATATTGCTGAAGCCGATATTGCCGTCGCTGGCCGCGTACAGCTCACAGACATGACCGACGCCGAAACGCTGCTTGAACTCGCTCCAGACTCCCGGACGCAGACCATTGCCGATCATCTTCAACACGCCATGCTCGGTATCCCGGGCAGTGCTGGGCTGATCGATCAGGTAGCGACACAATTCACCGACATAGCCCACGGTCGTCGCCTTGAACCGACGCGCATCGTCCCAGAACTGACTGGCGCTGAACTTGCGGCGAATGGCGAACCCCGAGGCGCCGGTGATGGCCGAGCCCCAGCAGACGCACAGCCCAGTGGCGTGGTACAGCGGCAAGGTGCAATACACCACGTCGCCGGGCTGCATATCCAGGGCGATGGTGCCGAAGCCGGCAGAGGTGCGCATCCAGCGCCCATGCTTGAAAATCCCCGCCTTGGGCAGGCCCGTGGTGCCGGACGTATAGATGTAGAAGCAAGGATCGTTGAAGAAGATGCGCTGGGTCTGCAACAGATTGTCCGCTGGATAACCGGCGCTCTCGGCCATCAGGTTGACCAGGCCGTCCGGAGTCGGTCCAGGGTCGACGAAGGTGTCCTGATCGGCCACGAACCAGGTGCGAGCCGGATCGATACCCACTTGATCGCGCACTGCGGAAAAAGCCGCCAGCAACTCACCACCAACCATGATGCCCACCGGCTTCACCAGTTCCAGGCTGTGTGCCAGCACGCTTTGGGTCTGCGCGGTATTGAGCATCGCGCAGATCCCGCCAAGCTTGGCCACCGCCAGCACCGTGACCAGCAGCTCGGGGCGATTCTCGATGAAAATCGCCAGTACATCGCCCTTGCCGATGCCCTGCTCCCGCAGGTAAGCAGCGATGCGGTTGGCCCATTGGTTGACCTGGGAGTAACTGAGTACCCGATCGCCATACAACAGGGCCGGCCCCTGGGGATTGCGCAGTGTAGCCTGCTCGAAACTCCAGCCCAGCCCACAGGGTTGGTCAGGGTTGTCGATGTTCCCTGCCCTCATGCCTCGCACCACCCGAGGTAGCGCCTTGGCAATGGACGGCACCTTTCGCAGCATCATGCCCCAGGTGATCATGTCGCTCTTGTACTTGTTCATGGTTGCTCCGGTTCGACAGCAAAGGTCTGTGCCCGGGCCAGGCCGGGCGTTGGCAACAGCCAGCGCAAGGCTCAACCGGGGTTGGCGACCCAGGGTTCGGCAACCGGCAAGCGAAGACTGCGGGGATCACCCGCAAAGGGATAAAGGCAGGGCAAGTGCAGCGCTGCTGACAGCACCGGCAATAATGCAGTGGGACCGTTCATGGAGGGCGTCCTGTTTCTTATTATTCGTCGGGCAGGATCGCTGGATCGCGCCGCAACACATTCCATGTCGCAGAAACACCTTTCAAACCTGTTCGGCCGGGTCGCCGAGGCAGCATTGAAACGGCGTGACAGGCTGGAAAATACGTCAGCCGTCGCGGGCCTGTACACGGAGTTTTTGCAAACTTTTGTATCTCCCCGCCGGTTATCTCCAGGGCCCTCCAGCCCCGTCCATAAACGATTGAATTTTCTCTCGGGGCCAGCGGTCATAACGCTGTAGCCACGCCCACGGCTAATCGCCGCCAACCTGCAAAATGCAGGATGCACGATGGCCATTCATGCAATTTGCACGAGATTGAAATTTCCTAGAAATTATAAGTTCTTGATTTATAAGGATTTTATAAAAAAACAATACTGGCACAATCGCTGCACCTATCACTCCACGCTTGCCCTTCAAGAGCTAACGGAGCTGATAGACATGAGCCTGATCCAAGAAAAGTTTTCTTCCCTGTTCTCCAACTTCGAAGTGACCACTCAACCCCGTCCTGACGGTGGCATCCTGCTCACCCTGCGTAACAGCGAAGGCAAACAGTTCAAGCGTTCGATTTCCTACGCGCAGCTGCATGCCGCCGACCAGCTGTCCTGGGTCATCAGTGCAATTCGTCGTGACTTGGCCGAACAGGCCAGTGAGCTGCCGCAGATTTCCATGCTGCAAAGCCAGAACCGCTTTGCCTTGCCGACTTACCACTCCGCGTAAGCCACCTTCGGTTTCCTGCTCGGGCCGGCCCACCTTGCGTGGGACCGGCCCGTTGACGTAGAGCTTGCCGCTCAATCGTCCAGGCGTGGGAACTGGCTGGCGATAGCGTCGCCGGTCAGGCTGGCCGACCAGCCTTGGGGATTGCTGAACAGGCGAATGGCTACCAAGTGCGGCTCCTCCCCCATATCGAACCAATGGGCAGTGCCCGCTGGCAGCGAAATCAGGTCGTTTCTTTCGCAAAGAACGGCATAGACGTAGTCGTCGATGTGCAGAGATAGCAGTCCACGTCCGGCGACGAATAACCGCACTTCATCCTCGTCATGGCGATGCTCGTCGAGAAAGCTGGCACGCAGCTCGGCTCTTTGTGGATGGTCACGGTTGAGGCTGATCACATCCACGCTGACATCACCCTGCTCGGTCGTCAGCCGATCGATCTGCTCCTGATAGGCCGCAATCACCTCCTCCTGACTGGCCCCCGGCTCGATCCGCGTCGAGGCTGGCCAACGCTCAAAGCCAATCCCCTGTTCGGCCAAGGTCGCAGCGATATCGTCAAAGTGGGTCAGAACCTTGTTCGGCAGGTCCGGGCTGGATACGTGGTAGACGGACAGGCTGCTCATGACGGCAACTCCTCTTGCATGCGGGTGGCAATGATAACGGCTGCGGCCAGGGCGGCGACGCTAGCAATACTAAAGGTCAATGTGGCGCCCAGGGCGTTCCAGCTGTAGCCGGAATACAGGGCGCCCAAGGCACCTCCGGTTCCCGCCAGGGCGGCGTACAGCGCCTGGCCCTGGCCCTGCTGGCGAGCACCGAAACTGCGTTGGACAAAATGGATGGCCGCGGCGTGAAAGCTGCCGAAGGTTGCCGCATGCAGCACCTGCGCCAGCAACAGTGCCCCGAGATGCTCCGCCAGGCTGCCCAGCAGCACCCAGCGCAAAGCCGCCAAGAGAAAACTCGCCAGCAACACCCGGCGCACGGAAAATCGCGCCAGAATCCGGCTCATGGCCAGGAACATCAGCACCTCGGCCACCACACCCAGAGCCCAGAGCATGCCGATCAGGCCACGGGTATAGCCCAGGTGCTCCAGGTGCAGGGTCAGGAAGGTGTAGTAAGGACCGTGGCTCATCTGCATCAGGGCCACACACAGGTAGAAGGCCAGCACCCCGGGGCCACGCAACTGCTTGATAAAGCCCTCCCCGGCCAACCGCGGCCCCTGCACCACAGGCTGGGCGTTGGGCACCCACAGGCTGCTGAGCACAATGCCGCCCATGATCGCCACCAGTGCCGCCGGATAGATATCCAGGCTCAGCCACTCGAACAGGCGTCCCAAAGCCACCACGGTAAGAATGAAACCGATGGAACCCCATAGACGGATCTGGCTGTAGCGAGAGGTCTGCCCCTGCAAGTGCGCCAGGGTGATCACCTCAAACTGCGGCAGGACTGCGTGCCAGAAAAACGCGTGCAGGGCCATGACCATGGCCAGCCAGGCGTAGCTCTTGCTGACGAAGATCAGCGAGAAACAGATCAGGGTGCAGATGGCGCCAAAGCGCACGATCGCCAGTCGCCGGCCAGTGTAGTCCCCCAGCCAGCCCCAAAGATTGGGCGCCACGCAGCGCATGAGCATGGGAATGGCCACCAGCTCGCCGATCCGCGCGCTGGAAAACCCCAGGTGATCGAAATACAGCGCCAGAAACGGTGCCGTCGACCCCAGCAGGGCGAAATAGAACAGGTAGAAACTGGAAAGCCGCCAGTACGGCAGCGCCGCCACGGTCATCAGACCGTAGCGACTGGCAGAACCGCCATTACAGCTGGCCCAGTACCGGCGTGCTGACGCGCACGTCGGCATTCTGGCCGCGGTGACGCAGCAGGTGATCCAGCAGCACGATGGCCATCATGGCTTCGGCAATGGGGGTGGCGCGAATGCCCACGCAAGGGTCGTGACGGCCCTTGGTGATCACGTCCAGCGGATTGCCATCAACGTCGATGGAGCGACCTGGCGTGGTGATGCTGGACGTCGGCTTGAGGGCCAGGTGGGCAACGATCGGCTGCCCCGAGGAGATCCCGCCAAGAATGCCGCCAGCGTTATTGCTGAGGAAACCTTGCGGGGTCAGTTCGTCACGGTGTTCGGTGCCGCGCTGGGCGACGCTGGCAAAACCGGCGCCGATTTCCACGCCCTTGACCGCATTGATGCTCATCAACGCATGAGCCAGTTCGGCATCCAGCCGGTCGAAGATCGGCTCGCCCAGGCCCGGCATCACGCCTTCGGCGACCACGGTGATCTTCGCTCCCACGGAATCCTGATCCCGGCGCAATTGGTCCATGTAGGCTTCAAGCTCCGGAACCTTATCCGGATCGGGGCTGAAGAATGCGTTGTCCTCCACCGAGTCCCAGGTCTTGAAAGGAATCTCGATCGGGCCCAGCTGACTCATGTAACCGCGCACCACGATGCCCTGGCTGGCCAGGTATTTCTTGGCGATGGCCCCGGCCGCCACGCGCATGGCGGTTTCCCGCGCCGAGCTGCGACCGCCGCCACGGTAATCACGAATGCCGTACTTGTGGTGGTAGGTGTAATCGGCGTGAGCCGGACGGAACAGATCCTTGATCGCCGAGTAGTCCTTGGACTTCTGGTCGGTATTGCGGATCAACAGGCCAATGGAACAGCCCGTGGTCTTGCCCTCGAACACCCCGGAAAGGATCTCGACTTCATCGGGTTCCTGGCGCTGGGTGGTGTGACGGCTGGTGCCGGGCTTGCGCCGGTCCAGGTCACGCTGCAGGTCTTCCAGGGACAGCTCGAGGCCCGGCGGGCAGCCGTCGACAATGGCGACCAACGCCGGACCATGGCTTTCGCCCGCGGTGGTGACAGTGAACAGCTTGCCGTAGGTATTGCCGGACATGCGGGGAGCTCCGTGAAATCAGCCGAAATAACTCAATCAGGATTACTGAAGGGCGCAAGTATACGCAGGCTACCCAACTAGTTCATCCTCGAACCTTCTGCCCCTGCCCGAGTCCAACCGGCACCTTATCCATGATGGCGTGATGATGCTGCGAGTCCTTCTCTTGAGCCTTTCCCTGTTCACCGGCCTGGTCAACGCGGCCGTCCTGCAACGCCCCGTAAGCCTGGACACCGGCCACGGCGAGCTGTACGGCTCGATGCTGCTGCCCAAATCTGCGCAGCCGGTGCCGGTGGTACTGATCATCTCAGGCTCCGGCCCCACCGACCGCGACGGCAACAACCCCGACGGCGGGCGCAACGATAGCCTCAAGCGCCTGGCCTGGGTGCTGGCCAAGCACAACATCGCCAGCGTGCGCTATGACAAGCGCGGTGTAGCGGCCAGCCTCGCGGCGACCCCGGATGAACGCAACCTGACCCTCGACGCCTATGTGGCCGACGCCGTGGCCTGGGGCAAGCAGCTCAAGGCCGACCCGCGCCTGGGCCAACTGATCGTGCTGGGCCATAGCGAGGGCGCGCTGATCGCCAGCCTCGCCGCCGCCCAACTGGACGCCGCCGGCGTGATTTCCATCTCCGGCACCGCCCGCCCCGTGGATCAGGTGCTGCGCCAGCAACTGAGTTATCGCCTGCCGCCGGCGCTGATGGTGCGCAGCAATGAACTGCTGGACAGCCTCAAGGCCGGTCAGGTTGACAACGATGTGCCACCGGCCTTGCAAGTGATCTTCCGCCCTAGCGTGCAACCCTATCTGATCACCCTGTTCCGCGAGGACCCGGCCGCCGCTTTCGCCCGCCTGAAAATGCCGGCGCTGATCATTCAGGGCAGCAACGATATCCAGGTCAGCATCGACGACGCCCGGGTGCTCAAGGCGGCAAAACCGGATGCTCAACTGACCTTGATCGACGGCATGAACCATGTGCTGCGTATCGTACCCAACGATCTCAAGCGCCAGTTGGCGTCCTACAAGGACCCGCAATTGCCCCTGGCGGCGGAACTGGGCCGATCCATCATCAGTTTTATTGACGGACTTCACACCCGTTAGGCTGTTTTTACCCTCCAGTCCTGAAAAAAACGGCCGATAAGCCTTTGCCGGCCGTTCGATTGCTGTCGGCGCGCAGCGATTGGACAGGACTTGCCGTTATGACTGATACCTCGAATTCACCCGCCACCGAGCAGGAAGCCGCCGTACCGGAAGCGGCGCCGTTGCCGTGGGCGGACGTCCAGGCTGAACATCACAAGATGCTGCGCCTGGCGCCCCTGCAGACCGATCGCGCCACCGGCGGGCGCCCTTTGCGTTTTGTCGAGTTCGGTTATGCCGAACGCAACAACAAAGAGCACAGCCTGCTGCGCATGACCATCAGCCTGCCCGGCCAGCGGGTGCGCAAGGAACAGAATCACCTGGATGTCTGGGTCGAGCACGACACCCACCGGGTGCACTTCGAGCCCGAAGGCGGGCTGCAGATCGAACCACTGAACCGTGGCATCGGACGCTTCCTGCTGGCCCAGGCCGCGCAGTGGGCGCAGAAGAAGTGGCCGCACTACCGGGTCGACGGCTTCGAGCTCGCTAACAAGGACGCCCTCAATGAGGACACTCGCCTGCGCCGCGATCATGTGCTGCGTACCCAGGGCTTCGACGTGGTGTATGCCGATGCCCAGCATCTCAAGGGCAGCGTCAAGGATGTTCAAGTGGGCGAGCTGCTGAGCCAGTGGAACACCGAGAAACTGCAGTTCGTGGAGATACTGGAAGCCGCACAGATGCTCCAGCAGGCCGAGCAGAACCTGGAGGAGCTGGAAGTCAAACTGCGCAAGCAGGAAGAGAAAGTCACCAAATACAAACGTGAAGACACCGGTCTGCGCTTCACCATCACCTGCCTGGTGGCCTTCGCGGTCTTCCAGGCGGGTCTGCTGATCTGGATTGCGACTCACCGCTGAGTCGCAACCTCTTCAGGGATCAAGGCCCGCCTTGCGCGGGCCGGCACATGGCTCAGGCGCGGGCGGCGAACAGCGCCTGATGCTCGCGGCACTGCTCCGCAGTGAGCATGAATACACCGTGACCGCCGCGTTCGAAGTCCAGCCAGGCGAAGTCGACTTCGGGGTACAGCGCCTCGACGTGCACCTGGCTATTGCCCACTTCGACAATCAGCAAGCCTTTCTCGGTCAGGTGATCAGCGGCCTGGGCCAGCATGCGACGCACCAGATTCAGACCATCATCACCACAGGCCAGGCCCAGCTCGGGCTCATGCTGGTACTCGTCCGGCATGTCGGCAAAATCTTCGGCATCGACATAAGGCGGGTTGGAAACGATCAGGTCGAAGCGCTGCCCCGGCAAGCCATCGAAACCATCGCCCTGCACGGTGAACACCCGCTCATCGACACCGTGGCGCTCAATGTTCTGGTTGGCCACTTCCAGGGCTTCGAAGGACAGATCAGCCAGCACCACTTCGGCCTCGCGGAACTCATAGGCACAGGCGATGCCGATGCAACCGGAGCCGGTGCACAGATCGAGAATCCGCGCAGGCTCAGTGCCCAGCCAGGGTTCGAAGCGTTTCTCGATCAACTCGCCGATGGGCGAGCGGGGAATCAGCACACGCTCGTCAACGATGAACGACATGCCGCAGAACCAGGCCTCGCCCAACAGGTAGGCTGTGGGCACGCGTTCTTCGATTCGGCGCTTGAGCAGGTGCTGAAGGTGGACCAACTCGTCGTCTTCCAACGCGCAGTCCAGGTAGCTGTCGGCGATTTCCCAGGGCAGATGCAAGGCTCCGAGCACCAATTGGCGGGCCTCGTCCCAGGCGTTGTCGGTACCATGGCCGAAGAACAGATCCTCCCCATGAAAGCGGCTGACAGCCCAGCGGATATGGTCACGCAAGGTGCGAAGGCGGGAAGTGATCACGGGACAGACTCCTGAAAAAACGACCGGCAATTCTAACAGCCAAAGCGCCTGCCGACGACGAATGAAAAACCACCGCCGTACAATCGCCCGACCGACCGCTTTTTGCCCGGCAAGCCAAATACCTTGCCCCTCTTGACAAGGCTGCAGGCCAACAACGGCGCACCTTACGTTAGTAGCGATTCACAGAAGCGCTCCGCCAGAGGACAATGTCGCAAAAGCCCCACTCACAGGAGCCCCAGAATGTCCGTTCCAAAGACGATGTTTCAACTCAGCGGTCGTGGTTATGCAGCGGCCAATTTGAGCCACGCGACCCTTGTGATCATCGACGCCCAGAAAGAGTACCTCAGCGGCCCCCTGGCCCTGTCCGGCATGGACAAGGCAGTGGCCAACATCGGCCAACTGCTGGCCGCAGCCCGGGCTGCCGGCCGGCCCATTGTGCATGTGCGCCATCTTGGCACCGTCGGCGGCCTGTTCGACCCTCAGGGCGAGCGCGGCGAATTCATCCCCGGCCTTGAGCCCCAAGGCGACGAGACCATCATCGGCAAGCTGCTGCCCAGTGCCTTCCACGGCACCGAACTGGAAAAGCGCCTGCAGGATCTGGGCTCCCTGGACCTGATCGTCGCCGGTTTCATGAGCCACTCCAGCGTCAGCACCACCGTGCGAGCAGCGAAGAACCTGGGATTCCGTTGCACCCTGGTGGAGGACGCCTGTGCCACCCGTGACCTGCCCTACAAGGGCGGCATTCTCAGCGCCGAGCATGTTCAGCAGACTGAAATGGCGATCATGGCCGACAACTTTGCCACTCTCGCCCAGACCGCAAGCCTGATCTGACCAGCCTTGGTGAGCGGCTGGCGGGCCGCTCATCCATAAACGCCTCGCATTTGCAGCAATTGCCTTAGCCTCAGGAACCACCCGGTCAACTCCCGGTCGAAGGGCCGATACCCATTGAGGAAGGTCGGAATGAAGATATCCGATGGTTTTGACGCACGCCGATTGCGGCCCAAAAGCCCGCGAAACTGGCGCCTGCGCCTGGGGGCTGGATTCTCTGCATTGCTGGCGACCTTCGGCGTGCTGCTGGCCCTGGCCGGGACCGCAAGCCTGCTGGGACGCGCTCCGGCGCTAGGAGAACTCAACGCCAGCCCACTGGGCTCGGCGCTGATCCTGCTGATCGGCGTGCTACTGCTGTACATCGGTGTGCGCCTGTGGCGGCGTTGCCGGCGCCGAATGCGCCAGCCCCTGGCACTGAACATGGCGCCACACCTGATGAAAAAACACGACTGACGACCCTGGGCGCGATTTGCGCGCCTTAAGGTGTTCCGAGTTGGGTAAACTAGCCGCCCTTCGCGGAGGCTGACATGCAAGACGACGATTTTTCCCTGTTCAAAAACGAGATCCGCGGCGTCAAGCCGATCAAGCACGATCGGGCCGACACAGGCAAACCCAAGGCCGACCGTGCACAGATCGCCAAGCTGCGCCAGGCTGCCACAGTGCGTAGCGAGACCACGACGGTGGACGGGCTGTCCGATCAGTTCGTCATCGATGTGGGACCTGAAGATGAGCTGATGTGGGCCCGCGACGGGGTTCAGGAAAGCCAGATGCGCAAGCTGAAAGTCGGCCAGATTCCCTTTGAAGGCAGCCTCGACCTGCATGGCATGACCGTGGAAAAGGCCCGCGAAACCCTCTGGGCGTTTCTCGCCGAAGCCACCCGATTCGAGATCCGCTGTGTACGCGTCACACACGGCAAGGCCGTGCGCCTGGACGGCAAGCGCCCCATGATCAAAAGCCACGTCAACACCTGGCTGCGCCAGCATCCACAAGTGCTGGGCTTCACCTCCTGCCAGGCTAAACATGGCGGCACTGGCGCGCTGTACGTCATGCTCAAACGCACCATGATGGAAGGCCGCGACGAATAAAGCCGCTGCACTAAGCTTGCAGCGCCGTGTCTGCCACCGTACCCTTGCCCTTTGCGTAAAATCCCACAGGTAGTTTCATGTCCCTGGAACAGAATTACACCGCGATCCTCGGCCAACTGGGCGAGGACGTCTCCCGCGAGGGCCTGCTCGATACGCCCAAGCGTGCCGCCAAAGCCATGCAGTACCTTTGCCGCGGTTATGCCCAAACCCTGGAAGAAGTCACCAACGGTGCCTTGTTCAGCTCTGACAACAGCGAAATGGTGCTGGTCAAGGACATCGAGCTCTACTCGCTGTGCGAACACCATCTGCTGCCATTCATCGGCAAGGCTCACGTTGCCTACATTCCCAGCGGCAAGGTCCTGGGGCTGTCGAAAGTCGCGCGCATCGTCGACATGTATGCCCGTCGCCTGCAGATCCAGGAAAACCTCAGCCGGCAAATCGCCGACGCCGTCCAGCAAGTGACCGGCGCTCTGGGAGTTGCAGTGGTGATCGAGGCCAAGCACATGTGCATGATGATGCGCGGTGTGGAGAAGCAGAATTCGTCGATGATCACTTCGGTGATGCTGGGCGAGTTCCGCGAAAATGCCGCGACTCGCAGCGAGTTCCTCAGCCTGATCAAGTAACAGGCCCTGAGTGAAAAAACCGGCGTTGATCGCCGGTTTTTTTCGTCCGGCAAAAATCAGGTAAGCTGCCGCCCCTTCATTCATGGGCAAGAGGCAATACCGTGATCGTCAAAGCGCTGCGAGTCGGCCTGGGCCAACTCATCATTTTCATCGACTTCATCACCCGCCCGCGCAAGCAGAAGCGCGCTGCCGCCGCTCAAGCGCAAGTCGAGCAGGCCGCCAAGGGCCTGACCCTGTATCAGTTCCACGCCTGCCCGTTCTGCGTGAAGACCCGCCGTACCCTGCACCGCCTGAACGTACCGGTGGCCCTGCGCGACGCCAAGAACAACGAGCAGGATCGCCAGACCCTGCTGGAGCAGGGCGGCAAGATCAAGGTGCCATGCCTGCGTATCGAAGAGAACGGCCAGACCACCTGGATGTATGAATCCAAGGTGATCATCGATTACCTGAACCAGCGCTTCTCGGCGGCCTGAAGCCTCTCCCCGGGACGATGCTGTCCCGGGTCAGTTGCCCCCTCGGAAAATCCGCTCAATCGAACATCCCGACATGCCGCGGATGGCTCTGTACGCGCTGGACCCAGGCCTGGATACCCGGATAGCGGGTCAGATCGAAACCGCCTTCATGGGCCACATGGGTGTAGGCATACAGCGCGATATCGGCAATGGAATAGTGCTCGCCCACCAGATACGGCGTGCGGCTCAATTGTTTTTCCATCACATCCAGCGCCTTGTAGCCACGCTTGTGCAGCTTCAGGTATTCGTCCCGGCGCTCTTCGGGCAAGCCCTCGTACTGTTCAATGAAGCGCGCCACCGCGATGTAAGGCTCGTGGCTGTACTGCTCGAAGAACTGCCATTGCAGGACCTGGGTGCGCAGGCGCGGTTCGCTGGGCAGGAATTCGCTGCCGTCGGCCAGAAAGTTGAGAATCGCGTTGGACTCCCACAGGCAGGTGCCGTCTTCCAGCTCCAGCACCGGTATCTTGCCGTTGGGATTCTTCGCCAGGAAGGCTTCGGTCTGGGTATCGCCTCCGAGAATGTCCACCGCCTGCCACTCATAAGGCAGCCCCAGAAGACTGAGCATCAGCTTGATCTTGTAGCAGTTGCCCGAACGGTAATCGCCATAAACCTTGTACATGGCCCTCCCCTTAGGCTGCCTGTGCAGCCTGTGCTTGACGTATCACGGTGGCCAGCCGCTTGAGGCCTTCGTCCAGCCGTGCCGGATCGATATGGCTGAAATTCAACCGCAGATGCCCATGATTGCGCTCCGGTTCAGAGAAGAACGGTTCGCCGGGCATGAAAGTCACGTCTTGTTCCAACGCGGACTTGAGCAAAGTGCGGGTATCCAGGGGTTGTTTCAAGCTCAACCAGAAAAACAGCCCTCCCTGGGGCACCTGCCAGTCCGCCAGATCGGCGAAATGAGTCTGCAGCGCGACCTGAAAGGCATCACGGCGCAGGCGGTAGAAACTTCGCAGTTCACCCAGGTGCTGCTGGAACTGATCGCTGCCGATCCACTGCATGGCCTGCCACTGGCCGACGCGATTGGTGTGCAGGTCCGCGGACTGTTTCAGGCGCAGCAGATGAGGGAACAGGTCCGGGCTGGCGATAAGGTAGCCAACCCGCAATCCCGGGAGCAGGGTCTTCGACACGGTGCCGGTGTAGATCCAACTGGCCTTTTTCAGGCGGCTGACAATGGGGGTCGCACTGCCACCGTCGAAGGTCAGCTCGCGATAGGGCTCGTCCTCGATCAGGGTCACGCCGAACTCGTCCAGCAGGGCCGCCACCGCCTCGCGCTTGGCTTCGCTGTAGCGCACCGCCGAAGGATTCTGGAAGGTCGGAATCAGGTAGACGAAGGCTGGACGATGCTGTTCCAGGCGGGCGCGCATCTGCGCCAGATCCGGACCGTCCGCCTCCAATGGCACAGTCAGGCAGTCGGCACCGAACAACTGGAAGATCTGCAGGGCAGCCAGATAGGTCGGAGCCTCCAACAGGATCTGGGTGCCCTTGTCGATGTACAGCTTGGCCGCCAGATCAAGGGTCTGCTGGGAGCCGCTGACCACCAGGACCTGGCTCGCCTCGCAAGGCACGCCGAGCTTGCGCGCCTCGGCAGCCAGGGCTTCACGCAACGACGGCTCGCCTTCACTCATGCCGTATTGCCCCATGGACAAGGGCATGTCTTGCCACTGCACCTTGGGCAGCATCACCTCGGCCGGCAGCCCTCCAGCGAACGACATCACTTCCGGGCGCTGGGCCGCAGCAAGGATTTCACGGATCAAGGAGCTTTTGAGGCGCGATACACGTTCGGAGAAGGCCATGGAGGTCACCGCTAGCAAAGGTCGGAGGAAATACGTCAAACTGCTTGACCGAAATTACGCCGACTCTCGCAGATACGTCAATATGCTTGACCTTAAAAACCAGACCTCGCAACAAGCCGCCATGGAAGCCTTCTTCTTTGGCTATCAGGCCTTTACCGCCAAGGCCGACGAAATGCTCGAACGCCGAGGCTTGAGTCGCGTGCACCAGCGCATCGTGTTTTTCATTGCCCGCTACCCCGGCCTGAGTGTGAAAGAACTGCTCACGCTGCTGGGGGTGAGCAAGCAGGCGCTGAATACGCCTTTGCGCCAACTCATGGAAATGCACCTGGTAGACAGCATCGCCCCAGCCAGCGACAAACGAAAACGCCTGTTGCAACTGACCGACGATGGCGCGCGCTTTGAACAATCCCTGCGTCGCGAACAGGTAAAACTGCTGCAACGGGCCTTCGCCGAAGCCGGAGAAAGTGCGGTCAATGGCTGGCTGGCAGTAAACCAGGCCCTGGCGGGAAAACCTGCAGACGACTGATAGCCCCTTCCTCTCGGCGCGCCCTCCCAGGCCGCCGAACAGACTCTGACCTACCCTCCGCACTGCCCGGCATAAAGGGCGATGGTGATATAGCCAAGTCCTCAGATTTTTCGCACACAAAACCAAAAACATTATTTGCTTTCTTTGTATACAAAAGCATAATTCGCCACGTGTGAGTTCTTGACCCAAAGGTCAACAAACCCCACAAGCCCTGCCTGCCTCAAAGAGCCGCTGCCCACCCTCCCGTGCCCGGTTCTGGAAAAAACAATAAAACTCTTGAGGAGTACTCGCTGTGGAAAGCCGCAAATCCGAAGCCTCTCCGCTGGACCTCTCGCCCTCGCTGAACAGCGGCTGGCTGGAGCGCATCTTCAAACTCAGGTTGCATGGCACCACGGTGAAGACCGAGCTGATTGCCGGTGTGACAACCTTCATCACCATGGCTTACATCATCTTCGTCAATCCCAACATCATGGCCGACGCCGGCATCGACCACGGCGCCGCCTTCGTTGCCACCTGCATCGCTGCCGCCCTGGGCTGCCTGCTAATGGGCCTGTATGCCAACTGGCCAGTGGGCCTGGCCCCGGGCATGGGTCTCAACGCCTTCTTCACTTACACCGTGGTCGGCACCATGGGCTACAACTGGGAAACCGCACTCGGCGCGGTATTCATCTCCGGTGTGCTGTTCATGATCCTGACCTTGTCGCGGATTCGTGAATGGCTGCTCAACAGCATTCCGGTGAGCTTGCGCTTCGCCATGGGAGCGGGTGTCGGGCTGTTTCTCGGACTGATCGGGTTGAAAACAGCGGGCATCATCGTCGACAGCCCGGCCACCCTGCTCAAGCTCGGCTCCCTGCGTGAACCGGGTCCGCTGCTGGCGGCCATCTGCTTTCTGATGATCGCGGTGCTCAGCTACCACCGAGTGTTCGGCGCAATCCTCATCAGCATCATCGCCGTGACCCTGGCCGGCTGGGGCCTGGGGCTGGTGCACTACAACGGCATCCTGTCCACCCCGCCGAGCCTGGCGCCCACCTGGATGGCCATGGATGTTGCCGGGGTGTTCAACGTCAGCATGATCAGCGTGGTACTGGCCTTCCTCTTCGTGCACATGTTCGACACTGCCGGCACCCTGATGGGCGTGGCCCAGCGTGCCGGCCTGGTGAAGGCCGACGGCAAGATCGAGAATCTCTCGCGCGCCCTCAAGGCCGACAGTGCTTCAAGCGTCTTCGGCGCAGTAGTCGGGGTGCCGCCGGTGACCAGCTACGTGGAAAGTGCCGCCGGTGTGGCCGCGGGCGGGCGGACTGGCCTTACCGCCGTCACCGTAGGTGTGCTATTTGTTGCCGCCATGTTCTTTGCGCCGCTGGCAGGCATGATCCCTGCTTACGCCACAGCAGGTGCCTTGATCTACGTTGCGATGCTGATGATGGGCGGCATGGCCCATATCAACTGGGACGAAGCCACCGACAGCATTCCGGCGATTGTCACGGCAATCATGATGCCCCTGACCTTTTCCGTCGCCGATGGCATTGCCCTGGGTTTCATCACCTATGTGGTACTAAAGGCAGGAACGGGCAAGCACAAGGAAATTTCCATCAGCCTGTATGTGCTGTGTGCGATCTTCATCGCCAAGTTCATTTTCTTGTAAGCCGCACCTGCTCTCACCCGCCCCATCCCTTCGGATGGGGTTTTTGTGTATTGGGAGAATGTAATGAGTCTGGAAACCTGGCTGCTGTTCAGTGGCGCTACCTTGGTAGTGATCCTGATTCCGGGTCCCTTGTCGTTGCTGATGATCAGCAACAGCCTGAACTATGGCCTGCGCCGCTCATACCCGGCCTTTCTCGGCGGGGTCCTGGCCTCGATCTGCCTGTTGAGCGCATCCGCGCTGGGCCTGGGCGCACTGCTGCTGGCTTCGGAGCAACTGTTCAGCGCCCTGAAGATCGTCGGCGCCCTCTATCTGTTCTACCTCGCCTGGCAGAGCTGGCAGCAATCGCGGCAGCTTTCCCACGGCGCGGTGGTACCGGAAGTCGCACTGAAACCGCGCTTTCGTGCACTGTTCGGACGCGCCTTTGTCCTGGGAGCCAGCAACCCGAAGGACATTCTGTTCTTCGCCGCGTTCCTGCCACAGTTTCTCAATGCCCAGCAGCCCTTCCTACCGCAACTGCTGATCATGGTCGCCACCTGGACCCTACTGGACCTGACCTGCAAGCTGGCCTACGGCCTCGGTGCCCATGGCGCCGCGCATTACTTGCGCAGCGGCAAGGGCCAAAGCTGGTTCAATCGCATCAGTGCCGGGCTGTTCACGGGAGCTGGAGCCGCATCCCTGTTGAGCCGTTGAGCGTTTCGCCGGCAAGCCGTTTCCTGCACCGCTCAGCCAGGAGCTGGCTTGCCGGCGACGACTTTACAACCGGCGAAAAAAAGCCCGCAGTGTGAGCGGGCAAGGACCAAAGAAGCTATTTGCGCAGGATTCTTGGGGGGAAAGTCCTAGCTTCCTCTGTAGGTCGAATAGCTGTACGGCGAGATCAGCAGCGGCACGTGGTAATGCTCCTGCTCGGCACTGATACCGAACCGCAGCACGACTACATCAAGGAACGCCGGCTGTGGCAGTTGTACACCCCGGGCGCGGTAGTAATCGCCAGCGTGGAAATGCAGTTGGTAAACCCCGGAACGGTAGTCATCGCCCTGCAGCAGCGGCGCATCGCAACGGCCATCGCTGTTGGTCAGGGTGCTGGCGACCAACTCCATCTGCGCCCCTTCAACCCGATACAGCTCGACCTTGATAGCGCTGCCAGGGCAGCCATGTGCGGCGTCCAAAACGTGTGTAGTCAAACGTCCCATTGATTCTGCGTGCCTGTCACAACTGGTGCACCCAGGCCTCGCGCCTCCCGGAGTCAGTGATTGAAAGAGGGCCACAGCGTTTCGGCGGGTGAAAAGCTGCGGCGAGGCCATGATTAAGACACTTTTCAAAAAAATTGTACACAATAATAATCACAAATATTCACTCCGGTAGCGCTATACCCGGAAGCCTGTGAATTGACCTCAACACCACAGCAGCAGACGACTTGCGATCCATTAGCTGACCATATAGGCAAGTTTCTTGCAGGTGCAGGCCATAGCGACAAAAGCAGAAAAATGCAAAAAATCAGGCTTACAAAGTGAATATAAACTTGTATACAATCAGTCCATCGCAGTGACGCTCACCTGGGTTTCCGGCTTCAGGTTCCGCCACGCCACCGTTATCACGAACAAGAAGGAAGACTGCAGTGAGCGCTGACTACCCTCGCGACCTGATCGGTTATGGCTCTACCCCCCCTCATCCTCACTGGCCAGGCAATGCTCGTGTCGCCCTGTCCTTCGTGCTCAATTACGAAGAAGGCGGCGAACGCAACATCCTTCATGGCGATAAGGAATCGGAAGCGTTCCTGTCGGAAATGGTTTCGGCGCAGCCGCTGCAGGGCGAGCGCAACATGAGCATGGAATCGCTGTACGAGTATGGCAGCCGCGCCGGCGTCTGGCGGATCCTCAAGCTGTTCAAGGAATTCGACATTCCGCTGACCATCTTTGCCGTAGCCATGGCTGCTCAGCGCCATCCGGACTTGATCCGCGCCATGGTCGAGGCCGGCCATGAGATCTGCAGCCACGGCTACCGCTGGATCGACTACCAGTACATGGACGAAGCCCAGGAACGCGAGCACATGCTCGAGGCGATCCGCATCCTTACCGAAATCACCGGTGAACGCCCACTGGGCTGGTACACCGGCCGTACCGGCCCGAACACCCGACGTCTGGTAATGGAGGAAGGCGGCTTCCTCTATGACTGCGATACCTACGACGACGACCTGCCCTACTGGGAACCCAACAACCCCACCGGCAAGGCGCATCTGGTCATCCCCTACACCCTGGATACCAACGACATGCGTTTCACTCAGGTCCAGGGCTTCAACAAGGGCGACGACTTCTTCCATTACCTCAAAGATGCCTTCGATGTGCTCTACGCCGAAGGTGCCGAAGCCCCGAAGATGCTTTCCATCGGCCTGCACTGTCGACTGATCGGTCGCCCGGCCCGCCTGGCATCCCTCAAGCGCTTCATCGAATACGTCAAAGGCCATGAACAGGTGTGGTTCACCCGTCGTGTCGATATCGCCCGCCACTGGCACCAGACCCATCCTTACCAGGGAGCGGCGAAATGACTGCTTTCCAGAGCCTCAAGCCATCGACCCTGAGCCGTGAAGCCTTCGTCGAGGCTTTCGCCGACATCTATGAACATTCGCCATGGGTGGCTGAAAGAGCCTACGACCTGGGTGTTGACGCCTCCGTCGACCAGATTGAAGGCCTGCACCAGCGCATGAGCGATATCCTGCTGAGCGCCGATCACGCCAGCCAGTTGGCACTGATCAACGCTCACCCGGATCTGGCTGGCAAAGCCGCGGTCCAGGGCCAGTTGACTGAAGCCAGCACCAACGAACAGGCTGGCGCCGGTATTCACCAATGCACAGCCGAAGAGTTCCAACGGTTCACCGAGCTGAACGATGCCTACAAGGCCAAGTTCAAGTTTCCCTTCATCATGGCGGTGAAAGGCAGCAACCGGCACCAGATTCTCGCCGCGTTCGAAACGCGCATCCACAACTCGGTGGACACTGAGTTCAAGTGCGCGCTGGCAGAGATCAACAAGATTGCATTGTTCAGATTGCTGACCCTGTAGCGACCCGCTCCTGAGGATAGCCCCGAGAACCTGGATGCCCTCGCGCCACTCCCGGTTCTACGTGCATCCCAAGCCACCTATTTCAAGGCAGACAAGAAGAATGAAAGCTTACGCCGCCCCTTTCGAGAAGTTCGTCAACCTGGCCGATGCGCGCCTGGGCACCAAGATCATCTCGGTCACCGATGACTGGTTCGCTGACGCAAACCGGCTGTTCCAGCCAACCCCGGCTGTCTGGAAGGAAGGCGTGTTCGATGACAACGGCAAGTGGATGGATGGCTGGGAATCCCGTCGCAAGCGCTTCGAAGGCTACGACAGCGCAGTGATCCGCCTGGGCGTGCCTGGCTCGATCAAGGGCGTGGACATCGACACCTCGTTCTTCACCGGCAACTTCCCGCCATCGGCGTCCCTGGAAGCCTGCTTCCTCAGCGAAGGTGAACCTGGCGAAGACACCCAGTGGGTCGAAGTGCTGTCTGCTGTCGAGCTGCAAGGCAACAGCCATCACTACCACGAGATCAACAACGACCAGCCCTTCAGTCACCTGCGCTTCAATATCTATCCGGATGGCGGTGTAGCGCGCCTGCGGGTCTACGGTACGCCGTACCGCGACTGGTCGGCCATCGGTGACAACGAACAAGTCGACCTGGCTGCGGCCCTTAACGGCGGTCGTGCCCTGGCCTGTTCCGACGAACACTTCGGACGCATGGGCAACCTCCTCAACCCGGGCCGCGGCATCAACATGGGCGACGGCTGGGAAACGGCCCGCCGTCGCACTCCCGGCAATGACTGGGTGATCGTCGCCCTGGGCCACGCCGGCGAAATCGAGAAGATCATCGTCGACACCCTGCACTTCAAGGGCAACTACCCGGACAGCTGCTCGATCCAGGGCGCATTCGTCAAGGGCGGCACCGACAGCCAGATCGAAACCCAGAGCCTGTTCTGGCGTGAACTGCTACCCAGCCAGAAGCTGGAAATGCATGCCGAGCACAGCTTTGTCGAGCAGATCAAAGCCCTGGGGCCGATCACCCATATCCGCCTGAACGTGTTTCCGGACGGTGGCGTCAGCCGCTTGCGCCTCCTGGGCAAGGTCGCGAAATAGGACGTCCCCCATCGCAGGCCAGCCCGCACCTGTTGGAGCAAGCTGGCTCGCGATGACCGCAAAACAGACAAAACACACTCAAGATAAGAAGAACAGCATGCGCACATTGATGATTGAACCCCTGAGCAAAGAAGCCTTCGCCCCTTTCGGTGACGTGATCGAAACCGACGGCAGTGATCACTTCATGATCAACAATGGTTCGACCATGCGCTTCCACCGCCTGGCAACGGTTGAAACCGCCCAGCCGGAGGACCAGGCGATCATCAGCATCTTCCGCGCCGACGCGCTGGAAATGCCGTTGACCATCCGCATGCTGGAACGCCATCCGCTGGGCAGCCAGGCCTTCATTCCGCTGCTCGGCAACCCCTTTCTGATCGTGGTCGCGCCACTTGGCGATGAACCTGTATCAGGCTTGGTCCGCGCCTTCGTCAGTAATGGCAGGCAGGGCATCAATTACCATCGCGGCGTCTGGCACCACCCGGTGCTGACGATCGAAAAGCGGGATGACTTCCTGGTGGTTGATCGCAGTGGCAAAGGCAATAACTGCGATGAGCATTTCTTCAAAGAGGATGAGTGTTTGATCCTCGCCCCCCACCAATAAGAGAAGGTCTGATCACCCGACAACAAGGGTGACAGGCAAGAGGTAAAGACTGTGGAAGCACATCTGTTGGAATGGCTCAACCTGAGCGTGCGTTGGGTACATATGATCACTGGTGTGGCCTGGATCGGCGCATCGTTCTATTTCGTCTGGCTGGAGAACAACCTCAATCGCGTCAACCCCAAGGACGGCCTGTCCGGCGACCTCTGGGCGATTCACGGTGGCGGTATCTATCACCTGGAAAAATACAAACTGGCCCCGCCCTCGATGCCGGAGAACCTGCACTGGTTCAAGTGGGAAGCCTACTTCACCTGGCTGTCGGGGATTGCCCTGCTGTGCCTGGTGTTCTACTACAACCCGATGCTCTACCTGGTTGCCCCCGGCAGCGGCCTGACCGGTCCTGAAGGCGTGGCCATCGGTATCGGCGCGTTGATTGCCGGCTGGTTCGTCTATGACTTCCTCTGCGATTCGCCATTGGGCAAGAAACCTGCCCTGCTCGGCTTCATCCTGTTCGTTCTGCTGATTGCCGCCGCTTACGGTTTCAGCAAAGTGTTCAGCGGCCGTGGCGCATACCTGCATGTGGGCGCCATCATCGGCACCATCATGGTGGGCAACGTGTTCCGCATCATCATGCCGGCCCAGCGCGCACTGGTGGCGGCGATCGCGGAAAACCGCACACCGGACCCGACCCTGCCGGCCAAGGGCCTGCTGCGTTCGCGTCACAACAACTACTTCACCCTGCCTGTGCTGTTCATCATGATCAGCAACCACTTCCCGAGCACCTACGGTAGCCAGTACAACTGGTTGATCCTGGCCGGGATCGCGGTCCTGGCGGTGCTGGTACGTCACTACTTCAACACCCGGCATGACAGCCACAAGTTCGCCTGGACCCTGCCCGTTGCTGCACTGGGCATGATCTGCCTGGCTTACGTGACGGGTCCGACGCCAGCTCCCAGCGCCCCCGAAGTAGCCAAGGCCGCCGGCCAGATCGAGTACCAGCCCCTGCCGGAAACCGCGCTGGGCGGTGGCGCCAAACCCGCGGCGCCAGCCAGCGCAGAAGCCCCGGCGGCTCCAGCGGCAAGTCCGGCACAGGCATCCAATGCCGGGCCATCCTTCGACAAGGTGCATAACGTGATCCAGGAGCGCTGCACGGTTTGCCATTCGGCCAAGCCCACCAGCCCCCTGTTCAGCACGGCACCGGCCGGGGTGATGTTCGATACCCCGGAACAGATCCGCCTGCAAGCCGCACGTATCCAGGCCCAGTCCGTCGCCAGTCAGATCATGCCATTGGGCAACATCACGCAGATGACCCAACAGGAACGTGAACTGATCGGTGCCTGGATTGCCCAGGGCGCCCAGACCAACTGATCAGCGCCTGTCGCCGGGCCGATTCGCGAGCAAGCTCGCCCCTACAGAACCGGACTCATCTGTAGGGGCGGGCTTGATTGCCATCAGCCGCTCAAGCTTCGCCCGTTGCAGACACGCTGCGCGTAAAGACGCAGCGGTTAAATCACAAGAATAAAAAGATCCGAGGTGTTGCATGTCCGATTCATCCGAACAGTGCGTCCCCGATGCGCCCGCCATTCAGCGTCTGCCCTTCTTGCAACTGATCCTGGTCGGTCTGCAACACGTTCTGCTGATGTACGGCGGTGCAATTGCGGTGCCGCTGATCATCGGACAGGCCGCGGGCCTGAGTCGTGAAGAAATCGCCTTCCTGATCAATGCCGACCTGCTGGTAGCGGGGATCGCCACCATCGTCCAGTCGCTGGGCATCGGCCCCATGGGCATTCGCATGCCGGTGATGATGGGGGCCAGCTTCGCCGCCGTCGGCAGCATGGTGGCCATGGCCGGCATGCCCGGGATCGGCATGCAGGGGATTTTCGGTGCAACCATCGCCGCAGGGTTCTTCGGCATGCTGATTGCGCCGTTCATGTCCAAGGTGGTGCGTTTCTTCCCGCCCCTGGTCACTGGGACGGTCATCACCTCGATCGGTTTGTCACTGTTTCCAGTGGCGGTGAACTGGGCCGGCGGCGGCAGCGCTGCCGCGCAATTCGGGTCCCCCATCTACCTGGCTATCGCCGCGCTGGTGCTGGGCACTATCCTGTTGATCCATCGCTTCATGCGTGGCTTCTGGGTCAATATTTCCGTGCTGATCGGCATGGGCCTGGGCTACATCCTCTGCGGCCTGATCGGCATGGTTGACCTCAGTGGCATGGCCCAGGCGCCCTGGCTGCAGGTGGTCACGCCGCTGCACTTCGGCATGCCGCAGTTCCATCTTGCCCCCATCCTGTCCATGTGCCTGGTGGTGGTGATCATCTTCGTCGAGTCCACCGGGATGTTCCTGGCCCTGGGCAAGATCACCGGCCAGGAGGTCACCCCGCGCATGCTGCGCCGCGGCCTGCTGTGTGATGCCGGGGCGTCGTTCTTCGCCGGGTTCCTCAACACCTTCACCCACTCTTCCTTCGCCCAGAACATCGGCCTGGTGCAGATGACCGGGGTGCGCTGCCGTTCCGTGACCATCGTCGCCGGTGGCCTGCTGATCATCCTCAGCCTGCTGCCCAAGGCGGCGTTCCTGGTGGCCTCGATTCCTCCAGCGGTACTGGGCGGCGCAGCCATCGCCATGTTCGGCATGGTGGCCGCCACCGGGATCAAGATCCTCCAGGAAGCCGACATCGCTGACCGCCGCAATCAGTTGCTGGTGGCTGTGAGCATCGGAATGGGCCTGATTCCCGTGGTCCGCCCGGAGTTCTTTGCCCACCTGCCGCTGTGGATGAGCCCCATCACCCACAGCGGCATTGCCATGGCGACCTTGAGCGCCCTGGTGCTGAACCTGCTGTTCAACATCCTCGGCGGCAGCGAGCGCGCGGCCAACAGCGCCCACCACGCTCATCAGCATTGAGCCGCCCCCCGGGCGCCGGTTCGGCGCCCGGGTGCTGCTGCACCGTTCACGCTTGAATGCGGCGCTCGGCCCCCAGGACCGAGCGCTGCCCACAGACGCCGCGCCTTGACAATAAAAACAAACAGGGAGCACTCCTATGCAGCCTGCCCAAGCCCCTCTGGCGGTGGCCGCTCCACGGCCATCGTCGCCGGCCCAGCTCCCCGATGGCCAGCGATCATTGCCCGGCTATTGCCCTTCATTGCGGATACCTGCCTGATATGGTCGGCCGGCCTGCCCCAAAGTGGTTGCAAGTGCGCCGTTGCGGCGCACTTGAGCCCTGCCGTGAGAGCCAGTATTCTCCGCGGCCGCGCAAATCTGGTCTAAAAAAAAGCCCGGATGAAAAACCTGACCCAAGAGCCAACTTATCCCGGCCTGGACAGGTAACAAGGCGCCCGAAAATATCGCGAAAACACTCTCGCCCGGCTGTATCGCTACAGCTGGACGGGAGTTTTTTGCTTTTTTTCGGCCTTGGCTCAGCTCTTGCTAAAAGCAACAAAGCTGACCGATCGGATGGTTTTTTACAGCAAAGAAAAAAGGCGCCACACCAGAGCGTCAAGCCAAAAAAACGTGGAACTACCTACTTGGGAGCAACCGAATGAAATCGATGTGCAAGAGCCTGATGTTGGCCACCAGCCTGCTGGCCGGGGGGCAGGCCGTGGCTGGCGACCTGTTGCAATGGCAGAACAACAGCCTGACTTACTTGTATGGCAAGAACTTCGAAGTCAACCCGCAGATTCAACAGACGGTCACCTTCGAACACGCCGACGCCTGGAAGTACGGGGACAATTTCTTCTTCCTCGACCGCATCTTCTACAACGGCAAGGAAGACGGCAATGTCGGCCCGGACACCTACTACGGCGAGTTCTCGCCACGCTTGTCGTTCGGCAAGATCTTCGACCAGAAACTGGAATTCGGCCCGATCAAGGACGTGCTCCTGGCGTTCACTTACGAATTCGGCGAAGGCGACAATGAGTCCTACCTGATCGGCCCGGGCTTCGACCTGGCAGTACCGGGCTTCGACTACTTCCAGCTGAACTTCTACCAGCGCCACACCGAAGGCAGCCGCGCGGGTGACAACGTCTGGCAGATCACTCCGGTGTGGTCCTACACCATTCCCGTGGGCCGCTCGGACATCCTGATCGACGGTTTCATGGACTGGGTGGTGGACAACGACCAGAACGCCAAGGGCACCTACCACGCCAACCTGCACTTCAACCCACAGATCAAATATGACTTGGGCAAGGCACTGAACTGGGGCGCCAAGCAGCTGTACGTCGGTTTCGAGTACGACTACTGGAAGAACAAATACGGCATCAAGGATTCGCGTAACTTCGAGACCAACCAGGACACCGCCAGCCTGTTGGTCAAATACCACTTCTGATACCCCCTGAGACGGCCGGCCCTCATGTTCCGATGAGGGCCGGCCACTCAGACTGATGGGCCAGCGCGACGCTGCCTATCAGGCAAGACGTGATCCGGAGTCCCGCCAGAATGACGGATCGGCACTCTTGAGCCGTTCCACCGCATTGTGGATGTGGCTCAGCGCTGCTTGCCGCGCCCCTTCGACATCACGCGCGGCGATGGCCCCATAGACCGCGAAATGCTCATCGCGCACCGAGTGCGCCAGATCCCGGCGCCGCTCCTCATTGGAACGGGTAATGCGGATCGCCTCCTTGATGAACTGGGCAATGAACTCATGCAATGAGGGATACAGCGGATTGCCGGTGGCCTGGGAAATCGACAAGTGAAACGCCAGGTCCTGCTCCACGCCGTCCTGGCCGGCCTGCTCGGCCACATCGATGGCCAGCAATGCCTGATGGATCGCCTGCAGTTGTTCGGGGGTGTGCCGCTGCGCCGCCAGCGCCGCCGCCTCGCCCTCGATACCACGTCGCAGTTCGGTCACTCGGAGCACAGCCTCGATCGACCCGCGTACATCCAGATCGATAGTGAAGGCCTTGATATGCGCGCCCTCGCTGACCACGGTGCCGCTACCTTGGCGCACCTCCACCAGCCCGGCCGACTTCAAGCGCGAAATCGCCTCGCGGATGACCGTACGGCTGACCCCGAAACGCTCGCACATAACCGGCTCGGTGGGCAGCCGCGAACCCGGCAGGGCCTCGCCACTGGCGATATGCGCCTTGAGTGCCGCAGTCACTTGATCCGCCAGGGTGCCCTTGGCCGCATCCTTGAGCGTCGCCAGGGAATCGACGGCGAGGGAAGAGTTGTCAGGCTTGGACATGAGTATCTCTGTATTCAAAGTGACTAACGGTACTGCATTTCATGCACGCCGTCCCGCTCGGTATCCGGCCGTTGAATTCGTATGATGTATTATGATATCTAAGACACCTCAGCAAGTCCGATAAAAACAAAATCACCCAGATACAAGAAAAAAGGATGGGTAAAGACATGACTGAATCACTGTCGCAAACTGCCGCCCGCTCCCCCACCGCCTCCTTTGAAGACCTGGCTTATCGCAAAGTCGCCTGGCGCATCCTGCCGTTGCTGCTGCTGTGCTACCTGGTGGCCTACCTGGATCGAGTCAACGTCGGCTTCGCCAAGTTGCAGATGTCCGAAGACCTGCAATTTTCCGAAGCGGTCTACGGACTGGGCGCGGGGATTTTCTTCATCGCCTACTTTCTGGTGGAAATTCCCAGCAACCTGATCCTGCATCGGGTCGGTGCGCGCCTGTGGATCGCTCGCATCATGATCAGTTGGGGCATCATTTCCTCGTGCATGGCTTTCGTCAGCACCCCTACCTCCTTCTATGTGATGCGCTTTCTGTTGGGCATCGCCGAGGCCGGGTTCTATCCGGGGGTCATCCTCTATCTGTCGTACTGGTTCCCTTCCAACCGCCGCGGCAAGATGTACGCCCTGTTCGCTACCGCGGTACCGCTTTCGGGGTTGATTGGCGCGCCGCTGTCCGGTTGGATCATGAGTGCCCTCAATGGCCACCAGGGCTTTGCAGGCTGGCAATGGATGTTCTTCCTCGAAGGCTTGCCCTCGATCCTGGTGGGCGGCCTGGTGATCTACTGCCTCAGCGACCGTATCGCCGACGCGGGCTGGCTGACCCGCCAAGAAAAAAACCTGCTGCAGGCCCGAATCGAGGCCGAGGCCGACGGCCATCAGGTTCACAGCGTCAGGCAAGTGTTCGGGCAACCCCGGATCTGGCTGCTGACCGCCATCTATTTCTGCATGATCGCCGGCTTCTACACCGTTGGCTTCTGGCTGCCCTCGCTGATTCGCCAGGCCGGCGTCAGCGACGTGTTCGAGGTCGGCATGCTCACGGCGATTCCCTATGCCGCGGCAGCGCTGACCATGGTGCTGATCTCCCGCAGCGCCGACCGGTTGCGCGAACGCCGCTGGCATTTGGCGCTGACCGCCGTGCTTGGCGGTATCGGCCTGATGATTTCCGCCACCTGGAGCGACAACTTCACGGTATCGATGATCGGCCTGACCCTGGGGGCCATGGGCGCCTTCAGCACCCTGCCGCTGTTCTGGAGCCTGCCCACGGCCTTTCTCGGCGGCACCGCGGCCGCCGCCGGCATTGCCTTGATCAACTCCTGGGGCAACCTCGCCGGCTTTGTCTCGCCCTACCTGATGGGCTTTCTCAAAGACCTGACCCAAAGCACCACCATCGGCATGTACGTCATGGCCAGCGCGTTGTTCATCGGCGCCCTGCTGGTCTTCAAGATTCCCGGAAAACTCGTCAATCGCTGAACACTTGGAGCCACTCATGAATATTCTTGTCACCGGCGCGGCCGGCTTTCTCGGACGGCGGCTGATCGAAGCCTTGCTGCAACGGGGCACACTGACCGACCGTCACGGCCAATTGCAGCCCATCAAGCGCATTACCGCATTTGACCGGGAGCCCGTGCAGGGCCTCGATGACCCACGGGTGCAGGTCAAGGAAGGAGACATTAGCGATGAACAGGTGCTGGCCAAACTGATCGACGCCGACACCGATAGCATCTTTCACCTGGCCGCCGTGGTCTCCAGCCAGGCGGAAGGCGATTTCGAACTGGGCATGCGGGTCAACTTCAGTGCGACCCAAGGTCTGCTGGAACGGGTGCGCCAGCTGGGCTCCAGCCCAAAGTGGGTGATGACCAGTTCTGTGGCCGTTTTCGGTGGGCAACTGCCGGAGAACGTCGACGATGATCAGGTCTGGGCTCCGCAAAGCTCCTACGGGACCCAGAAAGCCATGAATGACCTGCTGCTCGCCGATTACAGCCGACGCGGCTTCGTCGATGGTCGCAGCCTGCGCATGCCCACCATCGTGGTGCGGCCAGGCAAACCGAACCTGGCGGCGTCCAGCTTCGCCAGCGGTATCATCCGCGAACCCCTCAGCGGCCAGGCCAGCGTCTGCCCGGTGGCCCTGGATACCCGACTCTGGTTGATGTCTCCAGCCCAGGCCATTGCCAACCTGATCCATGGTCATGAGCTGGCCGCAGAGTGCTTGAGTCAGGGCCGAGTGATCAACATGCCCGGTCTGTCGCTGACCGTGGCGCAGATGATCGACGCGCTGCGGGAAGTGGCCGGAGACGAAGTTGCCCAGCGTATTCAGCTACGCCCGGACGCCAGGATCGAACGCATCGTCGGCTCCTGGCCGGGAGCCTTCAGTGCCAGGTATGCCAGCGAGTTGGGTTTTACCGCGGACGAGGATTTTATCGGTGTGATCCGCCAGTTCATCCAGGACTACCTGCCTTACTGACCTCAGGCTGCGAAAATCCCGGGCTCATCGGCTGAGCCCGGGCATCAACCCTTAAGGCCCAGAAACCGCGCCAACTCCTCGCCCTTGGCCAGGGCGTCACTGCGCCCCAGTTCGATCAACTCGCTGCAATACGACGCCTCGAACAGCAAATAGCTCAGGACCCCGGCACCACTGGTCCGGGTTGCCCCCGGTCCGCGCAGGAACAAGCGCAGTGCAGCTGGCAACTCCTGCCGGTGCCGCGCCGCTATTTCGTCGATCGGCTGACTCGGGGCAATCACCAGCACTTCCACCGGCGCGATACCCAAGCCGCGATCCGCCGCACTGCCAGGTAACAGCCGACTGAAATGATTGAGCCGCTCCAGCAGTTCGATATCGCTTTCCAGGCTGTCAATGAAGGTGCTGTTGAGCATATGGCCACCGATCTGCGCCAGAGTCGGCTGCTGCCCGGTGTAAGAACGCTGCAGAGTGGCGTCTGGATCATTGCCCCGCGGGTTGCCACTGACACCCACCACCAGCACGCGGCTGGCCCCCAGGTGCAACGCCGGGCTGATGGGCGCCGACTGGCGCACGGCACCGTCACCGAAATACTCCTGGTCGAGCTTCACTGGCGCGAACAGCAAGGGAATCGCCGCGCTGGCCAGCAGGTGGTCCACCGTCAGCTGAATGGGAACGCCGATGCGCCGATGACGCAACCAGGGATCGATGACCCCGCCACCTTGATAAAAAGTCACCGCCTGTCCGGATTCGTAGCCGAAGGCCGTCACCGCTACCGCATGCAGCTGGCCTTGGGAAATGGCCTGGTTGATGCCCGAAAGATGCATGTGCTGATTGAGCAGGTCGCGTAGCGGCGAGTTGTTGATCAGCGCCACCGGCACCTGAGCACCAAGCCCCAACAGGCTGTGGCCGACAAAACGACTGGCTTGGCGAATCACTCCCGGCCAATCGCTGCGCATCACCTGATCGCTGCGAAAGCTGCGCCAGAATGCCGTGAGGCGTTCGATTGCCGCGGGAAAATCCGTGGCCCCACTGGCCAGGCTGACCGCGTTGATGGCCCCGGCAGAAGTACCGACGATTACCGGGAACGGATTTCGCGCCCCAGGCCCCAACAGTTCGGCAATCGCCGCCAGCACGCCCACCTGATAGGCGGCACGGGCACCGCCGCCGGAAAGAATCAAACCTGTGATCGGTTGCGCAACACTCATCTACTCACTCCATCCGTGGCGCACAAGATCCGGCAATCAATGCCAGGCGGTCAACCGCGCTTCTTGTAAAGCTTGGGCTCGCCCGGCGGCCGGCTCTTGAAGCGTCGATGGGCCCAGAGGTACTGCTCGGGACAGGCGCGCAACGCACTTTCCACCCACTGATTGATCCGCAGGCAATCCTCTTCTTCAGTGGCACCGGGAAAATCCGTCAGGGGTGCATGAATCACCAGGCGATAGCCACTGCCATCGGCCAGGCGCTCCTGGGTGAAAGGCACGACCAGCGCCTTGCCCAGGCGGGCGAACTTGCTGGTGGCGGTCACGGTAGCCGCCTGGATGCCGAACAACGGCACGAACAGGCTCTGCTTGGCGCCATAGTCCTGGTCCGGTGCATACCAGATGGCCCGTCCGGAACGCAGCAGCTTGAGCATGCCGCGCACGTCCTCTCGCTCCACGGCCAGGGAATCCAGGTTGTGTCGCTCGCGGCCACGACGCTGAATGAAATCGAACAGCGGGTTCTTGTGCTCGCGATACATGCCATCGATGGTGTGCTGCTGCCCCAGCAGCGCCGCGCCAATTTCCAGGGTGGTGAAGTGCAGGGCCATGAGAATCACCCCATGACCTTCGCGCTGGGCCTGCTTGAGGTGTTCCAGGCCTTCGACATGGGCCAGGCGCGCCAGACGCTGCCTGGACCACCACCAGCTCATGGCCATTTCGAAGAAGGCGATCCCGGTGGAGGCGAAGTTTTCCTTGAGCAGGCGCTTGCGCTCTGCGGCGGATTTTTCCGGGAAACACAGCTCCAGATTGCGTCGGGCGATAGACCGTCGATCGCCGGCTACTCGGTACATCAACGCCCCCAGGGCGCGACCGATTTGCAGGAGCACGGGATAAGGCAGCTGGACGATCAGCCATAACACGCCAAGTCCCAGCCACAGCGGCCAGAAACGTGGAGACAAGAATGCAGCTCGAAAACGCGGGCGATCCATTACAGATTCCGGGACAGACAACAAGGTCGCGCATTCTACATCGGTTCGACCTGGCTTGCGGGGCGCGGGCGATCTCGTTATAAGTCTCGGCACTTTTAGTGACAAGCCGCCTTCTGCAGACCATGAGCCAAACCGAATCGCTAGACCAAGATCCTGTGTTCCAGTTAAAGGGCAGCATGCTCGCCATCACGGTGCTGGAACTGGCCCGCAACGACCTTGAAGGCCTCGATCGCCAACTGGCCGCGAAGGTCGCCCAGGCGCCAAACTTCTTCAGCAACGCGCCACTGGTACTGGCGCTGGACAAGCTGCCTGCTGCCGAGGGCTCGGTGGATCTGCCCGGGCTGATGCGTGTCTGCCGCCAGCACGGTCTGCGCACCCTGGCGATCCGCGCCAGCCGGATTGAAGACATTGCAGCGGCCATTGCCGTCGATCTGCCAGTGCTGCCACCTTCCGGTGCCCGGGAGCGCCCCCTCGATCCGCCGGAAAGCGAGGTCAAGAAAGTACCGGAAAAGCCGCCTGAACCAACCGTGAAACCGACCCGCATCATCACTTCGCCAGTACGCGGCGGACAGCAGATCTACGCCCAAGGTGGCGATCTGGTCGTGGTGTCCTCGGTCAGCCCCGGCGCGGAACTTCTCGCCGATGGCAATATCCATGTATACGGCCCAATGCGTGGTCGGGCGCTGGCTGGCGTCAAAGGTGACACCAAGGCACGGATTTTCTGTCAGCAATTGAGCGCTGAACTGATCTCCATCGCCGGTCAGTACAAGGTTTCCGAAGACCTGCGGCGCGACCCTTTGTGGGGCTCTGGAGTCCAGGTCAGCCTGTCGGGTGACGTGTTGAACATCACACGTCTTTAACGGATACTGCCGCATTTTCCAAGCATCTCTAAAACGTAGCGATTACGGCTCAAACGAAGTAGGAAATTGGCAATCAGCAGAGTTTATCGACGATAAACCCTGCCGCTGACCGAGCTCCAGCCAAGGCTGTCCGACTGCAGTAGTTTTCAAGAGATGTTTTTCAGGGGCTAAAAGTCCTTTTTCCTTAGGGGTGAAACACCTTGGCCAAGATTCTCGTGGTTACATCCGGCAAGGGTGGTGTGGGTAAAACCACCACCAGCGCCGCTATCGGTACCGGCCTCGCTCTGCGCGGTCACAAAACAGTCATCGTCGACTTCGACGTCGGCTTGCGTAACCTCGACCTGATCATGGGTTGCGAGCGTCGCGTGGTGTATGACTTCGTCAACGTGGTCAATGGCGAAGCCAACCTGCAGCAAGCCCTGATCAAAGACAAGCGCCTGGAAAACCTCTACGTACTGGCCGCCAGCCAGACACGCGACAAAGACGCGCTGACCCTGGAAGGCGTGGAAAAAGTCCTGATGGAACTCAAGGAAACCTTCGAGTTCGTGGTCTGCGACTCCCCAGCCGGTATCGAGAAAGGCGCCCACTTGGCCATGTACTTCGCCGACGAAGCGATTGTCGTGACCAACCCTGAAGTCTCTTCGGTCCGCGACTCCGACCGTATGCTCGGCCTGCTGGCCAGCAAATCCCGCCGCGCCGAAAAAGGCGAAGACGCGATCAAGGAGCACCTGCTGTTGACCCGTTACAACCCGGAGCGCGTCAGCAATGGCGAAATGCTTGGCGTTGAAGACGTCAAAGAAATTCTCGCAGTGACCCTGCTGGGCGTGATTCCGGAATCCCAGGCCGTGCTCAAGGCTTCCAACCAGGGCGTGCCGGTGATTCTCGACGACCAGAGCGATGCGGGCCAGGCCTACAGCGACGCAGTCGATCGTTTGCTGGGCAAAACCGTGGAACACCGGTTCCTTGATGTCGAGAAGAAGGGATTCTTCGAGCGCCTGTTTGGAGGTAGATAATGAATCTTTTTGACTTCTTTCGTGCCAGCAAAAAGGTCAGCACCGCGTCGGTAGCGAAAGAGCGTCTACAGATCATCGTGGCGCATGAACGCGGCCAGCGCAGCACCCCTGATTACTTGCCCGCCTTGCAGAAGGAACTGGTGGAAGTGATCCGCAAGTACGTCAATATCGGGTCCGACGACGTGCACGTCGCTCTGGAAAACCAGGGCAGTTGCTCGATCCTGGAACTCAATATCACCCTGCCTGATCGCTGATTGATCCGACGGGAGCCACGGCGGCTCGCTGACCTCATGCACAGCATTGAGGTCGGCGAGCCGCCGTTGGCGTTTGTTACGAGGCTGTTTTAATGCCGTTGTCGAATATCCACATCCTGCATCAGGACCCCGCCGTCCTGGTGGTGAACAAACCCACCCTGCTGCTTTCAGTCCCCGGTCGCGCCGACGACAACAAGGACTGCCTGATCACTCGCCTGCAGGAAAATGGCTACCCCGAAGCCCGTATCGTCCACCGACTGGATTGGGAAACCTCAGGGATCATTCTCCTGGCCCGGGACGCAGACACCCATCGCGAACTGTCGCGACAGTTTCATGACCGCGAAACCGAAAAAGCCTACACCGCCCTGTGCTGGGGCCAGCCGGAACTGGACAGCGGCAGCATCGATCTGCCCTTGCGCTATGACCCGCCAACCAAACCCCGGCATGTGGTGGACCACGAATTCGGCAAGCACGCCCTGACCTTCTGGCGAGTGCTGGAGCGCTGCGGCGACTGGTGCCGGGTCGAGCTGACCCCCATCACCGGCCGCTCTCATCAGTTGCGGGTACACATGCTGTCCATCGGGCACCCGCTACTGGGCGATGGCCTCTACGCCCACCCGCAGGCCCTGGCCGCCTGGCCAAGGCTGTGCCTGCATGCCAGCATGCTCAGCTTCACTCATCCCCAGACCGGTGAGCGCCTGCGCTTCGATTGCCCCGTGCCCTTCTGACAGCGTTCTGCAGGAGCGGGTTTTCCGGCGAAGGCCCCCTGACGACCATCCCCCAGGTCGACAACCGCTTCGCCGGCAAGCCGGCTCCTACAGTGCCCTGCTATACGTTAAACTCGCGCCACTGCTGTCTGGAGCTACTTATGCGCGAAGAGTTGAACCAAGGCCTGATCGACTTCCTCAAGGCCTCCCCTACCCCTTTCCATGCCACTGCCAGCCTTGTTCAACGTCTGGAAGCGGCAGGTTACCAGCGCCTCGACGAGCGCGAGCCGTGGACCACCGAAGCCAACGGCCGCTACTACGTCACCCGCAACGACTCCTCCATCGTCGCCTTCAAGCTGGGCCGGCATTCGCCCCTGCAAGGCGGCATCCGCCTGGTGGGCGCCCACACCGACAGCCCCTGCCTGCGGGTCAAGCCTCAGCCTGAACTGCAGCGCCAGGGTTTCTGGCAACTGGGTGTGGAAGTCTATGGCGGCGCACTGCTGGCTCCCTGGTTCGACCGTGACCTGTCACTGGCCGGCCGCGTGACCTTCCGCCGCGATGGCAAGGTGGAAAGCCAACTGATCGACTTCAAGGCCCCCATCGCGATCATTCCCAACCTGGCCATCCACCTCAACCGTGAAGCCAATCAGGGCTGGGCGATCAACGCGCAGAACGAATTGCCGCCGATCCTTGCCCAGTTCGCCGGCGATGAGCGGGTGGATTTCCGCGCGGTCCTGACCGACCAACTGGCCCGCGAACACGGTCTGAACGCCGATGTGGTGCTCGACTACGAGTTGAGTTTCTACGACACCCAGAGCGCCGCGGTGATCGGTCTGCACGGTGACTTCATTGCCGGCGCACGCCTGGACAACCTGCTGTCCTGCTACGCCGGGTTGCAGGCACTGTTGACAGCCGACAGCGAGGAAACCTGCGTACTGGTGTGCAACGACCATGAAGAAGTCGGCTCCTGCTCGGCTTGCGGCGCCGATGGCCCGATGCTCGAACAGACCCTGCGCCGCCTGCTGCCCGAAGGCGACGAGTTCGTCCGCACCATCCAGAAATCGCTGCTGATTTCCGCAGACAACGCCCACGGCGTGCACCCCAACTACGCTGACAAGCACGACGCCAATCACGGCCCGAAACTCAATGCCGGCCCGGTGATCAAGGTCAACAGCAACCAGCGCTACGCCACCAACAGCGAAACCGCCGGTTTCTTCCGCCATCTGTGCATGGCCGAGGAAGTCCCGGTGCAGAGCTTCGTGGTGCGCAGCGACATGGGTTGCGGCTCGACCATCGGCCCGATCACCGCCAGCCACCTGGGCGTGCGCACTGTCGACATCGGCTTGCCGACCTTCGCCATGCACTCGATCCGTGAACTCTGTGGCAGCCATGACCTGGCCCACCTGGTAAAGGTGCTGAGCGCGTTCTACGCCAGCCACGAACTGCCCTGAATTGTCACCGCGGGCGCCCCTCAGGGGCCCCCGCCGGTTTCTGATACACATCAACCCGGGGCGCGGCAAAGCGACCTAGACTTATGAGTACTCTTCCTGACAAGGCCGTCGCCATGATCTCGATGTCTGCGTTCCACTCCATGCTCATCCCGATTCTCACGGGAATGATTCTCCTGGCCATCGGCTTCAACTTCCGGGACAAGAACCTCGGTGTGTTCAGCATGTGGATCGGCATGCTGCTGATTCTCGGCACTGTGGTTTACAAAATCCTCGCCAAACTGGCGGAATAAATGCCGCGCTCGCCCTCGCATTGAATTTGGCGGCCTCGTACACTCGGTCGATCCGATTTTCTCCGAGGTTGACCGCCCAGTGTTCGCTCGTCTTTTCGCCCTGCCCTGCTTTGCGCTTGTCTGCCTGCTGACCTTCCTGCCCCTGAGCAGTGCGCAGGCGGTTGGCCTGCCGGGCCTGCTGGGCAACCAGAGCAAACCGCAACCACAGGCCGAAGAGCCCCTGGGGCAGTCTTTGGACGAGGTGATCAAATCCCTGGAAAACGACCAGCAACGCGCCAAGCTGCTGGCTGATCTGAAAAAGCTCCGGGACGCCACGAAAAAAGCCCAGCCCGCCACTGAAGAAGGCGTGCTCGGCCTGATCGGCGGCACTCTGTCGAGCCTGGAGAAACAGTTCTCCGGCGCTGATAGCCCCTTGAACCGCTGGACCGACGAGTTCGATCAAGCCCAGGAAGAACTGTCGGCGTTGATGCTGCCAGCCAGCCAATGGCTACCGATCATTTTTGCCTTTGCCCTGATTCTCATGGTCTGGAGTCTGCTGGCGGCGGCGCTGATCTGGCTCAGCCACCGGGTGCGCCTGCGTTTCGGTCTCACCGAAGAACTGCCCCAGCACCCCAAGACCTGGGACTTGCTGCGCTTCGCCCTGCGCAAGCTCGGCCCCTGGCTGATCGCTCTGCTGATCACCGTCTACATGACCTACTCCCTGCCCTCGTCATTGGGCAAGGACCTGGCCATGGTCCTGGCCTACGCCCTGGTGGTGGGCACCTGTTTTTCGGCGATCTGTGTGGTGGCGTTTTCCGTCCTCGATGGTCCGCATCGTCATCGCGCCCTGTATATCCTGCGCCGCCAGGCGTTTCGACCGCTGTGGTGGATCGGCAGTTTCGCCGCGTTCGGCGAGGCCCTGAGCGACCCTCGGATGGTGGCCAGCCTCGGCCAGCACCTGGCCCATACCGCAGCGACTTTCGCCAATGTCATGGCGGCGCTGTCCACCGGGGTATTCATCCTGCGCTTTCGCCGGCCGATCGCGCACCTGATCCGCAACCAGCCGCTGGCGCGACGCCTGACCCGCCGCGCCTTGAGCGACACCATCGAAATCATTGGCACCTTCTGGTACCTCCCCGCCCTGGTGCTGGTGGGCATTTCGCTGTTCGCCACCTTCGTTTCCGCCGGCGACACCAGCACGGCCCTGCGCCAGTCACTGTTGTGCACGGTGCTGCTGGTGCTGTGCATGGTGATCAACGGCCTGGTACGGCGCCACGCCCTCAAGCCCCAGCGTGGGCACAAGCGCCATGCGCTGTACTCCGAACGACTGAAAAGCTTCTTCTATACCCTGGCCCACCTGGCGGTATGGCTGGCGTTCATCGAACTGGGCCTGCGGGTCTGGGGTATGTCGCTGATCCGCTTCACCGAAGGCGACGGCCATGAAGTCAGCGTCAAGCTGTTCAGCCTCGCAGGCACCCTGATCTTCGCCTGGCTGATCTGGATCTTGAGCGACACCGCGGTGCATCACGCGCTGACCCGCTCGCGCAAGGGCCTGGCCAACGCCCGCGCACAGACCATGATGCCGCTGATCCGTAACGTGCTGTTCGTGGCGATTTTCATCATCGCCACCATCGTCGCCCTGGCCAACATGGGCATGAACGTCACGCCGCTGCTGGCCGGTGCCGGTGTCATCGGTCTGGCCATCGGTTTCGGCGCCCAGTCGCTGGTGGCTGACTTGATCACCGGTCTGTTCATCATCATCGAAGACTCCCTGGCCATCGACGATTACGTGGATGTCGGCGGTCACCTGGGCACCGTCGAGGGCCTGACCATCCGCACCGTGCGCCTGCGGGACATCGACGGCATCGTGCACACCATCCCGTTCAGCGAAATCAAGAGCATCAAGAACTACTCCCGGGAGTTCGGCTACGCGATCTTTCGCGTGGCGATTCCCTACAACATGGAGATCGACGACGCGATCAAGCTGATGCGCGACGTGGGCCAGAAGATGCGTACCGACCCCTTGCAGCGACGCAACATCTGGTCGCCCCTGGAGATCCAGGGAGTGGAGAGTTTCGAGTCCGGCAGCGCCATCCTCCGGGCCCGTTTCAAGACCGCGCCGATCAAGCAATGGGAAGTGTCCCGGGCGTTCAACCTGTCCCTCAAGCGTCACCTGGACGAAGCCGGACTGGACCTGGCCACCCCGCGCATGAGCATCCAGGTGATCACCCCCGGCAGCGCCCCGGAAAAGCAATGACCCCTTAGGCGCCGTCTTGCCGGCCAACGGTACGGGCGTCTAAAGAACGTCAACGCCAACGTGAATTGCGTCATGCCGCCAGAACTCCAGATCACAGTCGATCAGCCGCTCATGCTGGTCATAGTTGACCCGGGCGATGCGCAGCCCGGGGCTGCCCACCGACACCTTCAAGGCCGCCGCCGCTTCCGGCTGCAATGAGGTGGGCACGATCTCGAAGCGCACCCGCCCGTAATGCAGGTCGTAATGCCGGGCATAGAGCTCGGTGATCGACTGGTTCAAATCCAGGTCGAGAATGTGTGGAAAGTACTTGGGGTTCAGGTAGTGCTCCACATACAGCACCAGCCGGTCATCGATGCGCCGCGCTCGACAGATCTGGATCACGCTGGACAGTGCCGGTAATTGCAGCCAGGCGCAGACCGCCGCCGACGCCGGTTGCAGGCGCGCCGAGATCACCTCAGTGGAAGGCACTCGCCCCTGGGCGCTGACCATGGCGTGGAAGTGACTGCGCTGCATCAGGTTGTAGGCCAGCCGCGGCGGCGAAACGAACCAGCCCCGGCGCTCCTCGCGGTAGATCTGCCCCTGGGCCTCCAATTGCAGCAGGGCCTCGCGCACGGTGATGCGGGTGGTGGCGAACAACTCGCTGAGCTTGCGCTCGGCCGGCAGCTTGCTGCCGGGCGCCAACAGACCATGAGCGATCTGCTCCTGCAGCACCTGGCCGATGGCTGTCACCGCTTTGGTTGCATCAATACGCATCAACGTTACCTATCTGGACTAGACCAGCACTGTTTCAGGGCAGCACAAGGGCCGGGGCAGTGCTCTGCATCTGTGTCGAAAGCCTAGGCAATGCATATGACTGATAGATGACAACGCCGCTGAGCGAGCCTTTGGTGAACCTGCAAATTGCCCGCCAGAACCTTGCAGAACGGGTGTTTGGGCATGGTCTACGCTTATTTCGCAGCGCCGAACCTGCGCCCGAATCCATGCGCCGACCATTGGCACCGACATCAAAGTGTCATCCAACACGCCTAAATTGGCTCAGGTATTGCTGACCTAGACCAACCCACCGCAAGACCGTCGATAACAACGCAGCGTTGAACACGCCCAAAGGAGCTTCGGATGAAACAGCTTTTCCTGGCATCACTGTTAGGTTCGACCATTGCCCTGTGCACCGCCGCCATGGCTGCTGACAACGATTTGAAAACCCTGGAAGCCGCTGCGAAAGCAGAAGGCGCGGTGAACAGCGTCGGCATGCCCGACGACTGGGCCAACTGGAAAGGCACCTGGGAGGACCTGGCGAAAATCTACGGCCTCAAGCACATCGACACCGACATGAGTTCGGCCCAGGAGATCGCCAAGTTCGCCGCGGAAAAAGACAACGCCAGCGCCGACATCGGCGACGTCGGCGCCGCCTTCGGCCCCATCGCAGTCAAGCAGGGTGTGGCCCAACCCTACAAACCCAGCACCTGGGCCCAGGTCCCGGACTGGGCCAAGGACAAAGACGGCAACTGGGCGCTGGCCTATACCGGCACCATCGCCTTCATCATCAATAAAAAGCTGCTGCACGGGTCTGAGGCGCCGAAGAGCTGGGCAGATCTGGAGAAAGGCAAGTACAAAGTCTCCATCGGTGACGTGAGCACCGCAGCCCAAGCCGCCAACGGCGTGCTGGCCGCGGCCATCGCCAAAGGCGGCGACGAAAAGAACATCCAGCCGGCGCTGCTGATGTTCGCCGAGATCGCCAAGCAGGGTCGCCTGTCCCTGGCCAACCCGACCATCGCCACCATGGAGAAAGGTGAAGTGGAAGTGGGCGTGGTCTGGGATTTCAACGGCCTGAGCTACCGCAACAAGATGGTCAACAAGGATGACTACGAAGTGCTGATCCCATCCGACGGCTCGGTCATCTCCGGCTACACCACCATCATCAACAAATACGCCAAGCATCCCAACGCCGCCAAGCTGACCCGCGAGTACATCTTCAGCGATGCCGGCCAGACCAACCTGGCTCGCGGCAATGCGCGCCCGATCCGTGCCGAGCATCTGACTCTGCCGGCGGACGTCCAGGCCAACCTGCTGCCCAACGAGCAATACAAGCACGTAACCCCGATCAAGGACGCCGACGCCTGGGAGAAAACCTCCAAGTCCCTGCCGCAGAAGTGGCAGGAAGAAGTGATCATCAACATGCCGTAATACTGCATCAGTCGTAGGAGCCGGCTTGCCGGCGAAGGCCTGTACGAGCGTGCAGGCAGCTTCGCCGGCAAGGGCATTGCCGTCCGGCCGCTCCTACAGGTTCCATGCGTTGCCTGATCCCGGAGTTCCCCCGTTCATGAAGCACAACGTCATCCTTGTGGTGCTCGACGGCCTCAACCACGAAGTTGCCCGACACGCCATGGGCCACCTGCAAGCCTACGTCGGCGCAGGCCGCGCCGCCCTGTACAAGCTGCAATGCGAATTGCCGGCCCTGTCCCGGCCGCTGTACGAGTGCCTCCTCACCGGTGTCGCGCCGATCGACAGCGGTATCGTCCACAACCAGGTCTCGCGCCTGTCCAACCAGCGCAGTATTTTCCACTACGCCCGCGAGGCCGGCCGCTCCACTGCCGCCGCGGCCTATCATTGGGTCAGCGAGCTGTACAACCGCAGTCCCTTCAATGCACCACGGGACCGGCACACCGCCAATCCCGAGCTGCCGATCCAGTACGGCCATTTCTATTGGAACGATCACTACCCCGACTCCCATCTCTTCGCCGATGCGGAGAGCCTGCGCCTGCGGCACCAACCGGATTTTCTCCTGGTGCACCCGATGAACATCGATGACGCCGGCCACAAGCACGGCCTCGACAGCACCCAGTACCGCAACAGCGCGCGTTCGGCAGACATCATCCTCGCCGACTATCTGCAAGGCTGGCTCGATGCTGGCTACCAGGTGTTGGTGACCGCCGACCACGGCATGAACAACGACCGCTCCCACAACGGTCTCTTGGCCGAGGAGCGGGAGGTTCCGTTGTTCGTTCTCGGCAATGCCTTCAGTCTCGACCCAGGTGCCACGCCAAAGCAGACCGAACTGTGCGGCACCATCTGCCAACTACTGGGCGTGCCCCATGACAAACCCTTCTGCCGGGAGCTGTTGCAGTGAATTCAGTCACCCGCGGCAAATGGCTGGCGGCACTCTGTCTGGTGCCTTTTGCCCTGTTCTTCATCGTGTTCCAGATCGCCCCGCTGGTGTGGGTGCTGATCAACAGCCTGAAGTCGGAAGAGTTCGGCTGGGGCCTGGCCAACTTCAGCAAGATCTTCAGCTCGAAGTTCTACCTGCAGGCCATCCAGCACAGCCTGGAGATCAGTTTCTGGTCCAGCGTGTTCGGCATCATCATTGCGGTGCTGGGCAGTTACTCCTTGCGCAGGGTGGACTCCAAACTGCGCAACTTCGTCAACGCCTTCGCCAACATGACCAGCAATTTCTCCGGCGTGCCCCTGGCCTTTGCCTTCATCATTCTCCTGGGCTTCAACGGCACCATCACCATCATGCTCAAGCAGTCGGGGATCATTCAGGACTTCAACCTGTATTCCAAGACCGGGCTGATCATTCTCTACACCTACTTCCAGATTCCCCTGGGGGTGCTGTTGCTGTACCCGGCCTTCGACGCCCTGCGCGAAGACTGGCGTGAATCCGCCGCGCTGCTGGGGGCCAACGGCTGGCAGTTCTGGCGCCACATCGGGCTGCCCGTGCTGACCCCGGCATTGCTGGGCACCTTCGTCATCCTGCTGGCCAATGCCCTGGGCGCCTATGCCACGGTCTACGCCCTGACCACCGGCAACTTCAACGTGCTGCCGATCCGCATTGCCGCCATGGTTTCCGGGGACATCTCCCTGGACCCGAACATGGCCAGCGCCCTGGCGGTGGTGCTGGTGGCCCTGATGACCCTGGTCACCATCGTCCATCAGTTGCTGTTGAAGAGGAGCTACCATGTCTCGCGCTGAACCCGGCTCCGCCGCCCTGTACCACCGGGTGGTGGTCTATCTGCTGTTCGCCATCCTGTTGCTGCCGTTGCTGGGGACCCTTGTCTACTCCATCGCCAGCAGTTGGTCGGCCACCATCCTGCCCAGCGGTTTCACCTTCAAGTGGTACCTGCAGCTGTGGAGCGACCCGCGCTTCCTCAATGCCTTCGGCCAGTCGCTGCTGGTCTGCGTCGGCGCGCTGGTGCTGTCGGTGGTGCTGATCCTGCCGCTGCTGTTTGTGGTGCACTACCACTTTCCCAAGCTCGACGCTTTGATGAACATCCTGATCCTGCTGCCCTTCGCGGTGCCGCCAGTGGTGTCATCGGTGGGCCTGCTGCAACTCTATGGCTCAGGGCCCTTCGCCATGGTTGGCACGCCCTGGATCCTCATCGGCTGCTACTTCACCGTGGCGCTGCCGTTCATGTACCGGGCCATCACCAACAACCTGCAAGCGATCAACCTGCGCGACCTGATGGACGCCGCCCAACTGCTCGGCGCCAGCACCTGGCAGGCAGCCTTCCTGGTGGTCCTGCCCAACCTGCGCAAAGGCCTGATGGTGGCGCTGCTGCTGTCCTTCTCCTTCCTGTTCGGCGAGTTCGTGTTCGCCAACATCCTGGTGGGCACCCGCTATGAAACCCTGCAGGTCTACCTGAACAACATGCGCAACAGCAGCGGCCACTTCACCAGCGCCCTGGTGATCTCCTACTTCTTCTTTGTGCTGGTTCTGACCTGGGCCGCCAACATCTTGAACAAGGACAAAAGCCAATGAGCTTCGTCAGCGTCCAACACCTGCAAAAGAACTACGCAGGCACCACGGTGTTCAGCGATATCAATTGCGAAATCCAGAAAGGCGAGTTCGTCACCCTGCTGGGCCCGTCCGGCTGTGGCAAGTCCACCCTGCTGCGCTGCATCGCCGGGCTGACCCCGGTGGACGGTGGCAAGATCCTTCTCGATGGCCAGGACATCGTGCCCTTGAGCCCGCAGAAACGCGGGATCGGCATGGTGTTCCAGAGCTATGCGTTGTTCCCCAACATGACTGTGGAGCAGAACGTCGCCTTCGGCCTGCGTATGCAGAAGGTCAACGCCAACGACAGCCGCAAGCGGGTCCTTGAAGCCTTGCAACTGGTGGAGCTCAACGACTTTGCCAGTCGTTATCCACACCAACTGTCCGGCGGCCAGTGCCAGCGGGTGGCTCTGGCCCGCTCCCTGGTGACCCGGCCGCGCTTGCTGTTGCTGGACGAGCCGTTGTCGGCCCTGGATGCACGTATCCGCAAGCACCTGCGTGAACAGATCCGCAACATCCAGCGGGAACTGGGCCTGACCACCATCTTCGTCACCCACGACCAGGAAGAAGCGCTGACCATGTCCGACCGGATCTTCCTGATGAACCAGGGCAGGATCGTCCAGAGCGGCGATGCCGAAACGCTCTACACCGCACCGGTGGATGTATTCGCGGCGGGTTTTATCGGCAACTACAACCTGCTGGACGCCGAAAGCGCCAGCAAGCTGCTGCAGCGCCCGGTCAGCGGGCGTATCGCCATTCGCCCGGAAGCCATCGAACTCGGCAAGGAGGGCCAGCTTGATGCGCTGGTCCGCAGCCACAGCCTGCTGGGCAACGTGATTCGCTACCGGGTCGAGGCTCGCGGCGTGGAGCTGGTGGTGGATGTTCTCAACCGTTCGGCCGATGACCTGCACGCTGACGGCCAACGTCTGGCGCTGACCATCGATCCTGCCGCCCTGTGTGAGGTAGCCTGATGGCTTTCACGCAATTGATCCTGAAGAGAGAGCTGTACTGATGGCCTTGGCAATTTTTGATCTGGACGAAACCCTGATCCACGGCGACTGCGCCACCCTCTGGAGCGCACAGATGGGCCGCCTTGGCTGGGTCGACAGCGAGTCGTTCATGCGTCGCAACAACGAACTGATGGACGCTTACAGTCACGGCAAGCTGGCCATGGAAGAGTTCATGAACTTCAGTCTGGAACCCATGGCGGGGCGTACCCCGGAGGAGGTGGCGCACCTGGTGGAGCCTTGGGTGGAAGAGGTGATCGAGCCGATCATTTTCAGCGACGCCTGCAAGACTATCGCCGCTCACCGCCAGGCCGGCGACCGGATCCTGGTGATTTCAGCCTCGGGCACCCATCTGGTGAAGCCGATTGCCGCCCGCCTGGGCATCGACGAAGTGCTGGGCATTGAGCTGGAAGTACTGCACGGCGTATATAGCGGCAATACCCTTGGCACTCTGACCTACCGCGAAGGCAAGATCACCCGCCTGCTGGAATGGCTGGACGCCGAGGAAGAAAACCTGGAAGGCGCGACGTTCTACTCCGACTCGCGCAATGACCTGCCGCTGCTACTGCGGGTAGACCATCCCCAAGTGGTGAACCCAGACCCGGTACTGCGCGAACATGCAGAGAAGTCCGGTTGGCCGATCCACCACTGGAAGTAACCCTTGGCCCTGAAATGCCCGGACAGCCAGCTTCTATAGAAGCTGGCTGGTGTAGGAGCCGACTTGCCAGCCAAGCGGATTGCAACACCCTTTCGCCGGCCAGCCGGCTCTTACGCCAGCAATCACGTCAGGCTGGAGTCGATCACCAGCACCAGCTTGCCCGAGACCTGATTGGTCGCCAGCTCGGCAAATGCCGCTTCGGCGTCCCTGATCGCAAAGGTTTTGGCCAACTGTGGGCTCAGGCGTCCTTCAGCGAACAGCGGCCAGACGTTCTGCCCGAGGTCACGGAAAAGGTCAGCCTTGAACTGTTCGTCGCGGCTACGCAGGGTCGAGCCCAACAGCTGGATACGCTTGGCCAGCACCTGAGCCAGGTCCAGTTGCGCTTCACGCCCGCCCATCAGACCAATCAGCACCCAGCGCCCATCAACGGCCAGCAGCTTGAGGTTGCTGACCGCGTAATTGGCCCCTACAGGATCGAGGATCACGTCAAATGGACCGAAGTCCCGCAGCGCTTCCAGCCCCTCAGTCCGCACCACACCGCCTTGGGCGCCGAGACTTTCGCAATAGGCCAGGCGATCGGCGGAGCCGACACTCACCCAGCATGGATTGCCAAACGCCTTGCACAGCTGGATCGCGGCCGAACCGACACCACTGGCCCCCGCGTGCAACAGCACCTTCTCGCCAGGCTTGAGCGCCGCCAGTTGGAACAGATTGAGCCAGGCCGTGCTGTAGACCTCGGGCAACGCCGCGGCTTCGGCCAGGGACAACCCCTCGGGCACCGGCAGCACATGACGTGCATCAACCACCACTTCCTCAGCCATGCCGCCACCGGCCAGCAGCGCGCACACCCGATCACCGATCTGCCAGGAAGAACCCGGCCCCACTTCGCTGATAATCCCGGAACACTCCAGGCCCAGGATCGGGCTGGCTCCCGGAGGGGGCGGATAGAGCCCCGCACGCTGCAACAGGTCGGCCCGATTGAGACCCGCAGCCGCCACCCGAATGCGAACCTGCCCTACATCACAGGCAGGACTTGGCTCTTCAACCCACTCCACATGACCTTCAACGCCTTGCAATGCTTTCACAGTGCCTCCATAGTGAGTCCGGACTGAGCCCGGAGCGGTAGCACCGGGCTTTTTGCATTATGCGACCGGTCCTTATGGAACCGGCGACTTCAAAGACGGCCTAATATGCGTTATCAATTGCCCCCGCGTCGAATCAGCATGAAGCATTTGTTCCCCAGCACCGCCCTCGCCCTTTTCATTGGTTTCGGCCTTCTGCCGATGTCGACCAATACGTTCGCAGCCAATAGCTGGGATCAACTTCAGCCCGATCGCGATGAGGTAATTGCCAGCCTCAATGTTGTAGAACTGCTCAAACGCCACCACTACAGCAAACCGCCGCTGGATGATGCGCGCTCGGTGATCATCTATGACAGCTACCTGAAGCTGTTGGACCCATCGCGCAGCTACTTCATGGCCAGCGACATCGCGGAATTCGACAAATGGAAAACCCAGTTTGACGACTTCCTCAAGAGCGGCGACCTGAATGCCGGCTTCACCATCTACAAGCGTTATCTGGACCGGGTCAAAGCGCGTCTGGACTTCGCCTTGGCGGAGCTCAATAAAGGCGTCGACAAGATCGACTTCAACGCCAAGGAGACCTTGCTGATCGACCGCAAGGACGCCCCTTGGCTCAAGACCACCGCAGAGCTTGACGACCTGTGGCGCAAACGCGTCAAGGACGAAGTGCTGCGCATGAAGATCGCTGGCAAGGAGCCTAAGCAGATTCAGGAGACGCTGACCAAGCGCTACAAGAATCAGCTGGCGCGCCTGGACCAGACCCGGGCCGAAGACATCTTCCAGGCCTACATCAACACCTTCGCCATGTCTTACGATCCGCACACCAACTATCTGTCGCCGGATAACGCGGAAAACTTCGACATCAACATGAGCCTGTCGCTGGAAGGCATCGGCGCCGTGTTGCAGAGCGACAACGACCAAGTCAAGGTCGTGCGCCTGGTGCCGGCAGGCCCGGCAGACAAGACCAAGCAGATAGCTCCCGCAGACAAGATCATCGGTGTCGCCCAAGGCAACAAGGAAATGGTTGACGTAGTGGGCTGGCGCCTGGACGAAGTGGTCAAGCTGATCCGTGGTCCGAAAGGCACCCTGGTACGCCTGGAAGTGATTCCGGCCAGCAATGCGCCAAACGACCAGACCAGCAAGATCGTGCCTATCACCCGCGAAGCGGTGAAGCTCGAAGACCAGGCAGTGAAGAAGTCGATCCTCAACCTCAAGCAGGATGGTAAGGACTACAAGCTCGGAGTGATCGAGATCCCGGCCTTCTACCTCGACTTCAAGGCGTTCCGCGCTGGTGATCCGGACTACAAGAGCACCACCCGCGATGTGAAAAAACTGCTGACCGAGTTGCAGAAAGACAAGGTCGATGGCGTGGTCATCGACCTGCGCAACAACGGCGGCGGCTCCCTCCAGGAAGCCACCGAACTGACCAGCCTGTTCATCGACAAAGGGCCGACAGTACTGGTACGCAACGCCGACGGTCGTGTGGATGTGCTGGAGGATGAAAACCCCGGCGCCTTCTATAAAGGCCCGATGGCACTGCTGGTAAACCGTCTCTCGGCCTCGGCCTCGGAGATTTTCGCTGGTGCCATGCAGGACTACCACCGAGCGCTGATCATCGGTGGACAGACCTTCGGCAAAGGTACGGTGCAAACCATTCAGCCACTGAACCATGGCGAGCTGAAACTGACCCTGGCCAAGTTCTATCGGGTTTCCGGCCAGAGCACCCAGCATCAGGGCGTTCTTCCGGACATCGGTTACCCGTCGATCATCGACACCAAGGAAATCGGTGAAAGCGCTCTGCCTGAAGCCATGCCATGGGACACCATTCGCCCGGCCATCAAACCGGCGGTGGATCCGTTCAAGCCATTCCTGGCCCAGCTCAAGGCCGAACATGAAAGCCGTTCAGCGAAAGATGCGGAGTTCGTGTTCATCCGCGACAAGTTGGCCCTGGCACAGAAACTGATGGCGGAAAAAACCGTCAGCCTTAACGAAGCAGATCGTCGGGCACAGCATGCCGACATCGAAGCCAAGCAACTGGCTCTGGAAAATGCTCGTCGCAAGGCCAAGGGTGAAGAGCCGCTCAAAGAGCTGAAGAAAGAAGACGAAGATGCACTGGCAGCTGCCGAGCCAGACAAGACCAAGCCGGAAGACGACGCCTACCTGAGCGAAACAGGGCGCATTCTGCTGGACTATCTGAAGCTCAACACCTCGGTAGCCAAGCACTGAACATGATGGCAATTTAATTCGATCGCTCCTCGGATCGTCATTAAACAGTCATCATTCTGTCGTGAAATAAAGGACCGGGCGCCGCTCTTGAATCAGGAGCGGCGCCCGGTCCTTTTTTTATCGATAGAGATCGCCATGACCACGACCGAACAGCTGAGTGCATTGAGTTCAATCCTGGCTCAAAGCGGTTTGCACAGCCTGTTCCAGCCGATCATTTCTCTCTCGCAGCGACGTATCCTCGGATACGAAGCCTTGAGCCGCGGCCCTTCCAACAGCCCCCTGCACTCCCCGGTCGCCCTGTTCGCGGTGGCCCGCCAGGCCGGGCGCCTGAGCGAACTGGAGTTCGCTTGCCGCCACAGTGCCTGCAAACGCTTCAGCGAGCAGCAATTACCCGGCAAACTGTTCCTCAACGTATCGCCGGAATCCCTGCTGGAAGCGACCCATCAACCAGGCCGGACCCTGCAACTGCTACAGGACGTTGGCATTCCTCCAAGCCAGGTGGTGATCGAACTCACCGAGCAGCCCCCCATCGACGACTTTCAGCTGTTGCACAACGCCCTGCATCACTACCGGGACATGGGATTTTCCATCGCCCTGGATGACCTCGGCGCCGGTTACTCCAGCCTGCGCCTGTGGTCCGAGCTGCGTCCGGACTATGTAAAGATCGACCGGCACTTTATCGATGGCATCCATCAGGATGCCCTAAAGCGCGAATTCGTCGGTTCGATTCTGCAGATCGCCAAGGCATCCCGCGCCCAAGTGATAGCCGAAGGAATCGAGATGCTCGAGGAACTGGTGGTGCTCAGCGAAATGGGGGTGGATCTGGTCCAGGGCTACTTGCTGTGCCGGCCGCAGGAACAGCCGCCTCGGGATGCCCGGGCAATGATGCCCAAGCATGACCAAACCAGCGTGGCACTCAACGATGAAGGCAGTGACCTCAGCGCGCTGCTCAACGAACAGCCCGCCGTGGCCCGTAATACCCCGACAGCCAACGTACTGGAAGCCTTTCGCCGGCAAGCCAACCTCAACTCTCTGGCAGTCCTCGACGAACAGGGCCACCCCTGCGGGATCGTCCACCGGCATTCGCTTTCAGATGCCCTGCTCAAGCCCTTTGCTACCGATCTTTTTGCCCGCAAACCCATCAGCCGCCTGATGAATGACGACTTCCTTGCCGTCGAACTCAGCCAGTCCCTGCAACAGGTGAGCCGCCTGATCACCAGTCGCGCCCGGCAACGCATCGAGGAAGACTTCATCATCACCCTCAACGGTCACTACCTGGGACTGGGACGGGTAATAGATGTGCTCAAACTGATCACCGAACTGAAAATCCAGCAGGCGCGCTATGCCAATCCCCTGACCCTGTTACCGGGCAACGTACCCATCCAGCAATGCCTGACCCGCCTGCTGCAACAAGGGCGAGAGTCAGTGATCTGTTACGTGGACATCGACAGCTTCAAGCCCTTCAACGATATCTACGGCTATGGCCGTGGCGATGAAGTGCTGCTGTGCCTGGCCCAATGCCTGAATGATCGGGTCGACCCGAGTCGTGACTTCGTCGGGCATATTGGCGGGGATGATTTCTTGCTGGTGCTCGGACCTGAAGACTGGCAAAGGCGCCTGAACCAGTTGCTGGACGACTTTCACAGTCAGTGCCGACGCTTCTACCGCAGCGAACACCTGGAAGCCGGTTGCTTTGTCGCCCCCAACCGTCAAGGAGTGCGTCAGGAGTTCCCCTTGCTGTCACTGTCCATCGGCGTCGTGCACTTGTATCCACAGGCTTGTGGACTACTGGATTCCAGCCAATTGGCAGAGCTGGCATCCCAGGCCAAGCATCATGCCAAGAATGTTCAGGGCTACAGCATCCACGTAATCGACAGTTTGGACGCTGCAGCCCGCATGGGAAGCGAGGCGCTCAACGAACCGATGCGGGATCGGAATCCGCCGCCTGATTCAGCTGCATCAGCTTGAGCTCCGCCAGGGGATGCCCGGCCTTGGCCGAGAGCGTCCACCAACGGCTTGCCTCGTCAGCATCAGGAGCCTTGCTGGCGGAGCCGGCGAGGCTGATCACCCCCAATTGATAGGCGGCTTTACCGTCACCGGCCAGAGCCGCCAGGCGCAGCAGGCGAATGCCCTCCTCCCGCGCCCCAAGCCCATGCCCACGAAAAGTCAGGATGTGCCCGTAGAAACTTTGCGCGTCGACATCCCCCAGATTGGCCATGCGTGCGAATTGCCCCTCCATCCACCGCCAACTGCGAGGTTCGCGGATAAACCACGGCCAATGAAACAACCGGCGCGCCAGCCAATAGCTGAGTCGTGCCTTGAGTCGCCAGAACATTCAAGCCTCCGCTGATTCGGGGTATTCGTACTCAAACACGCGAACCACTTCCGATGCGTGCCATGACGCAGCGGCCACGCCATCGGATGGCCCGGAAAAACGCCCCAAGCGCTCCACACACTCAAAGAATCCGGTACGAGGCAAACGGCTAGCGCCTTGGCTGATCACCAATGAACTGCGCAATGGCTGTTCGGCCCGAGCATCCAGGGCCGCCAGATGCTCCAGCGCGGCCGTCAGGGTTTGCATGGCTGGGCTAGGCAGCTGCAATCGCTCCAGCAATGCCCGGTAGGTTAAAAGATGGCGTTGGCGACGGGCTTGATCCAATTCGCCCAACAGCCCATCCCAGTGCTGACGACTGATCCTTACACTCACGATTGCTCCCTCCACCCCGGCACCGTCAACTCCCAGGCCAGGCTGCGGCGAATCGCAGCGTCGGGTTGACGCTCGCCACTTTCAATCAGGGCCAGGTAAGACGGACTGATACCTACTTTGCGGGCCAGCGCCTCGATGGCGATGCCCTTCCCTTCGCGCAAATTGCGTAGTTGATCCAGGCCCGGAAGACTCTGGGCTGGTGGTGCCGCCTGAGAGGTTGCAGCGGCGTGTGGTTGTTGTTTGGTGAGGCCTGCGGCTGTCAATAAAGCTTGATACTGAGCCCACGGCAGAACCGCATATTCGGGCTCGCCATCGCGTTCAATAATCTGAATATCCATTACTACCCCGTAGGACAACGACTCTTACCGAGTCGGACTTTTCCCTTGAAGTGTAATCCTAACAGCGGCGGCGGTCGCGGGGAGCATGATTGTTGAGAGAGCGAGTCAATCGCTTCAGTTTTTCCGCGGCCCCTCCAGCTGCAGTTGTTCCGGTGTATCCGGCAGGCGTTCAACCACCGCCAGTTTTTCCGGCATCTGGCGGTTGCGCCAGGCGCGGAAGGCACCAAGTTCGTCATCCAGGGTCTTCATCAACCACGCCAGCACGGCGATGTCGTCGAGCATGCCGAATACCGGGAGAAAATCGGGGATCGCGTCCACCGGGCTGAGGAAGTACATCAATCCTGCCACTACCGATAGCAAAGCCTTGGGGCTGACAGCCCGATACTCACCTCGCCAGTAAGCCAGACACAGTGCCTGGAGCAGGCGCAGATCCTCCTTGACCTTGCCCAGACGGCCACCCTGGCTGGCCCCCTTGCTGGCCACGGCAAACAGCAGCGTCGGTAAACGACCGCGGCTCAGCAACCGACCAGCCAGGGGCAGGAAGCGAGCAAAACTCCAGGGTGCTTTCATCATCACTCCACTGAAATGTTATCCACACAAATTGTGGATAACCTTGTGAACAGAGCTATTTTTCACAGCTGAAAGCCCCGTTTCATAAGGGCTTAGCTCAGATCGGGCGTTTTTTACTCACATAAAAAAACCCATAATTTCATTGACTTGGCGGCCTTCACAGACTACCCACCGCCGATACCCAGTTCTGACCACCTACGATGGCGCCGGTTCGGAATATTTACCAGCAGTGGCCCGCAGAAACGACAACGCCCCGTAAAAACGGGGCGTTGCTTCAGGCGCAGAGACAGGTTACTTGGCGGCGTCCTGCTTGGCTGGATCCTTGATACCCAGCAGCTCCAGTTCGAACACCAGAACCGAGTTGGCCGGGATCGACGGGCTTGGGCTTTGTGCGCCGTAGGCCAGATCGCTAGGGATGTACAACTTGTACTTCTCACCCACGTGCATCAGTTGCAGACCTTCAACCCAACCCGGGATGACGCCGCTGACAGGCAGATCGATCGGGCTGCCACGCTCTACCGAGCTGTCGAATACAGTGCCGTTGGTCAAAGTACCGGTGTAGTGAACCGTGACCACGTCAGTCGACTTGGGCTGAGGACCATCAGCCTTCTTCAGCACTTCGTACTGCAGGCCGGAAGCAGTGGTAGTCACGCCGGTTTTCTTACCGTTTTCCTCGAGGAATTTCTTGCCGGCAGCAGCCGACTCTTCACTCATCTTGGCCATGCGCTCTTCGGCACGCTTTTGCAGCGCGGCAAAGGCTTCAACCAGTTCCTCATCCTTCAGCTTCTGTTCTTTCTTGCCAACGGCATCTTCGATGCCCTGGGCTACCGCTTTGGAATCCAGGTCATCCATGCCTTCTTGGGCGAGGCTCTTGCCCATGTTCAGGCCGATACCGTAGGAAGCTTTTTGCGCCGGGGTTTTCAGCTCTACGCTGGTCTGCGAGTCACACCCCGCAAGTACCAGGCTAACCAGGGCCACCGCCGCCGCCAACCGATGCTGTTTCATGCTATTTCCTTGTTCATGCGCCTAAAGGGCAATCGAATAAAGCCGCGAGCTTATCAGGCGACCACGACCAATGGCTACCGGCGTAAGAGTAGTAAATGTCCGATAAGTTCACGTCTTTAAACACGTTTTATGCTTTGGGGAACGCCCGCTCAGGCGGCTCGGTGAGGCGCTGGAACGAGCGCGAATAACCATAGCGCAAGTAATGGCTACTTGCCGCGTCAGAGACGCTCAGGCATAAGGAAAGCAAATTCGACAAGGACGTACATCTTGCGCCTCATCTACCGTGTATTGCTGTTGATTGCCGTGTTGATCGGCATAGCCCTGGCCGTGGTTGTGTACTACATCGCCAACCCCAAGCTTCCCGACTATGTGCCCGTCGAGCAGGTGCACTATCTGGACCAGTGGGACGCCACCGACCGCCAGACGTACTATTTCACCCCCCAAGGCACTCAGGTCAAAGGCCTGCGCTATGAATGGTTCACCGCCCTGGAGCTGCCCTTCTCCAAGCAGTCCTTTGCAGCGCCGGAGTACCTGGCACGCTTCGGATTCCTGGTTCAGCCCGGACAGAAAGCCACCGCGCAGAATCCCGGCAACCTGCCAGTAGGGTTCGCCCGACACCAGAACCCAGGCAGCCCGGAACAGTACCTGGACATCACCTGCGCCGCCTGCCACACCGGGGAACTGCGCTTCAACCATCAGGCATTGCGAATCGATGGCGGATCGGCGCAACACGTGTTGCCCTCCAGCGTGCCAACCCTGCGCGGCGGCAGCTTCGGCCAGGCGCTGGTAGCCAGTCTGGCCACCACCTACTACAACCCATGGAAATTCGAGCGTTTCGCCCGCAAAGTGCTGGGCGCAGACTATGACGCGCAACATGAACAACTGCGCAAGGACTTCAAGGCCTCGCTGGACACCTTCCTCCGAGTCGCCTGGAACGACACCCATCGTGGCCTCTATCCCACCGAGGAAGGCCCGGGCCGTACCGATGCCTTCGGCCGCATAGCCAACGCCAGTTTCGGCGATGCCATTTCTGCGCAGAACTATCGGATCGCCAACGCCCCGGTGGATTACCCACAACTGTGGGACATCTGGACCTTCGATTGGGTGCAGTGGAATGGTTCCGCACAGCAACCCATGGCCCGCAACATAGGCGAGGCCCTGGGGGTCGGTGCCACCCTCAATCTGTTCGACAGCAACGGCCAGCCCCTCACCGGCGATGCCCGCTACCCGTCCAGTGTGCGGGTTCGCGACCTCAACCATATAGAAGAAACCTTGCAGCGCCTGAAGCCTCCCACATGGCCTGAGGCACTGCTGGGCACTGTCGACAAACCTCTGGCTGCCAAGGGCCGCGACCTGTTCGCCAGCCACTGCGCCGGCTGTCACCTACCGACAGTGAGCGAGAGCAACGGCCGCCCAGTGCAGCAACTGAAGATGCTCCCGGTTTCGGTGATTGGTACCGACCCGAACTCCGCCAGCAACATCGCCGACTTGCGCTATGACCTGAGTGCCCTGCAATGGGACACCGCCGAACTGGCCAAGTCCAACGTCGAACTGCACCCGACGCCCACTGAACCACTTGACCTGAGCCAACTCTCGGCCGCGAAGGGCCTGGCCTATATCACCGCCTTCGTCGAGGAACGTGCCTACCGCGATGCCAAGGTCACTCCCGAGGAACGGCCACGGCTGGATGGCTATGGCCTGCCGATCGGCGTACGGGAGCTGCGTGCCTACAAGGCCCGGCCACTGGCTGGGGTCTGGGCGACACCGCCTTACCTGCACAACGGCTCGGTGCCCAACCTGTATCAACTGCTTTCGCCGCAATCCGAACGCTCCACCACCTTCTATCGAGGCACCTTCGAATACGATCCCAAGCACCTGGGCTATCGCCCGGAAGCCTTCAAGAATGGCTTTGAATTCGATACCCGCATCAGCGGCAACCACAACAGCGGCCACGAATTCCGTGCCGGCCAACGTGGCAACGGCGTCATCGGCCCTCTGCTGCAACCCGAAGAGCGCTGGGCGCTGCTGGAATACTTGAAAGTGCTAGGCGGACCGCTGGAGTCACAACTGCCATGAAACTCGATCTCGCAAGAAAACGACCGTCACTGCTGGCCAGGCTCTGGCTACGCCTCGGTGCATTGCTGGGCAAGACTCTGTTGTTGCTGGCCGGCATCGGCCTGCTGGGCTGGGCCCTGGGCAGCGCCTGGTTCGCCTGGCAGCACCGTGGTCCGGTGGCAGTGCAGGAGCAGATTCCCGCCGATGAAGCCGCACGCACCCAGGACATCATCCAGACCGCCGTACGCATCGTCGATCAACACCGCGAAGGTACGCGCTACCTGCGCGATGCCCACGCCAAGGCTCATGGCTGCGTGAAAGCCGAGGTCCAGGTGCTCAAGGACCTGAATTCGGAACTGCGCCAGGGCGTATTCGCCAACCCCGGCCAGACCTGGCAAGCGACCGTGCGTTTGTCCAACGGCAATGCCTATCCGCAGTTCGACAGCATTCGCGATGCCCGCGGCATGGCGATCAAACTGCTGGATGTTCCTGGGCAACAGCTGATCCCCGCGGAATCGGCGCGACGCGAGCAGGACTTCGTGATGTTCAATCATCCGAACTTCTTCGTCAGCGATGTGGCGGAGTATCAACAAAACATTGCCGCCCAGGCGGATGGCAAGAAAGTCGGCGCCTTCTTCCCTGGCTGGGACCCTCGCAGCTGGCAGATCCGCCATCTGTTCATCGCCTTGGCCACGTTGTCACCAGCACCAGCCAGCCCGACCCAGACGACCTACTTTTCGGTCTCGCCCTACAAGTTCGGTAACGCCAACGCCAAGTTCCGGGTCATGCCGGACCCGGACAGCTGCCCGGCCTACAACTTGCCAGCGCAGAACCAGGACCTGCCCAACTTCTTGCGCAGCGCACTGACCCAGCAGCTCTCCACCGATCGGATGCCAGCCTGCTTCGTGCTGCAGATCCAGCGCCAGGATCCGAGCCGGTTCATGCCGATCGAAGACACCAGCATCGAGTGGAAAGAAAGCGACGCACCGTTTGAAACCGTGGCCCGATTGACGATCCCCGCCCAGGACTTCGACACTCCTGCGCAAAACCTCGCCTGCGACAATCAATCCTTCAATCCCTGGTTCGGCATTGAGGCCCATCGCCCTATCGGTGGTATCAACCGCTTGCGCAAAGCGGTCTACGAAGCAGTCAGTGACTACCGGCACAGCCGTAACGCCGAGCAGTAAGCCCTGAAACAAGAAAAGCGGCCTGCGGGCCGCTTTTTGGGGTGCCGGATTTGCCTAAAGCCAAACCCCAGACAGCAAAAAGCCCGCGTTAGCGGGCTTTCCGTGATGACCTGGCGTTCAGTGTTCCAGGTTATCGAATATGGCGCAGCGGACGGGACTCGAACCCGCGACCCCCGGCGTGACAGGCCGGTATTCTAACCGACTGAACTACCGCTGCGCGTAGCGTTGAAAGTAAGTGGTGGGTGATGACGGGATCGAACCGCCGACATTCTGCTTGTAAGGCAGACGCTCTCCCAGCTGAGCTAATCACCCTTTACCTTCGTTGCGGGGCGCATTATGCCACAGAAATTCTTAAAGTGTTGATTTAATTGATAATTTAATCAAAAAAATCTGAATTCCCATGAAATGCCGCACTACCCACAAACTCTTTACAGCAAAAAGCCCGCGCTAGCGGGCTTTCTGTGGTGACCTGGCGTTCAGTGTTCCAGATTACCGAATATGGCGCAGCGGACGGGACTCGAACCCGCGACCCCCGGCGTGACAGGCCGGTATTCTAACCGACTGAACTACCGCTGCGCGTAACACTGAATGCGAATGGTGGGTGATGACGGGATCGAACCGCCGACATTCTGCTTGTAAGGCAGACGCTCTCCCAGCTGAGCTAATCACCCTTCACGTTCGGTGTGGCGCGCATTCTACGGAGCAGCCCCCACTCTGGCAAGCACTTTTTATAATAATTTTTTCAGGCCTTCCAAAGGCTTAGCGAAGGGTTGGCCTGAGCAGCAGCGAAGAGAATAATGCCCTCCTTTGTATAAAGGAGAGATTCACCCCATGTGGTTCAAAAACCTGCTGATCTATCGCCTGACCCAAGATCTGCCTTTTGATGCTGAGGCGCTGGAAACTGCACTGGCGACCAAACTGGCGCGCCCCTGTGCAAGCCAGGAGTTGACCACTTACGGTTTCGTCGCCCCTTTCGGCAAAGGTGAAGACGCCCCGCTGGTGCACGTCAGCCAGGACTTCATGCTGGTGGCAGCGCGCAAAGAAGAACGCATCCTGCCTGGCAGCGTGGTGCGCGATGCGGTGAAGGAAAAGGTCGAAGAGATCGAAGCCGAGCAGATGCGCAAGGTCTATAAGAAGGAGCGCGACCAGATCAAGGATGAAATCATCCAGGCGTTCCTGCCCCGGGCCTTTATCCGCCGCTCCTCGACCTTCGCCGCCATCGCCCCAAAACAAGGGCTGATTCTGGTCAACTCCGCCAGCCCCAAGCGCGCCGAAGACCTGCTCTCCACTCTGCGTGAAGTCCTCGGCACCCTGCCAGTACGTCCACTGACCGTGAAGATTGCTCCGAGCGCGATCATGACCGACTGGGTCAAGACCCAGAAAGCCGCCGACGATTTCTTCGTCCTTGATGAGTGCGAACTGCGCGATACCCATGAAGACGGCGGCATCGTGCGCTGCAAGCGCCAGGACCTGACCGGCGAGGAAATCCAGCTGCACCTGAGCACCGGCAAGGTGGTCACCCAACTGTCCCTGGCCTGGCAGGACAAACTGTCCTTCATGCTCGACGACAAGATGGTGGTCAAGCGCCTGAAGTTCGAAGACCTGCTGCAGGATCAGGCGGAACAGGACGGCGGCGATGAAGCCCTCGGCCAGCAGGACGCCAGCTTCACCCTGATGATGCTGACTTTCGGCGACTTCCTGCCGGCGCTGTTCGAGGCCCTGGGTGGCGAGGAGATTCCGCAAGGCATCTGACGCCTTGCTCCAATAGCCGCCCCGCTATAGACGCCACCGCCTTCGGTGGCGTTTTCACATAATAAGGAACAGGTCATGCGAGCACTGGCTGCACTGAGCCGCTTTGTCGGCAACACCTTCGCCTACTGGGTACTGATCTTCGCCGTCCTGGCATTCTTCCAACCCGGTTGGTTCATCGGCCTCAAGGGCGCCATCGTGCCGCTGCTGGGCCTGGTGATGTTCGGCATGGGCCTGACCCTGAAACTCGAAGACTTCGCCGAAGTGGCCCGTCATCCTTGGCGCGTCGCCTTGGGAGTGGTCGCGCACTTCGTGATCATGCCCGGGGTGGCCTGGCTACTCTGCCAGGCCTTCCATCTGCCGCCGGAAATTGCCGTCGGCGTGATTCTCGTGGGTTGCTGCCCCAGCGGCACCTCGTCCAACGTCATGACCTGGCTGGCCCGGGGCGACCTCGCCCTGTCGGTGGCCATTGCTGCAGTCACCACCCTGCTCGCGCCACTCTTGACCCCTGCGCTGATCTGGCTGCTGGCTTCGGCCTGGCTGCCGGTGTCCTTCATGGAACTGTTCTGGTCGATCCTGCAAGTAGTGCTGCTGCCGATCGTGCTGGGCGTGCTGGCCCAGCGCGTGCTGGGCCAGCGGGTACAACATGCGGTGGAGGTACTGCCGCTGGTTTCGGTGGTGAGCATCGTCATCATCGTCACCGCCGTGGTGGCGGCCAGCCAGGCAAAAATCGCCGAGTCCGGACTGCTGATCATGGCGGTGGTGATGCTGCACAACAGCTTCGGCTACCTGTTGGGCTATTTCACCGGCCGACTCTTCAAGCTGCCACTGGCACAACGCAAATCCCTGGCACTGGAAGTGGGCATGCAGAACTCCGGCCTGGGGGCCGCCCTGGCCAGCGCCCACTTCTCTCCACTGGCGGCAGTACCCAGCGCCCTGTTCAGCGTCTGGCATAACATCTCCGGGGCCTTGCTCTCGGCTTACTTCCGCGGCATGAGGGACAAAAGCGAGCAAAAACTGGAAACACAACGAGTCGGCAACCGAGCTGAAAACTGATCGACCGAGTCACATTGAGCAGTATACTGCGCAGCGCGAGGACGACCTCGCGACTCAATCGAGTGACTTATTTGTGGGGACGACCCCATCAACCGATGAGGTCAGCATGTCCTGGATCATTTTGTTGTTTGCCGGTTTGTTTGAAGTGGGCTGGGCTGTCGGCCTGAAGTACACCGACGGTTTCAGCCGTCCGCTGCCCACCGCCCTGACCATCCTCGCCATGGCCATCAGCCTGGGCCTGCTCGGTCTGGCCATGAAGGAGCTGCCCCTGGGCACGGCCTACGCCATCTGGACCGGGGTCGGTGCCATTGGCACGGTGATCGCAGGGATCATCCTGTTCGGCGAATCCATGGCCCTGGTGCGCCTGGCCAGCGTGGCGCTGATCATCGCCGGCCTGGTGGGCTTGAAAGTCAGCGCCAGCTGACCGCCGCCGCACAGTAATGAAAACGCCCGCAATGCTGCGGGCGTTTTTGTGTTCACTGCAATCCTAGCGACGACTGCCGCGCAACTGCCCCACCAGCGCCTGCAACTGCGCGGGTTCGGTGGCCTCCACGCTTACGACTGGCCCGGCCACCAAAGTCACTCGTGACCAGAAGCGATGGAAGAACCCTTTGTTCGGGTCGCGACTGAAGAAGCTGCCCCACAAGCCCTGCAGTGCCAGGGGAATCACCGGCACCGGGGTCTCTTCGAGAATCCGTGTCAGGCCGCCCTTGAACTCGTTAATCTCACCATCGGCAGTCAGCTTGCCCTCGGGAAAAATGCACACCAACTCACCGTCACGCAGATACTGGGCAATACGTTTAAAGGCCTTTTCGTAGATTTCCAGATCTTCATGCCGTGCAGCGATAGGAATGGTACCGGCGGTGCGGAAGATAAAGTTCAGCACTGGCAGGTTGTAGATCTTGTAGTACATCACGAAGCGAATCGGCCGGCGCACCGCGCCGCCAATCAACAAGGCATCGACGAACGACACGTGGTTGCACACCAGCAACGCCGCCCCTTCATCGGGGATCTGCTCCAGATTGCGATGCTCGACGCGGTACATGGAATGGCTGAGCAGCCAGATCATGAACCGCATGCTGAACTCGGGCACCACTTTGAAGATATAGACGTTGACCGCGATGTTGAGCAGCGACACCACCAGGAACAGATGGGGAATGGTCAGCTTGACCATGCTCAGCATGACGATGGAAACAATCGCCGACACCACCATGAACAGCGCATTGAGAATATTGTTGGCAGCAATTACCCGGGCCCGTTCATTCTCCGGAGTACGCGACTGGATCAGCGCATACAGCGGCACTATATAGAAGCCACCGAATACCCCCAGCCCCAGCACGTCGAACAACACCCACCAGGCATGCCCGAAGCCCAGCACTTCAAGCCAGCCATGACCATTGACACTCTCCGGGATACCACCGGAATGCCACCACAGCAGCAGGCCGAATACCGTCAGGCCAAAGGAGCCAAACGGCACCAGGCCGATCTCAACCTTGCGCCCCGAAAGCTTCTCGCACAGCATCGAGCCCACCGCGATACCCACCGAGAACACAGTGAGGATCAGGGTCACCACCGTCTCGTCGCCGTGCATCCACTCCTTGGCATAGGCGGGAATCTGAGTCAGGTAGATTGCCCCGACAAACCAGAACCAGGAGTTGCCGACAATCGACCGCGACACCGCCGGTGTCTGCCCCAAGCCCAGACGCAAGGTGGCCCAGGACTGACTGAAGATGTTCCAGTTCAGGCGCATGTCCGGGGTTGCAGCAGCCGCCCGTGGAATGGCCCGACTTGCCAGGTAGCCCGACACCGCGACTCCCAGGATGGCAACCGAGACAATAGAGGCGTAATGAGCCGAGGACATCATGATCCCCGCGCCGATGGTCCCGGCCAGAATCGCCAGGAAAGTCCCCATTTCCACCAGGCCATTGCCGCCCACCAGTTCCTCTTCACGCAGGGCCTGGGGCAGGATCGAATATTTCACCGGGCCGAACAGCGCCGAATGGGTACCCATGGCAAATAGCGCCACCAGCATCAGCCAGAGATGGTCGAAGACGAAGCCCACCGCTCCCACGGCCATGATCGCGATCTCCCCCAGCTTGATCAGGCGAATCAGCGCATCCTTGGCGAACTTCTCACCGAACTGCCCGGCCAGGGCCGAGAACAGAAAGAACGGCAGGATGAACAGCAAGGCACAGAGGTTGACCCAGATCGAGCGATCACCCTCGATGCTCAGCTTGTAGAGAATGGCCAGGATCAACGACTGCTTGAAGATGTTGTCGTTGAAGGCGCCGAGGGATTGCGTGATGAAGAACGGCAGGAACCGCCGCTTGCGGAGCAAAGTGAACTGCGAAGGGTGACTCATCTTCCATGTCCCTGAGTGGCGTGGATACTGTTATTGGAATGTCGAATATCGATCCAGGCCACAACCTTACCTATCTTTGGCGATTATTTCCGTAAGCCCGCAATGCACGGCGAAACAAACAGCTCTCCTTTATAGGCCCCCTGGACTGTACGCCTGGCCACGATCAGCCACATCAACGCCAGGGCCGCTACCAACACCGCACCAAATACGCTGAAGAATCCCAGGTGCAAAGTGCTACCCAGCTTCAAGGTGGCCAGCGAATACACACCCAGCGGGAAGGTAAAGCCCCACCAACCGAGGTTGAAGGGAATGCCCTCGCGCAAGTAACGCCGGGTGATCAGCACCGCCATCAACATCCACCAAAGGCCGAAGCCCCATAGGGTCAGGCCCGCCACCAGCCCCAGGCCGGCGGCAATCTCGCCGACGCCGGACAGGCCATTGGCGGCAAAGATCGCCGGTGCATCGCCCCCCAGCACCAGCATGCCCAGGGCGCCGGTACCGATCGGCCCCAGGGCCAGCCAGCTCGAGGCCGCCATGCTTTCGTGGGGCAATTTGTGCAAGGCCATGCGCAGCAGCAGGATAGTCAGGATGCTGAAAGCCACCGGCAGCGAAAAAGCCCACAACACATAGCTGGTACTGAGCATCACCAGTTGGGCGTGAGCATCCGCCAGATGCGGCGCCAGCAAGCCGCCGCTGGCCGCCGCCACTTCAGCCGCCACCACCGGCAGCAACCAGACGGCGGTCATCTGATCGATGCTGTGCTCCTGCCGGGTGAACATCATGTAGGGGATCAACACCCCGCAAGCCAGGGACATGGCCACGTCCAGCCACCACAACACTTGTGCCAGATGCACCACCGCCTCGCCCCAGCGGGGAATGCCGAACAGCAGTAAGCCGTTGATGATGGTCGCCAGCCCCATGGGAATGGTGCCGAAAAACATCGAGACAGTTGAATGACCGAAAATTCGCCGCGCCTCATCGAAGAACAGCACCCAACGGGCGGCATACATCACCGTGAAGAGCACGAACAGGGCAATGGTCAGCCACCAGAATCCTTCGGCTACCTGATGCAGGCCTGGAACCTGGGCCGGCCACTGGGCCAGCGCCAGAGCCAGAACGCCGGTGCCCATGGTGGCGGCGAACCAGTTGGGAGTGAATTGGCGAATGGCTTCACGGGGGTGTTGCAGATGACTCAAGGGCCGGCGGCCGGCTTTGACGCTGTGGGTGCATGGCATGACGTGTCTCCTGTCCTCTGATGAGGTGGAGCCCATGGTAGAACCTAATCGAATATCTATATAACGGGTAATTTCTCTATCTGTTATCTACTGGATAGATATTAAGTCCGAGGCGCTGCCTTCAAACTCGATCATCAGTACCCAGGATGTTCTTTCAGTGGATGAGCCACACGCTCAATTCCCAGGTGCTGTGCAACATGGTGGCACCGGGCGACGCAGCAGTACCAGAAGAGCGCCGAGGGATAGCAGGATCAGCACGGCCCCATAGCCATCGGTAGTCGCAATCAGGCCGAAGCTGCGGGTCAGGTTGCCCGCCAGCAATGCCGGCAGGCAGAACGCCAGATAACTCAGGACATAAAACGCCGACATCAGGCCCGCGCGCTCATGGGGCAAGGCCAGGGGCATTACGCTGCGCAGCGCGCCAAGAAATCCGCCGCCGAAACCGCTGCCCAGCACCAGGGTGCCAAGGAAGAACAGCATCAGGCTGGCACTGTGCACTGCGCCGAGGATCAGCATCACCCCCACCGCCAACAACCCGGCCCCCAGGCGCAGGACCTTGTCCGCCGGTCGCTGGCGCAGAGAAAAGATCATCACTGCACCACTGAGGGTCAGCACCGCCACCAGAGCGCCGCCGGTCAAGTTCGAGGTTGACCCGGTAGCGGCGCGCACCAGTGACGGGGCCAAGGACAGATAAAAGCCGCCCACAGCCCATACCGCCACATCCACCGGTAACGCCAGCCATAACGCTCGCCGCGCTTGCAGCGGTACATGCAATGTGGGCCGCAACGAGGCCCAGGCGCCAGGTTGCGGACTGACACTTTCCGGCAAGCGCCAGACATACAGGGCCTGGACCACGAACACCCCCAACAGCAACCAGTAACTGAGCTGTAGCGGCAACGGCGCGAACTCCACCAGCAAGCTGGCGCCCATGGCGCCGCACGCCATGCCCAGAAGGGGCGCAACACTATTGACCAATGGGCCTTGCTGGCGATCGGTATCCAGCAACGCGGCGCCGAGTACGCTGGTAGCCATGCCAGTGGCAAAGCCCTGCATCACCCGTGCAGCAATCAGCCACTGCACCCCGCTTTCATTGATAAACAGCAGCATCGCCAGGACATTGAGGAGCAAGGCGGCAAAGATCACCGGCCGCCGCCCCAGGTAGTCCGACAGAGACCCCACCGTCAGCAGGGCGGCCAGCAGACTCAGGGCATAGACCCCGAATACCAAGGTCAGCATCGCCGGAGAAAAATGCAGGGTTTCCTGGTAAAGGTGATAAAGCGGTGTCGGCACGCTGGAGGCCGCCAGAAAACTGAGCAAGGTAATGGCCAGAAACACCAAACTGCGACGGTTGGACACACAGGTGTCGATAGCACCGGACATAAGCACGCTCCACTAAAGCTAATATTTTGCTTTTGCGCAGTGTGCTACCGCCCCGGGCTTAAAGCAAATTCTTTGTGTTAAGGTTCGTTCCCATGGCTATTAAAGAAGCTTTACGCCCAGGCGGCCGTAGCGCCCGGGTTCAGGAATCCATCCATACGGCAGTCCGCCAGCTCCTTGAGGAGCAGGACCGCTCGTCCTTGACCGTGCCGCAGATCGCCACTCGCGCCGGCGTCACCCCCTCGACCATCTACCGACGCTGGGGCGACCTGTCAGCCCTGCTGGCCGATGTTGCACTGGCACGCATGCGTCCGGACAGCGAACCGGCCAACACCGGCAGCCTGCGGGGCGACCTGCGAGCCTGGGCCGAGCAGTACCTGGATGAAATGAGTTCGGAGCCAGGACGCAACATGATGCGCGACGTGCAATGCAGCGCGACTCCAGGCTATTGCGTGACTATCCTCAGCGCTCAATTGCAGACCCTCCTCGAACGCTATCAGGACAGTGAAGAACGCCTGCCGGACGTCGATCGCCTGCTGAACCTGATCGTGGCGCCGACCGTGTTTCGCATCCTGTTCTCCGCCACGCCGCTACCGGTGTCGGAACTCCATGAAATGATCGAGCTTGCCCTGCAACCCTAGCCCGCCCGAACGACCGTCCGGCCCTGCGACATCAGGCCACGCTGATACCTTGGTCGACACTGACGCCAACTCAACATCGTGCCAGACTGTCTGGCCGGGCTGACGTGCCCGGCGTCTTTGCTTCGGAGTTTCCATGTCGTTGTCCAGCGGGCTGATCGCCGCCGTTGCCCTGGCCTATATGGCCATCATGTTTGCCATCGCCTTCTACGGCGACCGTCGCAGCGCGCCCCTTCCGCCGCGGGTGCGGGCCTGGGTGTACAGCCTGTCGCTGGCCGTCTATTGCACCAGCTGGACCTTCTTTGGCGCCGTGGGTCAGGCGGCCGAACAACTCTGGGCTTTCCTGCCGATCTATTTGGGCCCCATCCTGCTGCTGGTGTTCGCCCCCTGGGTGCTGCAGAAGATGGTGATGATCAGCAAGCAGGAGAACATCACCTCCATTGCCGACTTCATTGCCGCCCGCTACGGCAAGTCCCAATCCCTGGCGGTGGTCGTAGCCCTGATCTGCCTGGTGGGAGTGCTGCCCTACATCGCCCTGCAACTCAAGGGCATCGTGCTCGGAGTGAACCTGCTGATCGGCGCCGGAGCCGACGCCATGGGTACCCGCGCTCAGGACACGGCACTGATTGTGTCGCTGATCCTGGCGCTATTCACCATTGTCTTCGGCACCCGCAACCTCGACGCCACCGAGCACCACCGGGGCATGGTGCTGGCGATTGCCTTCGAATCCCTGGTCAAGCTGTTTGCCTTCCTGGCCGTCGGCGCCTTCGTCACGTTCGGCCTCTATGACGGTTTCGACGATCTGTTCAACCAGGCCATGCTCGCGCCCCGTCTGGAGCAGTACTGGAAGGAAACCATCAACTGGCCGTCGATGGTGGTGCAGACCGGGGTGGCGATGATGGCGATCATCTGCCTGCCGCGGCAATTCCACGTCACCGTGGTCGAGAACATCGAGCCCCAGGACCTGCGCCTGGCCAAATGGGTGTTCCCCGCCTACCTGGCCCTGGCTGCGCTATTCGTGGTGCCCATCGCGCTGGCCGGGCAGATGCTCCTGCCCAGCAGCGTGCTGCCGGACTCCTTCGTCATCAGCCTGCCCCTGGCCCAGGCCCATCCCGCCCTGGCCCTGCTGGCATTCATCGGCGGCGCTTCGGCCGCCACCGGCATGGTGATCGTGGCCAGCGTGGCACTGTCGACCATGGTCTCCAACGACATGTTGCTGCCCTGGTTGCTGCGACATAAAAACGCCGAACGCCCCTTCGAAGTGTTCCGTCACTGGATGCTTTCGGTGCGCCGCGTCAGCATCGTGGTCATCCTATTGCTGGCCTATGTCAGCTATCGCCTGCTGGGCTCCACCGCCAGCCTGGCCACCATCGGCCAGATTGCATTCGCCGCCGTGACTCAACTGGCGCCGGCCATGCTTGGCGCGCTGTACTGGAAACAGGCCAACCGTCGAGGGGTGTTTGCCGGACTCGCCGCCGGCACCTTTATCTGGTTTTACACCCTGGTCCTGCCCATCGCTGCCCACAGCCTGGGCTGGTCCCTGAGCAGCTTCCCCGGCCTGGCCTGGCTGCACGGCAATCCGCTGGACCTGCCCATCACACCACTGACCCAGGGCGTGGTGCTGTCACTGGCCGGCAACTTCACCCTGTTCGCCTGGGTCTCGGTGCTGTCGCGCACCCGGGTTTCCGAGCACTGGCAGGCCGGACGCTTCATCGGCCAGGAAATCAGCGGTCGCCTCAGCTCACGTTCGATGCTGGCAGTGCAGATCGACGACCTGCTGAAACTGGCCGCGCGCTTTGTCGGTGAAGAGCGCGCCCGCCAGAGTTTCATCCGCTTCGCCTATCGTCAGGGCAAAGGCTTCAACCCGAATCAGAACGCCGACGGCGAATGGATCGCCCATACCGAACGCCTGCTCGCCGGTGTCCTTGGCGCCTCCTCGACCCGCGCCGTGGTCAAGGCCGCTATCGAAGGCCGGGAGATGCAACTCGAAGACGTGGTGCGCATCGCTGACGAAGCCTCTGAAGTGCTGCAGTTCAACCGCGCACTGCTGCAAGGCGCAATCGAAAACATCACCCAGGGCATCAGTGTGGTGGACCAGTCGTTGAAACTGGTGGCCTGGAACCGTCGTTATCTGGAGCTGTTCAATTACCCCGAAGGCCTGATCAGCGTTGGCCGGCCGATTGCCGACATCATTCGCCACAACGCCGAGCGCGGCCTGTGCGGCCCCGGCGAAGCGGAGGTCCACGTCGCCCGACGCCTGCACTGGATGCGCCAGGGACGAGCCCATACTTCCGAGCGGCTGTTCCCCAACGGCCGGGTCATCGAACTGATCGGCAACCCGATGCCCGGTGGCGGCTTCGTCATGAGCTTCACCGATATCACCCCGTTCCGCGAGGCCGAGCAGGCTCTGACCGAGGCCAACGAGGGCCTGGAACAACGGGTGGCGGAACGCACCCATGAACTGTCGCAACTCAATGCCGCGCTGACCGAAGCCAAGGGCACGGCAGAAGCGGCCAACCAATCCAAGACGCGCTTTCTGGCGGCCGTCAGTCACGACCTGATGCAACCCCTGAACGCTGCACGGCTGTTCTCCGCCGCCCTTTCACACCAGAATGACGGACTCTCTGTCGAAGCCCAGCAGCTGGTGCAGCACTTGGACAGCTCACTGCGCTCTGCCGAGGACCTGATCAGCGACCTGCTGGATATCTCGCGCCTGGAAAACGGCAAGATCACCCCTGATCGCAAACCCTTTGCCCTCAACGAGCTATTCGACACCCTGGGGGCGGAATTCAAGGCCCTGGCCCATGAGCAGGGCCTGCAATTCCGGGTGCGCGGCAGCCGTCTGCGGGTCGACAGTGACAGCAAGTTACTGCGGCGGGTACTGCAGAATTTCCTGACTAACGCCTTCCGCTATGCCAAGGGCCCGGTCTTGCTGGGAGTGCGTCGTCGGGGCGACTCATTGAGCCTTGAAGTCTGGGATCGGGGCCCGGGCATCCCCCGGGACAAGCAGCAGGTGATCTTCGAAGAGTTCAAGCGCCTGGACAGCCACCAGACCCGCGCCGAAAAAGGCCTGGGACTGGGCCTGGCCATCGCCGACGGCCTGTGCCGGGTCCTTGGCCATCCGTTGCAGGTACGCTCCTGGCCCGGCAAGGGCAGCGTTTTCAGTGTCAACGTTCCCTTGGCCCGCAGTAGCGTGGTCGCGCCGGGCAAAGCGGTGGAACTCAACGGGCAGTCCCTCAACGGCGGGCAGGTGCTCTGTGTGGACAACGAAGACAGCATCCTGATCGGCATGAACAGCTTGCTGACACGCTGGGGTTGCCAAGTCTGGACTGCCCGGAACCGCGAAGAGTGCGCGGCGCTGCTCAAGGAAGGCATCCGCCCGCAATTGGCGCTGGTGGACTACCACCTGGACGATGGCGAAACCGGCACCGACGTCATGGCCTGGCTACGCACTCAGTTGGGGGAGCCGGTGCCTGGCGTGGTGATCAGTGCTGATGGGCGTCCGGAGATGATCGCCCAGGTGCACGCGGCAGGGTTGGACTATCTGGCCAAGCCCGTAAAACCGGCAGCCTTGCGCGCCCTATTGAGTCGTCATCTGCCTCTGGGCTGAGCCAGTGCCGGGCTACTCCGGCAACTCCAACTCTCGCCCGTCGGCATCGGTCATGGCCCGCTCCAGCAAATCTGCCGGCAAACTCTTGCTGGCCCGGGCCCCCAGCAACTTGAGCTGCTCACTGCGGCTGACCAGATTGCCCCGACCTTCGGTGAGCTTGTTGCGCGCGGCGGCATATGCCTTGTCCAGTTGCTGCAAGCGGTTGCCGACTTCATCCAGATCCTGGATAAACAGCACGAACTTGTCATAGAGCCAGCCCGCCCGTTCGGCGATTTCCCGGGCATTCTGACTCTGGCGCTCCTGCTTCCACAGGCTGTCGATTACCCGCAAAGTAGCGAGCAAGGTGGTTGGGCTGACAATGACGATATGCCGGTCGAACGCTTCCTGAAACAGGTTGGGCTCGGCTTGCAGGGCTGCCGAGAATGCGGCTTCGATGGGCACGAACAGCAGTACGAAGTCGAGGCTGTGCAAACCTTCCAGACGTTTGTAATCCTTGCCGGCCAAGCCTTTGACGTGATTGCGCAGGGACAGCACATGTTGCTTCAGGGCCGCCTGGGCAATCTGTGGATCGTCGCTGCCGACATACTGCTGGTAGGCCGTGAGGCTGACCTTGGAGTCCACCACCACCTGCTTGTCACCCGGCAGCATGATCAGAACATCGGGCTGGAAGCGCTCACCGTCCGGCCCTTTGAGGCTGACCTGGGTCTGGTATTCGCGTCCCTTCTCCAGGCCTGCGTGCTCCAGCACCCGCTCAAGAATCAGCTCCCCCCAATTGCCCTGGGTCTTCTGCCCCTTGAGGGCGCGGGTCAGGTTAGTGGCTTCATCACTCAAGCGCAGATTCAGTTGCTGCAAACGCTCCAGCTCCTTGGCCAGGGAAAAACGCTCGCGGGCCTCGGCCTGATAACTCTCTTCGACCCTTTTTTCGAACGACTGGATGCGTTCCTTGAGCGGGTCCAGCAACTGCCCAAGTCGCTGCTGGCTGGTCTCGGCGAAACGCTGTTCGCGCTCATCGAAGATCTTGCCCGCCAGCTCGGCGAACTGGGCCCGAAGCTCGTCCCTGGACCCTTGCAGATCGGTAAGGCGCTGCTGGTGGCTTTCCTGCTGCTCTCGTAGCTCAGCCTGTAACGAGGCAGCCTGGGCATCCAGACGTCGCAACTCGTTCTCTTTGGCAGCACGCTCCAGGTTCCAGGCGTGAGCAGCGTCACGGGCGTTGTCCCGTTCAATCTGCAGCAACTCGACCTCTCGACGCACAGCCGCCAGGTCCGCCTGCTTCAAAGCATTGGCCTGACTCAGGTCACTGACTTCATCACGACTGGCATCCAGCTGTGCCATGAGTCCTTCCTGGGCCAATAGGGCCGTAGCCAGACGCTCTTCCAGCAGTGATAGCTCGGACTGGCTGGAACTGGCGCGACGCTGCAGTTGCCAGGCCAGCACCAGTAACGGCAGCGCCGCTCCCGCCAGGCCGAGCAGCAGGCTGGTCAAGTCCATAGCCATAGCAATTCCTGTCAGCGAAATAAGGAACGAAGGTTAACCAAGCCACCGGGCGTTGGACAGCCTCAGTCTTCGATACGGCCCAGCTCCAGTTGAGCACGACGGTCACCGGCGCGGGCTGCCTGGCGCAACAGGTCGTGACCGATACGGCGGTCCCGGGCGTTGCCACACTCGCGGCACATCAACTGACCCAGGCGACTTTGCGCCGCGACCACGCCTTCCCGGGCCGGCTGCTTGAGTAAACGTCCGGCAAAGTGCTTGACGTTAGGGTTGTGTCCCAGGCGCGGGCTGTCCAGCAACCACAGAGCCACACGCAAGGAGAAACGCTTGGGTTCGGTAACACTGTCAGGGAGGGCGGTAACAGAAGGTGATACTGAGCGAAACTTCATAAAGCACTGTGGGGCAGATCGGAAGGCGCGCCACTCTACTCCTTTTTTCGCTCGGGTAAAGTCAAAAAAGAGCCAGCACGCCCGTCCTAGAGCAAGCGCTTGGGACAATCCACAGAAGCTGTGGATAAGTCAGTGGACAACCCCTCTACAACCCTCTCAAAGCCCCATGAGACGGGCTCTGCAGTCAAACTGACGATTTTTTCACCAGTAAAAAAAGACGATGTTTATCATTGACTTAAATTCTCGAGACAGGCTATGGAGCAAGCCTTGGGGAAGGTGACAACCCGGTGACATGTGGCACAACAAGTGTGCACAACTGGACGGAAATTGACGTCGGCAATGCACCACTTTCGTACACCCCGCCGTGTCGGAGGTGACACAATCGTCACCCCGTGACGTCGTTGCCCAAGGAACATTTTTCCTAGCACACTTGCATTCCCACCTTCAACCCGATAGACTCCGCCCCGTTAGTACCAAGCTGAAAGTCAATTCTGGTCGAACAAGTCCCGCCGACACCTCTCCTAACGAGAACAACGTCGAACATCAAGGACCGACCACCTCGCTGGTTTCCAGGTAATTCTCAAACTGACACAGCCCTTGAAACGAAATCAAAGGCCGTGCCCAAGTTACTTACTCTGACCGAACCAACCTGCAAATTGATCAGGATCTCCACCCTGGGCCCAGAACCTTTGCCCTTGCTGTGTTGCCTGCCCTCCTAAGTACCTACCTGCCAGCCCCTAGCGCAACCTTATTAAAGCGCTGCAACTGGCTGCTTTGTTCCAGTCGGGTTCTTCGTCTGACCAATAGTGGTCGACGTTACTGGAACGTTTTAACGTTGCACGGTTCTTAACCGTGTCATTTGTAGGAACACCTAATAATTATGTCTACTCAAATCCAGACTCAGGATGCCATTCGCACCCTAACCCACGCTTTTGCGCCGTTGAACTGCCTGATCATGGCCACGCGCAAAGGCTGCTTCAGCTTCACCCTGGTCAATGAACACGGCATCGCCCGTCACAGCGAACGCCTGTATCCCGATCAATACTCCAGCGCCGAACCGCTGCAGGCAGTGATCGAGCGTACACGCCAGGCCTTGGTGGCCTGATACGCCAGAGTGCTGAAAACCCAAGAGCCTCGCCTGATCGCGGGGCTTTTTATTGCCTGTGATTTACCAATCCACTCCTCCAACCAAAGTACCAATAGGTATAAGGCTTATAACAAGAGCTCGGAAATGTTTTAAAAACAGGCCTTTACAACATAGATATGACACTACACTTCAAGTCAGGCGGCCCGCGCCGCTTCCGGCAAACCTGATCCTTTCATTGCTGCCAAGCACCTTCGGGTTTCGCCGGCCACCTCCCCCCCCTCGAGGGCATTATGGGTATCGCCGCCAGCGAGTTGTGCCGCTATGTCATTCGCCCGACGCTGATGTACCTGGGCAGTCATAGCAAAACCGCTGAAGCCTTGTTGCTGGGCATTGCCGCCAGTCAGTCGGCGCTGGGCTCGGCGCTGCACGATCGCCGCGGCCACGGCCTGTACCGCATCACTGAAGTGCGCCACCAGGACCTCTGGGATCACTACCTGGCGCTGGACCCGGAACGGGCCAGCCTGGTGAGAGGACTGGCCAGCCAACATGCGTTCCTCGCCGGACCGCACCTGGAACTGACCGTCAATCTGCGTTATGCCACCGCCATCGCCTGGTTGCTGGTGGAACAACAGCACACTCCACTCCCCGCAGCCGACGATCTGCTCGGCATGGCCCGTATCTGGAGGAAGACCTTTCAACCACAAGGACGTTTGAGAGATTTCGCCTGCGCCTGGCAAACCTGCGTTTCACCGTTGAGCCAGCTCGCCTGCTGACACCGACCTTCACAAAATCGGAGAAAAACCCCGATTCTGGTCGGATTGTCCTACAAAACCGCTCTAAATCAACTGTTACAGCCTATAGCGCCGTAGCCGAAATGTTGGTAGTTTTCGCCTCGGTGATCACCAGGAGTTCTAATAATGAAAAAATTCATGCTCAAATCCACCATCAGTCTCGCGGTTGCACTTGCCTCTACCCAACTCTTCGCCAGCGGTTTTGCTCTTAACGAACAAAGCATCAGCGGCATGGGTACTGGCTTTGCTGGCCGCTCTTCCGCTGCCGATGATGCAAGTACTGTATTTGGTAACCCTGCCGGTATGTCGCGCCTGAAACGCCAGCAAGTCACTGGCGGTATGGCGGCTATCGATGCGTCCACCGACCTCAGGAACACCAGTGGCAGCCGCCAGGGCACCAACAAGGGCGATATGGTGCCCTTAACTGCCGTGCCTATGGGCTTCTACGTCAAACCAATCGATGACCAATGGGCGTTCGGCCTGGGGGTCTATGCTCCATTTGGTTTGGTCACCGACTATGAAAGCAGCTTCCAGGGACGTAACTTCGGCAGCAAAAGCGAAGTCAAGGTCGTAACGTTCCAGCCAACCGTAAGCTACGCCTTCAACGATAAGGTTTCGATCGGTTTTGGCCCGACCATCAACCGTATTTCCGGTGTATTGGAATCAGCCTTGACTACCCCTTTTTCGCCCAATGACGGCAAAGTCAAAATCAAGGGTGACGACGTTGGTTATGGCTACAACATCGGCGTGCTGGTCCAGGCTACCGACACCACCCGCGTGGGCCTGACCTACCACTCGAAAGTGAAATACAAACTGGAAGGCCACACTGATGTCACCGCCGGTGCCGGCACCAACCCAGGCATCCTGAAAAGCAACCGCTACGACGCCTCCCTGAAAATCGACACTCCAGAGTCCTACGACCTCTCGGTCACCCAGGAACTGAACGATGCCTGGAAACTCTATGCCGGTGCCACCTGGACCCGCTGGAGCCGCCTGAAAGACATCACCGTCAACAACGAGGGTGTCACCGCTGCAACAGGTGGCGCACTGGCCCCGACGCTGAAACTGGGCAGCATCCAGGAAGAGCAGAACTGGCATGACACCTGGGCTTACGCCATCGGTACGTCCTACCAGTTGAACAAACAGTGGGTCTTGCGTACTGGCCTGACCTTTGACCAGGCGCCAACCAACAACACTGACCGTTCACCACGCATTCCTACCGGCGACCGGACCATCTTCAGCCTGGGTGCCGGCTGGAGCCCAACCGAAGACCTGACCATCGACGTTGCCTACTCCTACCTCAAGGAAGAGAAAGTCAACGTCAACCGCAGCAATGCCCTTGGCCAGACTTACAACGCCCAGTACGACAACAGCGCGAACGGTTTCGGCGTAGGTGCAACCTACCGCTTCTAAATCGTTAAGAGGCCTGTGCCTCTAGAACCGAAAGAAAAAGCCCCGCTTCTCAAGAGGCGGGGCTTTTTCATGTGCTGATCTGCAAAACTCAGGATTTGGATGCCAATGCCTTCTCCACCGCCTCAATGAACTCCGGGTTATCCGGCTTGGTCAGGCTGGAAAAGCTGGCAATCACATTGCCCTGGCGATCCACCACGTACTTGTAGAAATTCCACTTCGGCGCATTGCTCTGCTGCGCCAGGACCTTGAACAGATGCACCGCATCTGCCCCTCGAACCTTTTGCGGCTCGGTCATGGTGAACGTCACGCCGTAGTTGACGTAACAGACCTTGGCAGTCTCAGCGCCATCCTTGGACTCCTGCTTGAAGTCATTGGACGGAACACCCACCACTTCCAACCCCTGTTCCTTGTAACGCTGATACAGCGCCTCAAGGCCTTTGAATTGCGGAGCAAACCCACAGAAGCTCGCGGTATTGACCACCACCAGTGGCTTGCCGGCAAAGCGCTGGCACAGATCGATGGATTCCTTGGCGTGCAACTTGGGTACAGACCCCTGCAGTAACGCCGGACAATCCGCCGCCCAGACCGAACCTGCAAACAATGTGAGTAATGCCGGAACCACAAACCAGCGCTTAGCCATGTTCAGCGTCCTTCAATAGTCGTCGGATATCGACGTTACTCGCCCCTCTGACCACCTAGCAAGCACCCATGCCCAACTGCATCAGCGCCAGCCCGCCGCGATGCCATCCCCACCAGGCCAGCCACAACAGCACAATGCCGACGCCCAGGCCGGCACTCCAACCCAGCCATGACTTCACGCTGCACTCGCCTGCAAGCGCGCCACCGGCCGCTCGCGCACCGGCCAATTGAGAGCCGCGGCCAACAGACTGAGAAGAATCGCCACCTGCCAGATCAAGTCATAACTCCCGGTACGGTCATACACCACGCCCCCCAGCCAACCGCCAAGGAACGAGCCCAACTGGTGGAACAGGAACACAATGCCGCCAAGCATGGACAGGTTCCTGACCCCGAACAAGGTCGCGACCGTGCCGTTGGTCAAGGGCACGGTGGACAGCCAGAGAAAGCCCATGGCCATGCCGAACAGGTAGGCGCTGGTCTGGGTCACCGGCAGCCACAGGAACAGGCCGATCACCACCGCACGCAACAGGTACAGACCGGTCAACAGCCGTGGCTTGGACATCCGCCCGCCCAACCAGCCCGCTGTGTAAGTGCCAAAGATGTTGAATAAGCCGATCAGCGCCAGCACCGTGGTTCCGACTGTCGCCGGTAGATGCTGATCCACCAGATAGGCCGGCAGATGCACGCCGATGAACACCACCTGGAAACCACAGACAAAGAAGCCGAACGCCAGCAACCAGAACCCCGAGTGAGAACAGGCTTCACGCAGGGCCTCGCCCAGGCTCTGTTCATGCCCCAGCACCGGCAGCGGCTTGTCCTTGAGCATGCTGACCAGCGGCACGATCAGCGCCACCAGCAGGCCCAGCACCAGCAATGCCGTCGACCAGCCCAGCCAGCCGATCAGCCCCAAGGTTCCCGGGAGCATGGCGAATTGGCCGAAGGAGCCTGCGGCACTGGCGATCCCCATGCCCATGCTGCGCTTTTCCGGCGGCAAGGCACGACCGACCACCCCGAGAATCACCGAGAAGGAAGTTCCGGACAAACCGATGCCAATCAGCAACCCGGCACTCAGGGACAGGCTCAGCGCCGAATCCGAAAGCCCCATGAACACCAGCCCGACCGCGTACAACACGCCACCGACCAGCACCACCTTGGCCGCACCAAAACGGTCGGCCAGGGCCCCGGTAAACGGCTGTGCCAGGCCCCAGATCAGGTTCTGCAAGGCAATGGCAAAGGCGAAGACTTCACGGCCCCAGCCGAACTGCGCGCTCATGGGTGGCAGAAACAGGCCGAAACCATGCCTAACCCCCAGCGACAGCGCCAGGATCAATGCGCTGCCGAGAAGTACCCAGCCGCAGGTGCGCCACATCGATGACATTTTTATTCTCCAGTTGCGGGTATATACCCGCTTATAGTCGAACGAAGCGCCTTCAGGCGAGTTCGTTCAGCAAGGCCAACAAGGTTTCACGCTTCTCCACCCCAAGCCGATCGATCAGCCGCTGCTGGGCTGCTTCCCAGGCCGGCAAGGCTGCCACCAAGCGCTCATGCCCCGCCTCGGTCAGTTGCACCAGGCGGTTGCGCTGGTCGTCACCTTCCATCAGCCGGACCAGGCCCGCAGCCTCCAGGACCCGCACATTACGCCCCAGCGTACTGCGGTCCAGGCCCATGGCGTCCGCCAGGCTGGAAATGCTCGGCTGATCGAGACGCAGCAGATTGTTCAGCAAAGAATACTGGGCAACGTTAATCCCGAAGCCGTCGAGGGCGCCGTCGTAATACCTGCTGACGCCACGAGCGGCACGACGCAGGTTGGTGCACAAACATTGAGAGGGAAGCATGATGCGTGTATATACCCGCTATTAATCCAAGGCAAGAAATTTCAGAAAAAGCAGCTACTGCAGACCTTGCTCAAAGAAGCACCATCACCAGCAATACCGCCGTCTCCAGCAACTCCAGCAGAGCCCCCGCCGTATCGCCGGTAGTGCCGCCCAAGCGCCGAATCATCAACTGGCGCAACCAGAAGAACAGCAACACCGCCAGCAGCACCACCCAGAGTCCGCTGTAGCCTCCCAGCAGCAAACAGGCCAGGACACTCAAGCCCAGCACCTGTCGCCCTGCCAGTGGTGGCAGATGATCGGCCAGCGCCTGACCCAGGCCACCCGCACGCACATATGGCGTACAGAGGAACAATCCCAGCAATGAGGCACGCCCAATCAGAGGTGCCAGCAACAAGGCAACGCCCTGCTGCTGTTCGATCAGCGCTACCAGTGCAGCGAACTTGAGTAACAGCACCAGCACCAACGTCACCACAGCGATGGGCCCGCTCCGGGGGTCTTTCATGATGCTCAAGGTGAGCTCTCGATCACCGAAGCCCCCCAGCCAGGCATCGGCACTGTCTGCCAAACCATCCAGGTGCAATCCCCCGCTGAGCAAGACCCAGGCGCTCAGCAGCAACGCCGCGTGTAGCAGCAAGGGGGTGCCCGCTAGCACGGCGTCCAGCAACCACAACAGCACACCGAACAACAGCCCCACCAGCGGATAGAACAGCAATGAGCGCCCCAGCTCTTCAGGCTGAGGCATGCCCGGCAGGCGAATGGGCAGGCTGCTGAGAAACTGCAGGGCAATCCAGAATGGCAGCATCTCAGCCCTCCTCGCTCAATTGCCCCGTAGAGGCGACTTTCAAGCTGAACAAGGCACCGTGGCTGACTTCCACATTCAGCAACTGCTCCCGAGGCAGCCCCCGCGCCCGGGCCAGCAACAGGCGCATCACCCCACCATGACTGATCAACAGCACCCGCTGCCCGGCACAGTCCCGGTACAAGCCCTCGATCGCCCCCAACACCCGCTGGGAAAAGTCCGCCACGGGCTCTCCCTGGGGCGGAGTAAAGCTATAGGGATCGGCCCAGAATCGGCCCAGGTCATCGGCATTGGTTTCCATCAGCGCCGCTGCGCTCTGCCCCTCCCAGGCCCCAAAATGCAACTCCTGCACATCAGGCTGCAGCAGCAGGGGCAACTGCAACTGCGCAGCCAGTTGCTCGGCAAAACGCGAGCACCGCTGCAAGGGTGAACTGACGATCAGATCCCAACGCCCGCGCCCCTGAACCCCGTCACGCATCTGTTGCCAGCCCCGCTCTGTCAGGGCGTCGTCCAGACTGCCACGCAAACCACCGCCCAGTTCGGTTTCACCGTGGCGCAACAGGTCCAGATACAGGGTCATGCCGGGCGGTCCGCCACGGCCGCCTCAGCGAAGGTCGCCATCTGCCCGTGCAGATCACAGGCCAGGCGCAGCAATGGCACCGCCAGCGCAGCACCGCTGCCCTCTCCCAGACGCAAGCCCAGATCCAGCAACGGGTCGGCTTGCAGAGCGCCCAGCACATGCCGGTGCCCGGGCTCGGCCCCTTGATGCGCAAACAACAACCATGGACGGCACGCCGGATTCAGGCGCACCGCCACCAGGGCCGCGACACTGCAGATAAACCCGTCAACCAGTACTGCGATTCCTTCCTGAGCGCAGGCCAGATAGGCCCCCACCAACGCAGCCACTTCAAAACCACCGAGATTGAACAGCGTCTGCAAGGCATCGTCGCGGGACCGCGCATGCAGGGCCAAGGCCCGCTCGATGACCTGGGCCTTGTGATTGACCCCTTCGGCATTCAAGCCGGTGCCCGGTCCGGCCAACTGCGCCACCGGAATGTCCAGCAAGGCACAGGCAATGGCACTGGCGGCAGTGGTGTTGCCAATGCCCATCTCACCGCCGATAAACAGTTGGGCACCCTCGGCTCGGGCGCGCAACGCACTGTCGCGGCCTGCTTGCAGGGCCAGCTCACCCTGAGCCGGGGTCATGGCCGGCCCCTGGACAAAGTTCTGCGTACCAGCACCCAGGTTAAGGTGGCGCACACCCGGCAGGCTCAACCCGGATGACACTGTCCCCAGGTCTACCACCTCCAGTTGTGCCCCCAGTTGCCGTGCCAGCACGCTGATAGCTGCGCCGCCGCTGACAAAGTTCAGCAGCATCTGCCCAGTCACTTCCTGCGGGTAGGCGGATACGCCCTCGGCGACCACCCCGTGATCCCCGGCGAAAATCGAAATCCATAACCGCTCAAGGCCTGGCTTGAGCTGACCTTGCAAACCGGCCAGACGTACCGCCAAGGGCTCCAGTTGGCCAAGGGACCCAGCCGGCTTGGTCAATTGCTGTTGACGCGCCAGGGCTTGCTCAACCATCCGCGCATCGACCGCCTTGCACGGGTTCAGCCACCAGGAGTTACTCATAACGCAGTTCCTTTCAAAGTCAGGGGCAGGCCGGCCACCGTCAGCACCACACGCTGACAACGTTCGGCCAGGGCTTGATGCAGCCAACCGGCTTCATCCACGTAGCGGCGAGTCAATTCGCCCAGGGGCACGACACCCATTCCAGTTTCGTTGCTGACAAAGATGATCTCCCCCGGCAGCGTCGCCACACACTGCAACAAAGCCTCGCGCTCGAGCACCAGGCGCTGCTCGTCCTCAAGCATCAGCAGATTGGTCAACCACAGGGTCAGGCAATCCACCAGCAGACAACGCCCGGTGCCAGCGGCCTGCTGCAGCACCCGGGCCAGCTCCAGCGGTTCTTCGATCAACCCCCAATGGGACGGGCGGCGCTGACGATGATGGGCAATACGTTGATTCATCTCGCCATCCAGAGGCTGGCTGGTGGCGATGTAGGTCACCTCAAGGGCGCTGTCGGTGGCCAGTTTTTCCGCCAGGCGACTCTTGCCGGAACGGGCACCGCCGAGAATCAGTTGCAGCATGCTTGAGCACCTTTGAAAAGTGAGTCCACCGCGGCTTACAGGCCACAGAGCTTGAGCAGCGCGGCGGTATCCAGATGACGCTCCACCAGATCCGCCAGACGCTCGATATCGCGTTCGCGCAAGGCGTGATAATCCACCTCCTGCACATCCTGCAGCCCCGCCCAGCGCAACAGCGCACCACAGGCTGCCGGAGTCTCGAACAGACCATGCAGATAGGTGCCGAGGATCTGCCCATCGACGCTGCAAGCGCCATCGCTGCGACCGTCCTCCAACTGCACCGCAGGCTGCTCCAGGGCCGGGCCGCGAGTGACGCCGGCGTGAATTTCATAACCACTGACCGGCGCATTCTCCAGGGTCAGGTTGCCGCTGACGTTACGCAGCTGCTTCTCTGCTTCGAGCACGGTCTCAAAATCCAGCAAGCCCAGGCCCGGGCTGGAGCCCGCCGCGCCCTCCAGACCCAGTGGGTCGTGCAACTGCTTGCCGAGCATCTGCAGACCACCACAGATCCCCAGCAGCTTGCCGCCATAACGCAGGTGCCGGTCGATGGCCCGATCCCAGCCGTTGGCTCGCAGATAGGCCAGATCGCCGCGTACGCTTTTCGAGCCGGGAAGAATGATCAGGTCGGCGGCGGGAATCACCTGCCCGGGGCCGATGAACTGCAAGTCCACCTGAGGATGCAGGCGCAACGGATCGAAATCCGTGTGATTGCTGATGCGCGGCAGCACCGGCACCACCACCTTCAGCACTTGCTCGACCTTGCCGGCCTGGCGCTGGTCGATGCCGTCCTCCGCCTCCAGATGCAGGTCCATGACATAGGGCAGCACGCCAATCACCGGCTTGCCGGTACGGGCCTCCAGCCAGTCCAGGCCCGGCTGCAAAAGCGCCAGGTCGCCACGAAAACGATTGATGATGAAGCCCTTGACCCGCGCCTGCTCGCTGGGCGAAAGCAGCTCCAGAGTCCCCACCAGATGGGCGAACACCCCGCCACGATTGATATCGGCAATCAGCAGCACCGGACAGTCCACCGCTTCGGCAAACCCCATGTTGGCGATGTCGCCAGCCCGTAGATTGATCTCGGCCGGAGAGCCGGCCCCTTCCACCATCACCACGTCATAAGCGCCTCGCAGACGCTCATGAGAAGCCAGAACCGCCTGCATCGCTATGGCCTTGTAGTCGTGATAGGCCACGGCATTCATGGTGGTGACGGCCCGGCCGTGAATGATCACCTGGGAGCCGGTGTCGCTGTTGGGCTTGAGCAGCACCGGGTTCATATCGGTGTGGGGCGCCAGGTTGGCCGCCTGGGCCTGGACCGCCTGGGCCCGTCCGATCTCGCCACCGTCGGCGGTCACCGCACTGTTGAGCGCCATGTTCTGCGGCTTGAACGGCACCACGCTGACGCCCCGGCGCAGCAACCAGCGACACAGCGCGGTCACCAGCGTGCTCTTGCCGGCATCCGAGGTGGTGCCCTGTACCATCAGCGTGCTCATGGATAGTCCTTGCGATAAGCCTGCAGCGCCTGTTCCAGGCGCACCCAATCGGCATCGTCGGCAGGCAGGCCGAAGCGCAGACTGCTGTTGTGGGCGAACAGCCGCAGGAGAATGCCGCGCCGCGCCATGAATTGATAAAGCCGCTCGGCCTCGGCGGTGATCAGCCACTGGAACAGCGCACAGCCGCCCTGAGGCTTGAAGCCGTAGCGCGCAAGAACTTCACTCAAGCGCTCGCTGGCCTCTTCACTGCGCAGACGTTGCCGGGCATGCCCCTCGACATCCCGCAGGCAAGCCTGCCCCAGCACCCGGGTCGGCCCGCTGACCGCCCAAGGGCCAACCTGCTCCGCCAACAGCCTGAGCAACCGGCGCTCGGCCAGGACAAAGCCCAGGCGTACGCCTGCCAGCCCGAAGAACTTGCCGAATGAACGCAGGACAATCAGCCCCACCTGATGGGCATGCCGGGCCAGACTCAGTTGCGGGGTGTTATCCATGAAAGCTTCATCCACCACCAACCAACCACCGCGCTGGGCCAAGCGGGCATGCCAATCCAGCAGGCGCTCGGGCGTGAGGCTCAAACCGGTGGGGTTGTTGGGGTTGACCACCACCAGCACATCGAGGCTGTCGAGAAAGAAATCCACTTCCTGCTCCAGCACTTCACGCACCCGGTAGCCACTGCGCCGCCAGGCCTCGGCGTGTTCGGCATAACAGGGTGACAAGACCCCGACCTTGCCCGCCCGCCGCAGCCGCGGCAGCAATTGGATTGCCGCCTGGGAACCGGCCACCGGCAGCACCTCAGTCGCGCCGTAGTAGGCGCAGGCCGCCTGTTCCAGGCCATCATCGGTTTCCGGCAGACGTGCCCAGGCACGCAGGGGAATGGTCGGCAAGGGAAATGGCCAGGGCGCCAATCCGCTGGACAGATCCAGCCAGGCCTCTTCGGCGATCCCGTGTTCCTGGGCCGCCTTGCGCAACCTTCCGCCGTGCTCAAGCATAGAATTCAGCCCCCAGGCACAAAATCAACAACCACAGCCAGACACCCCGCTGCACCAACTGCCAACCGCGATCGATGGAGTCGGCACTCGCCGGCTCGCCTTCGCCCAGTTGCGGACGCTGGTGCAACTCACCGTGATAAATCGCTGCGCCGCCCAACTCGACCCCCAGGGCGCCCGCTCCAGCCGCCATCACCGGACCGGCATTGGGGCTGTCCCAGGTCGGCCCCTGGCGCCACCAGCATTTGAGCGCCAGGCGGGTCTTGCCCAGCAAGGCATAGGTCAGGGCCACCAGGCGCGCAGGAATATAGTTGAGCAGGTCGTCGATTCGCGCCGCCGCCCAGCCGAAACGCTCAAAACGCTCGTTGCGATAGCCCCACATTGCATCCAGGGTGTTGCTCAGGCGATAGAGCACCACCCCCGGCGCACCGGCCACGGCAAACCAGAACAAGGCGGCGAACACGGCATCGCTGCCGTTTTCCAGCACCGATTCAGTGGCTGCCCGCGCCACTTCGGTGGCGTCCAGTTCACTGGTCTGACGGCTCACCAGAAAACCGACCCGACGCCGGGCTTCATCCAGGTCTTCACTGCGCAAAGCCTGAGCCACCGGCGCAACGTGCTCGCCGAGGCTGCGCAGGCCCAGGGCGCAATACAGTGCAATGATCTCCACCACCCAACCAATGTAGGGCAGCCAGGACAGGGCCGTGGCCAACAGGGTCAAGGGCAGCACCGCCAGTACCCAGGCGGTGACCCCATGACTGCGCCAGCCTCGGCCGGCGGCGTTGAAACGTTGCTCGATACGATCCGCCATACGGCCAAAGGCCACCAGCGGATGCCTGCGCTTGGGTTCGCCCAGCAGCGCATCCAGCGCCACCCCGGCGACACTCAGCAACGCCACACTCATTGACTCACTCCCCAGTAATTCTCATACAGCAACTCACTCAATGGCCGGGGTTGCGCCCACCCCTGCAGCGCCAGCATCGGCGCCGGATAGAACTCGGTAACCGGCCCCAGACACAACACAGCCAAGGGTTTGGCACCGGCGGGCAATCCCAGCAGGTCGGCCAGGGCCTGGGGCTCGAACAGCGAAACCCAGCCCATGCCCAGGCCTTCGCTGCGCGCCGCCAGCCAGAGGTTCTGAATGGCACAGGACAGCGAAGCCAGGTCCATTTCCGGCAGAGTGCGCCGACCAAAGACATGCCGCTCACGCCCATCCATCAACGCCGCCACCAGCACCTCGGCACAGTCATTGATGCCTTCAACCTTGAGTTTCATGAACTCGGCGGAACGCTCTCCCAAGGCCTCGGCAGTGCGCACCCGCTCCTCCTCCACCAACTGCTGGATTCGTCCACGTAACGGGCGATCGCTGATACGGATAAAACGCCAGGGTTGCATCAACCCCACGCTGGGTGCCTGATGCGCCGCCTCCAGCAAACGCCGCAGCAGCTCGGGCGCGACACTGCCACCGGCGAAGTGACGCATATCCCGGCGCTCGGCAATGGCGCGATAAACCGCCTCACGCTCCGCCGTAGAAAAATCCTGCTCACTCACCTACCGCATCCTCTACAGGCGTTGGCTTGCCAGCGCGAGCTGGCACGAACAAAGCCGCCACCGCCGCCGGGTTGGACGGAAAATAAAAGTGCACATAGGAGGCAGTCATCCGCCCATCGCGATACACCGCTTCCGCACCACGGCCACCGTTGGGGCTGATGCCGCGGGCAATCGGCTCGAGTTGCGTGCTGGTCAGGGAATGATGATAGGTGTGACCACGCAAGCTGCCTTCCGGTAACTCCACCGCTTGCAAGGCCAGGGCCGCGAGGCGCTTTTGCATCACGGCATCACCGGGTAGCAGCCCCAAGAGATTGGCACGCTGCCCTTCGACGTCAGTCAGGGAGTCCAGCAAGTACAACATGCCGCCACACTCCGCGAGCAACGGCTTGCCCGCACCATGATGGGCACGAATGGCACCCAGCATCGCGGTGTTTTGCGCCAGTGCCTGGTGGTGCAATTCAGGGTATCCACCGGGCAGATACAGACTGTCCGCCTCCGGCAGCTCAGTGTCATGAATCGGCGAGAAGAAGCTCAACTGCGCGCCCATGGCCCGCAACAGATCCAGGCTGGCACCGTAGGTAAAGGCAAACGCCTCATCCCGCGCCACAGCGATTCGCACACCCGCAAGCAAAGGCTCGCAGGGCACCGGCGTTGGTGCGGCAAAGCTCACTGCCGGCGGCAGCGCCACTTGGCAACTGCCGGCCAGGGCTTCAGCGGCAGCATCAAGACGCAGGTCCAGATCATTCAGCTCGCTGGCCTGTACCAGCCCCAAGTGGCGGCTGGGCAACTCGATGTCAGTCTCCCGGGACAAGGCACCGTACCAGCGCAATCCCTCGGTGAGGCTTCCTTCGAGCAACTGCGCGTGACGCAAGGTGCCTACCCGATTGGCCAGCACCCCGGCGAACGGCAGGTCCGGCTGATAGCGGGCCAGTCCCAGGGCCAGCGCACCAAAGGTCTGGGCCATGGCGGTACCATCGATCACCCCCAGCACCGGGACGCCGAAATGCCGCGCCAGATCGGCACTGGAGGGCGTGCCATCGAACAGCCCCATGACCCCTTCGATCAGGATCAGGTCTGCTTCGCCCGCAGCCTCCCACAGCAAGCGACGGCTTTCCTGCTCCCCGACCATCCACATATCCAGCTGGTACACCGGAGCACCGCTGGCTCGCTCAAGAATCATTGGGTCGAGAAAATCCGGACCGCACTTGAATACCCGCACCTTGCGCCCCTGGTTGCGGTGCAGGCGGGCCAGTGCCGCGGTCACGGTGGTCTTGCCCTGGCCAGAAGCCGGTGCGGCGATCAATACCGCCGGGCAATGACGAACATCGGTCATGAATTCACACTCACAGCTCAACACCTTTCTGCGCCTTGATACCGGCCTGGAACGCATGCTTGACCATGCCCATTTCAGTGACGGTATCTGCCAGCTCGATCATCTCCGGCTTGGCGCCGCGGCCGGTCACCACCACATGCTGCATGGGTGGCCGAGCCTGCAGATCACTGAGCACCTGGTCCAGATCCAGGTAGCCGTGCTTGAGCGCGATGTTCAACTCGTCGAGTACTACAAGACCAATCTCCGGGTCGCTCAACAGCTCCCTGGATACGGCCCAGGCCGCTTCGGCCGCAGCAATGTCGCGCTGGCGATCCTGGGTCTCCCAGGTGAAGCCCTCACCCATCACGTGAAACCGCACCTGCTCTGGAAAACGCCGGAAGAACAACTCTTCCCCGGTGCTGTTACGGCCCTTGATGAACTGCACCACACCGCACTGCATACCGTGGCCCATGGACCGCGCCAGCATGCCGAAGGCCGAACTGCTCTTGCCCTTGCCATTGCCAGTCAGCACCAGCAACAGACCACATTCGTTGGGCGAGTTGGCGATGCGCTCGTCGATCACGGCTTTCTTGCGCAACATGCGCGCCAGATGGCGCTCGTCACGATCGGGGGATTCACTCATGGGGCAGCTCTCCGTTGGGGCTGGGGAACGGCGGGCAGGAAAAGAAAGAGACGGCGCTAGCCTGGCATCGCCCACCGTGATGCCGTTGGATGGATCAGGCCGGTCTCCGGGCTCATGAGGGGCATCGCTGCCGGGCTGCGCGCCTTCCCATGTCATCGACACAGTGGCATGTGGCACAGCCTTGACTCATCTACCGTTGCGGGGGCAGCGCCGGATTCGTTGCCGTCTCCATCGCTGGAACAGGCCCTGACCGGCTTCCCTGTTTCACTCTGTCGACCGTGGGCCACAGAGCACCTGAAACAAGTCGCGAAGGTTAGAGGGTTGGGGGTGGAGCGTCAATTAAAGCCAGCCGTCGCACACCACACAAAACTGCACTGCATCAACAAACTGACGCCAATCTTGTGCCACACTCAGAGCAGTGATATCAAAAAGCCATAATTCAGGGCCCAAGGTCCTGCCGCACAACAATAAGGAGTGAGCTCGATGCAAGGCATGATCATCAGCAATCCAAAGCTGGAATTCCTGCGCCCGATGCTGGAACGCTGGTTCGATTGCATTGACCGCTACAACGCAGTCCGCGGCGATAGCGAAACCCCGTACTGGTTCGATGAAAAGGCCAACCTGGGATTACTTTCCGCGGCTGCCTGGATGGCGGAGATGATCAGCCTGGAACACAGCCCCAGCAAGAAGCAACAGGAAGACGGCGCCCGCAACGCTCGTACCGACCTGTACCTGGCCACCAAGGACGAACGCGCCTATATCCAGACCACCCAGCGCTGGCCGCGAGTCAACAGCCTGCACCTGACCCAGCCATTGCTGGACATTGCCAGTGATGCCAGAAAGATCAGCTACCCCAGCGACCTGAGGCTTGGCTGCCTGTTTGTCGCCCCGCAAAAAGCCCAGCACAGCGCCTCTCCCGAAGAACTTCAGGACATGCTGGACGAACTGCAAAAGGAGCACTGCTGCGCCGTAGCCTGGTACTTCCCCTACGCCTACCGCAAGCTGCATAACGAAAGCGGCCACTACCATCCTGGGATTGCCGTACTGTTCAAGGAGGCCCGCTGATCAGGCGGAACCATCGACTGGCTATGCTCCTCTATGACTACGACGTTCGTGCACTCATAGGGAAATCAGCATGCTCAAGCTTCAACACACCTTGCTTATCGCTATCGCCGCCGGCCTCACCGCCTGCGGCGAAACCTCAAGCCTGCAAGTCTCGGACGGCACCGGACCGAACCCCAAACTGCCGCAGCCCAATCCCACGCTGATCCCCACGGTCAATATTGCCCCCGCCATCGGCTGGCCACAGGGCGCAAAACCCACGGCAGCAGCCGGCACACAGGTTGCCGCCTTCGCCGAAAACCTCGACCACCCACGCTGGCTGTATGTATTACCCAATGGCGATGTATTGGTAGCTGAAACCAATGCACCGCCCAAGCCGGATGACAGCCAGGGCATTCGCGGCTGGATCGCCGGAAAAGTGATGGGCCGCGCCGGCGCAACCGTGCCCAGCGCCAATCGCATTACCCTGTTGCGGGACCAGGATCACGACGGCGTAGCAGAAACCCGCAGCCTGTTCCTGGAGAACCTCAACTCACCCTTCGGCATGACCCTGGTGGGCAACGATCTGTATGTAGCGGACACCGACAAGCTGCTGCGCTTCCCCTATCAGAACGGTGACACCCACATCAGCGCAGCTCCCACCAAGGTGCTCGACCTCCCCGGCGGCACCCTCAACCACCACTGGACCAAGAACGTCATCGCCAGCAAGGACGCAAGCAAGCTGTATGTCACCGTCGGCTCGAACAGTAACGTTGGGGAAAATGGCCTGGATAAAGAAGAGGGCCGTGCAGCCATCTGGGAAGTGGATCGAGCCAGCGGCAAGCATCGCCTGTTCGCCACCGGCCTGCGCAACCCCAACGGCCTGGCCTGGGAGCCGGTCAGTGGAGCGCTATGGACCGCTGTCAATGAGCGCGACGAGATTGGCAGCGATCTGGTTCCGGACTACATCACCTCGGTCAAGGACGGGGCTTTTTATGGCTGGCCCTTCAGTTACTACGGGCAACACGTGGACGTGCGGGTCAAGCCACAAAACCTCGAACAGGTGAGCAAGGCAATCGCCCCGGATTATGCCGTGGGCCCACATACGGCTTCACTGGGCCTGACCTTCGCCGAAGGCAGCAAACTTCCCGCGCCCTTTACCGAAGGTGCCTTCATCGGCCAGCACGGCTCCTGGAACCGCAAGCCCCACAGCGGCTACAAGGTGATATTCGTGCCTTTCCGTGCAGGCAAACCCCAAGGACAACCGATCGACGTACTCAGCGGCTTTCTCAATGCCGATGAAAAAGCCCTGGGACGCCCGGTCGGGGTAGTCATCGATCAGCAAGGGGGTCTATTGGTCGCCGATGACGTCGGCAACAAGATCTGGCGGGTATCCGCCGCCAAAGCGCCCTGAGTTCAGCGCTTGCGGCACAGGGTCAGGCCATCCCCCAGGGGCAGCAGCGACAGGTCGATGCGCGAGTCATCCTTCAAGGCGCGATTGAGCGCCTGGATGGCTCGGGTATCCTCACTGGCGGCATTCGCCTCCAGCACTCGCCCGCTCCATAGCGTGTTGTCGAACACCACCAGGCCCCCAACTCGCAGCAAACGCAGGGCAAACTCCAGATAGGCCGGATAATTGGCCTTGTCCGCATCGATAAAGATCAGATCGAAAGACTCAAGCTGGCCCGCCTGCTCCAGGCCAGCCAGGGTCTGCAGCGCGGGCGCCAGGCGCAGGTCAATACGCTGGTCGACTCCCGCATCCTTCCAGTAACGACAGGCGGTTGCATTGTAATCGCCGGGAATATCACAACAGATCAACAAACCATCGTCGGGCAGCGCCTGGGCCATGCACAAGGCGCTATAGCCGGTGAAGGTCCCGACCTCGAGGATGCGGCGAGCACCGATCAGCTTGATCAGCAGCGCAAGGAACTGCCCCTGCTCCGGCGCCACCTGCCAGCGCGCATTGGGCAGCGCCTGGGTTTCGTCACGCAAACGACGCAATAAGGGCGTCTCACGCAGTGAAACGTCCAGCAGGTACTGATAAAGGGCATCGTCGAGGTTGAGGGTACGAGCAGTCACGAGCACCTCGACCGGAGAAGGGTTATGGATTGTGCGCCAGATGTTCCGGCTGCAGTACACGCTTGGCGCTCAGGTAGGCCTTCTGCCAATAGGCTTTGGACAGACTGTCGAGCTTCACGGTGCCACCTGTGGCCGGGGCGTGCACGAAACGCCCTTCGCCAACATAGATCCCGGCATGGCTGACCTGAGAACCGCCATTGGTGGCGAAGAAGATCAGGTCACCGGTCTGCAAGGCATTCTTGCCCACATCCGGCGCCTGCATGCCGATCATTTCCCGAGTCGAGCGCGGCAAGGAAATACCCGCCGCATCACGGTAGACATAACCAATCAAACCGCTGCAATCGAATCCGGAGTCCGGTGTATTGCCACCCCAGCGATAGGGCGTGCCTACCAGACCCAAGGCGCGAAACAGCACGTCTTCGGCAACCGGAGAAAAGGCCTGGGAGGAATTGAATACCGGAGCACGTACCACAGGCGCCGGAGGCGGTGTACGACTGGCGCAAGCACTGAGCAGTGCAGCGAGGGCAATAAGCGCGAAACGGGCCGAGGTCGACATAAGCTGAACAATCCTGATCGGGATGCGGCTTTCTCTGCCGTGGTACTGAAAACAAAACCGCGTAAGCAGGGCTTACGCGGTTAGTTTCAACAATAGATCAGGATTCTAGCGCCTACACGCCAAACTTCAAGTAAGACTTTAACTTCGCCCTACAAACAGTCTGCTTATTTACGTGCAGTGACCACGGTCGGTGCCATGGCGAGGGCTCGCTTGGCTTCGATGAAGGTCTTGCTCCAATAGCTGTCACCCAGGCTATCTACTCGCACGCCGCCACTGCGACGGCTGCTGGAGTGGATGAACTGATCATCCCCCAGATAGATACCGGCGTGACTGACGCGCCCGCGACCGTTGGTGCTGAAGAACAGCAGATCACCCGGCTTGAGGTTATTACGCGCTACCAGAGGAGCCTTGACGTTGATCATTTCGCGAGTGGAGCGCGGCAGGTTCATGCCCGCCTCTTCGCGAAACAGATAACCAATGAAACCGCTGCAATCGAAGCCGGCTTCCGAGGTACCGCCGAAACGATAACGGGTACCGATCAGGGACATGCCGCGCTCAAGGATGCTGTCAGCCAGAACTGGCAACTGGTAAGGCTTGCTGTCAGAGAACTCTGCCAGTTCCTTTTCAGTTGCCAGCTCTTCCTGGTAAACAGCGGAAGACTGGTTTTTTGCGGAGACTTGAGCCTGTTGCACGGGTTGCTGCTGAGACACAGGGGTGTGAGAAGCGCAACCAAACAACAGGGTAACGAGTGCGAGAGGCACGAGGGGTGCGAAGCGATTTAGCATGGGCACGACCGTGGCTTGAAATAAAAGAAGACGCGACTATGCCTTCTATCGCCCTCATTTGCAAATTCAATCGATCAGAATGTGACTTATGAGTTTCTTTCGTACATCTAAGGCTTTAAGCCCATTTTAAGTCCGCCCGCCTCTGGAAACCCTTCCAAAGGTGCGTTTTCTGACGCCTGAAATATGCCGAACGCCTTCCAGCGAAGCGCTGCAGGCCTTGGTTTTACCAGCCCAGAGTCTCTTTCAGGAAAGGAATGGTCAGCTTGCGCTGAGCTTGCAATGAGGCCTGATCAAGACGCTCGAGCAACTCGAAAAGTGCACTCATGCTGCGAGTCCCGCGAGTCAGAATAAAATGCCCGACTTCATCGGTCAGATGCAGCCCACGACGGGACGCACGCAGTTGCAGGGCACGCAATTTATCTTCATCAGAGAGCGGACGCATCTGGAATATCAGCGCCAGGGTCAGACGGGACTTCAAGTCCGCCAGTTTCACCGGCAACTCCCGGGGCGAGGTCGAGGCCGCGATCAGCAAGCGTCGACCACTGTCACGCAAGCGATTGAACAGATGGAACAGTGCCTCTTCCCAATCGGCCTTGCCGGCCACCGCCTGCAGATCATCCAGGCAAACCAATTCGTACTGCTCAAGATTGTCGAGAATCTCGATACCACGATCCAGCAACTCTGCCAGCGGCAGGTAAACCGCAGGCTCCCCCAACTGCTCGAAACGCAAACACGCCGCCTGCAGCAAGTGCGTACGGCCTACGCCGTCCTTGCCCCAGAGGTAGATCAGGCTTTCGGTCCAACCGGCGTCGGCTTCGCATAGGCGCTCGACGTAGCCGAGTGCAGCGGCATTGGCGCCTGGGTAGTAGTTGATGAAGGTGGCGTCATCACGCAGACGCACACCTAGGGGCAGCTGAATCGGTTTCATGCTGACTGAACAGTTCCAAAGGAACCGTTAGTGGCCTCTGTGTAAAGTTTGCAAAGTTTATACCCGTGACGCCGAGCGCACAATGCAGCAGACCACAAGCAAAATCAAAGGTTTGCGTCAGCCGAAACGGGGCAAAGGGGATTCTTTGACAACCCGGACAGCAGCAGATGGACAGTCATGGATGGGCGCCCGCCCGGGGCGCCCCTGCTCGTCGAGCCTTTTGCCCGCCTACAGTTCGGGGTCTTCAGCACCACTGTAGATGTCCGAGTCCTTGTACAGGTCATGCACATGGCGTACGAGCACCATGATCACCGCCGCCACCGGCAGAGCCAGCAGCACCCCGGTAAACCCGAACAGCTCACCACCCGCGAGAATGGCAAAGATTACCGCCACCGGATGCAGACCAATGCGATCACCTACCAGCAACGGCGTCAGCACCATCCCCTCCAGCGCCTGCCCGACCATGAATACCGCAACGATGCCGAGCATCGGGTACAGGTCGCCACCAAACTGGAACAGACCGGCAATCAGCGCAGCTCCAATGCCTATGACAAAGCCCATGTACGGCACGATCGCTGCCAAACCGGCAATCAGGCCGATCAACAAGCCCAGCTCGAGCCCTACCAACATCAGCCCTGCCGCATAGATCACCCCCAGAGCCAGCATCACCAGCAATTGCCCGCGGACAAACGCCCCCAGCACCTCATGACACTCACCCGCCAGGGACATCACCCGCTCCTCGCGATTGCGCGGCAACAGGCTACGGATCTTGGCCATCATCAGATCCCAGTCCCGCAGCAGGTAGAAGCTGACCACCGGGATCAGCACCAGGTTGGCCAACCAGCCGATCAGCGCCAACCCCGAAGCAGTCGCCTGGCTCAGCACCACACCCACGATGTCCGTGGTCTGCCCCATATGCTCGCTGATGGCAGCCTTGACCTTGTCGAACTTCCAGAAGCCATCCGCCAGCCCCAGCCGGGACTGCACCCAGGGCATTGCCGAGTGCTGCATCCAGTCGAGCATTTGCGGCGCCAATTCATACAATCGCAGCAACTGCTTGGCCAGCATCGGCACCAATACCAGCAGCAGCGTCATCACGATCAGGGTGAACAGCGCAAACACAGCCACCACACCCCAGGTACGGGACAGCCCCCATTTTTCTAGGCGATCCACCAAGGGGTCGAACAGATAGGCCAGCAACAGCGCCACCAGGAACGGACTCAGGATCGGGTGCAGCAGGTAAACCAACCCACAAACCAGGAGCACTCCACCCAACCAGACCCAACGACGCGTATCAGCCATAAACCACTCCTGCTTCTATATAGAAGGAAATCAACCTGCTACCAACGAAAACGCAACTGTGCCGGTGTCGCAGGCGCTGCGACCGGCGCGGTGCCTTGCCCGCCTTGCACAGACACCTGGGGAGCCGGCATCTCATCAGCCGGGATCTCTTGCAGCTTGGCCAGGGACAACTGCGCCCGCAGTTGCTCCGCGCTGCCATTGACCCGATAGACGACCCGGTCACCGTCGATACTCTGTAACTGCGCACCGAAAGGCTCCAAAAGGTGCCCCAAGGCGGCATAGTGCTCCAGCGTCATGCCCTGCACTTCCAGCAACTGCTCGCTGGAAACACCGGGACGGGTAACGAAACGCGGCGCCAGACGCTGACTCACCGCAAGCAATACGCCATCTGCCAGGGCGGCGGTATCAGCCCCCTGAACAGTGCCTTGCTCTTTCTGATCGCCAAGCCACAACCGCCACTTGGCCTGCCATTGACCACCCTCTTCACGAGCATGTACCGCCAACAGCGCATCTGCGCCATAGCGCTCAGAAGCTTCACGCAGCGGAGCTGGATCGGCGCCTTCGAGATTCGGCGCCGTCGCAACGATCTGCTCATCCAGGTCGCCAAGAGGCAAACGCAGAGGCAGGCCACGATGCTGAGCGGCTCGCCGCAGGGGCGCGGCACTGGCCTGGCCATCCCCGACCAGGCTCGAGCCTTCGGTTGAGTCACTCAGCCACCAACCGAGGATCGACGGCCGGTTGCTTCCCCACAACGGCAGCCCCGCCTGACGCAGGGCGCGATCGGTACTGACCGGATCGAAGTCCACCTGCAAGCTTTCCGGCGGCCCGGCGTCATAACCGTACTGGCTGATGATCTGCTGCGGATCCTTGCGGATCGCTGCCAGACCGGGACCCTGCGCAGCCTTGGCGTCACCAGTGAGACGCAGCACCAGGGTTTCCAGTGCTCGCTGGGTGGCCTGGTTGCGCTCTTCGGGCGACTGGCTGCTCACCGGCTCACGCACCTGATACAAGCCATTGAGGGTTTCGGCATGACTCGCCAGGCTGACCAATGACAAACAGCCCACAAATAGAAATTTACCCAGACGCATGGAAGATTCCCGACGACAAAAAACGATTGAAACAGTACCCATGAACCGCTGCGAGCAAGGCTGTGACCACAAGCCCCGGCAAAACATTCACCCGTCGCCCGATTGTTTTCGCACTGTCATAACGATAGCCACTTGAGCGCTATACCTTATACAGGCATGGGCAGGGGCACCAACACGGCCAATCGCAGTTTTTTTAACCGGATATGCCTCTACCCGTCGGCCCGAGGATGGCCGCTGCCCCTCAAGCCTGATAAAATCGCGCGCCTTCGCAGACCGGCATCAGCTGGGCACCCTGAAACCCTTTTGCAGTGTTTCAGCAGGCTCTCTGGTTCGGTCGATACCCCCTGAATCCCCCCTAAAGGCCTGGATCATGAGCAAGCAACCCTCCCTGAGCTACAAAGACGCCGGTGTAGACATCGACGCCGGTGAAGCATTGGTCGAACGCATCAAGAGCGTCGCCAAGCGCACTGCGCGCCCGGAAGTCATGGGCGGCCTGGGCGGTTTCGGCGCCCTCTGCGAAATCCCGGCCGGCTACAAGCAGCCTGTACTGGTTTCCGGTACTGACGGCGTCGGCACCAAGCTGCGCCTGGCCCTGAACCTGAACAAGCACGACAGCATCGGCATCGACCTGGTGGCCATGTGTGTCAACGATCTGGTGGTCTGCGGCGCCGAACCGCTGTTCTTCCTCGACTACTACGCCACCGGCAAGCTCAACGTCGACACCGCAGCCCAGGTAGTGACCGGCATCGGCGCCGGCTGCGAACTGTCCGGCTGCTCCCTGGTGGGCGGCGAAACCGCTGAAATGCCAGGCATGTACGAGGGCGAAGACTACGACCTGGCCGGTTTCTGCGTCGGCGTGGTGGAAAAAGCCGAGATCATCGACGGCTCGAAAGTCGCCGCCGGTGACGCCCTGCTGGCCCTGCCGTCTTCCGGCCCGCACTCCAACGGCTACTCGCTGATCCGCAAGATCATCGAAGTATCCGGTGCCGACATCGAAAGCATCCAGCTGGACGGCAAGCCACTGACCGACCTGCTGATGGCCCCGACCCGCATCTACGTCAAGCCGCTGCTCAAGCTGATCAAGGACACCGGCGCGGTCAAGGCCATGGCCCACATTACCGGCGGCGGCCTGCTGGACAACATCCCACGCGTGCTGCCAAAAGGCGCCCAGGCGGTGGTCGATGTGGCGAGCTGGAAACGTCCGGCGGTCTTCGACTGGCTGCAAGAGCAAGGCAACGTCGACGAACACGAAATGCACCGCGTACTGAACTGTGGCGTGGGCATGGTCATCTGCGTCGCCCAGGACCAGGTCGAAAACGCCCTGAACGTTCTGCGTGAAGCTGGCGAGCAGCCTTGGGTCATTGGCCAAATCGCCACCGCAGCCGAAGGCGCGGCCCAGGTTGAGCTGAAGAACCTCAAGGCCCACTGATGCAAGAGCGGATGTCGCCGACCTGTGATGTTGTGGTGCTGCTGTCCGGCACCGGCAGTAACCTGCAAGCCCTGATCGACAACGCGCGGACCGACGACAGTCCGTTTCGCATCGCTGCCGTGATCTCCAACCGCGCTGACGCCTATGGCCTGCAGCGCGCCAAGGAAGCGGGTATCGCTACCCGCTTCCTTGATCACACCACCTTCGAAGGCCGCGAGGCCTTCGACCAGGGGTTGATCGAGCTGATCGATACCTTCCAACCAAAACTGGTGGTACTGGCCGGGTTCATGCGCATTCTCAGCGCTGGATTCGTCCGCCACTACCAGGGCCGCCTGTTGAATATCCATCCCTCGCTGCTACCCAAATATAAAGGGTTACACACTCATCAGCGGGCGCTGGAGGCCGGAGATACCGAGCACGGTTGCAGTGTGCACTTCGTCACCGAGGAACTCGATGGCGGGCCTCTGGTCGTACAGGCTGTGATCCCGGTAGAGTTGCACGACTCGCCGCAAAGCCTGGCGCAGCGAGTGCACGTCCAGGAACACCGGATTTACCCCATGGCCGTACGCTGGTTTGCCGAAGGTCGGCTGACGCTCGGCGATCAGGGTGCTTTACTGGATGGTCAATTACTGGCCGCCAGCGGCTATTTGATTCGAACCTAGGAGATTTTATGCGTCGCGCCCTGCTCTTCGCTTGTGCTCTGTTCGCCCTGCCGGTTGTGCAGGCGGCAGACCTTCAACCGTTCTCCGCCAGCTATACCGCCGACTGGAAGCAGTTGCCCATGAGCGGCACAGCTGAACGCAGCCTGGAAAAAACCGCCAACGGCACGTGGAAACTCAGCTTCAAGGCATCGATGATGATCGCCAGCCTGAGTGAAGAAAGCACCCTGACCCTGGACAAGGACACCCTGGTGCCCCAGTCCTATCACTTCGAACGCGGTGGTCTGGGCAAGGCCAAGAAAGCCGACCTGGACTTCGACTGGAGCGCGAAGATGGTCACCGGCACCGACCGCGGCGATGCGGTCAAGCTGCCTCTGAATACCGGCATGGTGGACAAATCCACCTACCAGCTGGCCCTGCAGCATGACGTAGCCGCCGGCAAGAAGACCATGAGCTATCAAGTGGTCGATGGCGGTGAAGTCGACACCTATGACTTCCGCGTCCTGGGCTCGGAGAAGGTCGACACCAAGGCCGGCCAGATCGATGCGATCAAGGTCGAGCGCGTGCGCGACCCGACACAGAGCAAACGCATCACCGTGATGTGGTTCGCCAAGGACTGGGATTACCTGCTGGTACGCCTGCAACAGGTGGAAACCGACGGCAAGGAGTACAACATCATGCTCCTCAACGGCACCGTCAACGGCAAGACAGTCAAAGGCAGTTAAGCCGCAGCACGATCAAAGCCTCGCGAAAGCGGGGCTTTTTTTTGCGTGAAATGTCACTCCATGTCCGCCTGCCAGACGCCGGGGCAAGCCCTCCAAGATGAAACTTTTGTCATGAAACTTCACCGACTGCGGCGAAATGTCACGGTTTTCGCGGGCTGCGGGATTGTCGCCGATCCTGCAAAGGTCTGTTGCAGATCCAGACAATTTACTTAGCAAGCTAACAAAATATATAAAAGAGCCCTGCACACGCCTTGCTGCAGATCAACCGAGATTGGAGCTAGCAGATGACTGTAAAAGTGACTGAACGCGACGATTCACATATGTCCCATGAAGGCGTAGCCGCGGGTGTACGGATCTGGGATGTACATCAACAGGACATGCTGGTGGGCATGTTCCATTCCGAGAGCGACGCCCACAGCTACAAGGCTGAACTGGAAAAACTCGAGCAGAACCGCGCGCCTCAGAGTTCCTGACTCAACGTCAGCGCAGGAGCGCCGGGATCTCCACGCGGATTCCCACCCGCCCCCCATAAACGACCAACCCCGCCATGAGCGGGGTTGGTCGTTACAAGATGCTTACCACATCAGATCATCAGGGATCTGATAGGCCGCGTATGGATCATCCTCATCCGGCGCCTCGGTGGGAGTATTGAGCTGTACGATACGCCGCGGATCGCGCTCCTGAATCTTCAGCGCCGCCTCCCGCGGAATCACCTCGTAACCACCACCGTGGTGAACGATGGCCAGGGAGCCACTGCTGAGCTTGTTGCGCATCAGGGTGTTCACCGACAGACGCTTGACCTTCTTGTCGTCGACGAAGTTGTAGTAATCCTCGGTGTTCAGCTTGGGCAGACGCGAAACTTCGATCAGTTGCTTGATCTGCGCTGCACGGGCCTTCTGCTCGGCCTTCTCCTGCTGCTGACGATTGAGCTCCTGGTCACGCTTGACCTTCTCGGCCATGGCTTCCTGGGCTGCGCGCTGCTGGGAGTCATCGAGTTCGATCTGGCCTTTATGGGCCAGGCGCTGCTGCTTCTGCTTGTCTTTGCTGACCTGCTTGGCCTGCTTTTGGTTGACCAGCCCTGCTTTGAGCAACTGGTCGCGAAGGGAAAGGCTCATGGTGCTTACTCACTTAGGCAACGGCCTCAGCCACAGCTGGGCAAATTCTTTTCCTGACGCTTGGCTTCACCCCACAGGGCATCCAAGTCTTCGAGGGTGCAATCTTCCACGGGACGACCGGTGTCGCGCAATGCCTGCTCGATAAATCGGAAGCGCCGATCGAACTTGGCATTGGCACCGCGCAAGGCGGTTTCCGGGTCGACCTTCAGGTGCCTGGCCAGGTTGACCACGACAAACAGCAAGTCACCGATTTCATCAGTGATGGCCGCCGGGTCGTTGTCGGCCATGGCCTCCAGCACCTCGTCCAGTTCCTCACGAACCTTGTCCACCACCGGCAGGGCGTCCGGCCAGTCGAAGCCGACCTGCGCCGCGCGCTTTTGCAACTTGGCCGCGCGGGACAGGGCCGGCAGGGCCACCGGCACATCATCGAGCAGGGACAACTGCTGCGGAGCGTCGGACTTCTCTGCCCGTTCCTCGGCCTTGATCTGCTCCCAGCGCTCCTTGACCTGCTCCTCATCGAGCCGCGGGATATCCAGCGGCGCGTACAAGTCGCCAGTAGGGAATACATGGGGATGCCGGCGAATCAGCTTGCGGGTGATGCTGTCCACCACCCCCTCGAATTCGAAGCGCCCCTCCTCCCGGGCCAGCTGGCTGTAATACACCACCTGGAACAGCAGATCGCCCAGCTCACCCTGCAAGTGGTCGAAGTCACCGCGCTCGATGGCGTCGGCGACCTCATAGGCCTCCTCCAAGGTATGGGGAACGATGCTGGCGTAGTTCTGCTTGATGTCCCACGGGCAACCGTATTGCGGGTCCCGCAGGCGCGCCATCAGGTGGAGCAGGTCTTCAAGGCTGTACATCAGTTCATCCATTTCATGCGGGCATCACGGGGTTCGATTGCGCCGGGTCTCGATGATGTTCGGCAGCTGGGAGATGCGCCCCAGCAAACGTCCCAATGCATCCAGGCCCGGAATTTCGATGGTCAAGGACATCAACGCCGTGTTGTCCTCCTTGTTCGAGCGCGTATTGACTGCCAGTACGTTGATCCGCTCGTTGAGCAGCACCTGGGACACGTCACGCAGCAGGCCGGAACGGTCGTAGGCGCGAATGATGATGTCCACCGGATAGGTGAGCACCGGCACCGGCCCCCAGCTGACCTGGATGATCCGCTCCGGCTCGCGACCGGCCAGTTGCAGCACCGAGGCACAGTCCTGGCGGTGAATGCTCACGCCACGGCCCTGGGTGATGTAACCGACGATCGCATCCCCCGGCAGCGGCTGGCAGCAACCCGCCATCTGGGTCATCAGGTTGCCCACGCCCTGGATCTGGATGTCGCCACGCTTGCCCGGCTTGTAGCCGGCGGCCTTGCGCGGGATCAGTTCCAGCTGTTCATTGCCGCGCTCGGGCTCCACCAGTTGCTGGGCCAGGTTGACCAGTTGCGCCAGGCGCAAATCGCCCGCACCCAGAGCCGCGAACATGTCCTCGGCAGTCTTCATGTTGGCCTTGTCGGCCAACTTGTCGAAGTCCACCTGAGGCAGGTCGAGACGATTCAGCTCGCGTTCCAGCAGGGTCTTGCCGGCGGCGACGTTCTGATCGCGAGCCTGCAGCTTGAACCAGTGGACGATCTTCGCCCGCGCCCGGGAAGTGGTGACGTAACCCAGGTTCGGGTTCAGCCAATCGCGACTCGGGGTGCCGTGCTTGCTGGTGATGATCTCCACCTGCTCGCCAGTCTGCAGGCTGTAGTTGAGCGGCACGATGCGCCCGTTGATCTTGGCGCCACGGCAGTTGTGGCCGATCTCGGTGTGCACCCGATAAGCGAAGTCCAGCGGCGTGGCGCCCTTGGGCAGGTCGATGGCGTGGCCGTCGGGGGTGAAGATGTACACCCGATCCGGCTCGATATCCACCCGCAGCTGTTCGGCCAGGCCACCGATGTCCCCCAGCTCCTCGTGCCATTCCAGCACCTGACGCAGCCAGGAGATCTTCTCTTCGTAATGGTTGGAGCCGGATTTGACGTCGGTACCCTTGTACTTCCAGTGGGCGCACACCCCCAGCTCCGCTTCCTCGTGCATCGCGTGGGTGCGGATCTGCACTTCCAGCACCTTGCCCTCAGGGCCGATCACCGCGGTGTGCAGCGAGCGATAGCCGTTTTCCTTGGGGTTGGCGATGTAGTCGTCGAATTCCTTGGGGATATGCCGCCACAAGGTATGCACGATGCCCAGTGCGGTGTAGCAGTCACGCATTTCCGGCACCAGCACCCGCACGGCGCGCACATCGTAGATCTGGCTGAACTCCAGACCCTTGCGCTGCATTTTGCGCCAGATGGAGTAGATGTGTTTGGCCCGCCCACTGATGTCGGCGTTGACCCCAGTGGCCTTCAGTTCGTTCTGCAGCTGGTTCATCACGTCGCTGATGAAGCGCTCGCGATCCAGGCGCCGCTCATGCAGGAGCTTGGCGATCTGCTTGTATTGCTCGGGCTCCAGGTACCGGAAGGACAGGTCCTCCAGCTCCCACTTGATATGGCCGATGCCCAGGCGATGAGCCAGGGGCGCGTAGATGTCGAAGACTTCCCGGGCCACTCGATTGCGCTTCTCTTCGTCGGCGCTTTTCACCGCACGAATGGCACAGGTCCGCTCCGCCAGTTTGATCAGCGCCACCCGCACGTCATCGACCATGGCCACCAGCATCTTGCGCAGGTTCTCAACCTGGGCCTGAGTGCCGAGTACCAGGGACTGGCGAGGACTGAGACTGGCGGTGATGGCAGCCATGCGCAGCACACCATCGATCAGCTTGGCCACCACCGGACCAAAACGCTGGCTGACCGCTGGCAACTGGATCTGGCCCTCGCGGACGCCGCGGTACAGTACCGCGGCGACCAGGGAATCCTGGTCCAGTTTGAGATCAGCAAGGATCTCGGCGATCTCCAGGCCCGTGCTGAAACTCGACACGTCCTCGGAGCTCAGGCCTTTGGCGGCAATGTGTTGTAGCTCGGCCTCACGAGCGAACTCGCAGGCCTCTTTCAAGGCTTCACGGTCCAGTACCATGTCGACGCTGACCGTATGATCAAGCCATGCCTCGAGATTGATACTGCCGTCGGTGTTGATCGGCTGGTGCGCTCTCACCTGTACCATCTTGCTTTACCTTCCCTACGACGCACATTCAATGCGTCAAATCGCTGATCTTCAACGCTCGGGCACAGCTCGCAGGGCCAGCGAACCACACCAGAAAGATCAGTCGGATTAGACAAGCCATCCTAGCTCGCTTCGAATAACGCCATGGCCTCGACATGCGCCGTCTGAGGAAACATATCGAGGATCCCGGCACGTTTTAACCTATAGCCCTGCTTGATCAGTTCGACCGTGTCACGAGCCAAAGTTGCCGGATTGCATGACACGTACACCAACCGCTTGGCACCCAGGCTCGCCAAGTGGCGGACCACCTCGAAAGCACCGTCGCGGGGTGGGTCCAAGAGTACCGCAGAAAAGCCTTCATCAGCCCACTCGGCAGCACTCAGAGGTTGGGATAAATCGGCTTGAAAAAAGCGCGTGTTATGCAAATTGTTGCTGGCAGCATTTTCAGCGGCCCGCGCCACCATGGTCGCCACGCCTTCCACTGCCACCACTTCCCGCACCTGCCGAGCCAGCGGCAAGGCGAAGTTGCCCAGGCCACAGAACAGATCCAGCACCCGCTCCTGAGCTTGCGGCGCGAGCCACTCCAGAGCCTGGGCCACCATCGCTTCATTGACCCCCGCATTGACCTGGACGAAGTCACCCGGCCGATACGCCAGGTGCAGATCCCAGGTCTCCAGGCGATAACCCAGTGCCTGCGATGGATCAAAGGGGTGCGGCTCGCCTTCACCGTGCAGCCACAATTGCGCCTGATGGAAATCGCAGAAGTCCTTGAGGATCGTCAGGTCGCTCTCGGACAACGGCGCCATATGGCGCAACAGCACCGCTAGCGCCGAACCACTGAACAACTCCACATGCCCCAGTGCCTGAGGCTTGCTCAAGCGTCGCAGCATAGCGGGCAAACGGTTCATGACAGGTTGCAAAGCCTGTACCAGCACCGGGCAATCGTCGATGGCGACAATGTCCTGGCTACCGGCAGCACGGAAACCCACCTCAAGTTGCTTGCCCTTGGCGTCCCAGCGCACCGCCACCCGGGCGCGACGCCGATAGCCGAACTCGGGACCGCTCAAGGGAGCGGCCCAGGCCTCGGGCTCGACACCCGCGACCTTGGACAACTGCTCGGCGAGCATGCGCTGTTTCAGGGCAAGCTGTTCGGCATGGGGCAGGTGCTGGACACTGCAACCGCCGCAACGCCCGGCGTGGGCGCAGGCCGCCGGGCGACGCAGATCACTGGCGTTGAAGATGCGCTCGGCACGGGCCTCCACCACTTTGCCGTGGCTGCCCAACACCCGAGCTTCGACTTCTTCACCGGCCAGGGCACCGCTGACGAACCAGGTACGCCCTTCGACAAAGGCAATGCCACGGCCGTCGTTGGCCAGACGCTGGATAGTCAACCGCTGCTTCTTGCCCACCGGAATCTGTGGGGCCCGGCTACCGCCCGCAGGCTGGAAGCGCAGGCCTCTCTCGTGCTTAGCCATCAGTTGGGCGCATCGAAAATGCCGGTCGACAGGTAACGATCGCCACGGTCACAGATGATCGCGACCATGACCGCGTTTTCCACTTCCCGGGACAGGCGCAGCATCGCCGCCACCGCACCACCGGAAGACACGCCGCAGAAGATGCCCTCTTCCCGAGCCAGGCGCCGGGTCACGTCTTCAGCTTCGCTCTGGGCCATATCGACGATGCGATCGACCCGGCTGGCCTGATAGATCTTCGGCAGGTACTCCTCGGGCCAGCGGCGAATGCCGGGAATCGCCGAGCCTTCCATCGGCTGCAGACCCACGATCTGCACCTGGGGATTCTGTTCTTTGAGATAGCGCGAAGTGCCCATGATGGTGCCGGTGGTGCCCATCGAGCTGATGAAGTGGGTGATGCTGCCCTGGGTCTGGCGCCAGATTTCGGGACCGGTGCCAGTGTAGTGGGCCTCCGGGTTGTCGCCGTTGGCGAACTGATCGAGCACCTTGCCACGGCCTTCGGCCTGCATCCGCTCGGCCAGGTCACGGGCGCCTTCCATGCCCTCTTCCTGGCTCACCAGGATCAGCTCGGCACCATAGGCGGTCATTGCCGCCTTGCGCTCGGCGCTGGAGTTGTCGGGCATGATCAGGATCATCTTGTAACCCTTGATCGCGGCAGCCATGGCCAGGGCGATCCCGGTGTTGCCCGACGTCGCTTCGATCAGGGTATCCCCGGCCTGGATCTGCCCACGCAACTCGGCGCGGGTGATCATCGACAGTGCCGGGCGGTCCTTGACCGAACCCGCCGGGTTATTGCCCTCGAGCTTGAGCAGCAGGGTATTGCTGGTGGCGCCAGGCAGGCGCTGCAAACGAACCAGCGGGGTGTTGCCGACGCAATCGGCGATGGTTGGGTACTGCAAGGTCATGGCGTATTCGCAATCCAGACTGCGGGGGCGCCTATCATACCGGCAAACGCCCAAGCGCCATATCACGCAAAGTGCGGGGCTTATGGCTTATTGATATAAGGCGACACAGGGCCGTCTCAAGCCGCCAGCAAGCGCATGTGAACACGCAAGCCATGGGCCGTGTTCTGCGCCCACAAACGACCTCCCTGGCGCTCCACCGCATTGCGCGCAATGCTCAGGCCGAGGCCGAAACCTCCATCTCCCGGCCGTGAACCGTCCAGACGGATGAACGGATCGAACATCCGTTCCAACGCCTCTTCCGCTACCCCCGGCCCTTGGTCGTCCAGCCACAGATGCCAATATTCAGCGTCACGTCGACCATCGAGGATGACCAGAGCCCCGGGTGGCGAATGCCGGATGGCATTGCGCAGGATGTTTTCCAGAGCCTGGGCCAGGGTATTGAGATGCCCGCGCACCCAGCAATCCGCCGGCAGATCACAGCGCAACTGCGCTGGGGACCAGCCGCTCTCGAAGCAGGCGTTCTCGCTGAGCATTTCCCACAAGGCCTGGACCTGAATCTGCTCCTCTGGCAGCGGTGCCCGCTCGGTGTCCAGCCAGGCCAGTTGCAGGCTGTCCTCCACCAGGCGCTGCATAGCGTCGACTTCCCGGGACAAGCGCTCACGCAATGCCCCCAGGCTCTGCTCGCTGTCGCAAGCCACCCGCAGACGACTCAAGGGAGTGCGCAACTCGTGGGACAGGTCCCGCAGCAACTGCTGCTGCACAGCCACGGTGCTTTGCAGCCGCTCGGACATCTGATCGAACGCTCGCCCCAACTCCCCCAACTCGTCCTTGCGCTGAGTGGTCTCGGTGCACAGCCGCACATTCAACTGCTCCGCACGCCAGGCATTGGCCTGCTCCCGCAACTGATTGAGCGGCACCACCAACAAGCGGTACAAGCCCACGCACAGCAGCAGCGTGAAGAGTCCGGGGATCACGCCGTTGGTGATCACGCGCCAGAACACCCGGTATCGCCCGGGCATGAAACGCTGCGGCAGCTCGATGACCAGACTGCCGAGAGACGGATCATCGGGGAACGGAATTTTCAGCCAGGGCAACCCACGGCTGTGCCGGCTCACCGGCCAATCCGCCCCCCGCAGGAACGTCAGGCGCTGAGCCTCGGCCGCTGTCAGCGGGTAGCTACTCAGGGCTTGCAGATCACTGCCGATGACGCCGACCCAGGTTTTCTCACGACCGGCCATTTCCTGGATCCAGGCATCGACGCCGGCATGCTGGCCGGTCCTCCAGGCTTGTTCCGCTTCCTGCGCGTAACTGCGCAAGGTAGCCCGGGCTTCATCGGCGAGGTACAGGTTCTTCTGCTCAACATAGCGCCCCCAGGACCAGCTCAACCAGATCATCAACAGACAGAACGCCACCAGCAGGCATGCCAGCTTCCAGAACAGCGAGTGCCGGCCCGGCAGATCAGACCAGTTCATCGAAGGCACTCAGCACATAGCCCTTGCCCCACACCGTACGCACTTCACGTTCGCTGTAGCCCAGCGCCTTGAGCTTGCGACGTATCTGACTGACATGCATGTCCAGACTGCGATCGTGGGCCGCATACCCACGTTGCAGGACATGCTGATAAAGGAAGGCCTTGCTCAGCACCTCATCGACGTTGCGGTGCAGGGTTTCCAGCAGGCGGTATTCGCTACGGGTAAGGCCGGCCGGGCGCTCGGCAAAGAACACGTCACACAGCTCGTCATCAAAACGCAGGCTCTGCACGCTGCTGCTGAGTTTCGGTGGTGTCGGCCGCCGGTCCAGGGCCACTCGCCGCAGGATGGCTTCGATGCGTACCCGCAGCTCGGCCATGCTGAAGGGCTTGGGCAAGTAGTCGTCGGCGCCCAGGCGGAATCCACTGATGCGATCGGCCTCTGCTCCCAGGGCCGACATCAGCAGCACCGGCGTGGAGTGACTCTGGCGAAAGTGGGTCAGCACCTCCAGGCCGTCCATGCCCGGTAACAGGATGTCCATCAACACCACATCGAAGGCTTGCCGACGCGCGATACCCAGACCTTCCTGGCCATTCTGGCACCAGGTCACGGCAAAGCCGCAGCGCCCCAGTTGCTCATGCACATAGGCACCGAGCACCGGGTCGTCTTCAATTGCCAGGATACGGGGAGGCTCAACAGCTACGGGAGTCATTAGCTTCTGCAAGTCATTCTCAGTTGGGCGATTATTCAAGATTGCCCGGATTGCGGCAACCAGCGCCTTGGTCGTAGCCCCCTATCCGCCCTCCGGCTGTCGGCTAACGGTCTGCAATTTGCCAAGATCAGCCCCTGGCAAATCGTTACACTGCGCAGGTGGCGCATCACGGACGTGCCCGTCGACCTTTCAAAACAGCGTGGAAGCAGGAGAGTTGCGTGCTCAAGAAACTGGGAATCAAAGGCCGCGTACTGTTGCTGACCTTACTGCCCACCAGCCTGATGGCTTTGGTACTGGGCGGCTACTTCACCTGGATGCAGCTCTCCGACCTGCAGACCCAACTGCTGCAGCGCGGCGAAATGATCGCCGAACAACTGGCCTCCCTGGTGGCGCCGGCGATGGGCAACCGCAACTCGCCGATGCTCGAACGCATCGCCACCCAAGCCCTGGAACAGCAGGACGTACGCGCGGTGTCATTCCTTGCCCCCGATCGCACGCTCATGGCCCACGCCGGCCCCAGCATGCTCAATCCACCGCCCAGCGATAACAGCACCCACATCATGCAACGCAGTGGTAATGACGCGACCCGCTACCAACTGCCGGTCTTCGGCCGCCACCGCAATCTGGCCGGTGATCTGATCCCCGATGAATCAGACCGTTTGCTGGGCTGGGTGGAACTGGAGCTGTCCCACAGCGGCATGCTGTTGCGCGGTTACCGCAGCCTGTTCGCCAGTCTGCTGTTGATTGCCGCCGGCCTGGCCGGTGCAGCCCTGCTGGCAGTGCGCATGGGGCGGACCATCAACAACCCACTGACCCAGATCAAGCAGGCCGTGGCGCAACTCAAGGACGGCAACCTGGAAACCCGCTTGCCGCCCTTGGGTAGCCACGAACTGGATGAACTGGCCTCGGGCATCAATCGCATGGCCAGCACCCTGCAAAATGCACAGGAAGAATTGCAACACAGCATCGATCAGGCCACCGAAGACGTGCGCCAGAACCTGGAAACCATCGAGATCCAGAACATCGAGCTGGACCTGGCGCGCAAGGAGGCCCTGGAGGCCAGCCGGATCAAGTCGGAATTCCTGGCCAACATGAGCCATGAAATCCGTACACCCCTCAATGGCATTCTCGGCTTCACCCACCTGCTGCAGAAAAGCGAGCTGACGCCGCGCCAGCTGGACTACCTGGGCACCATCGAAAAGTCCGCCGACAGCCTGTTGGGGATCATCAACGAGATCCTCGACTTCTCGAAAATCGAAGCCGGCAAGCTGGTGCTCGACAGCATTCCCTTCAACCTGCGGGACTTGCTGCAGGACACCCTGACCATCCTCGCCCCGGCAGCCCACGCCAAGCAGCTGGAACTGGTGAGCCTGGTCTATCGGGATACGCCTTTGTCCCTGGTGGGCGATCCACTGCGGCTCAAGCAGATCCTCACCAATCTGGTGAGCAACGCCATCAAGTTCACCCGCGAAGGCACCATCGTCGCCCGGGCGATGCTGGAAGAAGAACACGAAGACAGCGTGCAACTGCGCATCAGCATTCAAGACACCGGCATCGGCCTGTCCAACCAGGATGTTCGCGCTCTGTTCCAGGCCTTCAGCCAGGCCGACAACTCGTTGTCGCGGCAACCCGGCGGCACCGGGCTGGGGCTGGTGATCTCCAAGCGCCTGATCGAACAGATGGGTGGCGAAATCGGAGTCGACAGCACCCCGGGCGAAGGCTCGGAATTCTGGATCAGCCTGAACCTGCCGAAAACCCGCGATGACGCCGAGGACCTGCCGGGTCCGCCATTGCTGGGGCGACGCGTAGCGGTGCTGGAGAATCACGAACTGGCCCGTCAGGCCCTGCAGCATCAACTGGAAGACTGCGGCCTGGAAGTGACCCCGTTCAACACCCTGGACGCCCTGACCAATGGCATTACTGGCGTACACCAAAGCGACCAGGCCATTGACCTGGCGGTGCTCGGCATCACCACCAACGACATGTCTCCCGAACGCCTGAGCCAGCACATCTGGGACCTGGAACACCTGGGCTGCAAAGTCCTGGTGCTGTGCCCGACCACCGAACAGACGCTGTTCCACCTGTCGGTCCCCAACCCCCACAGCCAGTTGCAGGCCAAGCCGGCCTGCACCCGCAAACTGCGTCGCGCCCTGTCTGACCTGGTCACCCCGCGCCGGGCCCGCAGCGAGCCGGAGGAAAGCCTCTCCAGCCGTGCGCCACGAGTCCTGTGTGTCGACGACAACCCGGCCAACCTGCTGCTGATCCAGACCTTGCTGGAGGACATGGGCGCCAAGGTGCTGGCGGTGGACAACGGTTACGCAGCCCTGAACGCGATCCAGAACGAACCTTTCGACCTGGTGATGATGGACGTGCAAATGCCGGGCATGGACGGCCGACAAAGTACCGAGGCGATCCGCCAATGGGAAAGCGAGCGCCATGGCACGCCACTGCCCATCGTGGCCCTGACCGCCCATGCCATGGCCAACGAAAAACGCGCCCTGCTGCAAAGCGGCATGGACGATTACCTGACCAAGCCCATCAGTGAACGGCAGCTGGCCCAGGTGGTACTGAAATGGACCGGGCTGGCCTTGCGCAATCAGGGCCCGGAGCGAGCCAATGAACGCTCGGAACTGAACCTGGAGCTGCAAGTGCTGGATCAGGACGAAGGCCTGCGCCTGGCGGCCGGCAAGGCTGATCTGGCGGCGGACATGCTGGCCATGTTGCTGGCCTCACTGGAGGCCGATCGCGAGGCGATCAACGCCGCTCGTGCAGCCAACGACCACAGCGCCCTGATCGAACGGGTCCACCGCCTGCACGGAGCCACCCGATATTGCGGAGTGCCGCAGTTGCGCGCCGCCTGCCAGCGCAGCGAAACCCTGCTCAAGCAGGAAGACGTCAAAGCCTTTGCCGCTCTGGATGAGCTGGACCACGCCATCAGCCGTCTCGCCGCCGAAGCGCGGATCAACGCCTGATCCAGGACAAGACCTGCCCGGCGCCCGGCCTGCATGCTGGGTGCACCGACCAAGGATGCAAGCATGCGTACGATTCTTTTCAGCAGCCAGACCTACGACCGTGAAAGTTTTCTCGGCGCCCGCCTGCCCACGGGTATCGAACTGCAATTCCAGGCCGCCCGCCTGAGCCTGGACACCGCGGCCCTGGCCGAGCGCCATGAAGTGGTCTGCGCCTTTATCAACGACGACCTGAGCGCTCCGGTGCTGGAGCAACTGGCCGCCGGCGGTACCCGGCTGATCGCCCTGCGTTCAGCCGGCTACAACCATGTCGACCTGCCCGCCGCCAAGCGCCTGGGCCTGGATGTGGTCCGGGTCCCGGCCTACTCGCCCCATGCCGTGGCGGAACATGCGGTAGCCCTGATCCTGGCGCTGAACCGACGCCTGCATCGAGCCTACAATCGCACCCGTGAAGGCGACTTCACCCTTCACGGCCTGACCGGCTTCGACCTGGTGGGCAAGACCGTGGGCATTGTCGGCACCGGGCAGATCGGCGCCACCTTCGCTCGTATCATGGCCGGCTTCGGCTGCCAATTGCTGGCTTACGACCCCTTCCCCAACCCTGCCGTCGAGGCCCTGGGGGCCCGCTACCTGAGCCTGCCGGAGCTACTGGCCCAGGCGCAGATCATCAGCCTGCACTGCCCACTCACCAACGACAGTCGCTACCTGATCAACCAGGACAGCCTGGCGCACATGCAGCCCGGGGCCATGCTGATCAATACCGGGCGTGGCGGCCTGGTGGATACACCGGCGCTGATCGACGCGCTCAAGAGCGGCCAACTGGGTTACCTGGGGCTGGACGTCTATGAAGAGGAAGCCCAGCTGTTCTTCGAGGACCGTTCCGACCTGCCCCTGCAGGATGACGTGCTGGCCCGGCTGCTGACCTTCCCCAATGTGATAGTCACCGCGCACCAGGCCTTCCTGACCCATGAGGCCCTGGCGGCCATCGCCGACACCACGTTGCACAACATCGCCAGCTGGGCTGCGGGCCAGCCGCAAAATCAGGTCCGTGGCTGAAATCCCGGTCACGGCCTGATCGAAGGTCGCCTGCCCGCAACCTGCGGCGCAGGGGCCCGTGCTAGCATACGCGGCAGATTTGGAGGACCCATGGTCGAACACGATTTCCGCTACAACCTGATGAACCCGCAACACACCCTGATCGAATGCCGCGCCCTGGTACCGGGTCGTTATCAAGTCACCGGCAACGGTGGTTCGATCCGTACCGACGACGTGCTGCTGGTCACCCTCAAGGGCAGCAAGGACCTGTCCATGCGCCTGACAGTCGACACCGTCCGCCACCTGATCAATCCGGTCGGCCAATGGGTCGCCGTGGCCCGTGGCCCGGTATTCGGCGAACTGGCGATTCATCAATGGCAAGTCAACTGCGACAGCTGCACAGCAGAGCTGAACTTCGAGTTCGCAGTGGACGCCAAGCTCGGCACCAAGGCCCAGAAACCTGCCGCCAGCGCACGAATTGCCGAGCTGGGCTGGGCCAGTGAGGGTGAACGCCACCTCTGCCCGAAATGCCAGCAGGCCGGCCAATGAAACGCCTGGCGCTGACTGCGGCACTGGGGGCCGGCCTGATGGGCTGCGCCGCCGAGCCGCTGAAGCTGCAGCAGGATCGCAGTTACGTCCTGGAATGGATCGGCGAACGGCCACTGATCGATTACAGCCACCTGACCATTACCTTGGGTGAAGACGGTCGCGCCTATGGCAATGGCGGCTGCAACCACTGGTTCGCGCCTTACACTCTGGACGGCGAAAAGCTCCGTTTCGGCAAGGTAGGCAGCACCCGCAAACTCTGTGCTCCAGCCTTGATGGAGCAGGAACGGCGCTTCCTCCAGGCCCTGGAAAGCGTGGAGCGCTGGGATGTTTCGCCGATCGAGCAAGTGCGCTTCTGGCCTGCCGAAGGCAAGCCGCTGCGCTGGTGGCTGGAAGAAGGCTGATCCGAACCGGGGCAGGTTGACCCCAACCCCTGCGGCCGCCGACGCTATCAGCGGCTGCAGGCAGCCCCCCCATCAATGACCGCGCAGGGCCTGCAATTTTGCCAGTACACCCGCGGCGGTCTGCTCGCCCAGCAGTTGCTCACGCACCTTGCCCTTGTCGTCAATGATGTAGGTCACCGGCAGCGCCTCGCTGCGTGGCAAATCGAAGAGTTGCTCGGGATTCTGCGCCAGCACCGTGAACTTGATCCCCAGTTTCTCACTGGCGCTCTTGAGCTCCTCGCCCTGCACATTGTCAAAATTGACCCCCAGCACGGTGGCCGACTGCCCTTTGAGCTGCTCGTTCAGGGCATTCAATTCCGGCACTTCTGTGCGGCAAGGCCCGCACCACTCCGCCCAGTAGTTGAGCACCAGCCATTGCTTGTCGAGGCGCTCGGCGGCGACTTTCTGGCCGTATTGGTCGACCCCGTAGTCATTCCCGCAGCCGCCAAGCAATAGGGTGGTGAATATCGCCAATGCTGCTGCCAATTGCCTTGCCATGCCGTGCTTCCTGTGTTGAAGGGTGCCTTGAAAAATGATCGATGACCGATAATCGCTGCGACCTATCGACTCCCAAGGTTCAGGAGAGTCCGTCGCGCGGGTAGAATAGCCGCCACCTTACGCAAGATGCGACCCGCACATGACCGATCTGACGCTTTATCACAACCCGCGCTGCTCGAAATCCCGCGGTGCGCTGGAACTCCTGGAACAACGCGGCCTGGCGCCGACCGTGGTCCGCTACCTGGAAACCCCACTGGACGCCACCCAGTTGCACCGCCTGCTGGGCAAGCTCGGCCTCAGTGCGCGCCAACTGTTGCGCACCGGCGAGGATGAGTACAAAGAGCTCAACCTGGCGGACACCCACCTCAGCGAAGAACAACTGATCGCTGCTATCGCCCAACACCCGAAACTCATGGAACGGCCGATTCTCGAAACCGCCGACAAGGCCATCATCGGGCGCCCACCGGAAAATGTGCTGGAGATCCTGCCGTGAGCGCGCCGTACATCCTGATCCTCTACTACAGCCGCAACGGTTCGACCAACGAGATGGCCCGGCAGATCGCCCGAGGCGTCGAACAGGCCGGCCTGGAAGCGCGCCTGCGCACCGTGCCGGGAGTTTCCACCGAGTGCGAAGCCGTGGCACCGAGCATTCCCGAAAGCGGCGCGCTGTACGCCAGCCTCGACGACCTGAAGCACTGCTCGGGCCTGGCCCTGGGCAGCCCGACTCGCTTCGGCAACATGGCAGCCCCGCTGAAGTACTTTCTCGACGGCACCAGCAACCTCTGGCTGACCGGCGCCCTGGTGGGCAAGCCCGCCGGCGTCTTCACCTCCACCGCCAGCCTGCATGGCGGCCAGGAAGCCACCCTGCTGTCGATGATGCTGCCGCTGCTGCATCACGGCATGCTGATCACCGGCCTGCCCTACAGCGAGTCGGCGTTGCTGGAAACCCGTGGCGGTGGTACGCCTTATGGCGCAAGCCATCATGCCGGGGCGGACGGCAAGAGCCCGCTGGACGAACATGAAATCGCCCTGTGCCGGGCCTTGGGCCTGCGCCTGGCGAAAACCGCTCAGCAATTGGAGAACGGCCGTGGCTAAAAAGCCGAAGATCCTGCCCGCGGTGGAATGGCTGGAACCTCGGGTCCGGATAGCCCGAATCCTCAGCCTGATCTGTTTTTTCGGCCTGATAGGCCTGCTCTGCGTTTACTACCTGCTGCTAGCCGACCTCCACGGCGCCCGGCCCTGGGTGATCCTGCTGATCGAACTGGTGCCCCTGCTGTTGATGGCACCGGGCATGCTCAGCGGCAGTGCTCGCGGACACGCGTGGATGTGCTTTGTGGTCAACCTGTACTTCATCAAGGGGGCTCTGGCGGCCTACGACCCGAATCGCCAGCTGTTCGGCCTGCTGGAAATGTTCGCCAGCCTGGCGGTATTCACCTCGGCACTGCTCTACGTACGCTGGCGCTTCCAGCTCAATCGCCGGCTCGCCGGCGAAGGTGCCAACCCGGCCTGACGCCCCGCAACACTCTGGTTCCCCCGGGCATGACATCGCCCGGGAACCTTGCATCGCCGTTTCGGCGCCCCCACCTTGGTCAGCAGACTTCTTGACCCATACTCCCGAACCAACCCGGAGCAGGCATGCACGATTACAAATGGTTGAACGAATACTGTCTTAATCGCTTCGGTTCCGCCGCAGCCCTGGAAGCCCAGTTGCCGACGCCAGCGAACAACGACTACCTGCGTTCATTGAGCGCTGATCGCTACTTGTCGACCCTGGCGTTGCGGGTTTTCCGCGCCGGGTTGAAACACAGCCTGGTGGACGCCAAATGGCCGGCGTTCGAACAAGTGTTCTTTGGCTTCGATCCAGACAAAGTGGTGCTCATGGGCGCCGAGCATCTGGAGCGACTGATGCAGGACACACGGATCATTCGCCATCTGGGCAAGCTCAAGAGTGTGCCGCGCAATGCCCAGATGATCCTTGATGTAGAAAAGCAGCACGGCAGTTTCGGCGCCTTCATTGCCGACTGGCCGGTCCAGGACATCACTGGGCTCTGGCAATACCTGGCCAAGCACGGCAACCAGATGGGGGGGCTTTCCGCCCCACGTTTCCTGCGCATGGTGGGCAAGGACACGTTCATCCCCACGTGGGACGTCGTGGCGGCCCTCAATGCCCAGAACATCATCGACAAGGTGCCCAGCAGCAAGCGTGACCAGGCCCTGGTCCAGGAAGTGTTCAACCAGTGGCAGCAAGAAAGTGGTCGACCGCTGTGCCAGCTGTCGGCGATGCTGGCCTACACCGTCAATCACTGATCCCCCATCACCAACATGGCTCTCTGCCCGGCACAACGGGCAGGGAAACATCCGTTCTCAAACTCCTCCAGCTCAAGCTGACAATAAGCTGAACTAAACGTGAGTTTTTTCTTCCGCTGTTTATTATCGGATAAAGTTCACTTCGCACTTGCCGCCACGATAAGAGCGATAGATAGACAGTTAACTGCAGCCACATTCTGCGGGCCAATAGATGAATAAGCCCTGACAACAAAGCACTGATCAGGCCAACAACCTGAACCCAGGCTGTCAGGTTTAAAAGAACTGTCGCCATTCATTCGTTTTTTTCACATTGCTTTCACTCTCCGCCCACCTGGCCCGACCTAAATTGGCCCCAGTTGCGGCGAGGGCAGCGGTGAGCGCATGCCGTTCTTTTCAGAACTCCTGGCAAAAACCTAATCAGGTAAACGACGTGGTCAATACTGCTGAATCCGGTACTGGCGGCAAGACAATCCGCAGCGTACGCATCCTGGCTGGCATCTGTGGGGCAGCCCTGGCGATCCTCGTCTGCGGCTTTGTCCTGTGGCCAGCCACACCACTGGACCTGGGTGTCGACAACCAGATGCAGCAAGCCGGCTTCTATCGCCACTGGCAAGACGGCGAGGTGATTGCCCTGGTGCGACATGCCGAGCGCTGCGACCGCTCCGCCAATCCCTGCCTGGGGCCTGCCGATGGCATCACCCTGCCTGGAAGCCGCATAGCAAGCGACGTGGGCCAGGCATTCCGCACTCTGGGCATGGCCTCCACCGACGTCATCAGCAGCCCGGCAACCCGTACCCGGCAAACCTCGGAATTCATGTTCAAGCGGCCGGTGCAGACCCAGGACTGGCTGAGCAACTGCGGCAAACACTTCGAAAACCAGATCAAGACGCACAAGTTGTTCAAGCGCAACCTGATCCTGGTTACCCACAGCGATTGCATCAGTGACCTGGAAAGCCAGCTGGGCTTTGAACATGCACTGGCCAGTCATTACGCCAGTTCGCTATTTGTCACCCTGAACGTAAACGGAACCATGGAAGTACTGGGCATTATCAATGCTGAAAGCTGGCGACAAACTCTTAAGGGCCCTCTCGAGTAACTTTCAACTATTTTTAACAACTTCCCAACAGACTTCACTCGAAAAGCAGACACACTCACTCGCCAACTAATTGAGCTTATAAACCCTTGAACCAAGAGAGCGCCCCTCTCACTTACAACAAGGTCTATCAAACAGGCGAAGCCAAGTATATTTTTAAACCTTGAGAACCCCGGGCACTCGACAACATTTTACAGTTCATCACTCATACCTGATGAATGTAGCGAAGCACCGTTTTCAACACATGACTCAGAGGACACAAATGCAGCGCACTTTACCGCCGCAGGCTAATGGAACAAGCATCACGCCTTCCGGCTATACCGTGGGCGGGAGTACAACCAGCGACATCCAGCGCTGGGCACTAGCCTCCTTGCTGCTGGCCTTCGCCCTGTTCTACCTGCTGCCGCTGACCAGCCACGGCCTGTGGATTCCGGATGAAACCCGCTATGCACAGATCAGCCAGGAGATGCTGCTTCGCGGGGATTGGGTGTCCCCGCACTTCATGGGCATCCGTTACTTCGAAAAACCCATTGCCGGCTACTGGATGATCGCCATCGGCCAGGCACTGTTCGGTGACAACCTGTTCGGCGTGCGTGTTGCCTCGGCCCTGAGCACCGGCCTGAGCGTACTGCTGGCTTACCTGATCACTCGCCGGATCTGGAACGACCCGCGCAAGAGTTTTGCCGCCGCCCTGCTTTACATGAGCTTCGGTCTGATCGCCGGGCAAGCCGGGTACTCCAATCTCGATCCCCAATTCACCTTATGGGTCAACCTCAGTCTGGTGGCGCTCTGGTTCGCCCTGGACAGCCAGACACCAGGCGGTCGCTTGCTGGCCTGGGGCACCTTGGGCGCCGCCTGCGGCATGGGTTTCATGACCAAGGGCTTCCTGGCCTGGCTGCTGCCGGTACTGATCGCCCTGCCCTACATGCTCTGGCAACGACGTTTCGGCGAGTTGCTGCGCTTTGGCCTGGTGGCCGTGCTGGTGGCGATTGCCATCAGCCTGCCCTGGGTCTTGAGCATTCATGCCCATGAACCCGATTTCTGGCGGTTTTTCTTCTGGCATGAGCATATCCGCCGCTTTGCCGCCGACAATGCGCAGCACACTCGCCCCTGGTGGTTCTACCTGCCGTTGCTGGTGGTTTCGAGCCTGCCCTGGGCGGCCTTGCTGCCAGGCACCCTGATTCAGGCCTGGAAGGACAAGCACCAGGCGGCCACCGGTTACCTGCTGTTGTGGTTGCTGCTGCCGCTGGCGTTCTTCAGCCTGAGCCGCGGCAAGCTGCCGACCTACATCATGCCCTGCCTGCTGCCCTTGGCCGTGCTCATGGGCCATGCACTGATCCAGTGGATCAGTGCAGGCAAGGCCCGAACTGTTCGCCTCAACAGTCTGCTCAACCTACTGATCGGCTTCGCTGCATTAGTGGCGCTGGTGGTGATCCAGATCACCCGCCCGGTGTACGACCACGACGAAATGCTCAGCCTGTCCCTGGTGTTCATCATGCTCATGGGCTGGATCATCGCCAACCTGCTGCCGGCCTCCAGGCCTCTCAACTACTGGGCAGCACCGGCCCTGGGCATCTGGCTGCTGGTAGCGCTGCTGCCTGCGGGAATGCCCGGCTTGATCGTGCACAACAAGATGCCGGACCAGTTCATCAAGGAACACCTTGCGCAACTCCAGCAGACCGGCAGCCTGCTGAGCAACGACCTGGGGGCGGCCTCAGCACTGGCCTGGCGCCTGCAACGCCCGGACGTGGCTCTGTACAACACCGAGGGCGAACTGAAATACGGCCTGGCCTACCCTGAATCGACCCAGCGCAAGGTCAGCATGGCCGACGTTGGCCAATGGATCAGCGACGCACGCAAACAGGGATCGGTGGGTGTGGTGATGCGGGTCAAGGACGTACTGGAGAACGAAGAAGTCGCCCTGCTGCCGCCGGGCGGCAAGCGCTACGAGCAAGGCAACATGCTGATCCTGATCCTGCCGGCTACTCAACCCTGACCAAGCTGCCCAAACGCCTGCCTGAGAGCGTCAGCGTCGACCACCATCGGCGCTGGCATTCCTGGTCCTTTCCTTCCACCACCCGGCCTGCGCAAACCCACCCATGAAAATCTGCAATAGCGAACGCAAGGATCTGATCCTGCTTCTGGGCGTCAGCGCCCTGATCCTGCTGCTCGGCCTGGGCTCCCGTGAGCTGTGGGGGGCGGAAACCCGCTGGGCCAACATTGCCTTGCAGATGCTGCAGAGTGGCGACTACTTCGACCCCTACCTCAAGGGCGCTCCCTATTACGACAAACCCCTGCCGTCCTACTGGTTGATCACCGCCAGCGCCTGGCTGACCGGGGGCCTGGGGCACTGGTCGCTGCGGCTGTCCTCGGTGCTCGCCGGGTGGCTGAGCATCTGGCTGGTATACCTGCTTGGCGAGCAATTGTTTCACAAGGGCACAGGGCTGATCGCCGGCTGGATGCTGGCCACCACCTTCTACTTTGCATTCTGGGCCCGGGTGGCCACCGCGGACATTCTCACCGTGTGCGGGGTCTTGGCAGCAGTGTGGTGGTACTGGCGAGGGCCAGAAGACACTCGCTTGAGTCGCTATTGCCTGTTCTTCCTGCTGTTGGCGGCGACTTCGCTGCTCAAGGGACTGATCGGTTTCGTCCTGCCGGGGCTGATCCTGCTGCCACACTTGCTGAACCAGGAACGCTGGAAGCGTCACCTCAATCCGCGCCTGTGCCTGGCGGTGCTGATGGCTGCCCTGCTGTACATGGTGCCGTTCGTGCTCTCGCACCTGTATGGCGCCCCGACCTACGCTGAAAGCGGGCTGAGCCTGGTATTCCGGGAGAATGTGCAACGCTTCTTCGATCCTTTCGACCATATCGGACCGATCTATACCTACCTGATCTACCTGCCGGCCTACACCTTGCCCTGGGCACCCTGCTGGGTACTCGGCCTCTGGGTAGCGGCGCGTCACTGGCGCCAGCTACAACCCAATGAGCGCTGGCTGGTCTGGGCCCTGGGTTTGTTGTTCCTGTTCTTCACTGCCAGTGGCAGTCGGCGCAGCTATTACGTCCTGCCTCTGGTGCCGTTCGCCCAGCTGTTAGGGGCCTGGTGGCTGAACCGCCACCTGCTCCAACGACGCGCCAGCGGCAAGCCCAGCGAACGCGGCTGGGCCATAGGCTTTGCCAGCGCAGCGGTGGTTCTGCTGCTGGTGCTGGGGGTGGCCTACCCCTGGAGCAACGGCGGAGGCGGTGTCATCCAGTTCGGCACGCAGGTCAGGGCCGAAGCAAGCCGGATTGCCCCCTGGCATCAATGGCGGATGGTGATGGTCGAGGTGGATAACAAAGTGCCGCTGTACCTGCAGAATCAGGGAGCGCCCTTCTACTACGTCGCCGAAACCCAGGACTTCCCGCGCTCTGGCACCAGCGCAGACTTCATGGCCTGGCTGGACAGGACCAGCGGCCAGCATTGGGACCCCCAGCGCACGCTGATCCTGGTGCAACAGCGTGAGAATGAACCGTTGATGCTCGGCTACCTGGGCAAGGATCATCAACTGGTGCGCACGCTGCCGACCAACGGTGAACGGCTGGCGAAAAGAAAAGCCGAGGGCAGTGTTGCTTTCATTCCTCAGGCTCTCGAGGACTGAAGCCCCCTCGCCACGCCGGATAGCAACCGGCATGACGATAAAGACTCAGCGAGTGCGGATCAGAGATTGACCACGTTGACGAAACGCGGCGTGGCGCTGTCGTCAATGCGCAGGCTGGCGAAGTCGAACAGATTGCGATCCGCCAGTTGCGAAGGGATCACGTTCTGCAGGCCGCGGAAAATGCTCTCAGTACGCCCCGGGCTCTTGCGCTCCCAGTCCTGGAGCATCTCCTTGACCACTTGACGCTGCAGGTTCTCCTGGGAACCGCAGAGGTTGCAGGGAATGATCGGGAATTGCTTGAGATCGGAGTAGGCCTGAATGTCCTTCTCGCTGCAGTAGGCCAGCGGGCGGATCACCACATTGCGCCCGTCATCGGCCAGCAGCTTGGGCGGCATGGCCTTGAGCGAACCGTTGTAGAACATGTTGAGGAAGAAGGTCTCGACGATGTCGTCACGATGGTGACCGAGGGCCATCTTGGTGGCGCCGATCTCGTCGGCGAAGGTGTACAGGGTGCCACGACGCAGGCGCGAGCACAGCGAGCAGGTGGTCTTGCCTTCCGGGATCAGCTCCTTGACCACCGAGTAAGTGTCTTTCTCGACGATGTGGTACTCGATCCCCAATTCCTTGAGGTAGGCCGGCAGTACATGCTCGGGAAAACCGGGTTGCTTCTGGTCCATGTTCACCGCGACGATCTCGAACTTGATCGGCGCCACCTTCTGCAGGTGCAACAGCACGTCGAGCATGGTGTAGCTGTCCTTGCCGCCGGACAGGCAGACCATGACCTTGTCGCCCTCTTCGATCATGTTGAAATCGGCGACCGCTTCGCCCGCCAGTCGGCGAAGGCGTTTCTGCAGTTTGTTCTGGTTGACCGTAAGAGTGCCCATGGCGCTTGGAATCCGCGAGGTATGTGACGAAAAGCCGAATATTTTACGCAAAAACCCCGTCCCCTTGAAAGCGTCGAAACGTAGCGCCCCCCGGGGCCGCGCTGACAGACAGGACAGCGATTACCCTGGGGTTTTACAGCGCGATTTGCTCTAAAGGTGCGCACATCTGACGAAAACTCCTCCCTATACTGCGACATAAGGTCGCATGCATATATAGACCTATACTGACTGTGCCACTTGGCTGTAAGCGCTCCGTTGGGGGGCGATGGCAACAATGAAAGGAGTGACTGACCATGATTCATCATGTCGTAGGACTCTTCACCCACCCCGATCAGGAATGGCGAGAAATCCGTGGCGATGCAGAAGAAAGCATCAGCCACATGTACCTGACCCACACGCTGATTCTGGCGGCGATCCCCGCTATCTCAGCCTTTATCGGCACCACCCAGGTCGGCTGGGTCATTGGCAACCGCGCGCCGGTGATGCTGACCATGGAAAGCGCCCTGTGGATGACCATCATGTCTTACCTGGCCATGCTTGGCGGCGTGGCGGTTATGGGTGCTTTCATCCACTGGATGGCCCGGACCTATGACGCCAACCCGAGCCTGGCGCGCTGCGTCGCCTTTGCCACCTACACCGCAACACCGCTGTTCGTCGGCGGCCTGGCGGCGCTGTATCCGCATATGTGGCTGGGGATGATCGTCGGCACGGCGGCGATCTGCTACACGGTGTACCTGCTCTACGTCGGGCTACCGACCTTCATGAACATCCCATCGGACGAAGGATTCCTGTTTTCCAGCTCGGTCCTGGCGGTAGGACTGGTGGTGCTGGTAGCGATCATGGCCTTCACCGTGATTGTCTGGGGCCTGGGCGTCGGCCCCGTGTACACCAACTGACGCCGCACCAATAATAATCCTCCATCTGCCAACACAGGCCGCCGCAAGGCGGCCTTCTTAATGGGCGCTCCTGCGACCATTCGGCGCCTGGGCGATTCGGATTAGCCGCTCTTTGCGGCATACTCAGCCGCTCTGGAGAGCCGTTAAGCATGCCCGAGCAACTCAATACCCGCGTCGAAGACTGTTTCCTACTCGCTGAATCCTTTTTCAAACGTCCTTTCAAACGCCCGGTGGTCAGCCTCAAATTACGAGGCCAGAAAGCCGGCGTTGCCCACTTGCACGAAAACCTGCTGCGCTTCAATCCCCAGCTGTACCGGGAAAACAGCGAAGACTTTCTCAAGCAGACCGTGGCCCACGAAGTCGCGCACCTGATCGCTCATCAGTTGTTTGGCGAACGCATTCAGCCCCACGGTGAGGAGTGGCAACTGATCATGCGTGGGGTGTATGAACTGCCGCCCAATCGTTGCCACACTTATGAAGTCAAACGCCGCAGCGTGACCCGCTACATCTACCGCTGCCCCTGCGCCGAAAGCGATTTTCCGTTTTCGGCGCAACGCCACAAGCTGGTGGCCCAGGGACGTCGCTACCTGTGCCGACGCTGTCGGCACACCCTGGTGTACAGCGGCGAAACCCGGGTCGAGTGATGGCGTCAACGCGCTTCGCCGGCAGGCCGACGCCTAAGCAATGACCTGGCTGCGTCGCAGTTCCTCGATACGTTCAGCGCTGTAGCCAAGCTCCGCCAGCACCTGATCGGAATGGGCGCCCAGCCTGGCGCCGATATGCCGCGGTTCGGGCAAACCGTCGGAGAATTTCAGCGGACATGCCATCTGGGTCTGGAGGCTACCGTCTTCCCGGGGGACCTGGCTCAGCAGTTGCCGAGCCTGCAATTGGGGGTGCTCCACCGCCTCGGCCAGGCTGAGCACTGGTTCGACACAAGCGTCGAGCCCGGCGAACAACTGGCACAGCTCGGCAAAGTCATGTTTCTCGAACTCGATCTGCAAGGCCTGCTTGAGGGCCCTTTGCTGCTCGGGCATGGGAGACAAGCCCTGGACCGCCAGTTCCGGCCGCCCCAGGGCCTGACACAACTGCTGCATGAACACCGGCTCCAGGCTGCCCACCGATAGCCAACGACCATCCCGGCTGCGGTAGTAGTCGTAGAAGCTGCCACCATTGAGCACCTGCTGTTCCATCCCCGGCTCTACCCCGCAGGCCAGGTAACCGGCTCCGGCCATGGCGTTCAGGCTGAACACGCAATCGGTCATGCTGATATCCAGGTGCTGGCCCTGGCCGCTATGCTGCCGGGCGATCACTGCCGCCAGCAGGCCGATCACACCGTGCAGCGAGCCCCCGGCAATATCCGCCGCCTGGATGCCCAGAGGCAGCGGGCCCTGGTCGCGACGCCCGGTCTGGCTGGCCAGCCCGGCCAGGGCCAGGTAGTTGATATCGTGCCCGGCGCGGTCCTTGTAGGGTCCGGTCTGGCCATAACCGGTAATGGAGACGTAGATCAGCCGCGGGTTGATCGCCTTCAAGGCCTCGTACCCCAACCCCAGGCGCTCCATCACGCCCGGGCGAAACTGTTCGAGAACGATGTCGTGGTCCTGCAGCAGTTGCCGGATCACCTCCAGCGCCTCGGGCCGCTTGAGGTCCAGGGCCAGGCTGCGCTTGTTGCGGTTGAGATAGGCGTGACTGGCGGATACACCGTGGTCGTGGGGCGGCAGCACCCGCAGCAGGTCCATGCGGGTTGGCGACTCGATGCGCAGTACCTCGGCCCCCATGTCCGCCAGCAGCAGCGAGGCGAACGGCCCCGGCAACAGGGTGGAGAAATCCAGTACCTTGAGTGACGCCAACGGCCCTTGCATGTGCCCTCTCCTCTTGATCGATTGCTTCAGAGTAGGCAGCCGCGAGCAGCGCAACAATTACCACAACGGTCAGCCGGACTGACCGTTGTGCTCAATCTCCAGGCAATAAAAAACCCGCCGTAGCGGGTTTCTTATATTCAGCAAGACTTACTTGATGCTCGGTGCCGGGCCTTCAGCCACACCCAGATCGTCGGTTTCACGGGTGTCGATGATCGCACGACCACCAGACGCCAGCTCGACCTGCAGTTTGTCTTCATCCAGTTCCTTGACCCACTTGGCAACGACCAGGGTAGCCACGGCGTTGCCCACCAGGTTGGTCAGGGCACGGGCTTCGGACATGAAGCGGTCGATACCCAGAATCAGCGCCAGACCGGCCACCGGCAGGTGACCCACAGCCGACAGGGTGGCGGCCAGAACGATGAAGCCACTGCCAGTCACACCAGCAGCACCTTTGGAGGACAGCAGCAGCACCAGCAGCAGGGTGATCTGGTGAGTGATGTCCATGTGGGTGTCAGTTGCCTGGGCAATGAACACCGCCGCCATGGTCAGGTAGATCGAGGTACCGTCCAGGTTGAAGGAGTAACCGGTAGGAATCACCAGGCCGACCACCGACTTCTTGGCACCCAGGCGCTCCATCTTGATCAGCATGCGTGGCAGGGCCGATTCCGAAGACGAGGTACCCAGCACGATCAGCAGCTCTTCGCGGATATAGCGGATCAGCTTGATCACGCTGAAGCCGTGGGCGCGGCAGATGCCCCCCAGGATCACCAGCACGAATACCACGCAAGTGATGTAGAAGCAGATCATCAACTGGCCCAGTTGCACCAGGGAGCCGACGCCGTAGGCACCGATGGTGAAGGCCATGGCACCCAGCGCACCCAGGGGCGCCAGCTTCATGATCATGTTGATGATGTTGAACATCACGTGGGCGAAGCGGTCGATGAAGTCCAGCACCGGCTTGCCGTAGGCACCCAGGCGATGCAGGGCGAAACCGAAGATCACCGAGAACATCAGCACTTGCAGGATGTCGCCGTTGGCGAAGGCACCCACGATGGTCGACGGGATCACGTTGAGGATAAAGCCGACAATGCTCTGGTCATTGCCCGCAGTCACATAGGCAGCGACTTTTGAAGCATCCAGGGTCGAGGCATCGATGTGCATGCCAGCACCCGGCTGCACCACATTGACCACGATCAGGCCGATCAGCAGGGCAATGGTGGAGACGATTTCGAAGTACAGCAGCGCGTAGCCGCCAGTCTTGCCCACCGATTTCATGTTCTGCATGCCGGCGATACCACTCACCACGGTGCAGAAAATGATCGGCGCAATGACCATCTTGATCAGTTTGATGAACCCATCACCCAGGGGCTTGAGGGCCACGCCGGTCTGAGGATAGAAGTGACCGAGCAGGATGCCGATGGCGATGGCAACGATCACCTGGAAATACAGGGATTTGTACAGTGGCTGACGAGTCGTCATTGCAAAGTTCCTCAAGAGCCCCGGCATACAGCTTCCGTCGATGCATGCGGTGCCTAAAGTGCGAACCCTCCTGCGCTGGAGGGATTTGTTGTGTCGAACTGCGTGCTGGCAGATCTTCCGGCTCTATCGCAAAGCCCGTGCCACCTTGTAAAAAAGCCCTACAGGCCTTTAGACATCAGGGGGACAGGCCGATCTTGGCTTCCACTGCACCCGGCGCCGCTGGCGGATTTCCGCCCATTCGCCGAGTCTCGTCCTACAATTTGGCGGATATCCGCCTTGTTCCCTCATAGGGGGCTGGCTAACATCCGCCACTCAATGGACGGACCAGCCTTCATGCGCGAACGCACCATCGCCAGCCACTTTGCCCGTGCCGCCTTAGGCGGTGCACGTCGTCGCGGCTACGATTACGGGCCGCTTCTGCAGCAGCTGGGCATCAGCCCCGAACTGCTGAGCCAGCCCAAGGCACGCATCGCCCCCGAACAATTCACCAGTTTGCTGCAGCAACTGTGGCTGGCATTGGACGATGAGTACCTGGGCTTCGGCCAGGCCCCCAGCAAACGCGGAACCTTCGCCATGATGTGCCACGCGCTGATCCACTGCCGCACCTTGGAAAAAGCGCTCAATCGCGGTTTGTTGTTTTACAGCCTGTTTGCGCAAGCACCGCGCCTTCGCCTGACGCGTGAAGGGGAAATGGCCCGCCTGAGCCTGGATGATTCTGAGCTATGGGACCCAGAGCACTTTCTTAGCGAAAGCCTGCTGGTGATCTGGCATCGCCTGGGCAGTTGGCTAATCGGCCAGCGCATACGTCTTGAACAAGCCTGCTTCAGCTACCCGAAACCCGAACACGGCGCAGAATACGATTTGCTGTTCCCCTGCCCACTGCTGTTCAGCCAGGAACACAGCAGCCTGTTGTTCCACAGTCGCTACCTGGGCATGCCGCTGCTACAGGATGAACGTACCCTCAAGCATTTCCTCGAGCGTTCCCCCGCCGACCTGCTGTCACGCCCGGACCAGGGCGACAGCCTCAGCAGCCAGTTGCGGCATCTGCTCAGCCGTGACCGGGAGCGCTGGCCCGACCTGGAAAGCGTTGCCCAGCACCTGCACGTCAGCCCGCAGACATTGCGTCGCCATTTGCGCGAAGAAGGTTCGAGCTTTCAGGCACTCAAGGATGAACTGCGCCGTGACATCGCCATCTACCACCTGGGGCGGGCTGACCTGTCATTGCAACAGATCGCCGAGCAATTGGGCTTTTCCGAACCCTCGGCCTTTCATCGGGCATTCAAGAAATGGACTGGCCTGACCCCAGGCGCCTATCGCGCCCGGGAGCAGTAGCCAAAGCGCCCTTTACAGGGCCGGGAAGTGAATCCTGAAGGCCGCACCGCCCAAGGCTGAATCCCCCAGGGTCAACTGCGCGCCATAACTCTCGATGATGTCCTTGACCACAGCCAGGCCTATGCCCTGCCCTGGGTGCTGGCGATCAAGACGCTCGCCACGCTGGAGAATCCGTGCCCGCTGATCAGGTGGCACACCAGGGCCGTCGTCCTCCACGCACAGCTCTGAACCATCCAGAGTCTCGCGCACACTGATGCGTACCGAGCTCAGGCACAGGCGGTAGGCGTTCTCCAGCAGGTTGCCAAGCAATTCCAGCAAGGCCCCGTGCTCGATCGGCACATAGCAGCGCTCGGGCAAATCGAAGGACACGCGCACCTGCTTGTCGCGATAGACCTTGTCCAGTGTGTCGCACAGGCTTTGCAGCACCGGCCGCAGACGCACCTGATGGCGCACCAGGCCACTCTTGCGCAGGCTGGCACGCTGCAACTGGTAGCTGATCTGCTGGCTCATGCGCTCGATCTGCGTCTGCAGGACCCAGGCCTGCTCCCGATCCTGAGGCCGTTGCGCCATGTCCTCGCTGACCCCTTGCAACACCGTCAACGGGGTTTTCAGGCTGTGGGCCAGGTCATCCAGGGAGTCCCGGTAGCGGCTACGCTGCTCGCGCTCGCTTTGCAGCAGGCGGTTCAAGGAGCCGGTCAGGCGCAACAGCTCCCGCGGATGCTCCTCACTGAGGCTTTGGCGGGTACCGCTCTCGATCTGGTCCAATTCCTGGCTCAAGCGTCGCAGGGCCTGCAAACCCCAGGTCAACCCCAGCCAGAGCAATGCCAGCAGCACCAGCAACGCCGCACCAAAGCCCAGATAGAGGTTTTCCCTGACCCCTTCCAGAGTCTGCTGGTACTCACGCACCGGTTGCAGTGCAACGATACTGAAAGCCGCGTTCTTGCCCCCCAACAACTTGATCTCGACGTCGTAGACGAAGAACTCCTGGCCATTGGCTTCACGGATTCTGGCGAACTCGTTACCGCGCCCGTCGTACCGCGGCCGGTAATTGATGTTCTCTTCCTGGGTGGCCCGGGAGCGCCAGACCAGATGCCCCTCTCGGTCATAGATGTAGCCCAGCAAGCGACTGTCGGCGAGATTGAAGCGCTCGTCCGGCAGTTGTGCGGGCATCTGCAGGCGGTTGTTTTCAATCCGCGCCGCCGAAATCAGGGTGGTGACGTCGGAAGCCAGGCGCTGCTCGATGGAGTCCTGCAGCGCCAGGCTGAAGGCCCCCTGCATGGCCGGCAGCAACGCCAGCATGAACAGCACCGCCAGGGTGGTCGCCGCCAGCATCAGCCGCAGCCGCAGCGATCGAATCATCGGCAGCGCTCGTTGAACAGATAGCCCAGGCCGCGCACCGTATCAATCGGCTTGAAGCCCGACGGCCCCTCCAGCTTGCGCCGCAGCCGCCCCACCAGCACCTCGATGACGTTCGGATCACGCTCGTCATCGTCCGGGTACAACTGCTCCATCAGCCGGTCCTTGGCCACCACCTGCTGGTGATGGCGCATCAGGTACTCGAGGATCCGGTATTCGTAGGCGGTCAGGGCCAGGGGTTGATCATCCATGGACGCCTGCTTGCGATTCAGGTCCAGCAGCAAAGGGCCGGCAATGATGGTGGACTGGGTAAAACCGCTGGAACGCCGCAGCAACGCATTGAGCCGTGCATCCAGCTCTTCGAACTGAAACGGCTTGACCACATAGTCGTCGGCACCGGCGGCCAGGCCTTCGACCTTGTCCTGCCAATTGCCGCGGGCGGTGAGGATGAGGATCGGAAACGTCTTGCCACGGGCACGTAACTGACGGATCAGATCCAGTCCGCCCATGCCAGGCAACCCCAGGTCGATCACCGCCAGGTCGTGATTGAACTGCTCGGTCTGATACAACGCCTCCTCGGCGTTCGCCACGGACTCGACCACATGGCCACTGTCGGTGAGGCGGGTTTGCAGGTGATGGCGCAACAGCGCCTCATCTTCGACGACCAGCAACTTCATAACGCTCTCCCAGGCAAAATTCGACATCTCCAAGGGCGCCCCTGCGCCCTGACGATCAATGCGCCAGCGCCGGACCGTGCCCAAGGCACAGTCCGGCGCGGTTCAGGCCAGGCCGCTTATCAGAAAGCGTAGTTGGCCGACAGATAAGTCTGGGCACTGCTGGTAAGGCTCAAGGAACCTTGCTTGCTGCCGCCCCGCTCGCTCATCTCGGTCCCGGCATTGCTGCGCAGGTAACGGTAGCCGAGCTCCACCGAGGTGTTTTGTGAAACCTGCTGCAGGACACCCGCCTGCACTCCCACCGCATAACCGATGTCGCTATCGCGGCTGAAGCCCGGGGATTCCTGGGTCAGCTTGGTCAAGCCGGCGGTAGCACCGCCAAACAGCTTGGTGCTGCTGGTCACCGGCAGGAACATATCGTAACTGCCCAGCAGATTTTGCTGACGCAGTTTAATGCCATTGTGAGAGCCGGAAACGTAATCGTAAGTGGCGTAGTAACGGCCCTGGTCATTCTGTTGACCGAAACGCACACCCCAGGTGTTGTCCTTGCCGATCACACCATCGGCGTTCGGATGCCCGAGATTGCTGTTGAGCTGGCTGGATTTTTTAACCTTGTCGCTGGTCTGGCCGTAGGTCAGGCTGGCGAAGTTACTGTCAGCGGCTTGGACGGCGGCGCTGGCGCCGAGAACGGTAAAGGCCAGGATCAGTTTTTTCAATGAAGTCATAGGAAGTTTCCTTTGCGCTATTGGCTTTTTGGGTACGGGGCTAGAGTAAACAGCCCGCCCTGAACTCCCCCTGAACACACTCTTAACCTCGCCTGAACCAGATCCATCTAGCTGTCTTGAGGCATTTCAACCTGCACAACGCTCTCGCCCAGCTTTCGGAGTCCCCTCTCTGCACCACACACCGCTACCCTCGAACTCTTCAACCCGGCAAACTAGCGGCCATGAATGCACTCCCCCCTCTCCCCGCTTGCTGTACCTCTCTGGATGCCTCCTGGCCCCTGCCGGAGGCCTTGCCCCATACCCTTTGGCTGAGCACTCGGTTCGATCCCGGGCAATTGGCCGCGGATGATTTCCAGCGCAGCGGCATTGAAGCGCCGCCCAGCATCCAGCGCTCGGTGGCCAAGCGCCAGGCCGAATTCCTGGCCGGACGCCTGTGTGCCCGGGCCGCCCTGTGGCAACTGCAGAATGTGGATTGGGTTCCTCCGATCGGTGCCGACCGGGCGCCGATCTGGCCCGAGCATATCTGCGGTTCCATTACCCACGGCACCGGCCGCGCCGCCGCCATCGTCGCCGACAAACAGCACTGGCGAGCCTTGGGAATAGACCTGGAAAAGCTGCTGAGCAATGAGCGCGCGGCCAATCTGGCTGAGCAGATCCTCACGCCGGCGGAACTGCAACGTCGGGACCTGTTGCCCCCCGCGTTGCACGCCCTGGCGGTGACCCTGACCTTCTCGATCAAGGAAAGCCTGTACAAGACCCTGTATCCATTGGTGCACAAAAACTTCTACTTCGAACACGCCGAAGTACTGGAGTGGTCTATAGAGGGTCAGGTCCGAGTGCGCCTACTGACGGACCTGAGCGATGAATGGCACCACGGCAGTGAGCTACAGGGGCAGTTCGTGGTCGAGGACAACCAGTTGCTCAGTCTGATCGCCATCAAGGCCGCCCCGCCGACAATCCTCAGCGGGGCTCCTGCTGTCGGGGCCAGCTGAGGCTGAAGCAGGCACCCCCGAGGCTCTTGCTCTGGCTGATCAGGGCCCGACCGTCGTGCCAGTGGATGATTCGCCGCACGATCGACAGCCCCAGCCCATGACCGCCGGAAGCCCGGGTACGACTGTCATCCAGGCGCAGAAAAGGCGTGAAGATCTTTTCCCAGGCACTTTCCGGCACGCCGGGACCGTCATCCTCCACATCCACCCGACAGCGCAACTGGCCCACCTGATAACTGACAGTGACCTGGGATTCCGCATGGCGCATGGCATTGCTCACCAGATTCTGCAGCGCCCGGTGCAGATAGCGCGGCTCGGCCTCGACCCAGGCCCCGTCGCACTCGGCGTCGGACAGGCACAGCCCACGCTGGACCTTGAGGTTGGCCCGCAAGGGTGCCAGTTCGCTGATCACTTGGTTAATCAGGGCATCCAGGTCGATACGCTGGAAGTTCAAGGCCGGCGAGCCCTGTTCCAGGCGGGCATAGGTGAGCATCTCGTCCACCAGACGATCCAGGTCCTGAATATCGTGATCCATACCATCCAGGTACTTCTGTCGCGCCTGATCGGTACTTGCCGAAGCAATCATCTCCAGACCAAAACGCAACCGAGCCACTGGTGTACGCAACTCATGAGAGACCGCCCGCACCAGTTCGCGCTGGATCGCCAACAAGCGTTGCAAATGCTCGGCCATGCCGTTGAATGCAGCCGCCAGGCGCCCCACCGAATCCACACCACGAGCCGGCACGCGAGTTTCCAGGCTGCCCTTGGCAATTTTCGTGGCTGCCGATTCCAGGCCGCTGAGACGTCGCTCCAGTTGGCGTACCAATAAATAGACGATCAGGCCGATCAAGCTCAGGCCGAGCACGGCAATCAGCACCAGCCATTGCGGCGGATAAGGGTTCATCTGATACAGAGGGCCGATTTCCAGCACCCAGGGCGTCCCCACCAACCCCGCAAATACCCGGATCGAATCACCGCCCTTGCCCAGGGCCATCACCGTATCGCCCTCGGCCACCCGTCGGCGCTGGTCCTCATCCATATCGGCGGCATCCAGGGTGGACAGGTGCATATCGAAACCAAACCCCTTGGCCTTCTTCAATGCCGCCAGGCGCTCAGGCTGCTCCGCCACCGGATACCGTACCAGTTCGTCCGCCAGCAGATAGATGGTTGCCCGGGCCAGTTGCTCGCTGATCTGTTGCACTTCGGCACTGAGCAGCAACTGCTCCTTCTCGCTGACCAGGCGATAGACCCGGGCGGCAAAGGGCCCGATCTGCTCCACCAGCGCCTGCCCGCGCAGCACCCGGCCACGCTGGCTGCTGTCCAGGTCGGTCTGGTTGAAGGTCTTCAGGCTCAGGGGAATCCCCAACAGCCGCTCCCACACGGCCAGGGCGCGGCGACGCTCGATCTCGCTCATGGGCTTGAGGTTATCCGCCATCAGCGAGAAGGTGCCGTGGGCCAGTCGTTCGCGGTACTGCTCGCTGCGCACCTCGTTGAGCAGGTGCAGAGCCAGCACCCCCAGCAGCGCCACCAGGATCAGCGCGGCGCACATGCCGCCATAGATCCGCAGGAAGATGGAGTTCACGAGGGCAAGTCGGCGGCGGCTTCAGGAACGAACAGATAGCCCTTGCTGCGAATGGTCTTGATCAGTCGCGGGTGCTCCGGGTCGTCGCCGATCTTGGGCCGGATGCGCGAGATGCGCACATCGATGGAACGGTCCTGGCCGTCATAACCTATGCCGCGCAGAGCGGTGAAGATCTCCTCACGGGACAGTATCCGCCCCGCATTCACCACCAGCAGCCACAACAGATCGAACTCGGCGCTGGTCAACTCGATGCCGACATCGCTCAGCCAGGCTTCACGCAGGGCGTTGTCCACCACCAGAGGACCAAATTGCAGGCGCCGGGTTTTCTCCTGGGCAGGCTCCGCTGCTTCGCTGCGCCGCAGCAAGGCCTGGATCCGCGCCAGCAACAACCGTGGGCGTACCGGCTTGCAGACGTAGTCATCGGCCCCCAGGTCCAGGCCCATGACCTGATCCATGTCATCGGTACGGGCGGTGAGCATGAGGATTGGCCCGTCATAGCGAGCCCGAACCTTGCGACAGATACTCAGGCCGTCTTCACCGGGCAGCATCAGGTCGAGAATCACCAGGTCTGGCTGCTCGGCAATGATCCTGGCGGCAGCCCGGGCGCCGTTGCCCTCGATGGCCACCTGCAGGCCGTTACTCTCGAGATATTCACGGGTCAACTCAGCCAGACGCTGGTCATCCTCGACAATCAGTACCTGCCAGGCTTCTTGCTCCACGCTCGACCTCTTTTTTATTGCCAGCATTCACTGGAAAGAAAGCACCCGTCTTTTTGTCATGAAAAAGACGGATAACCGGCCATGGAAAACGTCGCCAGCAACTCATGGACCGCGACGGATTGTAGCAACCGGGATCGGCCCCCACACAAGCGACTAAAACGACTCGGTCAGGGGGATTTTTTGTGATAGGGTTCGCGCCCGCAAAAATCCGCCCAAGGCAATTTCAGGCGGTAAAAAACAGTGACAAATGGTTCCATGCACTAGGACTGCGGCCTGCGCGAGTTTTACCCAGCCCATACACAATTTACGCACAACCTTATCCACAGGCAGCACGTTGCAATCAGCCCCCAAAACGCATTATCTTGTAGCCCGCCGGCCAAAAACACCTATATCTAGGGTTTTACGCAAAAAACCAAACACACTTCAGACAAGAAACTCAAGCCCTTTTCTTGCCCCGTTTGGTGGAACCAATCGCTGTTTCAGAAGACCAAGACCGCGCGTGCGGATGGCATCGTTTTCCACCCTGTCCAGGAGAAAGCGGTACGGGTGTTGCAGCAACAAGACTGTCACCCACCAGGAATAAGGTGCCGAGCCCAGGCTCGACACCATGACTTCGGCATGGAAGCGGCGCCAATAGCCCCCTTCCTGAACTGTCCCGAAGTCGTTATGCCCGGCCTCTGCCGGCTGTAGTGCTTCAGGACGGAACGGTGGGCACCTCATTGGTGCCCAAACAAACATAGAGAACGTGGAGACACCCATGCAAACCGACACAACTCGCGAGAACCCGCAGGCCAATGCGCCGCAGGCCGCCGATTCCAACCTGGATCTGTCTGCTACCGCCCCTGGCCAATTGCGCGTGATCAAGCGAAACGGCACTGTCGTTGCTTACACCGATGACAAGATCACCGTCGCTATCACCAAAGCGTTCCTCGCAGTTGAAGGCGGCACTGCCGCTGCCTCGTCGCGAATCCACGACACCGTGGCGCGCCTGACCGAACAGGTCACCGCGACCTTCAAGCGTCGCATGCCTTCGGGCGGCACCATCCACATCGAAGAGATCCAGGACCAGGTCGAACTGGCCCTGATGCGCGCCGGCGAGCAGAAAGTTGCCCGCGACTACGTGATCTACCGTGACTCCCGCGCCAAGGAACGTGCCACTCGCTCCAGCGGCGAAGAGACGGTACAAGCCCACCCTTCGATCCGCATCACCCGCGCCGATGGCAGCTTCGCTCCTCTGGACATGGGCCGCCTGAACACCATCGTCAGCGAAGCCTGCGAAGGCCTGGAAGAAGTCGATGGCGACCTGATCCAGCGCGAAACCCTGAAGAACCTCTACGACGGCGTGGCCCTGAAAGACGTCAACACCGCCCTGGTGATGACCGCCCGCACCCTGGTCGAGCGCGAGCCGAACTACTCGTTCGTCACCGCCCGCCTGCTGATGGACACCCTGCGCGCCGAAGGCCTGGGTTTCCTCGAGGTCGCCGAGAGCGCCACCCATCACGAAATGGCCGACCTGTACGCCAAGGCACTGCCGGCCTACGTCGCCAAGGGTATCGAGTTCGAATTGCTGAACCCGGTGCTGGCTGAGTTCGACCTGGAGAAACTCGGCAAGGCGATCAACCACGAGCGCGACCAGCAGTTCACCTACCTGGGCCTGCAAACCCTGTACGACCGTTACTTCATCCACAAGGACGGTATCCGCTTCGAACTGCCGCAGATCTTCTTCATGCGCGTGGCCATGGGCCTGGCAATCGAAGAGAAACAACGCGAAGACCGTGCCATCGAGTTCTACAACCTGCTGTCGTCCTTCGACTACATGGCCTCGACCCCGACCCTGTTCAACGCCGGTACCCTGCGTCCACAGCTGTCGAGCTGCTACCTGACCACCGTCCCGGACGACCTGTCGGGCATCTACGGCGCCATCCACGACAACGCCATGCTGTCGAAATTCGCCGGCGGCCTGGGCAACGACTGGACTCCGGTACGTGCACTGGGTTCCTACATCAAGGGCACCAACGGCAAGTCCCAGGGCGTCGTCCCCTTCCTGAAAGTGGTCAACGACACCGCTGTAGCCGTGAACCAGGGTGGCAAGCGCAAGGGCGCTGTCTGTGCCTACCTGGAAACCTGGCACATGGACATCGAAGAGTTCATCGAGCTGCGTAAGAACACCGGTGATGATCGTCGTCGTACCCACGACATGAACACCGCCAACTGGATCCCGGACCTGTTCATGAAGCGCGTCTTCGATGACGGCAAGTGGACCCTGTTCTCGCCGTCCGAAGTACCGGACCTGCACGACCTGACCGGCAAGGCCTTCGAAGAGCGCTACGAGTACTACGAAGCCCTGACCGAGTACCCTGGCAAGATCAAGCTGTTCAAGACCATCCAGGCCAAAGACCTGTGGCGCAAGATGCTCTCCATGCTGTTTGAAACCGGCCACCCATGGCTGACTTTCAAAGACCCGTGCAACCTGCGCAGCCCGCAGCAGCACGTGGGCGTGGTCCACAGCTCGAACCTGTGCACCGAGATCACCCTGAACACTAACAAGGACGAGATCGCCGTCTGCAACCTGGGCTCGATCAACCTGCCGAACCACATCGTCAACGGCAAGCTGGACACCGCCAAGCTGGAACGCACCGTGAACACCGCCGTGCGCATGCTCGATAACGTGATCGACATCAACTACTACTCGGTGCCGCAAGCGAAGAACTCCAACTTCAAGCACCGTCCAGTGGGCCTGGGCATCATGGGCTTCCAGGACGCTTTGTACCTGCAGCACATCGCCTACGGTTCCGACGCTGCCGTCGAGTTCGCCGACAAGTCCATGGAAGCGGTCAGCTACTACGCGATCCAGGCTTCCTGCGACCTGGCCGACGAGCGCGGCGCCTACGAGACGTTCCAGGGCTCGCTGTGGTCCAAAGGCATCCTGCCGCTGGACTCGCAACAGATCCTGATCGAGGCTCGCGGCCAGAAGTACATCGATGTGGACCTCAACGAAACCCTGGACTGGGCACCGGTTCGTGCCCGCGTGCAGAAAGGCATTCGTAACTCCAACATCATGGCCATCGCACCGACCGCGACCATCGCCAACATCACCGGCGTATCGCAGTCGATCGAACCGACCTACCAGAACCTCTACGTGAAATCGAACCTGTCGGGCGAATTCACCGTGATCAACCCGTACCTGGTTCGCGACCTCAAGGCTCGCGGTCTGTGGGACTCGGTGATGATCAACGACCTGAAGTACTACGACGGTTCGGTGCAACAGATCGAGCGCATCCCGCAAGAACTCAAAGAGCTCTACGCGACCGCCTTCGAAGTGGAAACCAAGTGGATCGTCGACGCTGCCAGCCGTCGCCAGAAGTGGATCGACCAGGCTCAGTCGCTGAACCTGTACATCGCCGGCGCCTCGGGCAAGAAGCTGGACGTGACCTACCGCATGGCTTGGTACCGTGGCCTGAAAACCACTTACTACCTCCGTGCCCTGGCCGCTACCAGCACCGAGAAGTCGACCATCAACACCGGCAAGCTGAACGCTGTCTCCAGCGGCGGCAACCACGGTGACGACTCGGTCCTCGCAGCGCCTGCCGGCCCTGCTCCAGTGCCGAAGGCTTGCGCCATCGACGAGCCGGATTGCGAAGCTTGCCAATAAGCTGAGCTGACAGGCGCCCATGGCGCCTGTGCCAACCCCCGATAGGCCTGCGGCTTATCGGGGGTTTTCTTTTGCCCGCAACAAAGCTGTAGAAGCCGGCTTAGCAATGAACAAGCCTCACCATCCAAGCGTGCGCAAGCCTCAAGGACGCCTTCACTGGCAAGCCAGCCCCGACAACAAGCCAGCCACCTGCGATACAAGCTTGCACGCCTGCAAAGCCCCCCCACCAGCGCACGCCTACGAACCCACCACCAATAAAGGAACTGGATGGCAGCAAACAGGCATGAAAAAGCCCCTCATCGAGGGGCTTTTTGTGTAGCGCTCAAGCGAACCGGTATCAGGTCATCTGGATGATGGTCTGCATGATGGTGCTCTGAGTGGAGATGGTCTTGGCGTTCGCCTGATAGTTGCTCTGCGCCTTGATCAGGTTCACCAGCTCGTTGGTCAGGTTGACGTTGGACTCTTCCAGGGAGTTGGATTGGATCGCTCCCAGGGTGCCGGTCTTCGGTGCGTCATAACCTGGAATACCGGACGAGTAGGTCTCTTTCCACTGAGTGCCGCCTACCGGCTGCAGACCTTGCTCGTTGGTGAAGCTGGCCAGGGAAATCTGACCGATCGCCTTGGTCTGCTCGTTGCTGAAGTTGGCCAGCATCACACCGGTGCCATCGATGGTCAGGCTGCTGATCTGGCCAGTGGAATAGCCGTTCTGCGCGATGATCGAGCGAGTGCTTTCGCCGAACACCGAACCGGTTTTGGTCATGTCGATGCTGACACCGTTCGCCGCAGGCTTGGCGCCGTTAGGGGCGAATACGCCATTGGTGACGGTACCCGGAGTCCAGGCGGCAGCCGACATGACAATTTTGTTGCCGGCTATGGTGTACGGCGTAGTCCCTGGCGCAGCTGGCGGGGTAATGGTGCTGAGCTTGCCCGACGAGTCGAACGTCATGGTGATCGGCGACTGGTTGGCCATGGTGAATGCAGTACCGTCCGGGTTGCGACCATCAATCAGCGTGTAGGTTTGCCACTCATTGGGGTTCGGCGTCTTGATCATGTACTGATCCATGACGTGCTTGTTGCCCTGAGAGTCATACACCGGGGTACTGAACGACTTGGTGTAGGTGGTGTTGTCGGTCGGATTGAACACATAGGCCGGAGCGGTCGAGGCCACATTGATCGGAGTCGAATCGGAGTTCAGGTTGATCGTCGAGGAGATCGAGTCGGTTGGCTTGGGCGCCAGGTTCGAGGTATCGATCCGCAGGTCGGTCAGTACACCGTTGATGATCTTGCCGTTGGCATCTACGGCATAACCTTGCAGGCGCGCAGTGCCATCACTGTTGGTGATGAAGCCTTCCTTGTCGGTCTTGAAGGTACCGGCACGGGTGTAGGTCAGCGAGCCATTGGTGCTGAGCACGAAGAAGCCCTGCCCCTGAATGCCCATGTCCAGCACGTTGCCGGTGTTGTTGATATCACCGTTAGTGAACTGCTGAGAAACGTTGGACAGGCGTACGCCGTTACCAATCACCTGAGTACCGCTGCCCAGCTTGGTGGCCGAGTAAACGTCGGAGAATTCTGCGCGGGAAGACTTGAAACCGGTGGTTGCGACGTTGGCGATGTTGTTACCGGTGACGTCCAGCTGTTTGTTGGCAGCGTAGAGACCGCTAAGGCCGATATTGAAAGACATATTCCACTCCTTGTGCCGGTTAGTCGGCTCTAGATACCAATGGTTTGTACTTTGGACAGGGCAATCGGGCTGCTCATCCCTGCCAGGTTCAGCATCAACTCTCCGCCGGTCTGGCTGATAGTGACGCTGTTGACCGTCGCCGGCAGGTAGGTGATCAGGTCAGTGCCCTTGCCATCAATGGTGGTGCTGGCCTTGAAGGTGTAGTTACCCGGGGCCGCCTTGGTGCCATCGGTCATGGTGCCATCCCAGACAAAACTGGCGTTGCCGGCCTTCTGGCTGCCCATGTCGATGGTCTTGACGGTGTTGCCATCCTTGTCGGTGATGGTCACCTTGACCGAGCTGACGCTGGACGGAACGGTCACCGAACCGGTCATGCTCTTGCTGGTGTCAACCTGTGTGGTGCCGGACTGGACGATCACCGAGCGACCTACCAGGGACGAAGCCTGCAGAGCCTGAGACGACTTGTAATTGCCAGTGATGGAGTTCACCGAGGTATTAAGGGTCGTGATCCCTTCCAGGGTGGAGAACTGCGCCAACTGGGCAACGAACGCACTGTTGTCCTGTGGATCCAGCGGGTTCTGGTTGTTCAGCTGGGTCACCAGCAACTTGAGGAACGCGTCCTTGCCCAGGGCCTGCTTGCCGGTGGCGCTGTTCGTCGCTGCCGCCAGGCCATCGGCGCTGGTGGTGTTCGCGGTCTTCTTCGACGAGTTGGCCAGTACATCCTTGAGGGACGGACCGCTGGTGGTATCAGTAACGCTCATTGGCTTCGCCCCTTATCACTGACCCAGGGTCAGGACCTTCTGCATCATGGTTTTGGCGGTATTCATCATTTCAGCGTTGGTCTGGAACGAGCGACTGGCGGAAATCATGTCGGCCATTTCTTCCACCACGTTGACATTGGGGTAGAAGACGTAGCCCTTGGCATCTGCAGCCGGATGATTCGGTTCGTAGCGAGCTTCCAGATTGCTCTGGTCTTCCACCACGCCCAGCACCTGAACACCTTGGCCTGCAGCATCCTGGTTCTGGAACAGCGAATCGCTGCCACCGCTCTGGGCGCCCTGGAACATGGTGGCAAACACCGGATGACGAGCGCGGTAAGTCTGGTCGATGCTCGACGACACGCTCTCGGCGTTGGCGATGTTACTGGCGACGGTGTTCAGACGAGTGGTCTGAGCGCTCATGCCACTACCGGCAATATTGAAAACACTGGCAAGGGACATGGATTACTCTCCGCGCAGGGCTGCAACCAGCCCTTTGAATTTGCTGTTGAGCAGCGTGAAGCTGGCTTGGAAGTCCACCGAGTTCTGTGCGTAGCTCGATTGCTCCAACTGGGCATCCACGGTGTTCTGGTCGATCGAGGGTTGCATCGGCGTGCGATACAGCAGCGATTCGGCGCCACTGCTCAGGCCCTGGGCTTCGATATGCCGGGTGTTGGTCATGTTCAACGCGAAGCTGCCGCTCTTGACCTTTTCGTTCTGCTCGGCGAGCACAGCGGAGAAATCCAGATCCCGAGCCTTGTAGTTCGGGGTGTCGGCGTTGGCGATGTTGTTGGCCAGCACTTCGGCACGCTTGGCGCGAAAGCCAAGAGCTTGTTCGTGAATACCGAGCGCTTTATCGAAGCTGATGCTCATGTCGGAAACCTTTGGGTGACCTGATTTTTCGTAACCTTGACTTAGCAAGCTACGTGCCAAGTCAAAGACCCCCATAAATCAAGGCTTCTACGGCAGCGGCAAGGCGGCAATGCCAGAAAAGCGGCAATGGATTTCCGCGAAACGCCGGCAAAGCGGCAATCGACCTGCCGCTTTTCGCCCGGCCACCCGATAAAATGGCACCCACAAAAAAGGAGGCCCTGAGGCCTCCTTTTCTATTGCTGCAACCGCCCATCATTTCGCCTGGTAGATGATTCCAGGGCTGCATTGCACCATCTGATAATGATCCGGCAGACCATTGAGCGCTTCGGAAGCGCCCAGGAACAGGTAACCACCAGGCTTCAGCGTGCTGTGAATGCGCATCAGGATGTCCTTCTTGACCTCAGCCGAGAAGTAGATCAGCACATTGCGACAGAACACGATGTCGAACTTGCCAAGGCTGGCGTAACTGTCCAGCAGGTTGAACGAGCGAAACTCCACCCGGCTCTTGATCGGCGCCTTGACCACCCAGCGCCCCGGCCCTTTAGGGTCAAAGTAGCGCTGCAGGCGCTCGGCCGACAAACCACGGCCGATGGCCAAGCTGTCGTATTCGCCGGTCTTGCAGTTATTGAGCATGGTCCCGGACAGATCGGTAGCAACAATCTGCACCCCCATCTTCAACTGGCCCATGTTGCTGCGCTCGAACTCATCGATGGACATCGACAAGGAATAGGGCTCCTGCCCCGACGAGCATGCCGCCGACCAGATCCGCAAGCGCTGATTGGGGCTGGCCTTGATGGCTTCGGGAAGCACCTTGTTCTTCAATACTTCGAAGGGATAGGTGTCACGAAACCACAAGGTTTCGTTGGTCGTCATCGCATCCACCACCATCTCGCGCAATCCGCTGCGCGGCTGGGTCTGAATCCGCTGAACCAGCTCACCCAAGGTTTTGATGCCTTGCTGTTCCATCAGTTTGTTGAGACGGCTCGAGACAAGATATTGCTTGTTTTCCCCGAGCAAAATACCACAGGCTTTTTCCAGGAAGACCCGGAACTGTTCAAAATCCAAATTACCCGTAGACAATGCTGCCGCCTCTTAAATCTTATGTTCGCCGGGGGCTGATGCCCTCAGCTGTGGTCTGCTGCTTTGATCCGGTCTACTACCCGGGATGCCAGGTCGTCAGGACGGAACTTGGCAAGGAAGTCATCGGCACCGACCTTCTTCACCATCGCCTGATTGAACACCCCTGACAACGAAGTATGCAGGATGATATGCAGCTTTTGCATGCGTGGATCGCTACGTATCTCGGCCGTGAGGGTGTAACCGTCCATTTCGGGCATCTCGATGTCGGAAATCATCATGAGGAATTCCTCTTCCGGCTTCTTGCCCTCATCCACCAGCTTGCGCAGGTAGTCCAGCGCCTGCCGGCCATCGTTCAGCGCCACCACCTCGACACCCACAGTCTGCAGGCAGCGAGTAACCTGCTTGCGCGCCACTGACGAGTCGTCAACGGTCAACACCCGCAAGGAAACAGCCTTGTGCTGAGTCTCGACGTCAACCACGCCCACCGAAATAGACTCGGAGGTGGGGGCGACTTCCGCCAGAACCTTTTCAACGTCGATGATCTCGACCAACTGGTTGTCCACCCGAGTCACCGCCGTCAGGTAGTGATCACGCCCCGTGCCCTTGGGCGGCGGATGGATCTCTTCCCAGTTCATATTGACGATACGCTCCACCGAGCGCACCAAAAACCCCTGAGTCTTGGTGTTGTACTCAGTGATAATGACGAACGGATTGCTCTGATCCTGCAACCCCCCCGAACCTGTGGCCATTGCCAGATCCAGGATCGGAATGGTCGCCCCTCGAATATTCGCGACACCGCACACCACAGGGTTGGATTTGGGCATCAGGGTCAACTTGGGGCATTGCAGCACCTCGCGAACCTTGAATACGTTGATCCCGTAGAGTTGCTCACCGTCCAGACGGAACAGCAGCAACTCCAGGCGATTCTGCCCAACCAATTGCGTGCGCTGGTTTACCGAATCCATTACACCAGCCATGCCCAGACTCCCCAAAGCTTTAAGATCCGACGCACGCTCATCACTAAACGGCACGGCGCTTGCTTTTTAACTGTTATGAACGCCAAAACGACATTTTTCCGACGCCTGACATCCCCCTACCGCGCATTGCTCTGCGGGATGTCGGCGCTATGTATCCTAAACCCTGGCGGCCCTGCCGTTGCTGATTCGGTCACCCTGCCTGATCTACTTATCGGCGTCACTCAAGGGTTTCTTGAATTCACGGTAGAAGACTACCTGGCTACCAGTCAAACGGAAGGACGCTACGAAATCCAAGTCAACCAGCTGGATCCGCGTATGCGCATGCCTGCTTGCGACAAGGAATTGACAGCGAGCCTGGAAAGTCCAGCACAGCCACTGGGGCGGGTAACGGTCAAGGTCCGCTGCGAGGGAGGCTCACCCTGGACGGTGTTCGTGCCAGCCCAGGTCAAACTGTTTCGCGAAGTGGTCACCACTTCGCGCCCACTCAAACGCACCGGGATCATCGAGCCAGAAGACGTGGTATTGCGCGAGAGAGATATCAGCCTGAACAATCAGGGCTACCTGACTTCCGTGGACCAGGCCATTGGTCAGAAACTTGTCCGACCAATGGTCGCCGACCAGCTTGTTACTCTGGGTCACCTGGAACAGGCTGAAGTAGTACGCAAGGGCGATCAGGTAGTGATTTCGGCACGTAGCGGCACCCTGAACGTGCGGATGCCGGGGGAGGCACTGTCCAACGGCGGCCTGAGCGAGCAGATCAGGGTCAAGAACCTGAACTCGCAACGAGTGATCAAGGCTCGCGTCACCGCGCCGGGGCAGGTGGAAGTGGCCATGTAGATAACTGGCGCTCGACTCGCTCGTTCCCTAAACTGTGGCCGATAACGGGTCGCAGATACCTGCGCTGGCTCGTCGACAATCGAGCCTAAAGTTTTTCAGGGTATGGCCGAAAACATGGCAAGCGTCCAAATACCCAGAGGTTTTCTTCATCATGGTCATCGACTTCAGCCGTTTAAACAGCTCCCCCTCACTGACAGGCAGTACGCGTACCAGCGCCAGCAAGGAAACCGGCGATGCCGGCAAATCCGCTGCGCTGACGACTGCAGCCGAGACCAGCAAAAGCGGGGAATCGGTACACCTCAGCAATGAGGCTCAACAGTTGCAGAAAATCACCGACAAGCTGCGCGATCAGCCTGCTGTCGACAAGGCCCGGGTGGCCGAGTTGAAGCAAGCCATTGCCGATGGCAGCTATAAGGTCGACAGCAACCGTGTAGCCAGCAAACTGCTCAACTTCGAAGCCCAGCGCTAGCCACAGGCTTGCGCCAGGCTTTTGGACGCTTAATCCCCAAGGCCAGCCATGCACGACATCAATCTACTGCAACTGATCAATGACGACCTTGCTCCAGCTCAACAACTGCTGGAGCTGCTCAGAGCCGAATCCATTGCCCTGCACGGCCGCGACATGCCGCTGCTGGAGGATATCCTGGCGCAGAAGCAGGCCCTGGTCATATTGCTGGAACAGCATGGCCGTAAGCGCACAGAGATCCTTGCCAGCCTGAACCTGCCGAGCAATCGTGCAGGCCTCGAAGAACTGGCCAGTCACTCCAGCCTGGGCGATCAACTGCTCGAGCAGGGCAACCTGCTGACCCAGTTGCTCGCCGACTGCCAGGCCACCAACGAACTCAACGGCCGCTCGATCCAGATTCAACAGGCCACCACCGCCAACCAGCTGAAAATCCTCAACGGCGGCGAACCCCCAGCTCTTTATGACGCCCGCGGCTCTACCTCTATGCTTGCGAAGCCCCGCCCACTCAGTCAGGCTTAAGCCCCAAAAATGAGCGCGCGCTATCAAGCCGTGAAACATGCTGGCAAAATGCCAGACCCTGCGTGTAGTTGTATTTTGTCTGGAGATTGATGAACCGTGTTCAACGCCTCAAACGCGGAAGATGCTCCGCAGCCACCTAAGGTGTTCACCACTGCGTTGGAAATTTCCTCCAACCTGCGGCTGCTGCAAGAGAGCCACGACCCGCTGATCATCACTTTCCATGAGCGCAGCCAGCGCTTCCAGAGCTATCTGGTGGAAGTGGACCGCGACAGCAACATGATTGCCCTCGATGAAATGATCCCCCGCGACGGTGAGCGATTCATGCTGGCGGGCGAGCCATTTCGTGTTGAAGGCTTTCATGAAGGCGTGCGCATCGCCTGGGAAAGCAACGGCCTGCCGACCCTCGACGAGTCCAATGGCGGTCGCTGCTACCGGGCCACCCTGCCGGACGAAGTGGTTTACCACCAGCGCCGCAACGCCTTCCGCGCTGCACTCAAGCTGGCGCAACTGGTCGACATCGAACTCAGCGGCGAAAAACTCAAGTCCCCTCTGACCGGCAAGCTGCTGGATATTTCCGCTACCGGCTGCAAGTTGCGCTTCGACGGCGATATCTCTTCGCGCCTGCAACTGGGCCAGGTGTACGAGCGCTTTATTGCCGCCCTGCCCTTCGGCAGCATGACCGCCCCGGTCGAACTGCGTTACCTGCATCACGAGGAACGTATCGACACCACCTTTGCCGGCGTACGCTTTCACAACATGAGCGGCCTGGTGCAGCGTCAGGTAGAGCGCTTCGTCTATCAGTTACAGCGTGAAGCGCGGCGCTTCGACAAAGACGATCTCTGAGCCCCACGCTCCAATGAAAACGGGCAGTGCCTTGCGGCAACTGCCCGTTTCTCGTTTCTAGGGCCGAGCCCCGCTTAAATGATCCCGAGCGCATTCATCGGGCGGCGCCTCATCCGGCGCTTGCGGCGTCTCAGGCTCCGCGGCAGGCGCGGCGTCCGGCGCGGGCGCGGTCTGCATCTGATCCTGCACCACCTGCTCATCCACCCGTGGATCGAGGGCCGCCACCAGAGGTGAGCTGGACATGCTGTCCGGCATGGCGACGTGATGCAACGGCGCATCATCCACCTGATGCAGATTGGTCACCGCCTTCGGCCGGATCCTCCAGACCAGGACCAGGGCAAAGAAGCTGAAGAAGGCATACAGCATCTGACTGCCGAACAACTTCATCAGCACCCCAGCCGCCAACGGACCGATGCTCGCCCCCACGCCATAGGTCACCAGCAGCATCGCCGTCAGCGACACCCGACGATCACTTTCCACGTGGTCATTGGAGAAAGCCACCGCCAACGGATAGAGACAGAACTGCACCAGGGAACAAAGGAACCCGAGGACAAACAGCATCTCCAGGGGGACCGACGGCAGGATCGCCAGAGGCAGGGCCACCACCGCCAAGAACAGCGCGAAACAGCGAATCAGCAACGCCCGATCATAGCGATCGGACAACCATCCCAATGGCCACTGCACAACCAGACCGGCAAAAATGCAGCTCCCCATGAACAGACCGACCTGCTCGGTACTCAAGCCCTGCTGCGACGCATAGAGCGGCGCAAGGCCATAGAAGGAACCCACGATCAACCCCGATCCCAGCACGGTACTCAGGGACTGGGGAACTCGCTTGATAAAGAAGCGCGGCTCCATCGGCGCCGGATGCAGAGGCGCCGGGTGAATACGCCGGGTCATGGCCACCGGCACCAGGCACAGGGCAAAGCACAGGGCCACCAGCATCAACAGTTCCAGCCCCAAAGCGGGATGCATGACCAGAATCAACTGACCCAGAACCAGCCCCAGGTAAGAGGCGATCATGTAGCCGCTGAACACCAGCCCGCGCTGATTGGCGTCGGCCTGCTCGTTGAGCCAGCTTTCGATGACCATGTACTGGCACATCATTCCCAGGCCGACGATCATCCGCAGCACCAGCCAGGCCGGCAGCCAGTCCACCAATCCGTGCCCGAGCACCGCCGCCCCGACGATCCCGGCACAGGTAGCGTAGGCGCGGATATGCCCGACCCGGGCAATCAACCGGTGCCCCAGCTTGCCCCCCAATACCAGGCCGAAATAGTTGGCCGCCATCAAGGCACCCACCCACAGGCCATCGACATGGTCGGCGGCCAGGCGAAGAGCCAGATAAGTGCTGAGCAGACCCGAGCCGATCAACATCATCAGCGAGGCGAAATAAAGCGCTCGAAAGGATTTCCAGATTTGGCGCATCGGCGTTCCGAGCGGCTCCTTGAATGAGGTGTCGGACCCTTGGCAAATCAGGGCCCGACCAGCGACGGTTCGGTTATGCCTGGGCCGCTAGCACACGCCGCTCCCAGGGAGTGATTTCATCAAAGAAGCTGGTCAACTCCATGGTCTTCGAAGCGATGTAGCCTTCGATGAACTCAGTGCCGAACAGTTCCCTTGCCAACTGACTACGCTTCAGACGCTCCAGCGCCGCATGCAAGGTACAAGGCAGCGACAGATTGTCCGGAACCTCGAACTCGCCCTGGATCGCCGCCGTGGGTTCAAGCTCATTCTCGATCCCGTGCAAGCCCGCTGCCAGGCTCGCGGCAATCGCCAGGTACGGATTGGCGTCCGCGCCCGGCAGGCGATTCTCTACCCGTCGCGCCACCGGCGAACTGGCCGGAATACGCAGCCCCGCAGCCCGATTGTCATGGGACCAGCAGGCATTGTTCGGCGAAGCGTAAGGATGGCACAAGCGCTGATAGGAGTTCACGTTGGGCGCGAACAAAGCGGTGAACTCCGCCAGCCCGGCCTGCAGCCCGCCGATGAAATGGCGGAACATCGCCGTCGGCTGCCCGGCATCGTCACTGAAGACATTACGCCCGCTGCCGATCTCCACCAGGCTCTGGTGAATATGCATCGAACTGCCCGGTGTATGCGCCAGAGGTTTGGCCATGCAAACCACGATCAGTCCGTGCTTGAGGGCCACTTCCTTGAGCAGGTGCTTGAACAGGAAGGTCTGGTCTGCCAGCAACAGCGGATCGCCGTGCAGCAGGTTGATCTCGAACTGGCTGACACCCATTTCATGCATGAAGGTATCGCGAGGCAGGCCCAGGGCCGCCATGCACTCGTAGACTTCCTTGAAGAACGGCCGCAGGCCGTTGTTGGAGCTGACACTGAATGCCGAGTAGCCCTCCTCCCGTCGACCGTCCAGGCCTACCGGTGGCCGAAAAGCCTGTGCCGGATCGTCATTGGCGGCGAACACGAAAAACTCCAGTTCCGTAGCCACCACAGGCGCCAGCCCCAGGGCCGCATAGCGTGCGATCACCTGCTTGAGTTGGCCGCGGGTGGAGAGTCGCGAACTTTCGCCACTGAGCTCATCCGCGTCACAAATGGCCAGAGCCCGCGGCGTCTGGCTCCAGGGCAGACGATGAATCTGCCGAGGGTCGGCATTGAGCGCCAGGTCGCCGTCGTCGCTGCCGTAAAACCGTGCCGGCGGATACCCGCCCATGATGCATTGCAGCAGCACCCCGCGAGCCATCTGCAAACGCCGCCCTTCGAGGAAGCCCTCGGCTGTCATCACCTTGCCCCGCGGCACGCCATTGAGATCCGCAGTGACGCATTCAATCTCATCAATGCCCGTCAATCGCTCGGCGAGTGAACTGTGGCCATCGGTTGTCATGACTCAATCCTTGTTGTTATACGAGCCGCGAACGGCGACCCGTACAAAATACGCATCACCCGTTCAGGATTTCAAGCAGGCAAGAATAAAATCCCGGGAAGGCGCGAACTCCCGGTGAGCAACCCACACGTCACGGCCAGCACCGACTCTGAAAAAGAAGAAGGGAACAGCCCCTGATAGGGGCTGGCCAGCCTGATAACACCTGGCCGCCGCAGCCTTCTGCGAGCACGCCAATCAGACACTCAAGGCAAGTACAGCTTGAACAGCCCGCCGCCTAATGGACCGCCGTTGCTGATGCGGGTGTGTCCGCATACGCCATTGCGCTGATGCAACTCGGCAATGCGCCCGGCGAAATACAGCCCCAGCCCGGTGCTGCCGCTGCTCTGATTGATGCCCTGCACATAATCGGCCTGACGCTCGATCATCGCTTGCGGGTAGCCGTCGCCGTCATCGTTGATGGACAGCACCACCTGCCCCTCTTCATCACTGACCGTGATCAACAGCGCATGGCGGGCATAACGCAGCGCATTGTTGATGCAGTTGGCCAACACCGAAGCAATCAGCTCTCGATCGAAGAAGCCCAGGGGACTCAAGGGATCGACCTCATAGGTGGCAGAGATTCCACGACTCTTGAACACATCCTGATGGCTCACCAGTTGCGCTTCGATGAAATCATCCAACTCGTGGTAAGCCGGTTGCAGCGGCAACTGGTTGACCCCTAGCTTGTACAGCCCCAAGAGCTGCACCAGCATGCCGTTGAGGTGAGCGAAGTGGTAATCGATCACCCCCTGTTCCGGCGCCAGTTGCGTCTCGGGCTGACGGGCCTGCCACTGGGCATGGGCCTGCATCAGCATGGCCAGGGAATTTTTCATGTCATGGACGGTGGAGGCAATCACCGTGGAGAAATCGAGCGCCTGTTGCTCTTCGTTCATTCGCCAAACGCCTTGCTTCGCAGCTTCTGGTAGCGCGCATAACGCGCATCGGTATCGGGCATCATGCCCACCATTTTCAGGCACGCCTGGCATTCTTCCAGGAGCGCCGCGTCTGTCTTGGGGTCTGTGCCGTGCAACAGCGACTGCGCCATGTTCAGGGCAATACTGATGTTCTTCGGCTGCATGGCCAAAGCCTTGCGGAACAGCTCCCGAGCCTCGCTCAGATTACCCGCCTTGTAGCTGCGCACCCCCTGGCGGTTGATGTCGGCCGCCGCATTGGACGAACTGAGAATAGTCGGATCATCGGTGAGCTTGGCGATGTTCTGCATGACCTTCGGATCGTCGCCGTAGATTTCCGCACAGTTTTTCAACATCGACGCACCGGCACTGGCCTGCCCCAACATCTGCAGCTGCTTGGCCACCAGCAATGCCGCTTCGGGACTCATGAACTGCTCCATGCCGTCCAGGCGCATCAACGCCTGCTCGGTGAGCTTCTCTGCGGTTTCCGCATCATTGAGCAGCAGGCTGGTGGCCTTCATCAAGCGCGCACGAATCTGCAGTCCGGGGTCGGTGGGGTTTTCCTTGGCCACGGCACTCAGGGTCTGGTTGATCTCCAGGCGGGTGCGGGTGTCCAGGCCCTTTTCACTGCCCTTGCTGATCAAGGCATGGGCCAGGCCAAGATTGCTTTCCGGGTCCTTGAAGCGCGACTGCGCGCCCTGAGATACAGCCTGCCGATAAGCCCTGGAAGCGCTGTCGAAGTCTTCGTTGGCCATGGCCAGCTTGCCCAGCAGCGCCTGACGACGCACCGCCAGCGGTGACAGGCGCACTGCCTCCTCCAGCACATGCTGGGCACGCTTGGTGTCGCCTTCAGCCACCAGCACATCCGCCAGTCCGTCGTAGAGCCCGGGCATCATCGGGAAAGCCTTGAGAGCCTTTTCATAGACGGCCTTGGCTTCGCCGACCTGCCCGCGCTTGAAAAGCAGGCGACCCAGGCCGACGTAGGCCCAGGGCAAAGGCCGATCCGCGAGAATACTGTTATACAGGCGCTCCAAAGGCTCGTTCTGATGCATGTCGCGCAGGGCATCCGCCCGATAGCGCAGGCACAACGGCGCGTAACGCGGGTCCTGCTTGCACAGGGCGATGCAGGCGTTGAGCACTTCCACCGGCTTGCCCCGATCAAGGGCTTGAAGAATCGGCTTGAGCAGGGTCTTGCGCTGCTGCAGCCGCTCCAGGCGCTGGGCCAGACCGGAACGGTTGAAGGGCTTGGTCAGATAGGCATCGGGCTCGTGCTCCAGGGCACTGAGTACCATGGCCTGACTGCTCTCGGCAGTGACCATGAGGAACACGCTCTCATGACTGATGAGCTTTTCCAGCATCAGGTCTTCCAGCACCTGCTGGCCGTTTTTCTTGCCGTCGCCCAGATGATAGTCCTGGAGGATGAAGTCATAGCGCTTCTGCGCGCACATGCGCAGGGCCTGTTCGCCGGTGTCGGCGGTGTCCACGTCCTTGACGCCCAGCTCACGCAACATCGAACGCACCGAACTGCGGAAGTCCGAGAAATCATCGACGATCAAAAAGCTCTTTTGGTGGTACGCCAGCATCGAAGATTCCAGGCAAGTAAGAAGATCAATCCAGGGACAGCAGGACCCGCCCGGCTTCGCAGCCTGTTTTTGGCGCGCAGATAATAGCTGCTGGCCACGGGCTATCAAGCACTTTCAAGTCGACCTGTGATGCAGATCGCCACTTGGGAACACAATTGTCCACTGAAGGTATCGGCCGGATTCGCCATTCCCTTATAGAGGCCAGACAGCATTTGCCGCCTGATGAAAAAAGTCCTGGCCCTTCGCTGAAAAACACTTAGGCGGCGTGCTCAAACCTTGGATTCCGAAACATCACCTGATAGCGTGCAGCGCCTCAAAGCCTCGATCGTTTTTGCTCCGCAATGCTGGTCCTGCATGCAGGATCGGCCAGCCGGCAAAGGTTCCATCAGTCGCAAGCCCCACAGGCTTGCAATCCGGGTGTCGAAGGATCGGCATGACGCCCGACGGCGGTATCATCGACGAGCAAATGCCGGTCTGCCAGGCAGTGCATCAAGGGATGCGCAGGTCATTATCAAATGGAGTTAACGATGGCGCATGACAGCAGTGCGATAACCGGGATTGAACTGGAACAGTTCATGGACCGCCTTGAGGCGCAACAGCAGGACCAGGAAACCGATACCCTGCTGGCCCAGTTGCAAGCACAGCCGCTGCGGGCCGACTCCCTGGCCTCGATCGACCGCCTGCACACGCTATGGATGCAGGCCGGTGATTCAGCCGCGGCCCGCGCCGTTATCGCAGAGGATGGCCATGCCCTGCTGCAAGCCGTGCATGAGCCTGCCCGCGCTGAGTTGATGATGAACCTGGCCATCCTGCGCTTGCGCATCGCCAGTTATCTGGACGACGACGCAACCTTGCTTGAGGTGCTCGAACAGCTCAACCAGATGGCTACGCAAACCCTGGACTTCAATGTCGAGCACTATCGTCGCTACCGAATCTTCGACGAGCTGGAACAGGGTCGCCTCGAAGTAGCGCTGAAAACCATCGAAGTGCGCTACGCCCTGACCTTGAGCAATCCTGCCCGTGCGGCGCTGCGTGCCTGGGACGCCGCCGACCAGTATCAACGCCGCGCCCGCGTCCTGGCCTTCCACGACCGCGACGAAGAAGCCCGGAGCGCCGCGCTGGAAGCCGTCAACGCCTTACGCACTGCCGGCCCCGATCAGGACATCGATGAAGGCGACTGGCTGTGGCTGGGCAACTCCCTGATCGAGATCATCCCGTTACGCCTGGCGCTGTTCGAACAACCCATCGCCCAGCTGACTGCTGGCCGCTCGCTGCCCCAGCGCCGCGAATGGGAAGTGCGCACCGCACGCCTGGCCGCCCGCGCCCTGCACGCCCAGGGTGATCTGGCCGGAGCGTTGAAAGTCTGCAATGCCGCAGCCCTGAGCCTGGACTCTGACGGCGGCAACAATTTCATCGAGTACGAACTGCCTTGGCTGATGGAAGCCGGGCGTATCGACGAAGCGGGGTTTCGAGCCTTCATCGACGTTTATGACAGGCAAACCGAGCTCTGGCCGGCCACCGCCCGCCTGGTTCTCGACCGCCTGCAAGATCCCCAAGAGCACAGTGCCTGGTGGCCGATCTGCGTGATGCGCGCCTGTATTACCGAAGAAGCACTGCAGAGTTTTCTCGAAGCGCTGCCGAACATCGAAACCAGCGAGCCCGATACCACCCCACTCCTGGCCGCCCTGTACCAGGCCATGGAAGATCTGGAGACACGCGACTCCCTGTTTGCCCAAGCCCGCGCCGAAGCCCTGCGGCGTGCCCCCGAGCAGCCCTGGATCACCCGCCTGACCGCGGTGCATGACGCAGAGCGCGGCCTGATCGACGCGGCCACCGAAGCCAGCCTGCTGCAGAGCGCCATTCAGGCAGGTCGCATGCAGGACAATCGCAGTGCGTTCTCGCTGTTTGCCGCTCGGGTCAACAGTCTGGGAGTGATCGAAGCACTGAAAGCACCGAAGCCGGTGCTGTCCTGCGGCAAATACGCCTACAACTACGCACTGAGCATCGAAGATCTGGCAGAGACCGAAGCCGACAAGTTGCCCAGAGACGCCCGAGACCAAGCCTACTCGTTGCTGCGCGAAGCGCAGAAAGACGCCTACGAGCAGGGCCAGGCCCACATGGAGCGCTACTTCGCCAGCGGCAGCGGACATCCCTACGATGCCTGCGCGCACCTGTACTCCATGCTCTGCAACAACCTGGCGATCAACTATCGCTACTACAACCAGATCCGCTACGAAGACGCCATCGAGTTGCACGCGCGCGGCATCGCCGCCAGCCCGTTCGCCGAGCACTACAACGGCCTGCTCAGTGCGCGTATCTGCCTGGAAGATCTGCCTGGCATCATCGATGCCGCAGAACAGCTTTGGCATTACTCGGCGGAGTTCGGCTATAGCCGCCACGACCCGAATGAGTACGTCGCCTCGGTGGCGTACGCCCTGTACAAGCTCGATCGCGACAATGAAATCCTCATCTGGCTTGAACGCTTGCTCAAGTGGCAGGAAGAGCAAGGCGTCAGCGATCAGCAATTGGACAGCTCCGCACTGTTCGCCCGGATTCAGGTCGCGCGCTACCTGGCCCATGCCCATCCCGACAACGCCGACAGCCTCTGGCAACGTTACGAGCCAGCAGTGCTGTCCTTGAACGAAGTCTCGGTCATGTCCAGCTCGGTGGACTTCCTCAAGGCCCGCGGCCGCACCGCCGAAGCCATTGACTACTGTGCACGAACCCTGGCCCTGTGCGCCCCGGACGATGACTACGACATCAGGTGCCGCGCCCGGATCGAAGAAATCCTGAGCGAGCTGCAAGCCCCGACTCAACCGACCGCCAAGAAAAACTGGTGGCAGATATGGAAGTAAGCGCCGACAAGCGCAGCCCCAGCTACGCCCCGCGCAACCTGCTGAATGCCGATGAACTCAAACGCGGCATCACTCAGCGCAGCCAGGGACGCGGAGACGAAGACGCGGTACAGGGTTGGTTGCTGAATCACTTCTATCGGCACCTGGTGGGCAACTTCGAACACGCACGGCGCATCCAGACCCTGGAGGACGCCTGTGCAGCGCTGGGTACCGATACGCCGCCGGCCTGGGTGAGCGGGTACTTCGACAGCGCTGCCAAGGCACAGCCCGAAGACGCCGCAAAGGCCGTGGCGACGCTGGTATGGGTCGACCCGCAGGAGCCATTGCTGTTGCAGCAGGAACTGCAACTGGTGGAGTTCCTGACCTCGCGCAAAGGCACGGCACTGGAGGGCAAACTGGAGCGCATCACTTGCCCGCAGGCCCTGGCGCTATGGGAAAAAGAGCACGCACAGATGGCCGCACGGGTCGATCAGGGCTGGCGCCAGAGCTCTCCCGACGCCCTCAATGTGACGGTCTCCTGCGCCGAACACACCTGGGTCGAACTGCGCCCGGAAAGCCCGATGCTACGGGCTGAAATGGCCTTCGAAAGCTATGTGATGCGTCACTGTCTGGGGCAATTCGCCAACCGCCGGGCCTTGACCGGCGGCTACGGTGAACGCTATGCCGAAGCCGTGGAGCAACAGGGCATGCGCGTGTTCAGTCTGCGTGATGCCCAGGGCCAGCCCCACATCACCGTCAGCCTGATCATCCAGGACGACGGCGCACTGACCGTGGAGCAAGTCAAAGGCAAGCAGAACCGCCCGCCCATCGAGCGCTACTTCCAGGACCTGCTGCGCCTCCTCAACACCCTGGGCACCGACCTGCAGACGCCAGCCGACTGCATTGCCATCGGCATCGTCCGCACCGATGCCGGCTGGTTGCGTATCGAGGAAGTCAGCGACGCGCAAGCCCAGACCCGCCTGGTGGCTCGCTACCCGCAACTGTTCTACCGACTGGACGCACCATCGGCCATGGTCGAATGGCTGGTGGCGGCCCGTCAGTCCGACTTGCTGCTAGAGGTTGCCCCCCAGGCGCCATCGGTCAAGTACGCCACCCGCCATATCTTCAAGAAAAGCCCCCGGCCACAATGCCACCCCGACGACCCGCTGTATCGGACCGAAGGCGTGCCCTGGACGGACATGTCTGCGCCCCAGGCCGAGGAAATCGTGGCCTGGCAGGCCAGGAACCGGTGAAACGCACATGATGACGATAATTGCCGTAGCCTTCGGCGCCTGGCTGGTATGGCGCTACTTTCGCCGCCAGTCGCCCACCTCTCTGGTGGTGTTCACGCCGCGCAAACGCTGGGCACTGAGCCTGGCCCAACCCATGGTGGATACCACAGGGATGACCGGCTTCTTCGATCCCGAGACAACTCATTTCATGGATCAGGCGAAAGCCTCCCTCAGGGCCCCGCTGCTGCACCAGATCGGCTTTCGCAGCAACGCCACGGACGACGAAGTCCGCGAGCACTTGGACAGCACCCTGGAACGACAGTGGTTCCGGGTTGACCTGCACAGCCTGAACGCCAGCGACGACCCGCGAGCAGCAATGGCCTTCGCCTGCGTGCGCAGCGCCTTCTTTGTCCGCTGCGCAATGTTGATGGGCTGGATCGACACCGAGAGCGGATGGCGGATCATGCTCCTCAATGCCCAACGCGCCCAGGATTGCTTCAGCGACTGGGAGGACTTCGGCAGAGCCTTCATGCTCGGGCGCAGCCAATGGATCGCAGCGTTCAGGGCTGACTCTCTGGGTGAGGTGTTCAATGAAACAAGCCTGAACCGACTGCTGATGCCCGGTAGCGGCATCTGGGCTGGGGTTGCCTGGCAGGGGCTGCCGGCGTTGTTGCCTGTAGCGGATTGAGACCGCGAAGGGATGGTGTCCCAGGGCAGGTTCGAACTGCCAACCTTCCCCTTAGGAGGGGGATGCTCTATCCAATTGAGCTACTGAGACAAAACGGCAGGCGCCTGATATTTCATGGCGCGTGGGACGGCGTGCATGTTAACGGCCAAGGCCGCATTTGTCATGTTATCCATAGGGCTTTTTGCACGAGCCGTCAGGAGCGCTCCGCTCGCTCATGGCCTCGTCGTGCACATTGCATCACTGCAAAAAGCCATCATTGCAAAATGCAATTCAACAATCCCCAGAATCCATCTCAAGTTATTGTTTTTAAAGAGTTTACCTGCAGTTAAACTCTTGGCACGCAGGCTGCTTTATCAGTGGGTAAAACACTGCGGAGATGACGCCCATGAACAGTGCCCTGTTTCTCTTGAATGCGATCGCCATTGCCGTACTAGTGGCCTTTCACTTTCAACCTGTAGACAACGCTGACCCTACCGGACTGTCTACCGCTCGTTACAACCAGCACCCGGTACCGCAGCTGGCAGTCATGAACACCCAGGTCGAGCCTCGCAGAGTGGCTCGGGTCACCCAGGAAAAGCCCCCGCAGCAACTCGCCGCCACGCCAACCGAAGGCTGGATTTTTTAAGACCAAGACTTCAGGAGTCTCCGATGTCCACCGCAGCCAAAAGCCTGCTTATTCTGACGTTAATCAGCGCTATCGCCGCCTTGCTGCTGCCTGAAGCCCCCTTGGGCAAAGCTGCTCTGATCATCTGCGGCTCAATGTTCAGCCTATTCCTTTTGGCGCTGCTGGCCGGGCGCAAGATCAAGTTCGACCCGATATTACGCTGATCCCGTGCTCGCTCAGTATGGCCAGCAGATGTTCCAGGGTTGTCGTCAACTCACAGGAATTGTCTAGGCGCACAACCTGCTCGTCATCCAGCCAGGCAGAGGAGGCAAACTGTTCGTTGCGCTGTAGGCGACGCTCTATCTCCGGCAGGTTTTCCCTGCCTCTACGCAGCAGGCGACGGCGCAATACCTCGGTATCGACCATCAGAACTATCGGAACTAAATCAGGATAACGTTCCCGTGCCTGTGGCAAATGGCCTCTAGAGCCGTTGATCAATACATTCCGCCCCTGCGCCAACCAAGTATCGATTTGCACGGGAATGCCATAACCCAGACCATTAGCTCGCCAAAACAAGGCAAAATCGCCCCCGGCCACCCGCCGCTCGAACTCCTCGACAGTGACCTCTTGCGCCTCCTCACCCACCGACTCGGCCGAGCGCGTGATCACCCTTCTTACAACCTCACATCCCAATGCACTTAAAGGCTGCCTGGCCGCATCAATCAGGCTATCCTTGCCGGCCCCTGAAGGCCCCATCAAATAAATCAGTCTACCCGGCATGGGCTGCCGCTCCGGACAGCACAACTAGTAAATCGGCCATTTGCCACTATCCTCTAACAGGTAGGGATTACGCTTTCATCCGCATAGCATGCACCTTCACAAGTGCACTGACACTCCCGTCGGATGGGAGAATGCGGCCAACAACGCGGGCCCGGTGATCTTTTCAAACCAGTCCGCATTTCTGATAATTGGTGCTGGCATAACGCCTTTATCCAGTTCAATATTTGTCACAGAATTGACGCCAAGGATCTGGCAATTTTGAGGCATGATGCGGGCCTCTTAACAATTCAGGTTGAACATTTGGCAATCAGGCTTGTCCTAAAAGACAGCTCGCGGCCAATTCCGAGAACCGCTCCCCTGAACTAACCGGTTAAATATATGCGCCCATTGAAACAGGCAATTTATTCCAGCCGTACGGCTGACAAGTTCGTCGTACGTCTACCCGACGGGATGCGTGAACGCATTGCCGAGGTGGCTCGCAATCATCACCGCAGCATGAACTCCGAAATCATCGCGCGCCTGGAGCAGAGTCTTATTCAGGAAGGTGCCTTGGGTGAAGAGTTGAGCATGCGTCTGGACAGCCCTGAGCTGTCCTTGCATGAACGCGAACTGCTTCAACGCTTCCGCCAACTTTCACATCGCCAGCAGAACGCTTTGGTTTCGCTGATCGCCCATGACGCCGAAATGGCCGCAGACGCCAACTGATTTCACCCTGAAAGCTCAAGCCAGCCTAGTTGCTGGCTTTTTTTTGCCTGCGATAAAAGCAACGAAGCGCCATAAAGGCGCTTCGCGAATAAACCGATGTGCAAGGCTGGCTCAGAGCAGGAAGATCGTCGCCAAACCAAGGAAGATGAAGAAGCCGCCGCTGTCGGTCATGGCAGTAATCATTACGCTGGCGCCCATTGCCGGGTCACGCCCCAAGCGCGCCAGTGTCATGGGGATCAGGACCCCCATCAGGGCTGCCAACAGCAGGTTCAAGGTCATCGCGGCGGTCATCACCACTCCCAACGACCAACTTCCGTAAAGCATGTAAGCGACAACACCGATCACTCCTCCCCAGACCAGACCATTGATCAGGGCTACAGCCAGCTCCTTGCGCATCAGGCGTGAAGTATTGCCGGTACTCACCTGGTCCAGGGCCATGGCCCGGACAATCATGGTGATGGTCTGATTACCCGAATTGCCGCCGATACCGGCAACAATCGGCATCAAGGCCGCCAGGGCTACCAGCTTTTCGATAGAGCCTTCGAACAGGCCAATCACTCGGGATGCGACGAACGCCGTGATCAGATTGATTGCCAGCCAGGCCCAACGGTTACGAAGGGACTTCCAGACCGAGGCGAAGATATCCTCCTCTTCCCGCAGACCGGCCATATTGAGGACTTCGGTCTCGCTTTCCTCACGAATCAGGTCGACCATTTCGTCAATGGTCAAACGGCCAATCAGCTTGTCGTTCTTGTCGACCACCGGAGCCGAGATCAAGTCATAACGCTCAAATGCCTGAGCCGCATCGTAGGCATCTTCATCCGGATGAAAGCTCACCGGGTCGCTGGCCATGACTTCCGCGACCTGCTTGTCTGGATCATTGACCAGCAGGCGCTTGATCGGCAGCACCCCCTTGAGCACGCCGTCGTAATCCACCACAAACAGCTTGTCGGTATGGCCCGGCAGCTCCTTGAGACGACGCAGGTAGCGCAGAACCACTTCAAGACTGACGTCCTCTCGAATCGTCACCATCTCGAAGTCCATCAGCGCACCGACCTGCTCCTCGTCATAGGACAACGCGGAGCGAACGCGTTCACGCTGCTGGCCGTCAAGGGCCTCCATCAACTCATGGACTACGTCTCGCGGCAGCTCGGGAGCCAAGTCAGCAAGTTCGTCGGCGTCCATCTCCTTGGCTGCAGCCAGGAGCTCGTGATCGTCCATGTCGGCGATCAGGGTTTCACGCACGGAGTCGGATACTTCGAGAAGAATGTCGCCGTCACGCTCAGCCTTGACCAACTGCCAGACGGTCAGGCGCTCTTCCAGAGGCAAGGCTTCAAGGATATAGGCAACGTCGGCAGAGTGCAGATCATCGAGCTTGCGCTGCAATTCGACGAGATTTTGCCGATGGACCAGGTTTTCGACCCGATCGTGATGGTGGCCTTCCTGACGGTGTGTCAGGTCTTCAACCACCCGCTGGCGCTGCAGCAGCTCAACGACTTGAGCGAGGCGGTCTTGCAGGCTTTCCTGCGTTTTCTTTACTTCTACTTCGGTCATAGGCGAACTCCACTCCCAGCAGAGGAGCACGCCGGAAGGATCAATCAGTCAGTTCATGATTGTGAAAACGGGATACTGAGTAACTACTGGGTAAGTCCATGGAGGTATTCCACAAGCCCCGGCGGGGCTGACGGGCGCAATGATACACCGCTTGGCAGTTTTAAATGTTAAAAAATCGCGGCAAGAACAAGCGCTTGCGGCATAAACCTGAGTAGCGTCCGAATCTATGAGATTGCGACGCCCCGGCAGAAAAAGAAAACACACACGCAGAGAAAAAAGTTCAGCGACAGACAGGGCATTCGACTTCCGAAGATCAAAGCTGTTCCAGCCGGACGAGCAAAAGAGCGACAAATAAAACGCAGAAAGCAAAAAGCCCGCATCTTTCGATGCGGGCTTTCTGATGTATGGTGCACTCGACAGGATTCGAACCTGTGACCGCTCGGTTCGTAGCCGAGTACTCTATCCAGCTGAGCTACGAGTGCATTTTGTGTTTTTAGACCAGACCACAACTGGTTGAAGCCAAGTTAACTACATTACTGCAACTAACTCTTAAATGGTGCACTCGACAGGATTCGAACCTGTGACCGCTCGGTTCGTAGCCGAGTACTCTATCCAGCTGAGCTACGAGTGCATTTGTTGCCGCGCATTATAGGCCGTTAAATCTTTTTGTAAAGCACTTTTTCTATTAATTTCAACAACTTACAGAAAAAGCCAGATTACAACGTACTAAGCAAATAATGGCGGAGAACGGGGGATTCGAACCCCCGACACCCTTTTGAGGTGTACTCCCTTAGCAGGGGAGCGCCTTCGGCCACTCGGCCAGCTCTCCGCAACACGGGGCGTATATTAACCAGCTTTCTCCCCGTTTGCAAACAAAAAAAACGATAAAAATTAATGGCTTGGTTCTTCGTCCTTCTCTTTCTTTATCCGCAGGTAAATTTCCTCACGGTGAACCGCCACTTCTTTGGGGGCGTTGACACCAATACGCACTTGATTACCTTTGACGCCGAGCACGGTCACAGTGATCTCGCCATCACCAATGATCAGGCTTTCTGCGCACCGACGAGTCAGAATCAGCATACCTATCTCCTCACGCATTACATTTTCAGGGACTACAGTCTGCAAAAAAAAGGGTGTCGGCCTACAACCTGGTCGGCTGCAGTCCTACACGCCTAAGTATTGACTAGCACGGGCAAAAGAACAGTTTTCTCCCGTGCCGATCAAAAACACAAAGGGCGCGGTCAGACCGCGCCCCTTTCAAACACTTATCACTCGCCCTGGCGGGCTGGAGCGTCAAGTTCGAACGCGGTGTGCAGCGCACGCACTGCCAGTTCCAGGTACTTCTCTTCGATCACTACCGAAACCTTGATTTCGGACGTGGAGATCATCTGGATGTTGATGCTTTCCTTGGCCAGGGCTTCAAACATGCGGCTGGCCACACCCGCGTGGGAGCGCATACCGACACCCACGATCGAGACCTTGGCAATATTGGTATCACCGACCACTTCACGGGCACCGATCTCACGAGCGGTGTTTTCCAGCACCGTCTGAGCCGCCAGGTAATCATTGCGGTGCACGGTGAAGGTGAAGTCGGTGGTGTTATCGTGCGAGACGTTCTGCACGATCATGTCGACTTCAATGTTCGCCGCACTGATTGGGCCGAGAATCTTGAAGGCCACGCCAGGATTGTCTGGCACGCCACGGATAGTCAGCTTGGCTTCATCGCGGTTAAAGGCGATGCCGGAAATGATCGGCTGTTCCATGGATTCCTCTTCATCAATAGTAATGAGGGTGCCCGGACCCTCCTGAAAGCTGTGCAACACGCGCAGCGGAACGTTGTACTTGCCAGCAAACTCGACCGCGCGGATCTGCAGCACCTTGGAACCGAGGCTGGCCATTTCCAGCATTTCTTCGAAGGTGATTTTGTCCAGACGCTGAGCCTTGGGTACCACACGTGGATCAGTGGTATAGACGCCATCTACGTCGGTATAGATCTGACACTCATCAGCCTTCAGGGCCGCTGCCAGCGCCACACCAGTAGTGTCGGAGCCGCCACGGCCCAGCGTGGTGATATTGCCGTGCTCGTCAACGCCCTGGAAACCGGCAACCACAACCACACGACCGGCCTTCAGATCACCACGAATCTTCTGATCATCGATCTGCAGGATTCGCGCTTTGTTATGAGCACTATCGGTAAGAATACGTACCTGGTTGCCGGTGTAGGACACCGCAGGAATACCACGCTTGATCAACGCCATGGCCAGCAACGCAATGGTCACTTGCTCGCCGGTGGAGACGATCACATCCAGCTCACGGGGAACCGGTTTAGCTTCGCCACTGATCTGCTTGGCCAGATCGATCAGGCGGTTGGTTTCGCCACTCATCGCCGACAGCACAATCACCAGGTCATCGCCGGCTTCGCGGAACTTCTTCACCTTGTCGGCGACCTGCTCGATCCGCTCGACAGAGCCGACCGAAGTGCCTCCAAATTTCTGTACGATCAAAGCCATTTTCTAAGCCGCCTCAGCCCGTAAAGGGGCGCCCGTTAATCAATCAAACTGCACAGCGCATGGACCCGCCACTAGACGACGGGCCCGGCTCGGCGCCTTAAATACCCTGCTCGACAAATGGCACGGTCAGGGCCAGTGCCGCATCCAGCGCAGCAGCATCAACACCACCGCCTTGAGCCATGTCTGGACGACCACCACCCTTCCCGCCCACTGCCGCAGCGGCTTGTTTCATCAAATCACCGGCTTTGAGTTGGCCAGTCAGGTCCTTGGTTACACCTGCAACCAGTACGACCTTTTCCTCATGGACACTGCCGAGCAGGATCACTGCGCGGCCGAGTTTGTTTTTCAACTGATCCACCAGTGCCAACAGCGCCTTGCCGTCCTGGCCATCAAGACGCGCAGCCAGCACTTTCACGCCCTTGACGTCTGCCGCCTGGGCGGACAGATCGTCACCCGCAGCGCTGGCAGCCTTGGCCTGCAACTGCTCGATCTGCTTCTCCAGCAGACGATTGCGCTCCAGCACCGCCGACAGCTTGTCGATCAGGTTGTCGCGGCTGCCCTTGACCAGGGTCGCCGCTTCCTTGAGTTGTTCTTCCGCAGCGTTCAGGTACGCCAGGGCCGCAGCACCGGTGACCGCTTCAATACGCCGCACACCGGAAGCCACACCGCCTTCGCTGGTGATCTTCAGCAGGCCGATGTCGCCGGTACGGTTGGCGTGAATGCCACCGCACAGCTCCACCGAGAAATCACCGCCCATGCTCAGTACGCGCACGCTGTCGCCGTACTTCTCGCCGAACAGCGCCATGGCGCCCTTCTTCTTGGCGGTGTCGATGTCGGTTTCTTCGGTTTCCACCGCTGTGTTCTTGCGAATCTCGGCGTTTACGATGTCTTCCAGCGCCTTGATCTGCTCAGGCTTGATCGCTTCAAAGTGGCTGAAGTCGAAACGCAGGCGCTGACTGTCCACCAGCGAGCCTTTCTGCTGTACGTGCTCGCCCAGTACCTGGCGCAGTGCGGCGTGCAGCAAGTGGGTGGCCGAATGGTTCAGCGAAGTGGCGTGACGCACGTCGGCGTCGACCTGAGCATCAACCGCAGCCCCCGCGATCAGACTGCCCGACGCCAGTACGCCATGATGCAGGAACGCACCGCCGGTCTTGGTGGTGTCGCGCACATCAAAGCGTGCACTGCCGGCCTGCAGGTAACCGCAGTCACCGATCTGTCCGCCGGACTCGGCGTAGAACGGAGTCTGGTCGAGAACCACAACCCCCTCTTCGCCTTCATTCAGTACGTCGACCGATTGCCCTTCTTTATAGAGAGCGACCACTTTGGCCGAACCGCTGGTAGCGTGATAGCCGGTGAACTCGGTGGCCACATCGACCTTGACCAGGCTGTTGTAGTCCATGCCGAAAGAGCTGGCCGAACGGGCACGTACCCGCTGGGCTTCCATCTCGCGCTCGAAACCTTCCTCATCGAGGGTCAGGCTGCGCTCACGGGCGATGTCACCGGTCAGGTCCATGGGGAAACCGTAGGTGTCGTAGAGCTTGAACACCACGTCGCCCGGCACTACCGAGCCTTCGAGTGCCGCCAGATCCTGCTCGAGGATCTTCAGGCCCTGCTCCAGGGTCTTGGCGAACTGCTCTTCTTCAGCTTTCAGCACGCGTTCGATATGCGCCTGCTGGGATTTCAGCTCTGGGAAGGCTTCGCCCATTTCGGCCACCAGGGCCGCAACGATCTGGTAGAAGAAGCTGCCCTTGGCCCCCAGCTTGTTGCCGTGACGGCAAGCGCGACGAATGATCCGGCGCAGTACGTAGCCACGGCCTTCGTTGGATGGCAGTACGCCATCGGCAATCAGGAAGCCGCAGGAACGGATGTGGTCAGCCACCACTTTCAGCGAGGCCTGGGCATCGTTGGTGCAACCGATGGCCTTGGCCGCTGCGTCCAGCAGGCTCTGGAACAGGTCGATTTCATAGTTCGAATGCACATGCTGCAGCACCGCGCTGATCCGCTCCAGGCCCATGCCGGTATCCACCGACGGCGCTGGCAGCGGGTGCAGCACGCCATCGGCGGTGCGGTTGAACTGCATGAACACGTTGTTCCAGATTTCGATGTAACGGTCACCGTCCTCTTCAGGCGAACCGGGTGGGCCGCCCCAGATATCGGCGCCGTGATCGTAGAAAATCTCGGTGCAAGGGCCGCACGGGCCAGTATCGCCCATGGTCCAGAAGTTGTCGGAAGCGTAGGGCGCGCCCTTGTTGTCACCGATGCGCACCATGCGCTCGGCCGGCACCCCGACCTCTTTGGTCCAGATGTCGTAGGCCTCATCGTCGCTGGCGTAAACCGTGACCCAGAGCTTTTCCTTCGGCAGGTTCAGCCACTTGTCGGAGGTCAGGAAGGTCCAGGCGAACGTGATGGCGTCACGCTTGAAGTAGTCGCCGAAGCTGAAGTTGCCCAGCATTTCGAAGAAGGTGTGGTGACGAGCGGTATAACCGACGTTTTCCAGGTCGTTGTGCTTGCCGCCGGCGCGGACGCACTTCTGGCTGCTCACAGCGCGGGTATAAGCGCGCTTTTCCTGGCCCAGGAAGCAATCCTTGAATTGGTTCATCCCCGCGTTGGTGAACAGCAGGGTGGGGTCGTTGCCTGGGATCAAGGAGCTGGAGGCTACACGGGTGTGGCCTTGCTCTTCGAAGAAGCGGAGGAAGGCTTCACGGATTTCTGCGCTTTTCATTAGGTTCTTCCACGGAGACTGCGGCCAAAGGCCTGTGCGCAACGTCAACAGACGAAACGACGGCAAAGGGCCGCATTATATCGGCGTTAATCACTTGGTACAGCGTGTTTGTACGATACAAACAGTCAATTGGACGGAGAACACTGTCAGTTACGGGAAAACTCGGCAAAAGTGCACACCACTTGTTCGATTTGCCCGGAACTGACATCCAAATGGGTTACCAGACGCAGCCGTGACGCGGCACTGAGGCTGATCCCTCGCTCAGCGGCGAACGCCTTGAGGGCTTCGGCCCTATCCCCCATCTGCACATACACCATATTGGTCTGCACCGGCTCGACACTGAAGCCCGCCTGGCTCAGCCCCTGGGCCAGCAGCTGCGCATTGGCATGGTCATCCGCCAGACGCTGTACCTGATGCTCCAGGGCATACAGCCCCGCTGCCGCCAGCCCACCGGCCTGGCGCATGCCACCACCGACCATCTTGCGCAGGCGCCGCGCCTTGCCGATCAGTTCACGAGAGCCACACAACACCGAGCCCACTGGCGCACCGAGTCCCTTGGACAGGCACACCGATACCGAATCGAAGTGTTCGGTGATCACCCGGGCATCCACCCCTAGCTTCACCGCCGCGTTATACAAGCGCGCACCATCCAAATGCAGGGCCAGCCCCCGCTCACGGGTAAAGGCCCGGGCCTGAGCCAGGTAAGCCAAGGGCAGCACCTTGCCCTGCATGGTGTTTTCCAGGGCCAGCAAGCGTGTGCGTGCAAAATGAAAGTCATCGGGCTTGATCGCGGCCGCCACCTGATCCAGGTCCAGGGAACCGTCGGCCTGGAGCTCCAGCGGCTGAGGCTGGATCGATCCCAGCACTGCGGCACCACCTCCTTCATATTTATAGGTGTGGGCCTGCTGGCCGACGATGTACTCATCGCCTCGCTCGCAGTGAGCCATCAAGGCCAGCAGATTGCTCATGGTGCCGGAAGGTACAAACAGGGCCGCGGCAAATCCCAGGCGTTGTGCCAGTTCCGCCTCCAACTGATTGACCGTCGGGTCTTCGCCGTAGACATCGTCTCCGGTACGGGCGCAAGCCATGGCCTCGAGCATGCCGGGAGTCGGCTGGGTCACGGTGTCACTACGAAGATCGATCACGCTCATCACATCTGGCTCCAACTACGAGGGACCGCAAGGTCCGCGCTGAACAGGGGGAATTCCCTTTCGAAACGAATTACTGCGGCCCCACGGCCGATTAATCAAGCAGCAACTGTAGAAAACCTTGTGCTACAGGGTGAAAAATCTGATGAACATTATCCAAAAGGCACAATGCTTCCCCGCCAAATCTGTGTTAAAAACTCACCGCCCGCGAAAAACTCGCGGGCAATCGTTCTCAGGGCGGGGTGTAATTCCCCACCGGCGGTAATTGCGCGCAATGTGCATAGCCCGCGAGCGCTTGGCGATGCCCGTGGCAAGTCCACAGGTGACGACAAGGTCAGCAGACCCGGTGTGATTCCGGGGCCGACGGTCATAGTCCGGATGAAGAGAGAACGGGATTGGCGCCAAAGGGCCGCTGCCGGGTAGCTCGTGGGAAATCCACGGCCGTTCTGCGCGCACCCTTAAATCCCATTCGATTCATATACGCCCTGTTTTTCATACAAACAGGAGTCAGAACAGATGCAACCCACCGCAATCGATAGCAAAAGCAAACACCACCCCAACGAGCGCGTCGCCTTTATCCAGGCCTGCTGGCACAAGGAAATCGTCGATCAGAGCCGCCAGGGGTTCGTCGCGGAAATGCTCGCCCAGGGTTATCAGGAAAGCGATATCGACTTCTTCGAAGTCGGCGGCGCCTTCGAGATTCCTCTGCACGCCAAACTGCTGGCCAAGTCCGGTCGCTACACCGGGATCGTCGCTGCGGGGCTGGTGGTGGACGGCGGCATCTACCGCCATGAGTTCGTCGCCCAATCGGTGATCAGCGGCCTGATGCAGGTGCAGTTGGAAACCGAAGTGCCGGTATTCTCCGTGGTGCTGACCCCGCATCACTTCCACGCAGGCGAAGAGCATCAGAAGTTCTTCTTCGAGCACTTCGTGCACAAGGGCCAGGAAGCGGCAAAGACCTGCGCCGATACCCTGCAGAAAGTTCGCGCCCTGCGCCGTAACGAGCAGCGTGCGGTAGCGGTTTAAGCGTTAGCGGTATCGCCGGCAAGCTGGCTCCTGCGGGGGCTCGGCTTGCCGGCGAGCGATCCTTCAGGCCAGGCCGTCAGCCGATGCCGGCACAATCAGAATCCCCGCACGCAGGCCGTTCTTGACCTTGGGATTGGGAAAAATGATCCGCGCGCCCTCTTCCTCGATGACCCAACGGGTCTGGGCGATATCCTCGGCCAGCAGGTAACCCACTTCCAACTCGGAAAAGTTCTCGACGTCCGCCGGCAAATGCAGGTGGAAGCTGTCGCTGTGCTTGATGATTTCCCGCGCCACGCTGAACAGTTTCAAGCCATCGAGGGTGTCCTGTTCGGGCTCTGGCTCGGTGCCTTCGATGATGTGCTTGAGGCGGGTTTCCAGGCGCTCGACATTGACCCCCTGGTTCTGCCCGAACGGCCGTGCCTTGCCCAACTCCAGGGTGAAGGACTCGGCCCCCAGCTGATCGTAGGTGTAGGCGCTGAAGACAATGGAAGGCTTGTTCTGCAGCAGCACCGCCTCCATACCCGCCGCCCGCAGGCGCGCCAGTTCACGGCGCGAATGCTGGCGCCCATCCTTCCACGGATAGAGGGCAAACTGTTCGATCTTCGAGCCACGGATCGCCGTGTGCAGATCGTAATGCAGGCGTTCGCGCCCCGGCAGGTTGAAGAAGCTCGCCGCCAGACGTTCCAGCTCGCAAGCCCGCAAGGCTTCGAAACCGCTGCTCAATTCATGCCGGCCGTTGAACAGCCGGTTGACGTCCTGCTCGACGAATCGCTCGCCACGGCGCATGGCCTCGGGGTTGCCGAACAGGAACAGAATGCGCGCCCTGGGCTTCAAGTCGCCCCGGGCAATGTCATGCAACAAACGGTCGAGCAGCTCGATGGGGGCTGTCTCGTTGCCGTGGATACCGGCGGACAGCAACAGGTCCAGACCGTTATCCCGAGCTTCGGGCGGCCGTACTTCCAGGGCGCCCTCGCTCAGCCAGCGCATGCGCACGCCGTCGACAGTCAGTTGAGTCTTCTCTGCCGGTTCACGGCCGGCGAGGGTCAGTTCAAGCAGTTTGCCGAGGGCGAGCATAAAGCGGCTTCCTTAGTGAGCGTGACCGCAGTCAGGGCCATGCACGTGATCATCTTCACCAGCGTCGGCCGGTTCCATTTCCAGTTGCAGGCTGACCAGATTGGTTGCCAGGGGACGCAGCAACAGGCTGGCGTATTCGGCATCGCCCTCTTCCACGTCCACGCCGATCAGCAATTGGCCACGGCCGTCCTGCTGGATCCACACTTCCTTGCCCTGCCACAGCACCGCGAAGCGGGTGCAGGAGGTTTGCAGTTGGGTGCCGTCGGTGTCTTCAAGGATCAGTTGCAGGGTATCGCTCATGGGGGTCGTTCTCATCTGGGGTGAAGCGGCGCGCCCGGGATCGCCGGGCGCGGGCTTTCAATTGATCTGGAAGGGATAAACCGCGCCCAGTTTAAGGATTTGCGTCAGTTCATCCAGTGCCGTCCGGCATTCAAGCAACAACTGCGGGTCCGCCAGATCACTTTCACTGAGGCGGTCGCGGTAGTGCTTGCCGACCCATTGGGTCAGGGTGTCGTACAACGGCGCGGTCATGATAACCCCAGGATTGACTGCCGCCAGCTCGGTTTCATTCAGAGCCACTCGCAGACGCAGACAAGCCGGGCCACCGCCGTTCTGCATGCTCTGCTTGAGATCGAAAACCTTCACTTCGCGGATCAGGCCACCTGAGCTGGTGAGGCTTTGCAGGTACTGCCAGACTCGCTCGTTGCTGCGGCATTCTTCCGGCACGATCAGCAGCATCGAACCATCGGCACGGGACAGCAGTTGGCTGTTGAACAGGTAGGAGCGCACGGCATCTTCCACCGTCACCTGCGAGCGCGGCACACAAATCGACTGGAAGTTGCCGCCGCGCTTGCCCAGTTTGCCCTGCAGTTCGGCGAGCATCTTCTCGGTCTCGAGGAAGGCGTCCTCGTGATAGAACAGCACCTCGCCGTTGCCCACGGCGATCACGTCGTTGTGGAACACGCCCTGGTCGATCACCGAGGGATTCTGTTGGGCATAGACCACACCCTCCTCGCTCAGGCCATGCAGACGCGCCACGGCTTGCGAGGCTTCCAGAGTCTGACGCGCCGGGTACTTCTGCGGCGCCGGGTAGCGGTTGTCGAACGCGCTGCGACCGAAGACGAAGAACTCGACACCGGCCTGGCCGTAATCACGGCAGAAGCGGGTGTGGTTAGCCGCCCCTTCATCACCGAACTGCGCCACCGCCGGCAACGCGGCGTGATGGGCAAAGTGTTTCTGGTCGGCGAACATCGCCCCCAGCACGCGGCTGGTGGTCGGGTGCTCGATGCTGCGGTGGTATTTGCAGTTCAAGTTGGCGGCGGTGAAATGCACGCGGCCATCGGCGGTGTCGGCACTCGGGCTGACAGTGGCGGCGTTGGCCACCCACATGCTCGATGCCGAGCAACTGGCGACCAGCAAGGGCATCGCCTGCTGGGCGGCTTGCTGGATGACTTGTGCATCAGTCCCGGCAAAACCCAGTTTGCGCAAGGCCGCAACATCAGGCCGCTCCTGCGGGGCGAGCACGCCTTGCTGGAAGCCCATTTCCATCAGCGCTTTCATTTTCGCCAGGCCCTGCAGCGCCGCTTCCTTGGGATTGGAGCCCTGCTGGCTGTTGCTCTGGGAGGCGACGTTGCCGTAGGACAAACCGCCGTAGTTATGGGTCGGCCCCACTAGACCGTCAAAATTGACTTCATAGGATTTCATCAGCGAGGCTCCACGAATCTGTTTGTTATAGGCATCGGTATCTACACAGGGCGCGCGTTTCGCGCTCGTTCGCCAGCCGGCCGGCTCCTACAGATCTGCAAGAGCCGGCTGGCCGGCGAAGAGGCCATAAAGGCCTCTCGAATCAGGACAAGCGCACACCCGGCGTCAACGCGCTCGGCAGCACCAGGCTCGGGGTTTCCAGGGAAGCCACCGGATACGCGCAGTAATCCGCCGCGTAATAGGCACTGGCCCGATGGTTGCCCGAAGCCCCAACACCACCAAACGGCGCGCTGCTGGCGGCACCGGTCAACTGTTTGTTCCAGTTGACGATCCCGGCACGGCTCTGCAGCCAGAACTGCTGGTAACGCTCGGCAGAATCCGACAACAGACCGGCAGCCAGGCCGTACTGAGTGTTGTTGGCCTCGGCAATGGCCCCATCGAAATCAGCGTAGCGGATCACTTGCAGCAAAGGCCCGAACAGCTCTTCATCGGGACGCTCAGCCACTGCCGTCACATCCAGAATGCCTGGGGTCAGCAAGGCGGCCTGAGCCTGGGGCTGGGTCATTTCCAGCAAGGCCACGGCGCCATTGGCCAACAGTTGCTGCTGCGCATCCATCAGCGCGCGAGCGGCGCCCAGGGAAATCACCGAACCCATGAACGGCGCCGGCTGCTGGTCATACGCACCGACATCAATGCTTGCGCTGACCGCCACCAGGCGCGCCAGCAACGCATCACCCCAGGCGCCTTGTGGCACCAGCAGGCGGCGGGCGCAAGTGCAGCGCTGGCCGGCTGAAATGAAGGCCGATTGGATGATGGTGTACACCGCCGCATCCAGATCAGCGACCTGATCCACCACCAGCGGGTTGTTGCCGCCCATTTCCAGCGCCAGGATCTTGTCCGGACGCCCGGCAAATTGCTGGTGCAGATGATTGCCGGTGCGGCTGGAGCCGGTGAAGAACAAGCCATCGATACCCGGATTGGCAGCCAGGGCGATACCGGTTTCCCGGGCGCCTTGCAGCAGGTTGAGGACGCCTGCTGGCAAACCGGCTTCGATCCAGCACTGGACCGTCAGCTCGGCGACTTTCGGCGTCAGCTCGCTGGGTTTGAACAGCACGCTGTTGCCCGCCAGCAGCGCGGGAACGATGTGCCCGTTAGGCAAGTGCCCCGGGAAGTTGTAAGGGCCGAACACCGCCACCACGCCGTGAGGCTTATGTCGCAGCACAGCGGTGGCGTCGCCCAAGGGGCCGCTCTTCTCGCCGGTGCGCTCGCGGTAGCTCTGCACCGAGATGGCGATCTTGTTGACCATGCTGGTGACTTCGGTGGCGGCTTCCCACAGCGGCTTGCCGGTTTCCTCACCGATGCAGCGGGCCAGTTCATCGGCCCGCGCCTTCAGGCTGGCGGCAAAGGCCTCGAGCACGCCGATGCGCTCTTCCAGAGAGCGCTTGGCCCAGGCCGGAAACGCCTGGCGGGCGGCCTGCACAGCGCTTTCCACTTGCGCGGCCGTGGCGCCGTTACCGGACCAGATAACCGCCTGGGTCACCGGATTGACCGAGGTGAAGGCTTCGCCCTGGCCGGCCAGCCATTGGCCTGCGATGTACAGCGTGCTCATTATTTCGACTCCCGAGAAGCAGACAGCGGAACCGCGCGGACCTGGTCGCCGGCGTTGAGTTGCAGGCGCTTGGCGGTCAGAGGATCAACCACCAGGGTGCCCGCAGCGAAGCGTGCAGGCGCCGCGGTGATGCGGCAGTCCTCGCGCTTGCGGTTGTGGATCAGGAACGGCGTGGCGTCGTCGCCCGGGGTGCCGATGGCCAGCACCAATGCCTGGCTGTCACGTACCGCGCGGATCTTGCTGGTCTCGCACTCCACCGCCGGGCCGGCGTCGAAGATGTCGACATAGCCCTGGTAGCTGAAACCTTCACTCTTGAGCATGGCCAGGGCCGGCTCGGTGTCGGTGTGGACCTTGCCGATCACGTTGCGTGCATCCTCGGACAGGAAGCAGGTGTACAGCGGAAACTTGGGCATCAGCTCGGCGATGAACGCCTTGTTGCCGACCCCGGTCAGGTAATCCGCCTGGCTGAACTCCATCTTGAAGAAGTGCCGGCCCAGGCTCTCCCAGAATGGCGAACGACCATTTTCATCGGACATGCCGCGCATCTCGGCAATGATCTTGTTGCCGAACAGTTGCGGGAATTCGGCGATGAACAGCATCCGCGCCTTGGCCAGCATGCGGCCATTGAGGCCGGTGCGGTAATCGGCATGCAGGAACAGCGAGCACAGCTCGGAGTTGCCGGTCAGGTCATTGGCCAGGAACAGCGTGGGGATCTCACGGTAGATGTTCAGCTCCTGGGAGGCGCTGACCGTCAGGCCGACCCGGAAGTTGTACCAGGGCTCGCGCAAGCCGACGGCGCCAGCGATGGCGGAAATCCCCACCACCCGGCCGTTGTCGTCTTCCAGTACGAACAGGTAGTCCGCATCGCCACGCTCGGCTTCGCCGCGAAAGGTCTTTTCCGCCCAGCCAACCCTGTGAGTCAGGCGCTCTTCGTTGGCCGGCAAGGTGGTGAGGCCGGTGCCGGTGCTGCGGGCCAGGTCGATCAGCGCGGGTAAATCGCTGCTGCGTACGGGACGAACGATCATGCTATCTCCTCAGACGCAGGCCGCTGATGGCCTGCGCGAAACTCGCTGCTTTCCAGGCATGCTTTCCAGGTAATGGAAGCAGGCTTTAAACCGCCACCAGGCGCACGCTGGCACCTTCGCCGACGCCCAGGGCTTCGGCGGCTTGCAGATCCAGGGTCACTGGTTTGCCCGGGGCGTAATCCAGCTCCAGCAACACCGCGCGGTAATCCTGCAACTGACCGTTGGACACCAGGTACTGACGACCACCGCCCTTGAGCGCTTCGCCAATCTTCACTGGCACCACGCGGCTCTGGGCAATGGAGCGGATACCCGAAACCCGTGCATGCAAGGTCGGGCCGCCGTCGAAAATGTCGATGTAGTGATCGGTTTCAAAACCTTCGCGCATCAGGATGTCGAAGGTGATCTGCGCCCGCGGATGCACCTGGCCCATGGCTTCCTGGGCAGCGTCCGGCAGCAGCGGCACGTAAATCGGATAATGGGGCATCAGCTCGGCAAGGAAGGTCCGGCTCTTCAGGCCGCACAGGCGCTCGGCCTCAGCGTAGTTGAGGTCGAAGAAATTACGCCCGATGGCGTCCCAGAACGGCGAATCACCGTGCTCATCGCTGTAGCCGACGATCTCGGTCACCACCGAATCGGCGAAACGCTCCGGGTGGCTGGCAACGAACAGCAGGCGGCCCCGGGAGTTGAGCTCCGACCAGGGCGATCCCACCAGTTCCGGCACCACATAGAAACTGGTCAACAGACTGTTGCCGGTCAGGTCGTGGCACTGGGACAGGACGTGGATCTTGTTATGGATCTTCAGCTCGCGGGACGCATGGACAAAGGTTTCATTACGAAAGCTGTAGAACGGCTCGGAATAACCGGCGGACGCGACGATGGCCGAACACCCCACCAGCTTGCCGCTGTCGGTGTCTTCCAGGACGAAAAAGTAGCTTTCCTCACCGTTGAAGCTCACTTCAGCAGCGAACGAAGCCTCGCTTGCAGCGATCTTGTCGCTCAGGCGGTCCACATCATCCGGCAAGGAGGTGACACCAATCGGGCTGTCTGCAGCCAGACGCTGTACCTCGCCCAGATCAGCCATTTGCGCGGGGCGCATCACCAGCATGGTGTCACTCCTTACTCTAAAACAGGTCGGAAACCGTCCGACTCAGGGAAAAAAATGCCGGGACAGCCCGGCACAGGAATTAGGCTCGACGCCGGCCACTAAAGCCGACGCCGAGAAGTACTGCTACCTGGATCAGGCTTGAGTCAGTTTCGCCACGGCGCGCTCGAAGCGGTCCAGGCCGGCGTCGATATCGGCATCCTCGATCACCAGGCTCGGGGCAAAGCGCACCACGTCGGGACCTGCTTGCAGAATCATCAGGCCTTCTTTCTCGGCGGCGTTGAACACGTCCTTGGCCTTGCCTTTCCAGGCTTCGCTGAGCACGCAACCGAGCAACAGGCCCAGGCCGCGGACTTCAGTGAACAGGCCGTACTTCTCGCCGATCTGCAGCAGACGGGTCTTGAAGCGATCGTGCTTGGCCTTCACGCCATTGAGCACCTCGGGGGTGTTGATCACATCGATCACCGCCTCGGCCACGGCACACGCCAGCGGGTTGCCGCCGTAGGTGGTGCCGTGGGTGCCAACCACCAGGTGCTTGGCCAGCGCTTCGGTGGTCAGCATCGCCGCGATCGGGAAACCGCCGCCCAGGCTCTTGGCGCTGGTGAGGATGTCCGGAGTCACGCCGTAATACTGGTAGGCAAACAGCTCACCGCTGCGGCCCATGCCGGTTTGTACTTCGTCGAACACCAACAGCGCGTTGTGCTGATCGCACAGCTCGCGAGCGCCCTGCAGATAGGCCAGTTCGGCCGGCAGCACGCCGCCTTCGCCCTGGATCGGCTCCAGCACCACGGCGCAGGTCTTGTCGGAAACCGCGGCCTTCAGAGCAGCCAGGTCGTTGTACGGCACATGGGTGATGCCGGTGATTTTCGGACCGAAGCCATCGGAATACTTCGACTGGCCACCGACATTCACAGTGAACAGGGTGCGCCCATGGAAGCTGTTCAGCGCGGCGATGATTTCGTACTTCTCGGCACCGAAACGATCGTGAGCCACGCGACGGGCCAGCTTGAAGGCGGCCTCGTTGGCTTCTGCACCGGAGTTACAGAAGAACGCGCGCTCAGCGAAGGTGGCGTCGATCAGCTTATGGGCCAGACGCAGGGCCGGCTCGTTGGTGAACACGTTGGACACATGCCACAGTTTATTGGCCTGCTCGGTCAGAGCCCCCACCAGCGCCGGATGGGCGTGGCCCAGTACGTTGACCGCGATGCCGCCGGCGAAGTCGATCAGCTCCCGTCCCGACTGATCCCAGACTCGAGACCCCGCGCCGCGCACAGGAATGAAAGCCGCAGGTGCGTAGTTGGGAACCATCACCTGGTCGAAATCGGCGCGTTGCACCGGAGCTTGCTCAACGGACATCGGAGTCTCCTGAAGAGGAACACCCGCCTGAAACTGGCGAGCGATGGAGGGATTGTAAGGACAGTTTTGTGCCCGGCCTTGTCGCCAAGCGACAACTTCTTATAGCGCCAACCCAGGTTTTACGCGGGTTTATGGCAATGCGACAAATAGCGTCGCAAAGGCGCAGTTTAAACTGCGCAAGGCTCTAGCGGCAGATTCGCCGGGCAATTTGCCCAAGGTAATTACCCAGGTAGTTATCCAGGTTGCTATTCAGATAGTTACGTGGCGAGCGGACCCAAATCTCGAAAAGGTTATCGGCATTGCGATAACAAGGCGTCGATCGGGATGTTGCGCGGGGAGCGGGTTGCCCGTGGGATTGGCCGGCAAGCCGACGCCTAACGGACGGGGTCAGCCGCGCTCGGCGGGTACGGAGGAGAGTTCGAACGGGCTGCTGCTGCGCCGTTGATTGCGATCTTCACGGGGAGTGGCGCCAAAGAAATTGCGGTAGGCACTGGAGAAGTGCGGACCGGAGGAGAAGCCGCAGGACAGGCCGATCTGAATGATCGACTTGCTGGTCTGCATCAGCATCTGTCGGGCCTTGTTCAGGCGCAGCTCCAGGTAATACTGGCTGGGCACCCGATTCAGGTATTGCTTGAAGATCCGCTCCAACTGACGTCGGGACACACAGACATGCTGGGCAATTTCGTCGGTGGTCAGCGGTTCTTCGATATTGGCCTCCATCAGCAGCACGGCCTGAGTCAGCTTCGGATGGCTGGAACCCAGACGGTTCTGCAGCGGAATCCGCTGACGCTCGCCGCCCTCGCGGATGCGCTCCACCACCAGTTCTTCCGACACCGCACCGGCCAGCTCGGCACCGTGATCGCGCGCCAGCACCGCCAGCAACAGATCCAGCACCGACATGCCGCCACAGGCCGTCAGGCGATCACGATCCCAATCGAATAGATGGCTGGTGGCAATGACCTTGGGGAAACGTTCGGCAAAATCGTCCTGCCAGCGCCAGTGCACCGCCGCCCGATAACCATCGAGCAGACCCAGTTGGGCCAGCGGGTAAACCCCGGCGGACAACCCCCCAATCACACAGCCGGCACGCACCAGCTGCTTGAGGGCGCTACTGAGGGTCGAACTCATCGGTGCCGGCGGCTCATCGGCCAGCAGGAACAACTTCTGACAACCTTCAAGCTTGCCCGCCCAAGGCTCCCCCGGCAGTTGCCAGGCGCCTTCGACTGGCGCTTCGGCCTGCAGGAATGCCAGCTCATAGACCACGTCCGGGTGCACCCGCTGGGCAACACGCAAGGCCTCCTCGGCCAGCGCCAGCGTCAAGGCTTTAGTGCTGGGCCAAATCAGGAAACCAATTCGATGGGCAGTCATGGCGGGCAATCCGAAACGAAAACAGTGTTAGAAGCCAAGGGCGGCAGCACCAAGTTAGACCATCTGGCGCGCGGTGCGCAGCATGACCTAATTTGGTGCATAACGGCAGCTATTACTTGAGGCTGCCGGAGAGGAATTGTTGCAAACGTTCTGATTGCGGGTTCACCAGCACTTCCCGCGGGTTGCCGCTTTCTTCCACCACGCCTTTGTGCAGGAACACCAACTGGTTGGAGACCTCACGGGCAAAGCCCATCTCGTGAGTCACCACCACCATGGTCCGGCCTTCCTGGGCCAGGGCCTGCATGACCTTCAACACGTCACCCACCAGCTCAGGGTCCAGGGCCGAGGTCGGCTCGTCGAACAGCATGACTTCCGGCTCCATGGCCAGAGCCCGGGCGATAGCCACGCGCTGCTGCTCACCGCCGGACATGTGCCCCGGGTAAGCGTCCTTGCGGTGCGCCACACCCACCTTGGCCAGGTAATGCTCGGCCTTCTCGCGAGCCTCGGCCTTGGACACACCCAGCACATGCACCGGTGCTTCCATGATGTTTTCAATGGCGGTCATGTGCGACCACAGGTTGAAGTGCTGGAACACCATCGACAGGCGCGAACGCATGCGCTGCAACTGCTTGGGATCGGCGGCCTTCAAGGCACCGTCCTTGTTGGCCACCAGCTTCAACTCTTCGTTGTTCAGCAGGATCTTGCCGGCATGGGGCTGCTCCAGCAGGTTGATGCAGCGCAAAAAGGTACTTTTGCCCGAGCCACTGGAGCCGATGATGCTGATCACATCGCCAGCTGCGGCCTTCAGGGACACACCCTTGAGCACTTCGTGACTGCCATAGCGCTTATGCAGGTCTTGGACTTCAAGTTTGTACATGCGGTCGGTTCTCACAAAAACAGTCAGTCGTTGAGCAAGCGCCCGTGACGCAGCGCTTCGCGCCCCGCCACCTTGGCCAGCCAGAAACCGGGTTGGGCATAACGCAGCCGCTCAACGGCGAACAACACGCCGCTGGTGCCAGCACACACCGTACTGACCCGATCGGATAGGGGATCAATCACTTCAAAAATCGGTTCGCCCACTTCTACCCAGCTACCGGCCGGACGCAGAAAGCTCACCACGCCGGGGTGCGGCGCATACAGCAATTCGGTGCCTTCAAACGGCATGGCTTCACAGGCTTCACGCCCGGGCGCCGGCCACTCACCGGCGATCAGCCCCTGCTCGGCGAGAAACGCCAGGATGCCAGCGGCATGCGCCTCGGCCTGAGGACGCCCGGTGTCGGCCTGACCGCCCAGTTCCAGAGTGGTGGCCAGGCAGGCCAAGGGGATCTGCGCCTCGGGAAACTGTTGCGACAGACGCAACCAGGGCAGCGAGCAGGCTTCATCGAACGAACTGCCACCGGAATCTTCCGCCAGCAACCCGACCTTCACATCCAGGTGCGCCGCCAGGGAGCGCCACTGCGGCCAATGCTGCGGCAAGGCGTACATATGCAGCGCCGCCTCGGTATCGCAATGCAGGTCCAGCACCACATCCGCCGTGCAGGCATGACTCAGGAGCACCCGCTGCATGCCCTGCAGCTGACTTGCAGCCGGTGGCAACTCGGACAGCACCTCGCTCATGGCCTGACGGATCAAGCGCACATTGGCGTGAGGATCATCCCCCAGGCGCCCTTCCAGGCGCTGGGCCACAGGCCCGCTCAACTCGACGAAGTCGCGGTTGAAGTTCTTGCCGCTGCCGGCCTCGAAACGCCCCTGGTGATTGCCTTGCAGCAACTGCCCCAACCCCAGCGGATTGGCCACGGGCACCAGTTCGATAACACCGTTGAGGGCACCCTCGGCTTCCAGTTCGGCCAGGCGCTTTTTCAGCTCCCAGGCGGTGCGCATGCCGGGCAACTCGTCGGCATGCAGACTGGCCTGGATATAGGCCTTGCGCTCGCCACTGCCGAAACGGAACACCGAGATGCTGCGTTCGCTGCCCAGGTGGCTCCAGGGCAATGGATGATCGATACGCTGCATATCAGTGCTTCCGCGGTGCCAGGTAGCGCAGCCAGCGGCCTTCGGCCAGCTTGAACAAGCGCACCAGGATGAACGTCAGGCACAGATAGAACACACCCGCAGTGATATAGGCCTCGAACGGCAGGTAGTACTGCGCGTTGACCGTGCGCGCCGCGCCGGTGATGTCGATCAGGGTCACGATGGAGGCCAGACTGGTGGTCTGCAGCATCATGATCACTTCGTTGCTGTACTGCGGCAGAGCCCGGCGCAGGGCCGATGGCAGGAGAATGCGGCGATACATCTTGTAGCGCGACATGCCCATGGCCTTGGCCGCTTCGATCTCACCGTTAGGCGTGGCCTTGAGGCTGCCGGCGATGATTTCTGCGGTGTAGGCGCTGGTGTTGACGGCAAAGGCCAGGCAGGCACAGAAGGTCGCACTGGACAGCCAGGGCCAGAGGAAACTCTCACGCACCGCTTCAAACTGGGCCAGGCCATAGTAGATCAGGAACAACTGCACCAGCATCGGCGTGCCACGGATTACATAGGTGTAGAGCCAGGCGCTCATGTTCACCAATGGCTGCTTGGACACCCGCATCAGCCCCAGGGGCAAGGCCACCAGCAAACCGAAGAACAGCGACAGTGCCAACAGCTTCAGAGTGGTCAGCAAGCCGCTGAAGTACAGCGGCAAGGCGTCATAGATGACGTTGTAGTCGAAGATCATAGATCAGCCGCCCTTACGCCTACCGAGTAGCGCTTCTCAAGGTGACGCAATGCCAGCAACGAAACACTGGTGATCACCAGGTACATGGCCGCCACTGCGAGGAAGAAGGTGAAAGGCTCGCGAGTGGCGTCTGCCGCCTGCTTGGCCTTGAACATCATGTCTTGCAGGCCCACCACCGAAATCAGCGCGGTAGCCTTGGTCAGCACCAGCCAGTTGTTGGTGAAGCCGGGAATCGCCAGGCGAATCATCTGCGGCACCATCACCCGGAAGAACACCTGGAAGCTGCTCATGCCGTAAGCCATGCCCGCTTCGGCCTGCCCCTTGGGAATCGCCATGAAGGCGCCACGGAAGGTTTCCGACAGGTAGGCACCGAAGATAAAGCCCAGGGTGCCGATACCGGCGGCCAGCGGATTGAGATCGATGTAATCGTCGTAGCCCAGCAGCGGCGCCACACGGTTCAGCAGGTCCTGGCCGCCGTAGAAGATCAGCAGGATCAGCACCAGATCGGGAATGCCACGGATCACCGTGGAATACAGATCGCCGAGCCAGGCCAGCCAGCGCACCGGCGAGAGGCGCAACGCGACCCCGATCAGACCCAGAACAATGGCCAGGGCCATGGACGACAAGGCGAGCTGAAGCGTCAGCCAAGCGCCATCGAGGATGACAGCCCCGTAGCCTTTCAACATGATTCAGGTCCTCGAAAATTGGGATGAAAAAATGGCGCAAACTTCAGAGATTCTGCTGCTTGCGCCATCTCGGACTGACTGTTTCGACGGTCTTACTTGCCGTAAATGTCGAAGTCGAAGTACTTGTCCTGGATTTGCTTGTACTTGCCATTCTCACGAATGGCAGCGATGGCGGCGTTGATCTTGTCCAGATCGGCCTTGTCACCCTTGCGCACAGCGATCCCTACGCCATCGCCGAAGTATTTGACGTCAGTGAAAGCCGGACCGACGAAGGCGAAGCCTTTGCCGGCGTCGGTTTTCAGGAAGCCGTCATTCAACAGCGTAGCGTCCGCCACGGTGCCGTCGAGGCGACCGGCCGCCACATCCAGGTAGATTTCGTTCTGCGAGCCGTAAGGCTTGATCTGTGCACCCAGCGGCGCCAGGACTTCACGAGCGAAACGCTCGTGGATCGAGCCACGCTGTACGCCGATATTCTTGCCTTTGAGCTCAGCCAGGCCATCGCTGACCTGGGTACCGGCCTTCATCACCAGACGGGCCGGAGTGTTGTAGTACTTGTTAGTGAAGTCCACGGACTTCTTGCGATCGTCAGTGATCGACATGGACGAGAGGATGGCGTCGATCTTGCGCACTTTCAGCGCCGGGATCAGGCCATCGAACTCTTGCTCGACCCATACGCACTTGACCTTCATCTCTTCGCACAGGGCATTGCCGATGTCGTAGTCGAAACCGACGATGCTGCCATCCGGCGCCTTGGAGGCAAACGGAGGGTAAGCCGCTTCGATACCAATTTTCAGCGGCTTTTCATCGGCGAAAGTCGGCAAGGACAGCACGGACAGTGCCAGGGCGCCAAGAAGCACGAGTTTCTTCATCTTAGAACTCCATCGGTAAAGGGCGAAAACGGCAGAGTGAGCGACAGCCCAATATGCGAATGGGTGAAACCTGAATTGCCGCGCTGCGTCCTGGGAACTCCGCAGAGGACTCACACACAGGCAGCGACGAGCGAGTGACCGGCATTCTAACGACAGGCTGGAAGCCGATATTTCCTCAATGCGACAACAAATTACAGAAGCATTGAGAATGCCGGGGCAGCACATTGACAGCTCTTCAAATCTATGCAAGAGCAAAAGACAGTAAACCGATCTATGTTGCAAATTGCGGGCCTATTATTCGCAAAGCCTTCTATTCCGGCAAGCGCAGCGTGATGACTTATTTTTTATAAGGGTATAAAAGGCCCCGAAATAGGGCCGGGCGTTTCCCATTGCCCCGAAAGTGAGCGCGGGGTTACATCTTCGGCAACATCGGTAACATTCGTATGCGCTCGCCGGAAATATCCGATATTTATTCGCCCCTCTTCGCTGACAAGCCAACCCCCTGCAACAACCACGCAGCCCCGCAGCAATCAGCTTGCCGGCGCATCACGTGGCCATAAAAAAGCCCCGCCCGGCACAAGGCCGGGCGGGGCTGGATGACTCGGAACCCGCCTCAGGCGACGTTCATGGTCTTGTGGGTATCAATCAGATGCTGCACCACACTTGGGTCAGCCAAGGTGGAGATATCGCCCAGACCGTCGTACTCCGCCGTGGCAATCTTGCGCAGGATTCGCCGCATGATCTTCCCGGAACGCGTTTTCGGCAGGCCCGGCGCCCATTGGATGACATCCGGCGAGGCGATCGGCCCGATCTCCTTGCGCACCCAATTCTTCAGCTCCAGACGCAGGGCTTCGCTCGGTTCTTCGCCGCCATTGAGGGTCACATAGACATAGATGCCCTGGCCCTTGATGTCGTGAGGCACGCCCACCACCGCCGCTTCGGCAACTTTAGGGTGAGCGACCATGGCACTTTCGATCTCGGCGGTCCCCATGCGGTGCCCGGACACGTTGAGTACATCGTCCACGCGACCGGTGATCCAGTAGTAGCCGTCTTCATCACGACGAGCGCCGTCACCAGTGAAGTACATGCCACGGAAGGTCTTGAAGTAGGTATCGACGAAACGATCATGATCGCGGTACAGGGTCCGCGCCTGGCCCGGCCAGGAGTCGAGGATCACCAGATTGCCCTCGGCCGCGCCTTCGATGATGTTGCCCAGGTTGTCTACCAGGGCCGGGACCACGCCGAAGAACGGACGTGCTGCAGAACCCGGCTTCAGGGCATGCGCCCCCGGCAGCGGGCTCATCAGAGTGGCGCCGGTTTCGGTCTGCCACCAGGTGTCGACGATCGGGCAACGGGATTGGCCGACGTTCTTGTAGTACCAATCCCAGGCTTCCGGGTTGATCGGCTCGCCCACCGACCCCAGCAGGCGCAGGCTGCTGCCGTCGGCGCCTTCACAGGCGGCGGTACCCGAAGCCATCATGGCGCGGATCGCGGTCGGAGCGGTGTAGAGGATGTTGACCTTGTGCTTGTCGACGATCTTCGCCACCCGGGTCACGTCCGGGTAGTTGGGCACACCTTCGAACAGCACAGTGGTGGCGCCGTTGGCCAAGGGGCCATAGACAATATAGGTGTGGCCGGTGACCCAGCCGACGTCGGCGGTGCACCAGTAGACTTCACCCGGACGGTAGTCGAACACCCGCTCATGGGTCAGCGACGCATAGAGCAAGTAACCGCCAGTGGTGTGCTGCACGCCCTTGGGTTTGCCGGTGGAGCCGGAGGTGTAAAGGATGAACAGCGCTTCTTCGGCACCCATCTCTTTCGGTGCACAGACGCTGCCGGCCACTTTCATCAGGTCTTCGTACCAGATGTCGCGGTGCTGGTTCCACTTGATGTCGCCACCGGTGCGCTTGCACACGATGACTTTCTGGATACTGCTGGTTTCCGGATTGGTCAGGGCGTCGTCGACATTGGCCTTGAGCGGCACCTTCTTGCCCGCCCGGATGCCTTCGTCGGCAGTGATCACCACTTTCGAACGGCAGTCGATAATGCGACCGGCCAGCGCCTCAGGCGAGAAGCCACCGAACACCACCGAATGGATCGCGCCGATACGGGTACAGGCCAGCATGGCCACCACCGCTTCGGGGATCATCGGCATATAGATAGTCACCACGTCACCGCGGTGCACGTCCTGGCCGCGCAGGGCGTTGGCGAACTTGCAGACTTCTTCATGCAGTTCGCGGTAGGTGATGTTGCGGCTTTCGGAAGGATCGTCGCCTTCCCAGATGATCGCGATCTGATCGCCACGTTCGGCGAGATGGCGATCCAGACAGTTGTAGGAGACGTTCAAGGTGCCATCGGCGAACCACTTGATATCCACGTGGTGGTCGTCGAAGGAGGTCTGCTTCACCGTGGTAAAAGGCTTGATCCAGTCGAGACGCTTGGCCTGTTCGCGCCAGAAACCGTCCGGGTTCACGACCGACTGCTGGTACATGGCCTTGTAGGTCGCCTCGTCAGTCAGCGTATTGGCCAAAACCTCGGGACGAACGGGATACAGAGAAGCCGCACTCATCTTTCTTACCTCGGTGACATAGTTGTTTTTGTATGACCCCGTTGTAGCCGGGGGGCGCCTATAGAACCATTCGACGATGGTAGTAACAACCCCCTGCGAAATACCCTGATATTTGCCGCAACCCTTCAAGAACGCTGCTTACAGCGATATTCACCGCGGATAAAAATGTTCAAACAGACCTGCAGACAGGCCTTTTTCGGGGATTGTTACAAAAACTGTCAAAGGTGTTTATCAAAAGTACGCCTATATGGCCGCCGGCCCCGGGCCTAAAATCCGTCTCGCCAAACAGGCAATCTGATTAACCAAGTTGCAGCCCCCACGAAGGCAGTTAATCAAACTTCTACTCAAGTTCCACACGCAGCCCCACAAAGGCTGCGTGACCCCACACGACCTTAGAAAGGTAAAACGCAAATGAAAGCTTTATTAGTTCTGGCCCTCAGCAGTCTGTGCGTTACCGCGATGGCTGATGAGATCCCGACTGATGTCGCCCAGCAGCAAGTACCGGTAGAGGAATACACTTACTCCACTGACCTGGATATCGCCAAAGTTATCTCCATGAGCGAAGTTCCAGAAGTATGCGAAGTTGTACCAGCGCGCATGGAATATGAAGACTCCCACGGTCAGCGGCATATTCTTCAATACCGCGTAATGGGCAACGGTTGTTCTAACGGCTAATAGCCAAGTTCATTGCATAGACCTTGATGACTGCCGGCCGCAAGAAATCCCTCTTGCGGCAAAGAAGCCCGACAACGACCCGCCCAAGGGCAGTGAAAGGCTCCACCTTGACGACGTGCGAGCACGGCAATCGCACGCATTTTTCCTGCTGTGGTTGATGGCCTGCTCATGGCACTGCCAACGACCTTTTGAGCCTCTCGGCTGACGACTTCGGCGAGGGCAATCCCGCCGACCTTGAAGACCTCTGCCAGGAGATTTTCAGCGACAAAACCGGACGATTCGAGTTGTGTTCAAAACCTGAAAAAGGCTTGCAAAAACACAACATCTAGTAAAATTGGCTATTTTTTGGCCACTCGAGAATATTTTTTTCGAGCCTGAAAAAAAATCTTCAACGGCCAAAGCCTTGTAAACCCGCGCTTTGCTCTCAGTCCCCCTCCTTCTTGGGCCCGCCTGCGCCCATCGGTCGCCCCACGGCCCTGAAAATATCCTTATAATGCGTCCTCAAAACGGGCCCGCAACATTCCCTTACCGGATGAAAACGACCTGCTGAATCCCGCGCCGGAGCCGAGCCCCTCAGTTCCGCCCGACAGCAGCTTCAAGGCACCCGAACACGTATTTCTGTTTATTGCCTGCGTTCACTGCTGCAACAAACGATTTCCAATGATTTAACGCGGCCAGTAGCGCCGTGTGAAAAGCCAACCCTTTTGTTTTCACACGGGCATCTGGCCCTCAAGCAGGAGACGACACGTCATGCTGAGCTGGGACGAATTCGACAAAGAAGAAGGCGAAGTTGCAGTCAAAGGCGCCAACGCCGGCCACGCTACCGAAGCCAACATGGACCGCCTCGACAGCGCCGGTGGTGCCGCCGCTCTTGAAGCACGCGCCGTGACTGCCAGCGACTCCGCTGCCGTGGCCCGCGCCAAGGCGTCCCTGGACCAGCTCGATATCGCCGAAGGCCTGGCTGAACTGGAAGGCTCTTCCGCTCGTGTCGCCGTTGACGAAAAGCGCATGATCAACTGCCGCGCCGACCTCAACCAGTTGGTACCGTTCAAGTACGACTGGGCCTGGCAGAAGTACCTCGACGGCTGCGCCAACCACTGGATGCCGCAAGAGGTCAACATGACCGCCGACATCGCCCTGTGGAAAAACCCGGAAGGCCTGACCGACGACGAACGTCGCATCGTCATGCGCAACCTGGGCTTCTTCTCCACCGCCGACTCCCTGGTTGCCAACAACCTGGTATTGGCCGTGTACCGCCTGATCACCAACCCGGAATGCCGCCAGTACATCCTGCGCCAGGCGTTCGAAGAGGCGATCCACACCCACGCCTATCAGTACTGCATCGAATCGTTGGCCATGGATGAAGGCGAGATCTTCAACATGTACCACGAGATTCCTTCGGTCGCGAAGAAAGCTGCCTGGGGCCTGAAGTACACCCGTTCGATCTCCGATCCGAAGTTCGAAACCGGCACCGTCGACACCGACAAGGAACTGCTGCGCAACCTGATCGCCTACTACTGCGTTCTGGAAGGCATCTTCTTCTATTGCGGCTTCACCCAGATCCTGTCCATGGGCCGTCGCAACAAGATGACCGGTGTCGCCGAGCAGTTCCAATACATCCTGCGCGACGAATCCATGCACCTGAACTTCGGCATCGACGTGATCAACCAGATCAAGATCGAAAACCCGCACCTGTGGGATGCCGAGATGAAGGAAGAAGCCACCCAGATGATTCTCCAGGGCACCCAACTGGAAATCGAATACGCTCGCGATACCATGCCGCGCGGCGTACTGGGCATGAACGCGGCGATGATGGAGGACTACCTCAAGTTCATCGCCAACCGTCGCCTGTCGCAGATCGGTTTGAAGGAAGAGTACCCAGGTACCACCAACCCGTTCCCATGGATGAGCGAGATCATGGACTTGAAGAAAGAGAAGAACTTCTTCGAGACCCGCGTGATCGAGTATCAGACTGGCGGTGCATTGAGCTGGGATTAATTCCCGGATCGATGAAACAAACAAGAAGCCCTGACTTGGTCAGGGCTTTTTTATTGGCCGCGCAAATCCGCACCTGCTTCATCTACAAGGCCCGGCTCATTAAAGTGCGTGCAGGCTTCAAGACCTGCCGTTATAAAGTTCCCTCCCCCGCTTAAGGATCAAAGCGCTCATGAAATTCGATACCGCCTACTGCATCAGCCTCGACGAAAAGTTGTCGATCTATGACGTGCGGGATCTGAACTTCGATGAAACCCTGGTCTTCGACTCGGCCAAGGAAAGCTTCCAGTGCCCCAACGATGACTGTCGCGCAGCGTTCGATGCCGCCAATCAACTGGGCACCTTCAATGCCAAGAACGTCAATTACATCCGCACTCCGCATTTCAAGAACCTGCCCAGCACTCTTCATATAGAAGGCTGCCCTTACGGGATCAGCAAAAGCCCCGGCAGCATCGAAGGGGCTGCAGTCGAGGATGATCGCGAGGAGCACTTCCCTTCGGAGCTGCTGCTGACCCGCCGCGAATACCTGCGCCGACCGGCCAACCCGACAGCAGCGCCGCAGACACCTGGAAATAACCCGCCAGTGACGCCCGCCAGCTTGCAAACGCCCCACGCCGGGCGCGATACAACCCCGGACAAGACCAGCGTCTTCGCTCACCCGGTGGAATGCTTCGTGTCGAATATCGACGACAAGGAACTGCTCAAGCGCATGCCGTTGAAGATCGGCGAGCACACAGCGTCCTACGCCTCGTTCTTCAAGAAGATCGAGTACCTGCTGGATAACAAGGGGCTGATCTACTGGGGCAAGATCAAGGAAATCAAGGACTACACCCAGAGCTTTCGCATCGACTTCGAGCACAAGGTCTGGTTCAAGGAAGAGGGAGAAGCCAAGAAGAAGCCTTATTCAGTCAACGTCTACCTGAGCAAGAAACTGGTCGACAACTACCGCAAGCGCAAAGCCTTCCTTGAAGAGATCAAGGGCGCCATCGACAGCCAGCGTGAGTTGTACTGCTTCTTCTATGGCGTCACCCCGACACTCAAGCAGGTGCCGAGCAAGAAAAACCCCGAAGCGACCTTCGGGGTGTTCAGCGCCAATATCGAGAACCTGGACCATTTCGTGATTCGCGAGGCACCGGGCCTGGAAGCAAAATAGCCCCCTACGGTTTCACCGCTTGGGCAACTCCAGGGCCACAGCCCCTGGATGCTTCCTGACCACCGCCCCTGCCAGCCGTCGGCTGTGCATTGGATCAATCCGTTGAACATGGAAGCTCCCTTGTATGAAAAAGCCGAAAACACGGTCAGCCAAGCCAGCATTCAGCAGCGGGCAATTATGGATCTGCGGACAAGGACAATCGAGCCACCAAGCGTGACGCTCCTAGCCCTTCACACACATGCTGAACAGCACCAGCAACAACAGACCGATATACACCCTTGCATGTACACGGTCGGGAATTCTGCCAATCCAGGAAGTGGCCAGGCGGATGCCCAGCAACGAGCCGAGGGTCAGTACCGAGAACGCCAGCAGGTCGACATAACCGACAAACCAGGGGCCGAGATCGAACGAGCTGAAACCGGCCAGGGCCATGTAGGTGACCGTTCCCGCCAACGCCACAGGCACGCTCAGAGGATTGGCCATTGCGGTGGCCTGGGTCATGGACAGACCGCAACGGCGCAATAGGGGCACCGTCATGACACTGCCACCTACGCCGAGAAAGGTGGCGACAACACCTATTCCTACACCGCCAAAGAGCGTTTCGCGGGCTCCAAGAAGACGCGCCTCCTGCCCTTGGGACGGTTCAAGAAAACCACGTCGCAGCAGGCAGTCAGCAACGGTGATTCCCAGGTAGGCGATAAAGGCATAGCGAAGCACTTCGCCACTGACCCACATGGCCGCTGCCGCACCCAAGATAGCCCCCAGCCCTATATAGCCCCCCAGCGGCCACAGGTAGTGGCGAACAAGATTGCCCGCCTGATGGTGTCGACGGCTAGCGACCAGGGCATTGACGATCATCACGCAAGTCGAGGTAGCCACTGCGACATGCATCGCCGACTGCCCTGCCGCCGAGTCCGCCCCCTGGCTGCCCAGCAGCATCCAGTACAGCAGCGGCACCACTACAAATCCGCCGCCAAAACCGAACAGCACGGCGCTGATACCCGTCACGCAACCAAAAAGTGCCAGCAGTAGATAGAACATCGGACCACGCTCGTCTTTGCACAAGAGCTGGACGATAGAGCTTCAGCGCTTGGCCGACTTCAGCAAGTCAGCCAATAATATTTGCGTTTACGCCAAACACGGAACGACTCGGCATGCGCAATATCTCCATCGATCAACTGGATCAGACACCGCGTGCGGTACTGGCCATCGGCACCGACTACGCCGACGGCCAACGCCTGCCTCGTCACCGTCATCGGCGGGCACAACTGCTGTATGGCGCTACCGGAGTCATGCAGGTGGGCACCGATCAGGGCAACTGGGTAGTGCCACCGCAACATGCGGTGTGGATTCCGCCCGGGGTAGAACATGAGGTGCTGATGCTCGGGGTCAGTACCCGCAGCCTGTATATCGAACCTGCCGCGGCGCCCCTGGATAACAGCGGCTGTCGAGTCGTCAGCGTCTCACCGCTGTTGCGCCAACTGCTCCTGGAGGCCGTAGAGATTCCCTTGCAATACGATCAGGGCGGGCGTGACGGATTGCTGGTCGACCTGCTGCTGCATGAACTGCGACGCAGCACGGCGCTACCGCTGCATATCCCTCTGCCGGCTGATGGCCCGCTACTGGAGTTGTGCCAGGCCTTTCTCGGGCATCCCGATATTCACCAATCCCCGGAGCACTGGGCGGATCGATTGCACGTCAGCCTGCGCACGTTTAATCGCGTCTTCCGCCAGCAAACGGGTATGAGCTTCATTCAATGGCGACAACGAGCCTGCGTGATCCTGGCCCTGGCGCGGTTGGCAGCCGCGGAGTCCGTGACACGCATCGCCCTGGATTTCGGCTATGACAGCCCCGGGGCATTCTCCACCATGTTCCGCCGGGTGCTGGGGCGGTCCCCCAGTACCTACCTGAACAGGACGGACCCGAGCCCGGGAAAAACCTTGTGACCAAAGGCGCGGGCAGAGAGCAAAAATCAGTTTGATCCGGGAATTAAACAACTGTACAAATAACCAGTACCAAGCCAACTTCCAGCCTAACCTCCCGGAGAAAACCATGGCCTCTCTAGCGATGAAAATCACCCTGGAACGTATCGCCCTTTATCAATTCACTCCGCAGCACTGTGCCCAGGCCCGGGACATGCTGGATTGGGACATGGATCAACTGTCCCGTGAATCCGCAGTCTCGGTGCAAGCTATCCAGCGCTTCGAAGCCGGCTACGAGGTGCGTGACGTGACCCGCCTGGCACTGGCGTTCTGCCTTGAAGCTCAAGGGTTGGTGTTCTTTCCCGGCTTCGCTCCGGGCCGCGGCATGAATATCAAGGGCGCGACTCCCAACCCCATGGAACGCCCTGACTACGCAATGATCGAGTGATCCAGTGCCTTGAGCAGTTGCCCGCACAAGTCCGCTACTGAAAGCCGGGTCGAATCCAGGCGAACGAGCGGACAGTCGAGGTTTTTGATCCAGCTTTCATGGCGCCGCAGACTGCGGGTTCCGTGGCCACCCTCGTCGTAGCCGGCGGCCCAGGCGAGAAAAGTCTGGGTCGCGACGTAGCGTTCGCCACCCTCGAAAATCTGCTCGCCGTAGCGCTGGAATTCCCGGGCACGCAAGCGCTGCAAGCGAACCTCAGGGTCCAATTGCACGAAGACCGCCAGAGTGAAACTGGGGATCAGCACATCTCCCCAACCACAAAGGGAGCCGGACAGGACCCAGTCCGGCTCCGTCAACACCTGGGTTTGCAACATATGGATACGTGCGTCACGGGGACGCCGGCAACTAAAAGGCTTGGCGCCGGGTTGCCAGAAAAAATCATCGGAATCGAAGTGTTTGCAGCACAAGCGCTCGGCCAGGGCCCGACCCAAAGTTGTAGTCCCGGAACCGGATGCGCCGAAGATATGAATTCTGTAGGCCATGACACTGCTCCCTCAGAGCGGACATCCAACAAGTTTCACAGCCTCGGCCTGTCTTTGCCCGACCTGCCACCCATGGATCAGGACAGGATTACGCAGACTCGACAGCCGCCTGTTCCGAGGCACCTTCCACCTCCAGCCACCAGGCTCCGCCCCGCTGAGGTTGTGCGAGGTTGAAGGCTTCACCCATCTGCGGCGTAGTGATAGTGATGCTGCGCTCCCAAGCCAGGGCCAGGATACGGTCGAAGGGCTCATGCCAGGCATGCATGGCCAGGTCAAAGGTGCCGTTATGGATCGGCAGCAACCAGCGACCTTGCAGGTCGATGTGAGCTTGCAGGGTTTGCTCCGGCTGCATGTGTACATGGGGCCATTCGACGTTGTAGGCACCGGTTTCCATCAGCGTCAGGTCAAAGGGCCCGTATTGCTGGCCAATGCGCTTGAAGCCGTCGAAGTAACCGGTATCGCCGCTGAAGAAGATCCGCGTCGCTGCGTCGATCATCACCCAGGACGCCCACAAGGTGTGATTGCCATCGAACAACCCGCGACCGGAAAAGTGCTGCGACGGCGTAGCGATAAAGCGGATGCCCTCGACTTCGCAGCCCTGCCACCAATCCAGCTGCCGGACCTTGGCCGCTGGTACCCCCCATTTGATCAGGGTGTCTCCCACTCCCAGCGGGGTGAGAAAGTGCCGGGTCTTGCCTGCCAGGGCCAGTACTGTCTGGTGGTCCAGGTGATCGTAATGGTCATGGGAGAGGATCACCGCCTCGATCTCGGGCAGCGCCTCCAGACTGATGGGGGGCTGGTGAAAACGCTTCGGACCAGCCCATTGCACCGGGGATGCACGTTCGGCAAACACCGGGTCAGTGATCCAGAACTTGTCGCGCATCTTCAACAGCACCGTGGAGTGCCCAAGACGAAACACACTGTGATTAGGAGCCGCCTGCAGTTGCTCACGGGTCAGCGGCTGGACGGGTATGGCACCGGCCGGACGGGTATTGCGCGGTTTGTGGAACAACATGTTCCAGAAAATCTGCAGGGTTTTACCGAAACCGGCGCGACGTACCGGAGCATGGTTACGAAAGGCGCCCTGCTCCTGGCGGGAAGTTTCCTGGCGGGGAGCGCGGGTGACGCTGGACGAAACAGTGGCCATGATTGAAATGACTCCATTGGAACGCGGCAGGTTCCGACGTTGTTCTGCGGGACGATCTACTGGCCAAGGCACGCAAGCATCAGCCGCCAATCATCGTTTTCAAGAAAATCTACACTACACAGTGTAGTTTCTGCATTGCAACAGAATTAAGACGAAGTAGACTGCCGACTGATTTCTACGCCGACCCTGACCGAACCCGACTTATGACAGCTCCGAAGCGCCTCACCGACCTTAAACGCGACGCCATCATCCAGGCGGCGATCAGCGAATTCCGCGCCAGCGGTTTCGAGATCACCAGCATGGACAAGATTGCCGCCACGGCCGGGGTTTCCAAGCGCACGGTATACAACCACTTCCCCAGCAAGGAGGAGTTGTTCGCCGAAATTCTGCATAAGCTCTGGAACAGCACCAGCGCCCAATCGGAAGTCAGCTACCGCAGCGACCAGCCATTGCGCGAGCAGTTGCAAAACGTTCTGCGCGCCAAGCTGCAACTGCTGGCCGACAACAACTTCCTCGACCTGGCCCGAGTCGCCATCGCCGCAACCATTCACTCCCCCGAGCGGGCACAGAACATGGTGGAACGACTCGGCGAACGGGAAGAAGGCCTGACCCTGTGGATCCGCGGGGCCCTGGCTGATGGCCGCCTCAAGCCCCTGGACCCGGAGTTCGCCGCGCAACAGATGCACGGGCTGATCAAGAGCTTTGCCTTCTGGCCGCAGATCACCATGGGCCAGCCGCCCCTGACAGCAGACATGCAGACCCGGGTCATCGAATCGGCACTGGACATGTTCCTGGCCCACTACCAAGCATGAGCCAGCTTGCGCTCCCGTCGTGCAACGTTCCCGGCCACTGTTAAATGGCTTCGAAGGACACTGATTATTCCCACTGGAATAAATGACAATATTCACCAGACTGATCCGATAAACGGCCAAGCCGCAAAAAACACCACAAAGTGTTTCAGTACAGAATCCGGTGCACGAATTTATGGAAAACCAACGCGGCAAGGGGCTGTCATTTGCCCGGCGCATCTATTGGCCAAGGATCATCGGCCTGAGTATCGGCGGCATCAGTGTCCTGGCTGCAATTTACCCCCTGGCCCCGCCTGACTGGGTATGGGCCCTGCTGCTGTTCAATGGCCTGATCTGGCCCCATCTGGCGTATCAGCTCTCGACCCGTTCTGGTTTTCCCTATCGGGCAGAACGCCGCAACCTGTTGTATGACTCGCTGCTGGGGGGATTCTGGGCGGCAACCATGCAATTCAATCCCCTGCCGGCAGTCACCATCCTCTCGATGATGTGCATGAACAATGTCGCCGCAGGTGGCTTGCGCCTGTTCATTCGTGGCGGCCTGGCCCAATGTGCAGGGATACTGCTGTCCTGGGCGCTGTTCGGGGCCGCCTTCAGTACCCAGATCAGCCCGCTGCAAATCTATGCCTGCCTGCCCATGCTGACCCTCTACCCCCTCGCAGTGGGCATGGTCTGCTATCGACTGGCGATCAAACTGTCCGAACACAAGCGTGCCCTCAGCGCCCTGAGCCGCACCGACAGCCTCACTGGCCTGCTCAACCACGGCTCGTGGAAAGACCTGTTGCACATCAAGTTCCACAAGTGCCAGCAACAGCAGATGGAAGCCAGCATCGCCCTGATCGACATCGACCACTTCAAAACGATCAACGACACCTACGGGCATATTGTCGGCGATACGGTGCTGCGCCATTTGAGCAATGAACTGCGGCGCAACCTGCGCCATGACGATCTCGCCGGCCGCTACGGTGGCGACGAGTTCTGCGTGATCCTGCCACGCATGAGCCGGCAACAGGCCCTGGATGTAATGGAGCGCCTGCGCCAGGTGTTCAACCAGTACCAGCATCCAGAGGTACAGGAGCTGAAAGTCAGCCTGAGTATCGGTCTGGCGGCTTTCGACTCAAGTTTCCCCGACCCTGCCAGCTGGCTCGATGCGGCGGACAAGGCCCTGTATCTGGCCAAGAACAACGGGCGCAACCGCACCGCCAGCAATGACAGCGAAGCCCATTTCTCGCACGCGCAAATGGCATAAAAACCGTTAAAACTTATACAAAAATGAAGTAAAAAATACTTTTGTATAAGTTTATTTGGATTTTTCTTCGTGGTTGACATCATAATGCCGCCACTTTGCAGCAGCAGATAACGCCTTCGGCACCGCTGCCAGCAAAGTCATCCAACCCAACTAAATCGATTCGCAGCCGTTACGTCTCCTCTTGATGCGGCCAGCGACGTTCGCCCGAAATGTCGCCCGCTTCACCGCTGCGAAATTATCTGTCAGTCATGGAACGCTGACATTGAGCAGATAATGCCGATCGCCGGGGAGCTTTCGGCATACCGGCGCACTCCATAGGGATCGACGCGACGTTTCTCCCACAGAGCACCTGCCAACATGCTATTCAACCGTCACAACAAGACCATCGATTCCCTGAACCAGACCATCGTCGAACAATCCCGTCTGCTGGAGGCCATCGACCGCTCCATGGCGGTGATCGAGTTTGACCTCCAGGGCACGGTGCTCCGAGCCAACGACAATTTCCTGAAGACCCTGGGCTATCGGCAAGACCAGGTGATCGGCCAGTCTCACCGACTGTTCTGCCTCCCGGAATACGCTCGCAGCGCCGATTACCAGCAATTGTGGACCCGCCTGAAAAACGGCCAGTTCGAGTCCGGCACCTTTGAGCGGGTCGGCGCCACCGGCCAGAGCCTGTGGCTGGAGGCCAGCTACAACCCGATCCGCGATGCCTCCGGTACGGTGTACAAAGTGGTCAAATACGCCCTTGACGTCACCGCCAGGGTGCAAGAGGAAGTCGAGGCCCGGAACAAACTGGAGGCCATCGACCGGGCCATGGCGGTCATCGAGTTCAACCTGGACGGCAGCATCATCGGTGCCAACGCCAACTTCCTCAGCCGCATGGGCTACAGCCTGGCCCAGATCCAGGGCAAGCATCACCGGATGTTCTGCAAACCCGAGCTGGTCAACAGCAGCGCCTACCAGGACTTCTGGAATCGCCTGAACAGGGGGGAGTTCTTCAACGGCCGCTTCGAGCGGGTCGACAAGCACGGGCGCACGCTGTGGCTGGAAGCCAACTACAACCCGGTCTATGACGCCAGCGGACGCCTGTGCAAGGTGGTGAAGTACGCCGCCGACGTGACTCAGCAGGTGGAGAAGCACGAGCAGGATGCCCAGAGTGCGAGCCAGGCTTATCACATCTCGGTGCAGACCCGGAAAGTCGCCGAACAAGGAACAGAAGTGATCCAGCAGGCGGCCAGCGAAATGCGCCAGATCGCCCATAACATCGAGGACTCTTCCTCGCTGATTGCCCACCTAGGCGAACGTTCCGAGCAGATCACCGCCATCGTCAACACCATTCGCGCGATTGCCGATCAGACCAACCTGCTCGCCCTCAACGCGGCCATCGAAGCCGCCCGTGCCGGGGAGCAGGGACGAGGTTTTGCCGTGGTGGCCGACGAAGTCCGGCAACTGGCGGCGCGCACCAGCGGCTCGACGGCGGAAATCTCCAGCATGATCGACATGATCCAGAACGAAACGCAGCAAGCGATCAAGAGCATGGACGGCACTCGTGAACGAGCCGCCAAGGGCGTGCAACTGGCAGATCAGGCCGGGACGGTGATCCTGCAGATTCGCGATGGCGCCAGCGACGCGGTGCAAGCCGTCAGCATGTTCGCCAACGAACGCAACGTGCTCTGAGGGTGGTTTTCCCGGCGTCGATAACGACGTCGGGCCTGGCCTTGGGGACTATAGTGGCCTGACGTCCCAACGCCTGGCGGAGGCCATCATGAACTCCAGCGACACCCCGGAAAAAACCACCCCAATCGTCGACCACCTGCGCTTTCACCGCGCCCACGCCCACCTGGCACCGACCTTTGGCAACGACGCCTTTGCCCTGAAGGCCGAAGCCTTTGCCCGGTTCTTTGGTACCCCGACCTTTCTCGGTGCACAGACCCTGATCGTGGTGATCTGGATTGCCCTCAACCTCACTGGCGTGACCCAGTTCGACGTCTACCCCTTCATCCTTCTGAACCTGGCTTTCAGCCTGCAGGCAGCCTACGCCGCTCCGCTGATCCTCCTGGCCCAAACCCGCCAGGCCGCGCGGGACAAGGCCCAATCGGACGCCGACGCCCAACACCGCGAAGCCCTGGCCATCGCCAACAGTGAACGCCAGGCCCAGGCCGCGCAGACCAGCCGCCAGCTGCTGGAGTTGCTGGAGCAGAACACCCGGCTCACGGAGATGACCAAGCAACTGACCGAACGCATCGAGAACCTCACCAGCGAGATGCACGCACACTTTGTGCGCAAGGATCAGCCCCACCCTTGAGCCTTGCTCATGGCCAGCGCAGATGGCGCGCCAGTTCATCGAACAGGGTCACCACCGAACGCAGGGCCCGGCAATCCGGACGGGTCAGCAGCCACAGCGCTGTGTCATGCCCCAGAGGTTCACTCAACGCCTCCAGACCACCAGCGCCCATGAGAAAATCCGGCAAGGCTGCAACGCCGAGGCCGGCCCTTACCAGTTCGCTCACCGCGAGCATGCTGTTGCAGCGGTAGCTGGGCTGCACGCCAGGCCAGCGCTGACGGCGCCAGGCCACGGTGGGATGGTCGGGGAGAAAATCATCCGGGGCGATCCAGGCCACCTTCGACAGGTCGCTGCAATCCACCCGTAGCTTGTACTCCGGGCTCGCGCACAGCCGATACGACACCGCCCCCAGGCAGCGCCCCACCAGATGTTCCGGCGGTGTCGCGGTCAGACGCAGGGCAATGTCCGCATCACGCCGGTTGAGGTTGGCGAAATCATTGGACGTACAGAGTTCGATCACCAGCGCCGGGTAGTTCGGCATGAATTGCGCCAGGGCCGGCAGCAGCAGACCTTGCAACACCGAGTCGGTGCAGGTCAGGCGCACTGTGCCGCTGATCACCTCTCCTCCCTGGGCCACGCCGATCCGCGCGGCCTCCAGGGCCTGCTCCGCCTGTTCGGCCTGCTGTGCCAGAGCCTGGGCCAGGCTGGTGGGCAGATAGCCGGCGCGGCTCTTGTCGAACAGCTGCTGCCCGAGCCCGGCCTCCAGCCGGCGCACGGCACGAAACACCGTGGAAACATCCACCTTGAGCAGGGCCGCGGCGCGAGCCAGGGAGCCGCCACGGACCAGGGCGAGAATCAGTGACAGGTCGGGATAGTCCAGCTGATAGTGCACGGCTGCATTGATCACTTGGGCAAACGCCAATATTGATTGCGTGATCGCCAATCTATAGTGGCTCCAGGCAGTCGACAAGTCAGAGAGGCCACATGCACACAGCCCGATCTAGCGCCACCATCCGCATCGCCCTGGTGGGGGATTATGACCCTCAGATCACTGCACACCAGGCCATTCCCCTGGCCCTGGAACGCGCCGCGACCGATAGCGGGGTCAGGGTGGACTACCAGTGGCTGGCCACGCCGGAGCTGATCCACGAGCAACAGCTCAAAGGCTTCGACGGAATCTGGTGCGTGCCTGGTAGTCCCTACCGCCACATCGACGGTGCCCTCTTGGCGATCCGCGTCGCCCGGGAACAGCAACGGCCCTTCCTCGGCACCTGCGGCGGCTTTCAGCACGCGGTGCTGGAATATGCCCGCAACGTACTGGGCTGGTCCGACGCCGAGCACGGCGAGATCAATCCCCATGCCCAGCGCGCGGTGCTCACTCCCTTGAGTTGCGCCCTGGTGGAAGCCCGCGACCGAATCCAGCTGCACAGCGGCAGCCGGATCGCCCAGGCCTACGGCACCCAGAGCATCGAGGAAGGTTATCGCTGCCGCTATGGGGTCAATCCGGACTTTGCCGGCCCCTTGCTCAGCGGCGCCCTGCGCCCAGCTGGCCACGACAGTGACGGCGACTTGCGCGCCGTGGAACTGGACGGCCATCCGTTCTTCGTCGCCACACTGTTCCAGCCCGAGCGCGCGGCCCTCCAAGGCCGCACACCGCCCCTGGGCACAGCCTTGCTCAATGCCTGCCTGGAGGCACAAGGATGATCGGCCAGACGCCCGCCCCGCCCTATTACGCAGTGATCTTCAGTTCCCAGCGCCGCCAAACCGATCCCGCCTATGACCAGGCGGCCGAACACATGGTCGAGCTGGCTCGCCAACAACCGGGATTCCTTGGGGTCGAATCGGCCCGGGGCGAGGATGGCTTCGGCATTACCGTGTCCTACTGGAGCTGCGAGGCGGCGATCCTGGCCTGGAAACAAGAGGCCGAACACCGCGCCATCCGCGAGCGTGGTCGCAACGACTGGTACCACTACTTTCATACCCGGGTGAGCAAGGTGGAGCGGGCCTACAGCTTCGGCATTTGAAGCAAGGCCCTGAACCGCTCCGGATGCGGTTCAGGGCAAGCGCGGATCATCCCTGGGCGGTCGACAGCAGGCTGCGCACCGCCTGGATTTCCGGTAGATCGCTGCGACGCATGTAGACCCGCAGCGGTTCGCTGATGTTGATCCGGTCGTCGATGTTCTGATCCAGCAGCAACTGGATCTGCTCGCGCTTGAGGCTCATGGCCTGATCGGACACCGGCGCCCAGACAAATTCATTGGCCGGCACTATGGCGTCATCCGCCACATCCATGCCGAAGGAGTCTTCGCTGAAACGCACGATGTAGCGACCGGTCTTGCGATTGAAGCCGACAAAGCCCTTGAGCTGATCGGCAGCCTGGCAGATGAGTTCGGAGGTGATGCTCATGGTAAACCTCACTGTAAGTCCCATGGGACGGGTGATCGATGGTCTACACGCGAGGCAAGGAAGGAGCTGTTTTCAGGCTTCCCTCTGATGGGGAAACTGCAGCGCCCAAGAGTACTGCAAAGCACCGGAAAAAACCGCGAAAGATGCGTATGAGAAGGATTTATGTCGCTCTGGAGATAGCACAAGCGTCATTGAGTTGCTAAAAGATATTTCCTTGTACTTGCCTCCACGAAAGGATTTCGAGCATGCCAGCGACCTTCCCCCCTTGTGCCCTGATGTTGGCCCTGATGCTCGGTTGCGGCCTGGCCCAGGCCACTGAACAGCCTGATCCGAATGCACTTGCCGCTCGCCAGGGCATTCCGCACCCGGCAGTGATCGCCCACCGTGGAGCCTCTTTCGATGCCCCCGAGTCCACCGCAGCGTCCTACAGGTTGGCCCGGGACCTGGGTGCCGACTACCTGGAGATGGACCTGCAGCGCAGCAAGGATGGTGTGCTCTTCGCCCTGCACGACAACAACCTGCAACGTACCACCGACGTGGCGCAGAAATTCCCCGAACGCAAGGACAGCCCGGCCAACGCCTTCACCATGGCCGAACTGAAAACCCTCGACGCCGGCAGCTGGTTCAACCAGGCCCATCCAGACCGCGCCCGTCCGGGTTTCGTCGGCCTGAAGATCCTCACCCTGGACGAGATCATCGACATCGCCCTGGGCAATCCACAGCACAAACCCGGGCTCTACATCGAGACCAAGGAGCCCCAGCTGTTCCCCGGCATCGAGCACGATCTCAAGGAAAAACTCCAGGACCGCGGCTGGCTGAGCCCGGCGGGCTCCAAGCTGGCGAAAAGCGAACTGGCCGTGGGCCAGGGCAAAGGCAAGGTCGTGCTGCAGACCTTCGACAAACACAGCCTGGAGCTGCTGCACAAGGCAATGCCCAAGGTGCCGAAAGTCCTGTTGCTGTGGGTGGCTCCCGGCAGCATCGAGCCAGCCTCCGGGCAGACATTCGCCAGCAGCGGCGAGACCGACAAAGCCGCTTTTTATGCCAAACAGCAACCCAAGGACCAGGCCGAGTTCAAGCGCTGGGTCGACTTCGCCAAGACCCAGGGTGCCATCGGCACCGGTCCCTCGGCAGCACTGACGGCTGGCGGCGATCAGAGCTATGCGGATCTGGTGCAACCCTGGATGAATCAGTACACCCACGACCAGGGCCTGCTGGTGCACGTCTACACCGTCGATGAACCGGTGGACTTCAAGAAGGTCATGGCGGCCGGGGTCGATGGTATCTTCACCAACCGCAGCGCCGAGCTGCTCAAGTATTTCAAGCGACCGGCCAGCGCCAGCGTGGCCCAACTGCTGGAGGCCAGCGGTTACTGAATGTCCGCCTCACACTGGAGCGGCGAACTCTGGCTGGGCCATGACTTTGGTCTGATCCATGGGGCGATGGGGCGCACCACGCCCCACGCCCACTACGCCCATCAACTGATCATTGCCCCTGAACAGCCGGTCACCGTGGAACTGGACGGAGTCCGACTCAGTGGCCACTTCCTGCTGATCCAGGCGCTGCGTCGCCACGCCATTATCCAGGCCCCCGACCGGGCCTTCACGGTCTTCGCCGAGCCACTGCGAATCACGGCGCAGGACCTGCAGCTCAGCGTCAGCCGTGTCGAGCCATCACTGCCCGGCCTGGAAGCGGCGCTGCGCAGTTGTCCGCGCCAGCCCATTGCCGACCGTCGCGTGGCACGGGCGCTGCTGGCCCTGGACGCTGCCCTGGAGGGCAAGGTGGCAGCGACGCAACTGGCAGCCCAGGCCCATCTGTCCCTGAGCCAGCTGGAACGGCTGTTCGCCCGTGATGTCGGCCTGCCCGTACGCCGCCTGGTGCTGTGGCGACGGCTGCGCCTGGCCATGGCCCTGTTGCTGGAGGGGCAGGCCATGGCCCTGGCGGCCCATGGCGCCGGGTTCGCCGACACCGCGCACTTCTCCCGGACCTTGAAGGCGCTGTTCGGCGTCACCGCCGGCCAGGCCCTGAAAACCCTCAGGCCCCGTCTGCTGGATTGACCGGGCGCCGCAGCGCCTCCGGCACCTTGGGCTCGGCGGCATAGTGTTGGGCCTTGAATGGCTCCAGCAACTGCGGCCAGTAATCCACCGGATAGTCCGGACGGCTTCCGATGCCCAGGTCGCCCTGGCGCATCGCGTAGTCATGTCGATAGAACTCGGTTCCCAACAGCCAGTCCCATACATTGAAGAACAGACCGAAATTCACATCACCGGCACGGCCGTACTTCATATGGTGAAAGCGATGCACCGGCGCCCAGGCAAACACCAGGCGCAGCAATCCCAGACGCATATCGACATTGGAATGCTGCAACAGCAATTGAATGGCAATGGCCAGGGCCAGCAACTGTGCCACCGGCAGCGGAATGCCCAGCACCAACAACGGCAGCAACCCCGCCGTCGCTTCCAGCAGTTGGTGCAGGGGATGCTTGAGCAGACCGTTGAAACCGTACATGCGCAGCACACTGTGGTGCACCGCATGCAGGCGCCAGAGCCAGGCCCAGCGATGGCTGGCGTAATGAGCCAGGGTGATCCCGCAATCGGCGATCACGATCGCCAGCAGCAATTGGCCCCAGAGCGGCCAGTCCCGAGGCCACAGGCCGTCATGGGCCAGCAGCGCCACCAGTCCCGGCAATGCGAGCAGGCCCAGGGCATTCAGGCCCTCATTGACCAGAGCATGCAGACTGTCCCGCAGGCGATCACCCTGGGAGCGATTCCATGCCGGCTCATAAGGCAGGACCCACTCCACCAGGAAAGACACCAGGAGCGCGGCCGCAAACAACACCAGCAACCCGCTCGCAGAAGCCTCTGCCGCACTCATCCAGCACACTGCACCACCGATGAATCCACCAAAGAACAAGGGGGCATACAACCACGCAAGCCATCGTTTCATTCACTGAGTCTCCTAGAAGGGAGACACCAGCTTGGGCCCCGCCCCAGCCCCCTGGCTTGAACAAACGGCGCAACCACTGACCTGAATTAAGGGTGAGTTAAGTTGCACTGGCTAACCTGTGTCCATCGAAACCCATCACCCCAAGGAATCAACCCATGACCAAGTTCTCCGCTCTGTTCGCCGCTGCCGCCCTGACCCTGACCGCCGGCCTGGCCCAGGCCGATGTCCGTCCGGACCTGATCCCGGGCCTGCTCAAATCCGGCGCCATCATGGACCTGGAAAAACTCAACCAGGCGGCCCTGGCCCAGCACCCGGGCACCACCGCCGCCAACATCACCGACACCGAGCTGGAGCAGACCGCTACAGGCGCCTACGTCTACCAGGTGGAACTGCGTGACAGCAAAGGCATCGAGTGGGACGTGGACCTGGACGCCAAGACCGGCAAGGTCCTGAGCAACAAGCAAGACAAGTAAGCCCCCGCACACAGCACAAGGCCGCGCCCCGTTACCGGAGCGCGGCCTTGTGCTTTTGGGCCCGCGTACAGGGTGAGCGGTATCAGGCGCCGAGACGCGCCGTGACTTCGTTCAACTGTCCCGACAGACCATGCAGGTTGCGGCTCGCCGCTTCGGTGCGCTGGACGTTATCGAGGTTGGTACTGGCAATCGAGGTGATCTCGGTCAGGTTGCGCGAGATGTCTTCGGCCACCGATGTCTGCTCCTCGGCGGCGGTGGCGATCTGCCGATTCATGTCGCGGATCGCTTCCACCGCTTCGGTGATGCGCTCCAGCATTGCACCGGCCTCGGTCACCTGCTGCACACTCTGCTCGCTGCGCGACTGACCGCTCTCGATGGCCTGGGCCGCATCCACCGCACCGATCTGCACGCTCTGGATGATCTGATTGATCTCGATGATGGACGCCGCAGTACGCTGGGCCAGGCTGCGCACCTCATCGGCGACCACGGCAAACCCGCGCCCCGCCTCACCGGCCCGGGCCGCTTCGATGGCGGCGTTGAGCGCCAGCAGGTTGGTCTGCTCGGCGATCCCCTGGATCACTTCCAGGACCTTGCCGATACGCCCGCTGTCAGCCTCCAGGCGGCGGATCACCGTGGCGGTGTTGGCGATCTCGCCACGCATCTGGGTGATGCTGTGGATCGTGCTCTGCATCACTTGCTCGCCCTGCTGCGCCGACTGGTCGGCATCATCTGCGGCGCGGGCAGCATCGGCAGCGTGGCGCGCCACTTCCTGGGCAGTGGCGGACATCTCGTTCATCGCCGTCGCCACCTGATCGGTACGGTTGAACTGCTCGTTGGTGCCCTGGGACATGAGGGTAGCAATGGAATTGAGCTCGCCGCTGGAGCTGTCCAGGTCCGCGGCACTGCGCTGCAGGCTGCTGAAGGTCTGGGCCAGGAAGTCACGCAGGGTGTTGGCGGCGGCGGCCAGCCTGCCCAGTTCGTCCTGACGATCGCTGGCCACCCGGTCGGCGAACTGGCCACGGCTGAGCTGGGCGACGTAGTCGATCAACTGGCGGATCGGCTGCACCAGGCTGCGGTTCACCAGCCACAGGCTGAGCAGGCCGATCAGCAAACCGGAAACCAGCATCACCAGGATGCCCAGCCACACCGTACGATCAGCCGCCGAGCTGATGTCCCGGGACTGCTGATCACTGTGCTTGCGCAGCTCGGTCACCAACTCGCTCATCTGTTCGCTGGTGGCACGGTCCACGCCCTTGACCGCAGCGTCACCGGCACTCGGATCGGCGCCTGCGGCCACATAGGCGTCACGGCCCTTCTGATAGGCCGCCCCCAGCGCACGGTGCTCCTCGGCCAGGCGCTGCACCCGGCTCTTGAAGCCCGAGTCCAGGCCAGGCTTCTGGGCCAACTGGCCGAGGATGTTCTGCACATCCCGCTGACGATCTTCGAACTGCTGCCAGTACTTGTTCAGCTCCTGGGGCTGCTTGCCCCGCAGCAACACGTTCTTCCACTCCTGCACCTGGCTCTTGAACTGCAGGTTGGCCTCGTCGATCAGCTGCGAACTGCGCAGCGGACCTTCGATCAGCTCGCGGTAGCTCTGCACGCCACCGGACAGCAAGTGAAAACACGCCAGGGCGATCAACAACACCGCAAACAGGCTACCGCTCAGCAGGGCAAGAATTTGCGCTCTCAGGGATTTTTGCAAAAACATCGAGAAGATCTCATGGCAGGGATGGAGCAAGCCACTAAAGGCATGCGTAGGTCCGAACTTCCCTGTCAGGAGCATTCGAGGAAAATCGAATGCGCATTGCATGTGAGCGTGATCGGCATCCGCGATCCATTCTTGAGCGCTGCCGACCACTGGTATGGCAACGCGGACTGTGCACTTTGAAACGTCACAAAACTGTCAAAAAGCCTTGCCATGATGAGGCCCAAGTGAACCTGTAAAGCCCGCGCCAGGCACTGTCCCTCCTGCGAGACCCCATGAACCACAGCATCGACCAGAGTCACCGCGATTCCGATCTGTTTGGCCTGCTCTACGGTTTCAACTTTCGGCCCGGCGAACGGGGTCATGAACTGGACTCAGCCAAGGCCCTGCAAGCCCTGCAACAGCCGCACAACGACGACCAATTCCTCTGGTTGCACCTGAACCTGGCCCACGCCGCCTGCGAGCGCTGGATGAAAGCCCACCTGCAATTGCCCGAGGAGTTCTTCGAAGCCCTGCACGAAGGCTCGCGCTCGACTCGCATCGAACACGTGGACTCGGCGCTGCTGGCGGTGGTCAACGATGTGGTATTCAACTTCAGCAGCATGGTGTCCTCGGACATTTCCACCCTGTGGGTCTGCGTGCGCAGCAACCTGATCATCAGCGCCCGCCTGCAGCCCCTGCATTCGGTGGACAAGCTGCGCTCCTCGGTCAAGGCCGGGGAGCGCTTTCGCTCGCCCCTGGAACTGCTGGTGCACCTGCTGCGCGACCAGGGCGAAGTGCTGACCCAGATCGTGCGCAAGACCAGCCTCAGCGTCGACCAGATCGAAGACCAGTTGCTGGCGTCCCGAGTCTCCAGCAACCGTGCCGAACTGGGGGCCATGCGCCGGGTACTGGTGCGCCTGCAACGCCTGCTGGCCCTGGAGCCGGGTTCCCTGCTGCGCCTGCTCAATCGGCCGCCGCAATGGCTGCAGAAGGAAGACGTCAAGGAACTGCGCAAGTCCACCGAAGAATTCGCCCTGATCATCAACGACCTCACCGCCCTCGGTGAACGGATCAAACTGCTGCAGGAAGAGATCGCCGCCAACCTCAATGAACAGACCAACCGCACCCTGTTCACCCTGACCGTGGTCACGGTGCTGGCGCTGCCGATCAACATCATCGCCGGCTTCTTCGGCATGAATGTCGGCGGCATTCCCTTTTCCGGCGACCCGGAGGGCTTCTGGATCCTGGTGGCGCTGGTGGCCACCTTCACCGTGATCGCCGGGCGCTGGGCCTTCCGCAAGCGCCAGGACTACTGACCGCACCTTGTAGGAGCCGGCTTGCCGGCTCCTACAAGGTGAGCGGGATAACGGGATGGCCGCGCGGGCTTGATTTGATCAACGGAACAGCTCAATCACCTAAACCATGACCTGAGGCAGTCTCCCTGTAACATTTGGCAACGATCATGGACACCATTCCTTTCCAGCAACAGGATTGTCCAGCAATGGCCACCCCGTCCCTGACTGCCGCCTCCTCCAGCCTCGATCGCCAACCGCAACTGGATAAAAAACCCGGCCCCTTCACCCTGGTGGTGTTTTTCGCGGTGCTGGCCATGGGCTTGCTGTTCACCGCCTACAGCCTGGTGCACGACATGCACGAACTGGGCACCACGGTCACCACCTGGACGCCCTTCCTGCTGCTGGGCGTGGCCCTGCTGATCGCCCTGGGCTTCGAGTTCGTCAACGGCTTCCACGACACCGCCAACGCCGTGGCCACCGTGATCTACACCCACTCGCTGCCGCCACAGTTCGCGGTGGTCTGGTCCGGTCTGTTCAACTTCCTCGGGGTGCTGCTGTCCAGCGGTGCGGTGGCGTTCGGCATCATCGCCCTGTTGCCGGTGGAGTTGATCCTGCAGGTGGGCTCCTCGGCCGGCTTTGCGATGATCTTTGCCCTGTTGATTGCCGCCATCCTGTGGAACCTCGGCACTTGGTGGCTGGGGTTGCCGGCCTCGTCCTCCCACACCCTGATCGGCTCGATCATCGGCGTCGGTGTGGCCAACGCGCTGATGCACGGCCGTGACGGCACCAGCGGCGTGGACTGGAGCCAGGCCACCAAGGTCGGCTACGCCCTGTTGTTCTCGCCATTGATCGGTTTCGTGTTTGCCGCCCTGCTGCTGTTGGCCCTGCGCCTGTTCGTCAAGAATCGCGCGCTGTACAAGGCGCCCAAGGGCGACGCCCCGCCGCCGTGGTGGATTCGCGGCTTGCTGATCCTGACCTGTACCGGGGTGTCCTTCGCCCACGGCTCCAACGATGGCCAGAAAGGCATGGGCCTGATCATGCTGATCCTGGTGGGCACCCTGCCCATGGCCTATGCCCTGAACCGCACCATGCCCGCCGACCAGTCACTGCAATTTGCCGCAGTGGCCGAAGTCACCCAGCAAGCCCTGGTGAAAAGCGCCCCGCAAGCGGCCCCTGCCGATCCTCGCGCGGTGCTTTCGGACTACATGCGCAGCAAGGAGGCAACGCCTGAACTGATCCCTGCCCTGGCGGCCCTGACCGGTGCCATCGGCGCCGAGGTCAAGGGCTACGGCTCGCTGGCCAAGGTGCCCGCCGAAGCCATGAGCAACGTACGCAACGACATGTACCTGACCAGCGAAACCATCCGCCTGATGGACAAGAACCAAGTGGGTCACTTCGATCAGGACACCCGGGACAAGCTGCAACTGTTCAAACAGCAGATCGACAACGCCACGCGCTTTATCCCGTTGTGGGTGAAGATCGCCGTGGCCATCGCCCTCGGACTGGGCACCATGGTGGGCTGGAAGCGCATCGTGGTGACCGTCGGCGAGAAGATCGGCAAGACCCACCTGACCTATGCCCAGGGCGCCTCGGCGGAGACCGTGGCCATGCTGACCATCGGCGCGGCGGACATGTTCGGCCTGCCGGTATCCACCACTCACGTCCTGTCCTCGGGGGTGGCCGGGACCATGGTGGCCAATGGCGGCGGGTTGCAGATGCGCACCATCCGCAACCTGGCCATGGCCTGGGTCCTGACCTTGCCGGCGGCGATCCTGCTGTCGGGCAGCCTGTACTGGCTGTTCACCCAACTGTTCTGAGCCGCCGCCGCTGGCCCCGCCCCGTCAGCCGGCGGCGGGCAAGCGGCTGTGCAAACGACTGGCCAGCCCGGCCTGCAAGGCAAACGCCAGGACCCCGGTCAGTGGTGCCGAAAAACTGGCCAAGCCACCCCCCGCCCACATCAGCATCAGGCCCAGGGCCGTGCCGCCGAACCAGGCCGTCAGCCCCACCGGGTTGAAGGCCGCCACGCGCTCAATCGCCGCCACGTCGGTACGCCCCAGCAGAATCTGCGCCAGGGCCACGCCGACCCAGGCCACCACGAAGATCCCCTGATAGGCCAGGGCCTTGAGCAGGTAGGCGAACACATCCGCCAGCATCAGGCCGTAGACGATGATCCCCACGGCCACCGCCCACATCAGGTAGGAACCGCGCAGGCCGAAGCGGCCGAAGAACGCCTGCATGTTCAAGGTCGCCAGGTAGTAGTTGGCGGTGTTGATCCGGGTTTGCGTGGCCCAGACGAACAACAGTCCCCACAACCCCATCAATTGCAGGATCGCCATCACCACCGAGACTTCGTTGAGTGCACCGTCATGGGGAATGCTGCTCACCAGATAGATCCCTGCCGCACCGTTGAGCAAGAACGTCACCGCGTAGAACGGCATGCCGAAGTTCCAGCGACCGTGATAGCCGGCGTCTTCGGGCTTGCCGAAGCGCGCGTAGTCGAAGGTGAACAGCATCAGGATCCACACCCCCATGTAGGCCACGAAGCAATCCCACCAGCCTGTGCTACTGGGATTGGCCGGGCCGAAATCCAGCCATTGCGGCTGGTAGCCATAACGGCTGATGGACAGGCCCACGGCGAACAGCAAGCCCCCCAGGTACACCGGCAACAGCACGCCGTTGAGCTTGTCCAGCCAGTGCTGCACGCTGCCCAGGATCAACGGCACGCTGTACAGCACCACCACCAGCGCCGCCAGCGGGTACAGCAGTTGCGGGTACAGGTGGTTGAGCGCCACGGCGATCACCGAACCCTCGAACACCGCGTAGTAGATGGCCGTGGAGAAGAAGATCAGGGTCGCCAGGCAAGCCCCGGTGCTGCCGAACAACAACCGTGAAAACAGCGCCACCGAGAGCCCGCTGCGCATGGCGAAGCGGCTGAGGACACTGTTCACCAGGCCATAGCTGAGCACCGACAGGAGCATGCCGATCAAGGCATTGCGGGTGCCGTAGGACAGGGCCAGGGAAGCGCCGACGACGATGTAGAACATCGCGCTGCACACCGCCCACCAGGCCATGGTCAGGGACAGTCGGCCCATGCGTGCATCGCTGGGAAGGGCCACATTGGCCGGGGTCTGCCCGGTTTGATTCGCTTGCGATAAAGCTGCCATGTGCGTGAACTCCAGAACCGATCAAGGGTTGAAGCGCGGGCAGCCGTCACCGCACCGAAGTGCGGCGTTGGCCTACCGTTTGGCATGGCCCGCGCGATGCGGCGGGCAGAATCAGGAAGGAAACAGTTTGCTCAGACAGCTGAGCTTTTTCTTGTAGGAGCGCCGGGCCTCCAGCGCTTCTTCGAGGGTCACCGCGACAAAGCGGGCCTTCTGGTTGGGCTGCATCTGGCCGATCAGGTCAAGGTCGGCGCTGATCACTGTGCCGATCATGGCGTAGCCGCCACCGGACACCGCGTCCCGGTGCAGGACGATGGGTTCCAGCCCCGCCGGCACCTGGATCGAGCCAATCGGGTAGCAACTGTCGACGATGTTCGACGGATCGGAACCGGCGCCGAACGGCTGCTCCCGGGGCTGGAAGCTCAAGGCGCTGCCGCCCTTGAAGCGATAGCCGATGCGGTCAGCTTCCGAACCCACGGTCCAGGGTTCGGCGAAGAAGCTGGCCTTGGCCGCGTCGCTCAAACGTTCGTAGTACAGGCCCGGCACCACCCGCAGGGTGATTTCGCCCCCCAGGGACTGGCGCAACGCCATGGGCAAGCTGGCACCGGGACGGCTTTTACCGCTGGCGACGCCCACCGGCAGCTCATCCCCGGCCGCCAGGCGCCGGCCCTGGAAACCACCCAGGGCGCCCAGGGCGTAGGTCGAACGACTGCCCAGCACCAGCGGCACATCGATGCCACCGGCCACCGCCAGATAGGCCCGGGCCCCGGCCTTGGGAAAGTCGAAGCGCAGCACTTGCCCGGCCTTGACCGCAAAAGCGGTGTCCAGGTGCATGTCCACACCATCGAGTTTGGGCGTCATGTGCGCGCCGCAAACCGCCACCAGGGCATCGGCGCTGAACTCAAGCTCCGGCCCGAGCAGCGTGCACTCCAGCCCGGCCGCGCCTGCCGGGTTGCCCACCAACTGGTTGGCCGCACTCAGGGCGTACTGGTCCAAGGCGCCAGACGGCGGAATCCCCAGGTGATAGAAACCTTCGCGACCCAAGTCCTGCACCGATGTGGCCAGGCCCGGTTTGATGACCTTGATCATGCCAGCACCTCCTGCAGCGACTTGGGATAGCCGACCGGGTCGGCGAGAAAGGCATCCAGGGAAAACTCCACCTCGCGGATACGCAGGTCGAAGCGCCCGGCCTCGACTTCGGCCACCGCCTGGTCGTAAGCCTCACGGTCGATGGGCTTGAACTGCACGATGTCCCCCGGACGGAAGAACACCATGTGCGCCTTGAGGTAGGCCAGTTGCTGCTGCGGGTCGTAGATGGGGGCCGGGGTGACGCCGAACATCTGGTAGCCGCCGGCGCCGCGCACCGAGTAGATGCAGCCGAAACAGCCGCCATGACCCAGGGTCAGTTTTGGCGTATCGGTGCGTGGTCGCAGGTACTTGGGCACCTGCAACTGCCGTTCACGTTCGACCATCTGGAACATGAACGGCAACCCGGCGACGAAGCCCACCATGGAGACAAACCAGGGCGCACCGCTGTGGGCGGCGATGAACGCCTCGACGTCCGCCAGGCCATTGATCCGCGCCGCGTACTCAAGATCCGTGGCGCTGGGGTCCTGGTGCCGGTCGCGAAAGCGCATCAGGGTTTCGTGGGTCCAGGGATCGTTGTAGAGCACCGGGATCTCGATGATCCGAGTGTGCAGGCTGCGCTCGGCCACCGCCCCGGCCTCGGCCTGCTGCACCGCCTCCAGCAGAACCTGCGGAGCGATGCGATCCGGGTCGAAACGAATCTGGAACGAGGCATTGGCCAGGCACACATCCAGCACCCCATCCAACTCCAGGCGCTCTACGGCACGGGTCACCGCCATGCCCTTGAAGAAGGCTTCCAGGGACATGCTGTCGCTGACTTCGGCGAACAGGTGTTCGTCGGCACCAAAGCTGTAGCGGATCGGCTGGCTCATGCGACACCTCCGGCGCGGCGCTCGGCCAGCCAGGTTTCCAGGGTTCCGGTGTGAAAATCGGCCTGCTGCAACCAGGGTTCGGCCAGCAGTTGACGGTGCAGCGCCAAGGTGCTGGCCATGCCGGTCAAGGTGGTGTGTTCCACGGCCAGCCGCGCCCGGGCCAGGGCCTCGCCACGATCGCGCCCGTGGACGATCAGCTTGGCCAGCAGCGAGTCGTAATAAGGCGGCACAGCATAGCCCGGGTACAAGTGACTATCGACCCGCACCCCCGCCCCTTGCGGCCAGATCAGTTGTTCGACCTTGCCCGGACTGGGAAAGAAATCCCGCGCCGGGTCTTCGGCATTCAGGCGCATCTGCAAGGCCGCGCCATTGAGCTGGATATCGCTCTGGCGCAACCCCAGGGGCTCGCCCCCGGCGATGCGCAACATGGCCTGGACCAGATCGATGCCGGTGATCAGCTCGCTGATGGGGTGCTCCACCTGAATCCGCGTGTTCATCTCGATAAAGAAGAACTCGCCAGTGCTGTCGTCATAGAGGTATTCCAGAGTGCCAGCACCTTGGTAACCCAAGGCTTCGGTGAGGCGCACGGCGCTGCTGCACAACTGCTCACGCTGCTCGGCACTGAGCACCGGAGACGGCGCTTCTTCGAAGATCTTCTGCCGCCGCCGTTGCAGCGAGCACTCGCGTTCGAACAGGTGCACTGCGTGTTGGCCATCGCCCAGCACCTGGACTTCGATGTGCCGCGCGCGGCCAATGAAACGCTCCAGGTACAGCGCACCATTGCCGAAAGCCGTCTGGGCTTCGCGTTGCGCCCGAGGGAACTCCTCGGCCAATTGCGCCGCGTCCTGAGCCAGGCGAATCCCGCGCCCGCCACCGCCGGCGCTGGCCTTGATCAACAGCGGAAAGCCCACGTTTTCAGCGGCCGTGCGCGCGGCGTCCAGGTCGAAGAGCTCACCTGGAGAGCCGGGCACCACGGGCACACCTGCCGCCTGCGCCGTGCGCCGGGCTTCGGCCTTGTCGCCCATGCGGCGGATGGTTTCGGCGCCGGGACCGACGAAGATCGCCCCGGCCTTGACCACCGCCTCGGCAAAATCGGCATTCTCGGAAAGAAAGCCATAGCCCGGATGTACCGCATTGGCACCGCTGGCCTGCAAGGCACCGAGCAGGGCCTGGACATTCAGGTAGCTCTTGTCAGCCCGCGCCGGGCCGATGATCTGCACTTCATCGGCCATACGTGCAGCCATGGAGTCAGCATCCGCCTCACTGCAGGCGGCAACGGTGGGAATCCCCAAGGCCTTGGCCGCACGGATGATGCGCACGGCGATCTCGCCGCGGTTGGCCACCAGCAACTTCTTGATTGCTTGAGTCATGCCCTGGCCCTCACTGTTCGAGCGTCGCGACGACCTGACCCGGCTCCACCGGATCACCGTCTTCCACCACAAAGGCGCTGACTTGACCCGCGCTCCCGGCGGTCAGTTCGGAAAACTGCTTCATGACTTCGATCAGGCCGATCACGGTATCGGCGCTGACGCTGTCGCCGACCTCGACGAAAGGCGCCGACTCGGGGGTGGCCTTGCGATAGAAAGTGCCCGGCAAGGGGGTGATAACACTGTATTCGGCCATGTCTGTTCCTTTTGGAATAGTTGTAGAAAGGCAGGCAAAAAATCAAAACCAGATGAAACCCACGTCTGTGCGCGGTGCTTCGTGTCAATGCGCCTCAGCGCGGTGCACGCACCTCGATGCCGGCCTGATCCAGCGCCGTGCGGGTGGCCTCCACCAGATCCAGGGCGCCGGGGGTGTCGCTGTGCAGGCAGATGGAATCGAACTCGATGGCCAGGTCCTCGCCTTCAACCGTACGTACCAGGCCGGTCTGGCAGGCGCGCAGCACCTTGGCGGCGACGGCGGCCGGGTCCAGGGCGCGCACCTGGCGGGTGAAGACGATGGAGCCACTGAGGTCGTAATCGCGGTCGGCGTAGAACTCGCGGATCACCGGCTGACCCAGCTCCTGGGCGACGTGCCAGATCACCGAATTGGGCATGCAATACAGCAGCAGCTCGGGCTCCAGCTTGCGCAGGTTTTGCACCAGCAGCCGCGCGGCCTCTTCATCCCGGGCCAAGTGCATGTAGAGCGCGCCGTGGGGCTTGATGTGTTGCAACTTCACGCCTTGCACCCGGGCCATTTCCCGCAGGGCGCCGAGCTGATAAAGCATGTCGTCCACCAGCTCCTGGGCCGGTGCGTTGATGTGCCGGCGGCCGAAGCCCACCAGGTCGCGGAACCCCGGATGCGCACCGATAGCCACCCCCAGGCGCTTGGCCTGTTCGATGGTGCGGCGCATGGTGCCGGGGTCGCCGGCGTGAAAGCCGGTGGCGATATTGGCCGAGCTGATAAAGCCCATTAGCTCGTTGTCGACGCCGTCGCCAATGGTCCAGGGGCCGAAGCTTTCGCCCATGTCCGAATTGAAATCCACTGCCTGCATCACTGTTGCTCCAACTCTTGTGACTTCGTGCAGTGAAAATTAGAGCGGCCTTGACCCCTTGGGAAGATCTATTATCAGATAGAGCATCTTCTGAAAAACAGATAAAGCTTTGCTAGGAGTTGGCAGGCGGTGATCCACGTATCGGCGAAGACCGGCGCGAGATGGCTTTGGCCGGCAAGTCGGCTCCTACAGAAGTGATGGGGAATGGAACATGTCGTTGACCTTGCGCCAGGTGCGCTACTTCGTGGCGACCGCAGAGATCGGGCAGATCTCCCAGGCGGCGATCCACTTGAATATCTCCCAATCGGCGGTGACCACGGCGATCAAGGAGCTTGAAGCCATGCTCGCCGTGCAGTTGTTCGTGCGCTCGGCCCAGGGCATGAACCTGACCGACGCCGGGCGGCATTTTCTCAACCGCGCCTATGTGATCTTGCGCAGTGTCGAGGATGCGCTGAACAGTCCGCTGCCGGACTATCGGGCCAGTGGTGTGCTGCACCTGGCGGCCAGCTACACGGTGATCGGCTACTTCCTGCCGCACCACCTGCAACGCCTGGAGCACTGGCACCCGGACGTCACCATCGAACTCCACGAGCAGGAGCGCCAGGCCATCGAGCAAGGGTTGCTGGAGGGCCGTTTCGACATGGCGGTGGTGCTCACCGCCAACCTGACCCACCCGGACATCGTTTCGGAAACCCTGTTCAACTCCGAGCGCCGGCTATGGCTGCCGGCCCACCATCGGCTCTGCGAACGAGCCAGCGTCAGCCTGGCGGACGTGGCCCAGGAGCCGTTCATCCTGCTCACCGTCGACGAAGCCGAGCAGAGTGCCATGCGCTACTGGGAACAGGCCGGCCAGCAGCCCAATGTACGGGTGCGCACCAGTTCGGTGGAGGCGGTGCGCAGCATGGTGGCCAACGGTAGCGGCGTGGCGATTCTTTCGGACCTGGTGCATCGACCCTGGTCCCTGGAAGGCAAGCGCATCGAGACCCTGAGCCTGAGCGACGCAGTGACCCCGATGAGCGTAGGCCTGGCCTGGCACCGCGAACGGACCTTCACCCCGGCGATGCAGGCCTTGCGCGACTACTTCCACGACGCCTTCCTCGCGCCCCAGCAACTCAGCGCCCGGCGCTGAACACCTTGCTTGGCGATCTCTTGCCGAACCTCCAGCGGCCTCAAGATCCACGCGTCTCCTACGGAGCCGTTCGCAGCCTGCGGCAGCGGCTACAACCCGACACCTGTAGCCGCTGCCGAGCCCGCGAGGCTGCGAAAAGGCCCGCAGGGCCTTGCCTGGCGATCCTGAGCCAAACCTGTGGCGGCCGGAAAGACCTGCGTCTCCTGCGCAGCCGTTCGCAGCCTGCGGCAGCGGCTACAGGGCTGATTCAGGGGCAGGTCCAGCGTTGTGCGGTGCTGGCGATTTGTGCGGCCAACTGGGCAATGGCCTGTTGATGAGCCTGCACCAGGCTGCTCAGTTCAACACCCGCCGGCTGGCGGATCTGGCTGCTGCAGGTCAGGCTGCGGGCCGGGCCGCCCTCGCCCCGCAAGCGCAGGCTCCAGACCACATCGATCAGCGCGTAACGCCCGGGCAGGGATTCGAAACGCCGTACATCGGTCTGCAACGACAGCACCGGGAGCCCGGGCTGCTTGGGCAAGCCTTCAAGGTTGCGGGTGCCGAGCTTGTGCTCCATCTGGCTGGCCAGGGCGTCGTGGAACTCATCCACCAAAGGCGCGCTCCAGCGCTGGGTTTCCAGGATCGCCAGGGTGCCGCTGTCCTGGCGCACCACCAATTGCGGCTGATCCACCTGGACCGGGATGCGCACCGTGGACATCTCGAACTGCAGATTCGCGTTGCGGGCCGCAGCGCTGCCTTCAGTCACCGGCGGCATCAGGGTGTAGTAACGGGTCGGCGCAGAGCTGCAAGCGGCAAGTCCCAGGGTCAGGCTCAACAACAAGGCGATTTTTTTCATGGCTGGGCTTCCGGTGCGGATTCGCGGACAGAGGAGGATGGCGACTGGTAGGCATCCGGTTGGTTGTCTTTGAGACGACCGCGAATCAACGCTTCAGGATGACGACCGAGGAAGTCGCTGAGCACCCGTACCGAACGGGCGGTGCGCTGCACTTCCTCCATGGCCTGGCTGAGCTTCTGTCGCTGCGGCGAATCCTCGGAGAAGCTCTCGTTGGCGCTGGCCAGGGTCTTCTTCGACTGCTCCAGGGTGTCGCGCATCTGCGGCAGCACTTGGCCGTTGACCTGTTTCAGGGTCTTCTGCATCTCCGCCAGGCTGCCATCGAGGTTGGCGGCGATGGAGTCGATCGGCAGCTTGCTGATCTTGTCCACCACGGCCTGCAGTTGTTCCTGCAACTTGTCCATGCTGCCCGGGATGGTGGGGATCTCCAGCGGCCGTGCGGCGGGGTTGTAGGCCACCGGCTTGGCATTGGCGACAAAATCCAGGGAGATGTACAGCTGGCCGGTCAGCAGGTTGCCGCTGCGGGGCTGGGCCCGCAGGCCGTTCTTGACGAAGGCGCCGATCAGTTGCGCGGAGCGGGCGTCGTCTTCGCCGCCGGTCTGCTTCACCAGTTTTTCATGGGCCTTGCCCAGGCGCTCGGGATAGATCACCGCCCCTACCAGGGTCGGGAAATACTTGCGCTGTTCGTCGTAGTCCAGGTCCATGGACACCACCTTGCCGATGTTCACCCCGAGGAACTCCACCGGGGCATTGAGCGACAGGCCGCGCAGGGCCTGGTCAAAGCGCATGCGGATGTAATACGGCGCGCCGTCCGGCGGAGCCAGCGCCGTATCCTGATCGCCGAACAGGGTGTATTCGGCATTCTCCTCGGCCGGCTTGGCGTTGGGGCTGTACTTGGGTTCGACGAAGGCGATGCCGCCAGCAAGGATCGAGGACACCGACTCGGTGTTGACCTTCAAGCCGTTGGCGCCCAGGGTCACATCCACACCGCTGGCGTTCCAGAATCGGCTGTCGGTGGTGACGTACTTATCATTGGGCGCGTTGACGAAGATCTTCACGTCCACCCCCTTGCCGCTGTTGGCCAACTGATAGGACACCACCTGCCCCACTTCGATGCGCCGGTAGTAGACCGGCGAACCGATGTCCAGGGAGCCCAGGTCGTCGGTGTGCAGGGTGAAGCGCTTGCCCTTCTGCCCGTAGGTAATGAGCGGCGGGGTTTCCAGGCCCTTGAAGCTGTTCTTGCGCTTCTCCGACTTGCCGGCATCGGCGCCGATAAAGGCCCCGGAGAGCAAGGTATCGACCCCGGAAACGCCGTTGGCGCCAATGCGCGGGCGCACCACCCAGAACATCGAGTCGTCGGCGGTGAAAGGTTCGGCGGACTGATCCAGCTCGACCTTGGCTAGCACCTTGCGGCGATCATCGCTCAAGGCGATGGAGGTCACCTTGCCGATCACCACGTTCTTGTACTTGACCTGGGTCTTGTTGGCTTCCAGGCCCTCGGCAGTCTGGAAACTGATGGTGATTTCCGGCCCGGCCGACAGCGAGTTGTGGACCACCATCGACAGCCCCACCAAGGCCGCGACAATGGGCACCAACCACACCAGCGAGACATTAAAACGCCGCGTACGCAGCGCCGGAGCGCCGGGAGCCGGCTGGGAACCTGCCGCCTTGGAACCTGGATGATCAGACATCTTCAACCTCTACATCCCAGATAAGCCGGGGATCGAAACTCATGGCCGCCAACATCGTCAGCACCACCACCAAACCAAAAAACAGAATGCCCATCCGCGGATCGATGGAACTCAGGGCCCGAAACTGCACCAGGGCCGCCACCAGGGCCACCACCAGCACATCGAGCATCGACCAATAGCCGATCACCTCGATAAAACGGTACAGCCTGGCACGCTCGCGCTGGGCCCAGAGGCTGCGGCGCTGGCAGGTCACCAGCAAGGTGCCGAGGACAAAGAACTTGATGCAGGGCACCACCACGCTGGCGATGAAGATCAACAGGGCGATGTCCCAGGAGCCGTGTCTCCAGAACTCCACCACGCCGCTCATGATGGTGTTTTCACTGGCGCTGCCAAAAATACTGGTGTGCATCACCGGCAGCAGGTTGGCCGGAATATAGAAGATCAGGCTGGCCACGAGAAAGGCCCAGGTCCGCGCCAGGCTGTTGGGCTTGCGCGCATGGACCACGGAGTCGCATCGGGGGCACTGGTGCTCGGATTGCTCGCAGACCTGGCCGCAGGTGTGGCAGAGCATCAGTTGATAGTCCCGGGCGTAAGGGGGCGTATTCATCAGTAGCGACCCTCCAGGTCATCCCACAGATAGCGGATGTCCTTGCCGGAAATCAGGATGATCAGCACCGTCAGCATGGCCAGGGCCCAGAGCCCGAGGCCGGGGTGCACATCGAGCATGCCAGCGAGCTTGACGATGGCCACCAGAATGCCCAGCAGGCACACCTCCAGCATGCTCCACGGCCGCAGGTGCTCCAGAGCCCGCATGCAGGCCTTGAAGCCTGGCGCGGCGCGATCGAAATTGGCGAACCCCAGCACCCAGCACAGCAGAATGATCTGCAGGCACGGCGCCAGAATGATGGTCAGGCCGGTGATCGCCGCAATCAGGCTGATGCGGCCCTGGGCCAGGGCTTCTACCGATTGCCAGAGCGTGGCTTCGTTGCTCAGGCCTTCGAGGCTGATCTTGATCACCGGAAACAGATTGGCGAAGACGAACAACAACCCGGCGGTAATCGACAAGGCGAACAGCTGCTGCACGTTCATGTAGCGGGCACGGGCCAGCAACGCGCCACAGCGCGAGCACTGAGCGGCCTGGCCTTTGCCGAGCGGCACGGATTCGTACAGCGAATCGCAGTGCTCGCAGATGATCCAGTTGCGGGAAATAGTCATGGTCTTCAGATAGTCGGGAGGGCTGCTGGTTCAGTGACGGCCTCCAGCGGACGCACATTTTCAGAAAAACCCGAGGACGGTGTCCAGTTCTGTCTGAAATCAGCTCGCAGACCTCTACGCCATAATAGGCCCCCCGTGGGTTTTCGCCGGCCGAAACCGGCGACTATCACAAAGGCCTGCGGCTCAATGAGCCAGACGCTGTTGCAACCACTTGTCCCGCAGTACGTCGTAGGCCCAGTGGTAGAGGTAGGTGTAGGGCAGAAAGAACAACAGCACGCCGATATCGAGGATGAACGCCTGCAACAGGCTGACATTCAACCACCAGGCAATCAGCGGTACACCCATCGCCACCAGACCGCCTTCGAACAGCAGGGCATGCAGGACCCGGGTCCAACCATTGCGTGCAAGTTGCAGGCGCTTGAGCAGACGATCGAACAGACCGTTGAACACCACGTTCCAGATCAGCGCCAAGAGGCCGATGCCGATGGTCACCAGGCCCATGTCAGCCATGGGTTTATCCATGATCCAGGACAGCAGCGGCGTGCAGATCAGCACGGCCAGCAGCTCAAAACCTACAGCCTGGAAAATACGTTCGGTAAGGGATTTGTGCAGGCTCATTGCCGTGCTCCTTGAGTGAATGTGTTGGCGATCTTCCAGGATCAGGTCGATACTTCATAATCAATAACCATCGACCAAGGCGATAGTTTATGGCCTCACACGAAGTGCTGCTGGCGTTCGTCCAGGCAGCGACCCAGGGTTCCTTTTCCGCCGCCGCCCGCAAGCTGGGCAAGAGCCAGTCCACCATCAGCGCGGCGGTGGCCAGCCTGGAAATCGACCTCAATGTGCAATTGTTCGATCGGGCCAGCCGCAAGCCCGGCCTGACCCCCGCCGGGCAGGTGATGCTGCAGCACGCGGAGGAAATCCTCGCGGCCACCAGCCGCCTGGAAATGGCCGCCAGCCAACTGTCCCAGGGAGTCGAGGCGAAACTTACCGTTGCCCTGTCCGACACCTATCAGTCGGATCGCTTTGAAAGCTGCCTGAGCGCCTTCGAGCAGCGTTACCCGGACCTGGAACTGGAATGCCTGATTGCCGAATGCGAAGACCTGATCGCCCTGGTGCAAAGTGGCCGGGCGCACATCGCCTTTGCCGAGATGCAGGCCGATTACCCGGCGGACCTGGATCACCAGACCCTGGATGAACAGGGTGAAATGTCCCTGTACGTCTCCCGCAAGCATCCGCTGGCCCGGCTCGAGCACGTCGATCAGGAAGCCCTGCGCCAGCACCGGGAGCTGCGCCTGGCGACGGTGCTCAACCCCTACGACAGCCGTCCCCAGGGACGGGTCTGGTCGGCGCCCAGCTACCTGATGCTGCTGGAAATGGCCCAGGGCGGTTTTGGCTGGGCGCCGTTGCCGAGCTGGCTGGTGGAAGGCTTTGGCGCCGGCAAATTGCAGGAACTGAACGTACGCGGCTGGCCGCGCAAGGTGGTGGTGGATGCCCTCTGGTCGCGCCTGCACCCGCCCGGGCCGGCCGGGAGCTGGCTATTGGGGCGGATGCTGGAGTGAGGCAGCTCGGGTATCCGCCCCTGTAGAGCGCGCCCTGTAAAGCTACGCAGAGCTGGAGACCAGTTGGGCCAGGCGCGCTTCGAGAAAACGCCGTTCCGGAGCTTGCCGGGTCAGGGCCAAGGCTCTTTGATAGGACTCCCGCGCCGCCTCGACTCGCCCCAACTGCCGGCAGAAGTCGGCACGGGCAGCGTGGATCAGGTGGTAATCCTGCAAGTCGCCGCGCTGCAGGATGGCCTCCACCTGCTCCAGGCCGGCCGCGGGGCCGTCACGCTTGGCCAGGGCCACGGCACGGTTGAGCTCGATCACCGGCGAAGGCTGCAGCCGCAGCAACACCTCATACAGGCCGACGATCTGCGGCCAATCGGTCTGTTCGGCGCTGGGAGCCTCGGCATGCACCGCGGCAATCGCCGCCTGCAGGCAATAGGCTCCGCCGCGTCCGCTGCGCAACCCGCGCTCCACCAGGGCACAGCCTTCGTCCATCAAGGCCCGCTGCCACAGGGAGCGGTCCTGCTCATCCAGCAGGATCAACTCGCCCGTGCTGGAGAGTCGCGCCCCACGTCGCGACTCGTGCAACAGCATCAGGGCCAGCAGGCCCAATACCTCCGCTTCCGGTAACAGCTCCAGCAGCAGGCGCCCCAGGCGTATCGCTTCACGGGTCAGGTCCTCACGGGTCAACTCGGCCCCCATGGACGCCGAATAGCCTTCGTTGAACACCAGGTAGATCACTCGCAAGACACTGTCCAGGCGCTCGGGCAACTCGTCCAGCGTCGGCACCTGATAGGGAATTCCGGCGTCGCGGATCTTCGCCTTGGCCCGCACGATACGCTGGGCGATGGTGGCCGGAGAGACAAGAAAGGCCCGGGCGATTTCCTCGGTGCTCAGGTCGCAGATTTCCCGCAGGGTCAGTGGCACCTGGGCGTCTGCCGCCAGCGCCGGGTGGCAACAGGTGAAGATCAACCGCAGGCGATCGTCTTGCACGTCCTCACCGTCCCAGTCGTGCTGTTCCAGGTGCTCCAGCTGGCTGACCAGCGCCGCCTGGGAAGCGGCGAAGCGCGCCCGCCGGCGCAAGGCATCGATGGCCTTGAAGCGTCCGACGGACACCAGCCAGGCCCGAGGATTGTCCGGGACGCCGTCCTTTTGCCAACGCTCCACGGCGACAAAGAAGGCCTCGTGCAAGGCCTCTTCAGCCAGGTCGAAATCCCCCAGCAGGCGGATCAGGGTGGCGAGAATGCGCCGCGATTGCTCGCGGTAGACCCGCGCCACCAGGACCTGCACGGCCTCACCGGATTGACCCGGCATCAGTCCGCCATGCCTTGGGTCACCAGGGCCACCAGACGCTCCAGGCTCTCTCCCCAACCCTGGTGAAATCCCATGGCTTCGTGGGCTTGCCGATCGGCTTCGCTCCAATGCATGGCGCGGGCGGTGTAGAGCGTCTTGCCGTCCTGCTCCTCGAAGGTCACTTCAGCGGTCATGAACGGCTTGCCCGAAGGAATCCAGCCCGGCACATAGGCATCGGTGAACACCAGGCGCGACGGCGCGTGGATCTCCAGGAACACCCCCATGGTCGGGTATTCGGCACCGTCCGCAGCCCGCATCAACGTGCGAAACTGGCCACCGACCCACAGATCCATTTCACACTCCGGGGTGGTCATGCCGTGCGGCCCCCACCATTGCGCCAGCAACGCCGGCTCGGTCCAGGCGCGAAACACCCTGGCCCGCGGCGCATCGATCAAGCGGCTGATGGACAGTTCATGCTCGGCGGCCTGGCGGCCGACTGTTGAAAAGGTCATTGGCAAACTCCTGCTTATGCTTGTTATCAGGGATTGAGTTCACGCACAGGACGCACTTCGACACTGCCGACCCGGGCCGCCGGAATGTTCCCCGCCACCTGGATCGCTTCATTCAAATCCCTGGCCTCGATCAGGTAGAAACCGGCCAGTTGCTCCTTGGTTTCGGCGAACGGACCATCGGTGATGGAGAGCTTGCCGCCACGCATGCGCACCGTGGTGGCGGTCTGTATCGATTGCAACGCCTCGGCGGCAAGCATCCGTCCGCTGCCCTGGACCGACTCGGCATAGGCCTGGCACTCGGCGTCCTTGGGGCTCTCGGGCAGGCTGTGCAACAAATGTTCATCGCTGTAGACCAGACAGAGGTATTTCATGGGTGTCTCCGGGTTCGGGCTGATCAACTATGGTTGCTGTTTTGTCCTTTGGCGAACCGCCCGCTCATCAAGGTTGCAGATCGAACTGAGTGGTCCCGGTCTGCATGTCGAACGGCGCCGACCAGTGTTCATGCACCACTTGCCACTGCCCGTCGCGCAGCTCATAGGCGGCGCTCACCCGCATCCAGCAGGCCTTGGTCTGCCCTTGGGCATCGGTGCCCCCGCAATGGGCCAGCCAATGGGCGAACGCCAGCGCCTCGGCGGCCCGCACCTGCAGCTGGTGGAACTCGAAGATGCCCGGCCCCGGGCACTCCTGCATGCAGGCTTGCCAATGTTCACGGTAGGCCGCCTTGCCCGAATACTGCAGGGCGCCGACGGCGTCGAAAGAGACGATGTCATCGGCGTAAAAGCTGACGATACGCTCGATGTCCCTGGCGACCACCGCCTGCTGCCAATGGCCGATCAGGCTACGGATCTGTGCTTCGCTGGATGGGTTGTGCATGGCAAAACTCCTCAAGGGTGGAATCAACCGGCACCGGGCAGCCCCTGCAAGAGCGCACTTGAATGCTCGGTACACCCTTAGTCGTCTGGCCAGCCAGACAATCGACAACCTCGATAAAAAATTTTACCGCTCGGGCAAAATCGCTAGAATCCGCCCCCTTCCCTCCCCTGGACAGTCCCGCCAGTGACCACTCGTCTCGTGCCTTATGAACAGCTCGACAGCCATCAGCGTGCCCAACTGCTGAGCCTTGAAGTACGGCCTGAACAGAGAGCGTTTTCCGGGGATATCCATGGCGCGCTGTACACCTTGGGCAATGCACCGGCTGGCGCCATCAAGGGCTTTGCCCTGCTCAGCGACGAACGGCCGGTGGCGTTCCTGCTGCTCAAGCACGCGCCTTGCCTGCCGGCCTGGGCCGAGGCCGACCACGCCACCCTGCACGCCCTGCAAGTGGACCTGCCGTTCCAAGGCCAGGGACTGGGCACCGCCTGCCTGCAAGCCCTGCCCGGCGCCGCGCTCCAGGAGTGGCCGCAGCTCAAGGGCCTGATGCTGGCGGTGGATGCCGACAACCAGGCCGCACTCCAGCTCTATCTCAAGCTGGGCTGGGTCGAGAATGGCGAAGCCTGCAAAGGCCGGATGGGTTATGAACGCAGGATGGTCCTGGCGTTTTGAGTTCAGCACTTCAACTCAAGGGCACTCCTGCTTAGCAGCCCCCTGAAAAGCCCCTACGCCGGCGCCCCTTGTGCATCAGGGGCATGCCTGGGACTTACAACCCCCGCACCATCTCATGCCAGGCCATGCCGCCGTGGTCCGACGCCGACGCCTTGACATAGACGAAGCCAAAGCGCTCGTAGAGCGGCACATGGCGTTCCTTGCACATCAGGTGGATGCGCGCCTTGCCCAGCTCGGTCATGCGCGCAATGAAGGCTTGCAACAGTTGCCGGGACAGACCCTGGCCCTGGAAATCCGGATGCACCACCACCGACATGATCACCACTTCGGAACCGGCCGGGTCGTGACCGATCAGTTCCTTGAAGGCTTCGTCGGCCATCTGCACCTCGAAGGTGGCACCGGAGTTGATGAAGCCGGCCACTGCGCCCTCCACTTCGGCGACGATAAAGCCCTCGGGCCAGGTGGCGATGCGGGTAGCGATCTTTTCCCGAGTCGCGGCTTCGTCGCCTTCGTAGGCCAGGGTCTCGATGGCAAAGCAAGCATCCAGGTCGGTGGGCAGGACGGTACGGATCAGCGGGGTCGAAGCAGTCATGGGAGGCAACCTGAAGACGGTGAAGGGTGGCCGATTCTAGCAAGAGTGGCGTTGCCGGGAGCCTGGCGTATGCAGGGCATAGGGATAGTCGGGGCCGCCGTAAAGCTTTCATATAAACCCTGGCAAGGGCGGCGCCCAGGGATTATCTATCTGATCCCCGACGCCTCCTGGCCGGCCCCATCAAGCCGGTCCTGCCGCGTCTTGCCCACAGGACTTTCCCCATGAGCAACATCCAGATCGGCCTTCTTGTGCTGTTCAGCATCACCGCCTTCGGCTGCATCACCTTGTACATCGATTTTGTACATGAGCGGCGTCGCGGCAAAAAAGCCCTGAGCGGCGCCACCAGGCAGGATCAGAGCCCCACCAGGCGATAACCCACCTGCAACTCGGTGATCAGGTGCTGGGGCTGAGCCGGATCAGCCTCCAGCTTCTGCCGCAGATGGGCCATGTGCACCCGCAAGTAATGGGCGCGGTCGACATAGTCCAGGCCCCAGACCTCCAGCAGCAGTTGGCGATGGGTCAGGACCCGGCTCTGGCCGCGGATCAGGGCACAGAGCAGACGGTATTCGATGGGTGTCAGGTGCACCAACTGCCCTTCGCGGCGCACCTCATGGGTGGCCAGGTCGACCTCGATGGCACCGAAGGCCACCTTGCTGGTGGCCGCCACTGCGCCGCTCTGGCCGTGGCGCCGCAGTTGTGCGCGAATGCGCGCCAGCAACTCCGGCACCCCGAAGGGTTTGACCAGATAATCATCAGCGCCGGCATCCAGGGCGGCGACTTTCTCGTCTTCGCGGTCCCTGGCCGACAGCACCAGGATCGGCACCGCCAGCCAGCCGCGCAGCTCGCTGATCAATTGCTTGCCATCGCCATCCGGCAGGCCCAGGTCGACGATCACCAGATCCGGCTGGCGGCTGGCGGCATGGATCAGGGCGCGCTTGACGCTGTCGGCCTCGAACACCTGGAAACCTTCGTCCTCCAGGGCAATGCCGACAAAACGGCGGATGTTGGCTTCGTCCTCGACAATCAGGATGCGTGGGTTGCTCATAGGGCTTCCATGGATGGCGGTTGTCCCGCCGGCAAGGTGATGACAAAACTCAGCCCGGCGTCGGCGTGAGGCTGGGCCTCGATACGCCCGCCATGGGCCTCGACAATCCGTTTGGCCAGGGCCAGCCCCAGGCCGATCCCGGCCACCGCGGACTCCTGCTGGCCACGGCTGAAGGCCTCGAACAGGCTGTCCGGGGAACTGCCCTTGGGACAGCCGGGGCCGGAGTCGCTGACCTGCAGGATGATCTGCTGGTCCACCTGGCGGGCCGTGATCTGCACCAGGGTGCCGGCAGGGGTGTACTTGGCGGCGTTGTCCAGCAGGTTCACCAGCACCCGTTCCAGCAGCAGCGCATCCACCTCCACCAGCGGCAGATGGGGCGCCATGGTCACCCGCAGTTCATGTCTGGCCAGGGGCTCGCGCAACTGGCGCAGGGCGCTGCCGACAATCTCCTCCAGGGAATTCCACTGACGCTTGAGGCGCACCCCGCGTTCCTGCATGCGCGCCATGTCCAACAGGTTTTCGATCAGGCGCTGCATCGACGTGGCTTGATCATGGATGCCATGCAACAGCTCGGGCAGCGGGCCACTGGGGGCATGGGGCAACGCGGCATCGGCGGCCCCGATGATGGTGGTCAGCGGAGTGCGCAAGTCATGGGAAATAGCGGCGAGCAAAGTGTTGCGCATGCGTTCGCCTTCCATCTGCACCACGGTGCTCTGCGCCACTTCGACGTAATGCACCCGCTCCAGGGCGATTGCCAGCTGGCTCATACAGGCCTCCAGCAGGCGCTGCTCCTCGGGTTCGTTGAGGCGTTCGGCGTCCGCCAGCTCCAGCACCAGCACCCCGCGCACGCGCATCGGCGCCTTGAGCGGCAGGTAGCAGCCCTTGGCCGCCGCCAGGGTGTCGGTGCCGCTGCCTGCCGGCTGGTCGTGGTCATAGGCCCACTGGGCAATGCTTTCATCAATCGCCAGGGTATTGGCATTCAAGGCTCGCACGCGATTGTCCGCATCCGGCAGCGCCAATCCGACCCGGGCCTCGAACACCCCGCTGAAGGTGCGCAGGGCCACGGCGCAGATCTGCTCCTCGGTCAGTGCCGCCGACAACTCCCGAGCCAGCCCGGCCAGGGAGGTGGCGCGGCGCTCGCCTTCGGCGGCAGTGCGGGCCTGGTGGCGCAGCCGCGCGGTGAGCTGGCCGGTGATCAGGGCAATGCCAAGCATCAAGGCGAAGGTGAAGAAATACTGGGTGTCGTTGACGGTGAACGACAACACCGGCTGGACGAAGAAGAAGTCGAAACACAGCACCGCCAGCATGGCCGCCCAGACACCCGGCCCCCGCCCGAAACGCAAGGCCACCAGAACCACAGTGAGCAGGAACAACATCACCACGTTGGCCGGGTCGAACACCTTCAGCAGCAGCGCCGCCACTGCAGTGGCGGCAAAACAGGCCAGGCTGGCCCACAGATAGGCCGGCGCTCGGCTCGGGGTCAAACCGGCCTCTGGCTTGTCCGCAGCGGCCGGGCGCCGGCTCAAGGGCCCGTTGGCGATCACGATCTGATCGATTTCCGGATGCTGGCGGCTGATGCGATCACTCACCGACTGATGCCAGAACTGCCAGACCTTGCGCGGGTAATGGCCCAGCACCAGGCGATTGGCATTGTGCTCGCGGGCACAGGCCACCAGCGCCTCGGCCACGTCCAGGCCGGGCAGGGTCGCGGTCTCGGCGCCGAACTCGGCGGCCAGGGCCAGGGTCTTCATCGCCGCCGCATAACGGCTGGCGCCGTGGCCACGACGTTGCGCCGAGGCCACGTGCACGACGATCCAGTCGGCTTCGAGTTTCTGCGCCAGGCGCGCGGCCTCGCGCACCAGGCGTTCGTCCGCCGGGTCGCCGGCGATCCCCACCAGCAAGCGCTCACGGGCCGGCCACAGGGCATTGATCGAACGCTCGCGGCGATAGTCGCGCATTTGCGCATCGACCCGGTCGGCGGTACGGCGCAGGGTCAGCTCGCGCAGGGCCAACAGGTTGCCCTTGCGGAAAAAATTGCGTGAAGCGCGCTCGGCCTGGGGCCCCATGTAGACCTTGCCGTCCTTGAGGCGACGCAGCAGGTCGTCCGGTGGCAGGTCGATCACCAGCACTTCGTGGGCCTCATCGAACAGGTGATCAGGCACCGTCTCGCGCACGCGGATGCCGATGATGCCGCTGACGATGTCGTTGAGGCTTTCCAGGTGCTGGACGTTGAGGGTGGTCCAGACATCGATCCCGGCCCGCAGCAGTTCTTCCACATCCTGCCAGCGTTTGGGATGCCGGGAACCGGGGACGTTGCTGTGGGCCAACTCGTCCACCAGCAACACCGAAGGACGTCGCGCCAGGGCCGCGTCCAGGTCGAATTCGGGCAAGGCATAGTCGCGGTGCATCAGGCTGTGACGCTCCAGCACCTCCAGGCCTTGCAGCAGCTCGGCGGTTTCCCGCCGGCCGTGGGTTTCCACCACCCCGGCCACCACATCGCGGCCCAGGGCCACTTCATTGCGGGCGGCGGTGAGCATGGCGCAGGTCTTGCCGACCCCGGCGTTGGAACCGAAATAGATCCGCAGCTTGCCGCGCTGGGCGGCTTGTTCGTCCTGTTGCAGCTTTTCCAGCAGCGCATCGGGATCGGGGCGCCCGTCGCGGGGCGCAGGACTTGCATCAAGCACAGTCATGAGCTTCCTTAAATGAACAATGCGGCGCCCCCAGGGAGCGCCGCATTGCCTGTCCTTGCGTCAAACCAGGCCAAGCCCGGCCAGCAGCATGTCAATCAGCTTGATCCCGGCAAAGGGTACCAGCACCCCGCCCAGTCCGTAGATCAGCAGGTTGCGGTTAAGCAAGGCCGCCGCGCCGATGGACCGATACTTCACCCCCTTGAGCGCCAGGGGGATGAGGAACACGATGATCAGCGCGTTGAAGATCACCGCACTGAGAATCGCCGAGTTCGGGCTGGTCAGTTGCATCACGTTCAACGCGCCCAATTGCGGGTAAGTGGCGACGAACGCGGCCGGTACGATAGCAAAATACTTGGCCACGTCGTTGGCCACGCTGAAGGTAGTCAGGGCGCCGCGGGTCATGAGCATCTGCTTGCCGACTTCCACCACCTCGATCAGCTTGGTCGGGTTGCTGTCCAGGTCGACCATGTTGCCGGCTTCCTTTGCCGCCTGGGTGCCGCTGTTCATCGCCACCGCGACGTCGGCCTGGGCCAGCGCCGGGGCGTCGTTGGTGCCGTCGCCGGTCATGGCCACCAGCTTGCCCTTGGCCTGGTAGTCGCGGATCAGTTGCAGCTTGTCCTCGGGACGGGCCTCGGCGAGGAAATCATCGACCCCGGCCTCCACGGCAATCGCCGCCGCGGTCAGACGGTTGTCGCCGGTGATCATCACGGTCTTGATGCCCATGCGCCGCAGTTCGGCAAAGCGCTCCTTCATCCCGCCCTTGACCACATCCTTGAGTTCCACCACGCCCAGGGCCTGGGCGCCGTCGCTGACCACCAGTGGCGTGCTGCCGCGCCGGGAGACTTCGTCGACCTTGGCCTGCAAGGCCGGCGGGAAGCTGCCACCCAGGGCTTCGATGTGCCGGCGAATGGCATCGGCCGCGCCCTTGCGGATGCTGCGCCCCTGCGGCAGGTCGACGCCGCTCATGCGGGTCTGCGCGCTGAACTGCACGAAGCTGGCGCCCAGGGCCTCGATGTCGCGGCCACGGATGTCGAACTTCTGCTTGGCCAGCACCACGATGCTGCGGCCTTCCGGGGTTTCATCCGCCAGGGAGGCCAGTTGCGCGGCGTCCGCCAGTTCGCTGTCCTTGATTCCCGGGGCCGGCAGGAAGGCGCTGGCCTGACGGTTGCCCAGGGTGATGGTGCCGGTCTTGTCCAGCAGCAGCACGTCGACGTCACCAGCGGCTTCCACAGCGCGCCCGGAAGTGGCGATGACATTGGCCGACATCATCCGGCTCATACCCGCCACGCCGATGGCCGAGAGCAGGCCGCCGATGGTGGTGGGAATCAGGCACACCAGCAACGCCACCATCACCGTGGCGCTGATCACGCTGCCGGTGCCGCTCATGGCCACGGCGAAGATCGAGTACGGGCTCAGGGTCACGATCACCAGCAGGAACAGCAGGGTCAGCCCCACCAGGAGAATGGTCAGGGCCACCTCGTTGGGGGTCTTCTGGCGCTTGGCCGATTCCACCATGGAGATCATGCGGTCCAGGAACGACTCACCGGGGTTGACGCTGATGCGCACCACCAGCCAGTCGGACAGCACCTTGGTGCCGCCGGTGACCGAGGAGAAGTCGCCCCCGGCCTCGCGGATCACCGGCGCCGATTCACCGGTAATGGCGCTCTCGTCCACCGTGGCCACGCCTTCGATGACCTCGCCATCCAAAGGCACCAGGTCGCCGGCTTCGATCAGCACCACCATGTCCTTGCGCAGCTCGCTGGCAGCCATGGGCAACCAGGCAGCGCCATGCTTGGGCTGCTGCAACAGCTTGGCCAGGGTCTGGCGCTTCATGCCCTTGAGGCTCGCGGCCTGGGCCCGGCTGCGGCCCTCGGCCAGGGCTTCGGCGAAGTTGGCAAACAGCACGGTGAACCACAGCCACAGGGTGATGCTGAGGATGAAGCCGCTGGAGGCCTCGCCTTCACCGCCCAGGGACTGGAACCACAGCAGGGTGGTGAGAATGCTGCCCAGGTAGACCACGAACATCACCGGGTTCTTCCACTGCGCCTGAGGCAGCAGCTTCTTCACCGCATCCAGGCACGCCGTGAACAGCAGCCCACGGTCGAACAACGCTATACGAGGGTTATTACTCATGATCGGTATCTCTTACTCACTGACCGCAAGGGGCGAGGCATGCACGGGTGCCAGGGCATCCAGCGCGAGATTGAGTTGCAGCACATTGACCCGGGGCTCGCCCAGCAGGCCGAAGGTGCGGCTTTCGCTGTGGTCCTGCAGCAGCGCCTGCAGATCGGCCAGCGGCAGGTTGCGCAGGCGGGCCACCCGGTTCAATTGCAGCTGGGCGTTGGCCAAGGAGATGTGCGGGTCCAGGCCGGAAGCCGAAGCGGTCACCGCGTCCACCGGTACCTGCATGTCCGCCGCCAGGCCGTTGAGCTGGCGATAGGCGTTGACCCGCGCGGCTACGCTGTCCACCAGTTTCTGGTTGGTGGGGCCCAAGTTGCTGGCACCACTGGCCCCGGCGTTGTAGGGCTGGGGCACGCTCTTGCTCGGGTCCAGCGGATCGCTGCCCAGGGTCATGCTCGGGCGGCCCTGGAAATACTCCGGGCGACTGAAGGACTGACCGATCAGTGCCGAGCCCACCACCACCCCGTCACGCTGCACCAGACTGCCCTGGGCCTGAAACGGGAACAGCAGGTTGGCCAGCACGGTGGTCGCCAGCGGATAGGCCAGCCCGGTCAGCAGCATGAAGAACACCGCCGCCACCAGCACCGGGCGCAACAGGCCCTTGAACAGCACCGCAGTGGTGCCTTGGGTTTGCATTTGCGTCGTCATCACAACCCCTTACTTGTAAGTCTGGCCGGCCAGCAACTGCAGTTGCTCCACCAGCGGGCCGAGCGCGAGGGCCGGCAGGAAAGTCAAGCCACCCACCACCAGCACCACGAACACCACCAGGAACATGAACAGCGGCGTGGCAGTGGGAATGGTGCCGGCACCGGCCGGGATGTTCTTTTTCGCCGCCAGGGAACCGGCCACGGCCAGCATCGGCAGCATGGTGAAGAAACGCCCCATGAGCATCGCCAGACCGATGGTGGTGTTGAAGAACGGCGTGTTGGCATTGAGCCCGGCAAACGCCGAACCGTTGTTGGCGGTACCCGAGGCGTAGGCGTAGAGCACCTCGCTGAAACCATGGGGGCCAAGGTTGTTGAGGCTGTTCATGGTGTCCGGCCACAACGCTGCCAGGGCGGTGAAACCGAGGATGCAGATCGGGTGCGCGAGCACCGAGAGCATCACCAGCTTGATCTCCCGGGCCTCGATCTTCTTGCCGAGGAATTCCGGGCTGCGGCCGATCATCATGCCCACCAGGAACACCGTCAGCAGGGCGTACTGGATCAGGTTGATAAAGCCCACGCCGTCACCGCCAAACACGCAGTTGAGCATCATCTGCGCCAGGGGCACGAAACCGCCCATGGGAGTCAGCGAGTCATGCATGGCGTTCACCGAACCGGTGGTGGCGCCCGTGGTGGTGGTGACGAACAGCGCGGTGTCGGCGATGCCGAAGCGCAGTTCCTTGCCTTCCATGTTGCCGCCACTCTGGGTTGCCGACAGTTGCTGGTCGGCACCGACCTGGGTCAGCAGCGGATTACCGCCCTGCTCCGCAGTGAAGACAATGGCCAGGAAGCCGACGAACATCACCAGGAAAGTGCCGAAGAACACCCAGCCCTGACGCCGACGCAGCAGCATGCTGCCGAAGGCGTAGGTCAGTGCCGAAGGGATCAGCAACATGCTGAGGATGTGCAGGACGTTGGTCAGCGGGGTCGGGTTCTCGAACGGGTGGGCGGCGTTCATGCTGAAGAAGCCACCACCGTTGGTGCCGATGTGCTTGATCGACTCGAAGCTGGCCACGGCGCCGACGATCAACTGCTGCTGGGCGCCTTCCAGGGTGGTGGCCAGGGCCTGGGAGTTGAGGGTCTGGGGCATGCCCTGCCAGACATAGACCAGGGCCATGACCAGGCACAAAGGCAGCATCACCCGGTACAGGGTGCGGGTGAAGTCGACCCAGTAGTTACCGATATCCGCCGAGCTGGAACGGCTCAGGCCGCGAATGAAGCCGGCCGCGGCGACAACACCGGCGGTAGCGCCGACGAACATCAGGAAGGTGATCACCGCCATCTGGCTGAAGTTCGACAGGCTGCTTTCACCTGAGTACGCCTGCCAGTTGGTGTTGGTGATAAAGGACGCGGTGGTGTTGAACGCCAGGTCCGGGGTCTGCGCCGCCAACCCCAGGGGGTTGAGGGGCATGACGGCTTGCAGGCGCAGCACCAGGTAGCCCAGGAGCATCATCGCCGCGTTGGACAGCAACAGCGCCGAGCCATAGCGGGCCCAGCCCATGGTTTCGCCGGGGTCGATCCCCAGCAGGCGGTAGGTGGCCCGCTCGGGCAAGGCGTGGCCGCGGCCGCTGAAGACCCGGGCCAGCCATTTGCCCATGAGTACGGCGAGCCCGGTCATTACCCCGAGGATCACCGCGTATTCCAGCACAGTACTCAACATGTCGATGCTCCGTTCAAATCTTGCCCATGGCGACGATGACCAGGGCCGTCAATACAAAGAACCCCAGGGACAGGCCCACGAAGATCAGGTCGTACATGGCTGGTTTCCTTTCTCGAGAATGCCCGGACGGGCGAATGAAAATGCCGGGGTAGCGTTGGGTGCGGTCATCAGAATTTCTCGGCACGGATCAGCGCGTAACCCAGGTAGACAAACAGCAGCACGGCGCAAAAACCGCTGGCGCCGTAGATGAATTCCAGTGTCAGCAAGGCTTTTCCCCTTAATCCATTGAGGCGGCGCCGCAACCGCAGACAGCGGCCCGGGGCGCAACCGGTCAGGCACCCGGCAACGGGCACCGGCAGGGAGTCGGGAACGAGCCGTCCGCCGCTCTCCTCTGCGCCACGCAGGTTAGGTGAGGGCGTATCAAGGTCGGACACTGATTGCGGGGGGCGGTATTAAGACGGCGTATAGATTGCGGCCAAGGCCGGGGGAATCGGGGGCCGGCCAGCGCCCCCGAGGGGATCATTCACTTTTCAGCGGTAGCCAGACCTCCACCACGCCGCTGCCGGTATCGGGGTTGAAATCGGCGCTGTAGCGCTCGAATTCCGGGGCATCGGCCGCCTCGCGACCGGACTGGGGCAGCCAGGTCTTCCAGATGTAGTTGAAGGTCTGTGGCAGTTCCTGCAAGGAGCCACCGTGCTCGAACACCGCATAGTTCTGCGGCTGCACCTCGATCCAGCGATAGCGCTCGGGCAAATCGTCGAGCTTGCTGATCTCGACTCCGGCCAGGTATTCGAAGCCACCCTGGCCATCGGGGTTGCAACAGATGCCGTAGGTCACCTCATCCACTTGCCCCGGCACCTTGCCGATGTGGGGGATGAAGCGCTGCCAGAGCTGACCGATGTCCTGGCTGGCGCCAGGGGTAAACCGCTCGCTGAAGCCGGCGATCAGCAGAAAACGCTCTCTTTCGAAGCGCGGTTCTGGACCTGCGCCCTGTTTTTGCTCATCCATGAATGCCACTCCTGCCGCAGAAAAGATGGGTACGGCGGCAAGTATAGAAGCCAATCGCCAGGGCCAGGATCAGAGCGCCGGAAGGTCGACCACCCCGGCGCCGACGATGAACTCCTGATAACCGGATAGGATCACGTACACCGCGAAATAGCAGAAGATCGCCGCAGATGCCAGGTAGGAGTAGCGCAACAGCTTGTCGCCCAGCAACTTGCCGCCCTGGGTCGCGGCCAGGCACAGGCCCATGGTCCAGACCAGCCCGGCGCAAAAGAAGCCGGCCAGGAACAACCCGGAATCGGCAATCGTGCCGCCACCGGATCGGGCAATCAGGGTGCCCCCCACGGCGGCAAACCAGAGGATCGCGCTGGGGGAAGACATGGCCAGGAAGATCCCGCGCAGGAACTCCTTGCGCGGCGAACCGCGGTCCGCCTCCCCCGCCGTGGCCAGCAGCGCACTGTGATGAATGGCGGCGTAGATCATCTTTGCCGCGAAATACACCAGCAGCGCCGAACCGCCGATCCACAGCACCCAACGCACAGTTTCGTACTGCAACAGTACGGTCATCCCGGCCAGGGCCAACAGCGCGTAGATCAGGTCACCCACGCAAGTCCCGAGGCCCAGGCAGAAGCCCTGGAAATAGCCGCGCTGCATGGCCAGGGTGATCATCGCGATATTGGCCACGCCGATGTCCAGGCACAGCGAAAGGCTCAGCAAAAAGCCGCTGGTAAACTCCATCATTCATCCTGTTTGACGCTGTTGTTCGAAGAGCTGCCGAGCGGCATCAGATCTGCCCGAACGAATCAGGCACAGGCCGGGCGCCGTCCTTGCAGGCAAAAAGCGTGCACGTTATAGCGGCAAACCCGCCAGCCGGGCAAACCGCCGGCAGCGCAAAAATATTTTTCCGCTGCTCTGGACAAGCCCGCGCCAGCGCCTTTATCGTCTGCCCCCGCAGGCCACCGCAGTGGCCAACGTCGCTCGGACGGTTCCGGGCGCTTACGTCTTTTCGAGGCAACAATGGCCGAACAAGGTTCGCCGCGCCGCTTTGCGCGCATCGATCGTCTCCCCCCTTACGTTTTCAACATCACTGCCGAGCTGAAGATGGCTGCGCGTCGGCGCGGCGAAGACATCATCGACTTGAGCATGGGCAACCCTGACGGCGCGACTCCGCCGCACATCGTCGAAAAGCTGGTGACCGTTGCCCAGCGTGAGGACACCCACGGCTACTCCACCTCCAAAGGCATTCCACGGCTGCGCCGGGCGATTTCCCGCTGGTACAAGGATCGCTACGAGGTCGATATCGACCCGGAAAGCGAAGCCATCGTCACCATCGGTTCCAAGGAAGGCCTGGCGCACCTGATGCTGGCCACTCTGGACCAGGGCGATACGGTGCTGGTGCCCAACCCCAGCTACCCGATCCACATCTACGGCGCGGTGATCGCCGGCGCCCAGGTGCGCTCGGTGCCACTGGTGCCCGGAGTGGACTTCTTCGCCGAGCTGGAGCGGGCCATTCGCGGTTCGATCCCCAAGCCGAAAATGATGATCCTGGGCTTCCCCTCCAACCCCACCGCGCAGTGCGTGGAGCTGGATTTCTTCGAGCGGGTGATCGCCCTGGCCAAGCAGTACGACGTGCTGGTGATCCACGACCTGGCTTACGCCGACATCGTCTACGACGGCTGGAAAGCCCCGTCGATCATGCAGGTGCCCGGGGCCAAGGACATCGCGGTGGAGTTCTTCACCCTGTCCAAGAGCTACAACATGGCCGGCTGGCGCATCGGCTTCATGGTCGGCAACCCGGAGCTGGTCAACGCCCTGGCGCGGATCAAGAGCTACCACGACTACGGCACCTTCACCCCGCTGCAAGTGGCGGCGATTGCCGCCCTGGAAGGCGACCAGCAGTGCGTGAAAGACATTGCCGAGCAATACCGGCAACGGCGCAATGTGCTGGTCAAGGGCCTGCACGAGCTGGGCTGGATGGTGGAGAACCCCAAGGCCTCGATGTACGTCTGGGCCAAGATTCCCGAAGCCTATGCGCACCTGGGCTCCCTGGAATTCGCCAAGAAGCTGCTGGCCGAGGCCAAGGTCTGCGTGTCGCCGGGGGTGGGTTTCGGTGAATACGGCGACGATCATGTGCGCTTCGCCCTGATCGAAAACCAGGACCGGATTCGCCAGGCGGTGCGCGGTATTCGCGGGATGTTCCGCGCCGACGCCCTGGTGCAGAAAAGCTGAGACTCCTTCAGCCACAAAAAAACCGCAGCGATGCGGTTTTTTTGTGCCTGCACTGTAGCCGCTGCCGCAGGCTGCGAACGAGTGCGTAGCACTCGCGGCGATTCAGAAGCCTATCAAGGGCTGACGGTAGATCACCGGGCAAGGCCCTTCGGGCCTTTGCCCACAACCCCGCCGTTTAAACCACCAACGACAACAACAGGATGAAGATCAGGCCCACCACCGAGAGGATGGTTTCCATCGCCGTCCAGGTCTTGAAGGTCTCGGCCACGGTCATGTTGAAGTACTGCTTGACCAGCCAGAAGCCCGCGTCGTTGACGTGAGACAGGATCAAGGAGCCGGCACCGGTGGCCAGCACCAGCAGTTCGCGGTTGACCCCGGGGATCATCCCCACCACCGGCACCACGATGCCCGCGCCCGTGATGGTGGCCACGGTGGCCGAACCGGTGGCGATACGAATCACCGCCGCCACCAGCCAGGCCAGGAGGATCGGCGATATCTGCGCATTGACCGCCATGTGGCCGATCACATCACCCACGCCGCTGGTCACCAGCATCTGCTTGAAACCACCGCCGGCACCAATGATCAGGATGATCGCCGCGGTAGGCGCCAGGCTGGCGTCGAGCAAACCGAGGATCTGCTTGGAGCCGATGCCCTGCTTGTAGCCAAAGGTGTAGAGCGACAGCAGCAGGGCCAGCAGCAAGGCACTGATCGGGTGGCCGATCATGTCCATCCAGATGCGGAAGAAATGCCCGTCCGGCAGCGCCACGTCGGCGAAGGTCTTGAGCAGCATCAGGAACACCGGCAGCAGTACAGTCAGCAAGGTCACGCTGAAGCTCGGCAGATTCTGCGAGGTGTTTTCACGGGCCAGCTGGTCCACCAGTTCCTGGGACGGGTGACCCGGGATGTATTTGGCGATGAAGGTGCCGTAGATCGGACCGGCAATGATGGCCGTCGGCAGAGCAACGATCAGGCCGTAGAGAATGGTCTTGCCAATGTCGGCACCAAACACGCCGATGGCCAGCAGCGGCCCCGGATGCGGCGGCACCAGGCCGTGCACCGCCGACAGGCCAGCCAGCAGTGGAATGCCGATCTTGATCAGCGACACCCCGGTGCGTCGGGCGACGATGAACACCAGCGGGATCAGCAGCACGAAGCCGATCTCGAAGAACAGCGGGATGCCCACCAGGAACGCGGCGAACATCATCGCCCACTGCACCCGCTCCTTGCCGAACGAACGGATCAGGGTCTGGGCAATCTGATCGGCGCCGCCGGACTCGGCCATCATTTTTCCGAGCATGGTGCCCAGGGCCAGGATGATGCCGACAAAACCGAGCACGCCACCAAAACCGTCCTGGAACGCCTTGATGATCTTGTCTACCGGCATGCCCGAGGTCAGGCCGAGGAACCCCGCGGCAATGGTCAGAGCAATAAAGGGATGCAGCTTGAATCGGGTGATCAAGACGATCAGGCCGATGATAGTGACCACTGCATCAACCAGCAGATAGGTCTCTTGGGACATGCCAAACATGGGATTGCCTCCGGTTTGTTGTTTTTATTTAAGCGTTAAAAACAAGGGCCGAGTGGGATAGCGCTACCTATTTCGAGCCAGCACTTAATGTGAAGGTTCAAGGCCATGCTCCAGCCACCATTGGTTGGCCAGTTCGGCCAGGCGCTGGACGCTCAGGGTGCTGGCATCCAGGGCCAGGGTGAGCGGCTCCCCCACGGGGGATTCGAGGGTGGCGAACTGACTGTCGATCAGGGTCGAAGGCATGAAATGCCCTGGCCGGTGTGCCACGCGATCGGCGGCCACTGACGGTGTCAGTTCGAGGAAGATAAAGCCCAGACCGGGGGTCGCTGCGCGCAGGCGTTCACGGTATTTACGCTTCAAGGCCGAGCAGGTCAGTACCGGACGCTGACCGGCGGCCAGGGTCCGACGCAATTCATCGCAGAGGCTGTCGAGCCAGCCGGCACGGTCGTCGTCGTCGAGGGGAATGCCGGCGCTCATCTTGGCGATATTGGCGGCAGGGTGGAACGTATCGCCTTCAATGGCCGTGGCGCCGCTGCGTTGGCACAGCGCCTGGCTGACGCTGGATTTGCCACAGCCGGCAACACCCATGATGACCAGGGCGGTAATAGATTGACTCATGTAACACCTCAGCGCGCAGACAGCGCTACCTTCGCTAGTTCTAGTTCTAGTACAAAAACAGTGTCTGCCGACGCCTTCTTGTCATTTTTGTGGGTTGCCGCGTATATAGTCCGCCAAACCAAAGAGTGAGGGTCAGGCACACCTCGCTCACGCATTGCAGCTGTTTCAGGACAGCGCTACCTTAGTGACTTGAATTTTGTTTGGCAAGCCGTCTGATGACCCCTCATAAAAACGATAAAAGCTCCCGTACCACGGGGCGCCCTACCCTCAACGAAGTGGCGCGACTGGCCGGCGTCAGTCCGATCACCGCCTCCCGGGCCCTGCGCGGCGTCAGCAGCGTGGCCACCGAGCTGGTGGAAAAGGTGCAGAAGGCCGCGCAGGAGCTGAACTACGTGGTCAACTCCGCCGCCCGTGCCCTGGCCTCGGCCCAGAGCCAGTCGGTGGTGGTGCTGGTGCCGTCGCTGTCCAACCTGCTGTTCATCGAAACCCTGGAAGCCATTCATCAGGTCCTGCGGCCCAAGGGCTTCGAAGTGCTGATCGGCAACTACCACTACTCCCGGGACGAAGAAGAAAACCTGCTGCGCAACTACATGACCTACCAGCCCCGGGGTCTGTTGCTGACCGGTTTTGACCGTACCGAAAGCGCCCGGCGGATGATCGAGGCCAACAACATCCCCTGCGTCTACATGATGGACCTGGACCCCGGCGCCGGGCTCAATTGCGTGGGCTTCTCCCAGTTGAACGCGGGCGAGACTGCCGCCCAGCACCTGATTTCCCGTGGTCGCAAGCACCTGGCCTACGTCGGCGCACAACTGGATCAACGCACTCTGCTGCGGGGTGAAGGTTTCCGTCGCGCCCTGCAAGAGGCCGGGCTATACAACCCCGATCTGGAACTGCTGACCCCACGCCCATCCTCCGTGGGCCTGGGCGGCGAACTGTTCCTGCAACTGATGCAGAGCCAGCCACAAGTCGACGCCATCTTCTTCGGCAACGACGACCTGGCCCAGGGCGCACTGCTGGAAGCCATGCGCTGCGGGATCAAGGTTCCGGAGCAAGTGGCGGTGCTGGGTTTCAACGACCTGCCCTCCTCGGAACACATGGTGCCGCGCCTGAGCAGTATCAGCACCCCAAGGGAAGCCATCGGCCGCCGTGCAGCCGAGCAGATGCTGACCCTGCTGGCCGGCAACAGCGTGGCCGAGCCCGTGGTGGACATGGGCTTCGAGCTGCGGGTGCGGGAAAGCACCTGAGGTGTTTCAGGGCTGCAGGCTCAGCACGCTGAGCAGCAGCCCGAACCCCACCAGCACCACACCAAATACCTGATCGATACGGCGCTTGTACCCCAGCAATCGACTGGCAATGGCCGGTGCCGAGAAAAACAGCGCCACCGCCACGAACCACAACACGTGAGCCAGGACAATGATCCCCCCGTAGCCGATCTGCACCGGCAATGCCGTGCCCGGCTGGATCACCTGCATAAACAGGCTGAGAACGAAAATCATCGTCTTGGGGTTCAGCGCATTGGTCAGAAAGCCGCTGCGCAGAGCCGCCCATGACGAAGTCTCGACATTCGCCGCCCCCTCCTCGTGCGGCCCCTGGTCCGAGCCGCGCAACAGCTTGATCCCCAGATAGATCAGATAAAGCGCCCCGGCAATCTTCAGCGCGGTGAACCACAGCAGCGACTGCTGCAACAGCACCCCCACCCCCAGCAGGCTGTAGCCGATATGCAGCATGACCCCGAGCCCGATACCCAGGGCAGTGAACACACCGTGGCGGCGCGAGAGCATCAGGCTATTGCGCGTTACCAAGGCAAAATCGGCTCCGGGGCTGAGTACAGCAAGAATGGTAATGGTGATTACGACTAACAGTTCAGTCACGTTACATACGCCTTGGTTATAGAATCAGGCGCTACTGTATGGGGATCGGCACGGGGACAGCCATCGATGAAAACTGACACTCTCAGTGATAAAAACTCACAGACATTGCGCCGACGCCTGCCGCCCCTCGGCGCCTTGCGTTGCTTCGAAGCAGCGGCACGCCTGGAAAGCTTCACCCAGGCCGGCGCCGCCCTGCACCTGACCCACGGCGCCATCAGCCGCGCCGTGCGCGCCCTGGAAGAGGACCTGGGCACGGCGCTGTTCGAACGCCGCAGCCACCGGGTATTTCTGACGCCGGCCGGAGCCGAGCTGCTGCACAGCGTGACCCAGGCCCTGGACCTGATCGAGAACACCGCCAGCCGCCTGCGGGCACCGGACCCCGAGGCGCCACTGGTGCTGTCCTGCGAACCGACCCTGCTGATGCGCTGGCTGATTCCACGCCTGCCGGCGTTCCAGGCCGCTCACCCGGAAATATCGATCCAATTGCTGGCCGGCGGCGGGCCTTTCTCGTTCAACGCCGGCATCGACCTGGCGATCCGCCGCAACGATTTCGCCTGGAGCGATGAAACTCAGGCCCACTGGCTGTTCGACGAAGCCATTGGCCCCGTGTGCCGGCCGGACAAACAGGCTGACTGGACCCCTTCGCCAAACGGCCAGCCGCCCCTGGCGGAACACGCCCCGCGCCTGCACAGTGCCACCAGGCCACAAGCCTGGGAGCAGTGGCTGCAACAGCGGCAGCTGCCTGCTACCCCGCCTCTCCAGGAGCAAGTCTTCGAGCATTTCTACTTCAGCCTGCAAGCGGCGGTGGCGGGACTCGGGCTGGCCATCGCCCCCTGGCAACTGGTGCGCGATGATCTGGCTGGAGGATTGCTTTGCGCCCCTTTCGACTTCGTCGCCGACGGCAGCGCCTATTACCTGTTATCCGCCCAGGCGATCAGCGACGCTTCGGCGGCCGGTCATTTGCTGCGCTGGTTGCGTGAACAGGCCCTGGGCTAACCCCCGGGGGCGGGCAGCGGCCCCAGCGCTGGATCTTCGCCACTGAGCAATTGCACCAGGGCCAGGGCGCCCTTCTGCAGCGGCCGGTTCTTCAGCCACACCGCATGCACCGGCAATGACAAGCCGTTGTCGAGGTTCTTGAACTTCAGCCTCTGCAGGCGCCCTGCCGCCAGCAGCGGCTGGATCACCGACAAGGGGAAATTGCCCCAGCCGATGCCGGCTTCCACCATGTGCAGGGCCATGGCCAGGCTGTCGGTGCGCCACAGCGACTCGCCCACCAAGGGCCGCGTATCGCTGATGGGCAAGTCGCGACTGGCCACCACAACCTGGCGAAACCGGATCAGCTCCTCCAGGTACAACGAGCCATCGCTGGCCACAAACACCGGATGTCGCGGCGAGATGCAAGCAATCACCCGCTCACTGCCGATGTACTGGAAATACTCCAGGGCATTCACGCTCAAGCCGGCAAAGGCCACGCCCACACTCACCCGCCCACTGTGCAGCAGTTGCAGCACATCATCCTGGGGGGCACTGAGCACCTCCACCTCCAGCAGCGGATAGCGCTCGGCAATCAGCTTGATGGCGGCCAGCACTCGCTGCTTGTCGATGTCATCCACCACGGCGATCGACAGCTTGCTCTCCAGGCCCAGGGACAGCTCGATGGCGTGCACCTGCAACTGCTTGAGCTGGTCGGCGATCAACCGCGCATGGGGTGCCAGGGACAGGGCCAGGGGCGTCGGCACCGGCTCGCGATGGCGGCGATCGAACAGGGCGTAACCCAGTTCAGCCTCAAGGTTGGCAATACCCATGCTGACCGCCGAGGGCACCTTGCCCAGGGAGCGGGCCGCCGCAGAAAAGGAACCGCGCTCGAGCACGGCGAGAAACAACTGGATGCTGTCACTGGAGAAATTCATGGAGGGCAACCTATCAATAAAACTGAAAGCTTCCGACTTTTTCTGTCATCGCTATTGAAGCTACCTTTCGCGCCCTGCGCCAGTCCAGCCCTGGCCATTGCCATTCAATACCGAGGAATTTCCATGCAAGGCGTGAAACGCAAACTGGTCTACGTATCCCTGTTCGAGGTGTTCGGCATGACGTTCTCGGCCCTCGGCCTGGCCCTGCTGTCCGGCACGTCCCCCAGCAGCACCGGGCCGCTGGCCGTGGTCATCACCAGCATCGCGGTGACCTGGAACTTCATCTACACCACCCTGTTCGAGCGCTGGGAAAGCCGCCAGCCGTCGCGCACCCGCACCGTCAAGCGGCGCATCGCCCATGCCGTGGGCTTCCAGTTGACCCTGATCGTGTTCCTGATCCCGCTCATCGCCTGGTGGATGAACATCAGCCTGGTGCAGGCCTTCCTCCTGGACCTGGCGCTGATCCTGTTCATCCCCTGCTACACCTTCGCCTTCAACTGGCTGTTCGACCGGGTCTTCGGTCTGCCGGCTTCGGCCCTGCCCGATCCGGCCTGAAGCTGGGCAAAACACCCCTGGAGGCAATTTGGCCGTCGCCGAGAACCTGGCTCGCTGATAGATTCCCATGGCCAACCTGTGCCACGAACAAGGAAGCGTCATGGGAACCCCCTGCAGAATTCTCGGTAAAGCCTCGTCCATCAACGTCAGGAAAGTCTTGTGGACCTGTGAAGAGCTGGACCTTTCCTACCAGCAGGAAGATTGGGGCAGCGGCTTCCAGTCGACCCACAGTCCCGAATTTCTCGCCCTCAACCCCAACGCCCAGGTCCCGGTGCTGATCGATGATGCCGGAGCCCTGTGGGAGTCCAACAGCATCTGCCGTTACCTGGCCAACCTGCACCCCGGCAGCGGCCTGCTGCCCATCGCCCCGCGAGCCCGGGCCCTGGTGGAACAGTGGATGGACTGGCAGGCCACCGAACTCAATCCGGCCTGGAGCTACGCCTTCATGGGCCTGGTGCGCCAGCATCCGGATTGCCAGGACAGCCGGCGCATCGGCGCCAGCCTGCTGGCCTGGAACGGCAAGATGGCGATCCTTGAACGGCAGCTTGAGAGCACCGGGAACTATGTTCTCGGTGAAGACTTCAGCCTGGCGGATATCGTCCTTGGCCTCTCGGTCAATCGCTGGAAGATGACCCCGATGGAACACCCGGACTTCCCCGCCGTGGCCGCCTACTACGAACGCCTCAGCCGGCGTCCGGGCTTTGTCCTGCATGGACGTAACGGCACGCCCTAGCCTGCCCCTTCTCAGCCCACCGGAGATTCGACATGGATGGACTCAACGTACTACTGACCGGCGCCTGCGGCAGGATCGGCAAAGTGTTTTTCCAGGGCTCCCAGGAGCGCCATCGCTTCACCCTCACTGACCGCGTCGAGCCGGACTTCGACATCCCGGCGCCCCACCGTTTCGTGCGCCTGGACCTTGATGACCCGCAAGCCATCAGCCGCCTGCTGCCGGGGATCGACGTCATCGTGCACCTGGCCGGCATCCCCCACGCCACTGCCGGTTTCGACGAACTGCTGCCCAACAACATCCTAGCCACCACCTACCTGTTCGAGGCCGCAGTGAACGCCGGTTGCCGGCGCCTGGTGTTCGCCAGCAGCGCCCAGACCATCGAAGGCTACCCGGTGGACCGGCAGATCACCCCGGGCATGCCGGTGATGCCGGCCAACCTCTACGGTGTGAGCAAATGTTATGGCGAAGCCCTGTGTGCCTTTTATGCAGCCCGGCGCGGGCTGTCCTGCATCGCCCTGCGCATCGGGGCGTTCGAGGACCCGCAACACCACGAACTGACCACCACCCGCGACCTGAGCGCCTGGCTCAGCCCTCGGGACGCTGTGCAACTGCTGCAGCGAGCGGTAGAAACCCCTGGTGTGCAGTTCCTGATCGGCCATGGCATATCCAACAACCGCTTCAAGCGCCTGGACCTCAGCGAAACCACCAAGGTCCTGGGGTACGAGCCTGTGGACGATGCCTTCCAGGAGCATTTCGGCATTCCCATCACTTACTGAGACGCTGATCGCCGCCCCTCGGCAAACAGGCGGGCGGCAATTGCCAGGAAGCGGCAAGACTTGTCCGCTTACTGGCCACCCGCCGAGAACAATTGCCCTAACCCACTGATATTCAATGACTAAAGTATCGGCATGGAACTTGCTAAAACTTCAGCCTAGTTCTCTCACACAGGTTCCCGATCATGTTGGTCAACGCCCAGAAATCCGTTTCGGTGCAGCCCACCTCGCGCACCGATATGGACCCGACCACCGCTGCCGCCAGCGCGCTGTACAGCGGCATGCTGCAGCAGGCCCAGAACTCCGTGACCGTGCCGACGTCCCAGTCCAGCCTGCAAGGCAATACCGTGGACGACAACGTCAATGCAGCGTTCGCCAAGACCCGTGTCCTGCTCCAGGCCACGCCGCCCGCCACCAGCACTCCACAGGCCACCAGCGCCACGGAAACCGGTGCCCTGAGCGAGTTCAAGGACTACATGAGCAAGACGCCCGAACAGCGTCTGCGCGACAGCATCCTCAAGGATATGGGGCTGACCGAAGAAGACCTGAGGAACCTGCCACCTGAACGGCAACTGACGATCAACCAGGAAATCGCCCAGCGCCTGCAAGACAAGATGCAGTTGGCCAAGGAAGAGAAAGAGGCCAAGGACAGCGCCAAGCCGATCGACGAGAAGTTCCTCGCTGCGTTGTAACAGCGCCAACAAAAAGGGTTCCCTGCACGGGAACCCTTTTTTGTATCCGAAGGAAAAGCGCGGCTACAGTTGCAAGGTCGAATTGAACTGGCTGATGGCATCCACCACATGCCTTGAGCCCTGCTGAATCTCCAGAATCACCTCCCCCGCCTCATTGGCCAGCTCGACCCCAAGTCCAGTACGACTCAGGCTCGACTGCATGCTGGTGACCGCGCTCATGGACAGGTCGTGGTTCTTGCGCACCACCTCGACGATCTCCACCGTCGCCTGGCTGGTGCGTGCCGCCAGGCTGCGTACCTCGTCCGCCACCACCGCGAACCCCCGTCCATGCTCACCGGCCCGGGCCGCCTCGATGGCCGCATTAAGCGCCAACAGGTTGGTCTGGTCGGCAATCCCGCGAATGGTCTGGACTATGCTGCCGATGATCTCCGATTGTTTGCTGACCGCATCAATGCTGCGGGCGGCTTCGTTCAGGTCGTGGGAAATCTGCTGAATGATCCCCACCGTCTGTTGCACCACCTCCGAGCCCTTCTGGGCGCAGGCATCATTCTGCACCGAGGTACTGTGGGCCGATTCGGCGGCAGATTGCAGGGTGGTCACTTGCTGGGTGATATCGCTGGCGAACTTGACCACCTTGTACAAGCGCCCCTTGGTGTCGAACAGCGGGTTGTAGGAAGCCTCGAGGAACACGGTCTGGCCGTACTTGTTTTCCCGCTCGAAACGGTGGGAATGGTATTCACCACGGTTCAACGAGGCCCAGAATTGCTTGTACTCGGCAGACTCGGCTTCAGAGCGATGACAGAACATGCTGTGGTGCTGACCGAGTATTTCATTCAGGGAGTACTGCATGGTCTTGAGGAAGTTGTCGTTGGCGGCAACTATCTTGCCATCCGGGGTGAATTCGATGATTGCCATGGAGCGGCCAATGGCGTTCAACAGACTCTGGTTTTCATGTTCCAGATGGATGCGCTCGGAGATGTCCGAAGCCACCTTGATCACGCTCTTGACCTGACGTTCGGCATCGAACACCGGCATGTAGCTGGCTTCGAGCCAGATCTCCTGGCCGCGCTTGTTCAGCCGCAGGAAGGTGCCGCTGACAGGTTCACCCCGGCCCAGATCACGCCACAACTTGGCGTACTCCTCACTGCGGTAGAACGCTTCCTCGCAGAAGATCCGGTGATGCTTGCCGCGTATCTCTTCCGCGGAATAGCCCATGGCCTTGCAAAAGTTTTCGTTGGCGTCAAGCACGATGCCATCGGGAGAGAACTCGATCATCGCCATGGAATGGCTGATCGCCGCCAACTTGGCATTGGCCTCGGTCAACGCACAATTAAAGCGCTCGATCTCTAGAAGATCTGCCTTGTGATGTAGGTTAAACATGGTTGTATCACCTTCAACGCTGTCTTTTGATTGACGGAAGTTTCTAGTCTTTCAACTGATCCACCACAACGTTCCATTAACAGGGCAAGCGCCTCTCTCCATATGAGAAAGGAAGTGTCAGGTGACAAATGATGTTTAATCGGAGAGTCCATGTTGCAACGCTCTTATCAAGCCATCCTTTTCTTGATGACCCGCTGTCGGGTCGGACCTAACAAAGAAAAGAAATTCCATCTAATTAATTACTCCTGATCCTGCGGTGCCTCTAAATGCGCACTCTCGTCTTTATTCATGAAGTCAATTTCGTGCCCGGATGAACATTCCACAAACAGCCGTTATAAGGCTGAAACATCACGAGACAGTGGTTGGAAAAGCGACCGATACGCTTTTTCACAATTAAGCATAGACAGACGCCGACTCTATGCAAGGTCACCAGTCATTCTGTTTTCACAACTTTTAAATGCCTCTCAAGCCTTCGCGAAAAGTCTCAATCAAGGCATAAACATGACTCGCCAGGAACCACCCGCCGACTAGGCCCGAGCGAGCATCTGCACAAAGGCCTGAACCAGTCCGTTCGACTCCCGCCCCGGCGCCGCCACCAGGGCGAACTGGCGCTCGATCGCGCAACTCAAAGGCAGCACCCGCAATCCCTGGCGCTGTTCAGGCAAGGTGCTCTCGGGCACCAGGGTCACCCCCAAACGTTCACGCACCAGGCTGAATGCGCTCTTCCACTCGCGCACTTCGACCCGCACATCCGCCAACGACACTCCAGCTTCAAGCGCCAGGCTGCGGGCATTCACCGAGCAGCCGCCAGTGGCCAGGATAAAAGGCTGCGCCAGCAAGGCTTCAAGTTCGATGGTCGGGGCCTGCCAGGGGTGATCCTGGGGCAGCACGGCCACCCACGAATCGACACCCAGCAACCACGAACGACGCTCGGGAGGCGGATTCAGTACCACTCCCAGATCCACCAGTTGCGCCTCCAGCAGGGCTTCGACCTCATCGTCGCTGACCTCCAGTTGCACCACCTCGATCCCCGGGTGCAGTTGCTTGAAACGTCGCAGCACCGGTGGCAGGAAGCTCGCCAGGACCATGGGAAAGCCCGCCAGGCGCAAACTGCCCTGGAGGATGCCCCGGGCCGTGTCCACTTTTCGGCGAACCTGGGCCAGGGCTCCGAGCATCACCCGCGCCTGCTCCAGCACCTGTAGACCGATTGCCGTGGGCAAAGCCTGGCGGCTTTCCCGGATGAACAGTTGCACGCCCAGCATGTCTTCCATCTGGGCCAAGGCCTGACTGGCCCCGGACTGGGTCATGCCCACCTGTTCGGCGGCCCGGGTGATAGTGCCGCACTCGGCGATTGCCACCAGCAAGCGCCAATGCATCAGGTTCATCATGGCAGTAGCTATCCTTATGGCTATTTTCTGAAAGATTAATTTTACCCATGCCAGTGCTGCCCCGACACTGGCTCGAACATCAACCAGAGACCTGCCGATGAAACTCTACTACGCCCCTCAAGCCTGCTCCCTGGCCTCCCATATCGTGCTGCGGGAACTGCAACTGCCGTTCGACGCCATCCGCGTCGACAATCGCAGCAAGCGCACCGCCGACGGCCAGGATTTCCTCACCCTCAACCCCAAGGGCTACGTGGCCGCCCTGCAGCTGGACAACGGCGAAGTGCTCACCGAAGGCCCGGCGATCCTGCAATACCTGGCCGACCTCAAGCCCGAGGCCGGATTGGCGGCGGCCAATGGCAGCTGGCAACGGGTAAGGCTGCAGGAAACCCTGAACTTCATCACCAGCGAGGTTCACGGGATCATGGGCTGGCTGTTCAACCCAGGGCTCGATGACAGTGTGAAGGAGGTGTTCCGGCAGAAGCTGTTCAAACGCTTTGCCCTGTTAGAGCAGACCCTGGAGCGCCAGGATTATCTGCAAGGCGGACAGTTCGGCATCGCCGATGCCTATCTGTTCACCGTGCTGCGCTGGACTGCGCTGTTTGCCATCGATCTGGGAGCCTGGCCGGCACTGGCGAAGTTCCAGGCCCGGGTCGAGCAGCGGCCGGCGGTGCGGGAGGCATTGGCGGTGGAACTGGCGTAGGTTCGAAACAGCAAATGGAGAAGTCGCGCTGAACAGGCAGAACGCGCGCCTGCCATTCTAGGAGGGATAAAACGAAGCCCGCGTTGCGGGCTTCGTCAAATTGATCAATGGCCGAAGATGTTCACTTCGGTTTTCTTGGCCTTTTTCTCGGCGCGCTTCTCGTCTGCGCTCTTTGCCGGTTTCTTCTTGGCATTTTTCTTGGCGTTCATACCTTTGGACATGATCTTTACTCCACTGCTGCGGGATAGGACTCAGGTATAGCACCTATAGCGGCCGGGGGTTCCTTTATAATCCGCCGCTCCCTGTTGCAATCCCGGAAAGTCATGTCCAGCCTCCAGATCTGCCTCCTTGCCGAGGCCGCGCGTCCCTTGCTGAACAAGTTCTATCGCCAGCACCAATCGCCCATGCGGGCCTCGTCCGCAGGCCAGCTCTGGGTGGCCAGGATCGAGGGGATCGTCGCCGGAATGAGCCTGACCCCGGTGGCCCAGGGACATTGGCTAACGGGTTTGTTCGTCGCCCCCGACCACCGCGGCCAGGGGCTGGCCGGACAGTTGGTGGAGCGGGCGCTGAAGCAGGTCGAAGGGCCAGTCTGGCTGTTCTGTCACCCGGACCTGGAAACTTTGTATCAGCGCATGAGTTTTTCCACCGCGACCCGATTACCCCAGCCCCTGGCCGAAAGGCTGGCTCGCTATCAACGCAGCAAGCCGCTGCTGGCCATGGGGACCGACAGCGTTTGCCTGGGTCCGTAGGCTTGGGCGTTACGCGTCAGCGTTGGGATCGAGGTCGGGAAACAGCACCTCGGTGAAACCGAACTTGCTGAAATCACTGATCCGCGACGGGTACAGCCGCCCGATCAAGTGATCGCACTCATGCTGCACCACCCGGGCATGAAAGCCCGAGGCCACACGCACGATAGGCTCGCCCTTGGGGCTGAAACCTTCATAGCGAATGTGCTGGTAGCGCTGCACCGCGCCCCGCAGCCCCGGCACCGAGAGACAACCTTCCCAGCCCTCTTCCAGCTGCGGACTCAAGGGCGTGATCAAGGGATTGATGAGGATGGTCTGAGGCACTGCCTCCGCCTCCGGATAACGTTCGCTGTGCTCAAAGCCGAAGATCACCAGTTGCAGATCGACACCGATCTGCGGTGCTGCCAGGCCAACGCCACCGACACTTTCCATGGTCTGGAACATATCGTCGATCAGTTGCCACAGCTCGGGGCTGTCGAACATCTCGGGCGCCACCGGGGGCGCAACACGCAGCAGGCGTTCATCGCCCATTTTGAGGATTTCACGGATCATGTTCAGGCTTCGTCAGTGGTCGGATGGCGCGAGTGATCCCGGCCCAGTCCCGATACGTGTTGTTTATCGCCGGGCCCGTCAAAGTCCTTTTCGCCAGGTTCCTTGCCTTCGGCCGACATGTGTTCGATCACCGCGTTCATCTCCGCCCCCAGCAACAGCACTGCAGCAGAGATGTAGAAGTAAAGCAGCAACACGATGATCGCGCCGATACTGCCATACATGGCGTTGTAGTTAGCGAAGGTTTTCACGTAGTAGGCAAAGCCCAGGGACGCGACAATCCAGACCACCACCGCCAGCACCGAGCCCGGCGTGATGAAGCGAAACTTCTGCTTCACATCGGGCATCACGTAGTACATCAAGGCCACGGCCACCATCATCAGCAGCACGATCACCGGCCAGCGCAGGATGGTCCACAGGGTGACGATGAACTCTTCCAGGCCCACCTGCCCAGCCAGCCAGGTCATCACCTGGGGCCCCAGTACCATCAGGGCTGCCGCGGCCAGGAGCATGCCGGCAATGCCCACGGTATAGAACACCGACAGCGGAAAGCGCTTCCAGATCGGCCGGCCCTCGACCACATCGTAGGCTGCGTTCATTGCGCTCATCATCAGGCGCACGCCTGCCGAGGCGGTCCACAGGGCGATGACGATACCCACGGAGAGCAATCCGCCCTTGGACTGTTGCAGTTGATCGATCACCGGATTCACCTGCTCCAGGGCCTGGGGCGGCAGCACCAGTTCCGATTGCAGGCGCAGCCAGGTAAAGAAGTCCGGCAGATGCAGGAAACCGATCAGGGCAATGAGAAACAGGATGAAGGGGAACAGCGAGAACAGCATCTGGTAGGCCAGCGCCGAGGCATAGGTGGACATCTCGTCCGCGATGAATTCATTGACCGTGCGGATCAGCACACGGTGCAGGGGCAAACCTTTGAGGTCCGGAAAAATCATAGCGTCTCCTTTCGCCGCAAAAAGGTTGAAGTCGATGGCGACTCAGGGGGCGTTTTCTACAACAAATTAGCCTAGTTGGCGAACCGCAACCATTCGCACGGGCTGATTACGGGTCCTCGACGGTAACGCACACATGAAAACGGCCATCCGAGGATGGCCGCTGCGGTGCATCATCGAAGGCCTCGTACTCAGGCCTTGTCGATGGTCTTTTTCACTGCATCCTTGGTCTTGCCAAGGGCTTGCTGGGCTTCGCCTTTCTTCTCCTGCAACTTGCCCTCTGCCTGCAGTTTGGGGTTGTCGGTGGCCTTGCCAACACCCTGCTTGACGTTGCCGATGGCTTCGTTGGCCAGACCTTTTGCCTTATCTGCTGTGCTGCCCATGGTATTTCTCCGTAGAACATTCATTGATCAAACAAAGAGGATTTGCGTCGTTACCCAAGGTTGACTCGTGGCCGTTGCGCAGAGTTTCAATTATTTTTCGTCAGGCATTTCATCGCAGGCCCGAGGTTGCCCTTTATGTTTGTCGGGCAACCCGGGAGAATGCTCGACCTGTTCAGGCCAAGCACTGAAGATCCAATCCCCGTAGGAATGTTATGAAACTCGATAAAAAGCAGGCCATTGCCCGTAGAAACCAGGAACTGGGCGGTGCGGTGCTGGGCGTCAACAACTGCCATTTCGCGGAACTGAACCGCAATCGCAATATCTGGTGGTTCGATATCCTGGTGACCCGTCTGGCCATTGGTCAGTACGAATGGGTGCACCTGCTGCTGCACACCCCGGACACCAACCAGTTGCTGCACCTGAAAGTGCCGACCGTGTTCCTGCGGGAAAAGATGGAAGGCCTGGTGATCCGCAATGAAGGCAAGCGCAAGGCCGCCCTGAGCCTGGAGTTGAGTGCCGACAAGGACTCCTTCCTCAAGGACGTGCGCCCGGCCGGCACCGGCGTGAACTTTGCCCAGTTCCAGCAGTAAGCCGGCACAAGTTACGAACCCATGAAAAAGCCCCGCACTGGCGGGGCTTTTTTGTGGATGCTGCGGCTTACTTCTTCACGCCGAGCTTCTTCAACTCTTCGTCACGCAGTTCACGGCGCAGGATCTTGCCGACGTTGGTGGTCGGCAGCGCATCGCGGAACTCCACGGCCTTGGGCACCTTGTAGCCGGTGACATTGGCGCGCATGTGTTCCATCACCTGCTCCTTGGTCAGGGTCACGCCTGGCTTGGCGACGATGAAGATCTTGATGATCTCGCCAGACTTCTCGTCCGGTACGCCGATCGCTGCACACTGCAGGACCCCCGGCAGGGAAGCCAGGACGTCTTCCAGTTCGTTGGGGTACACGTTGAAACCCGAGACCAGGATCATGTCCTTCTTGCGGTCGACGATGCGGATATAGCCGTCCGGCTGAATCAGGGCGATGTCACCGGTCTTCAACCAGCCGTCGCTGAGGACTTCGTCAGTAGCGTCCTGACGCTGCCAGTAGCCCTTCATCACCTGCGGGCCCTTCACGCACAGTTCACCCACTTCCCCGAGGGGCAGTTCGTCGCCCGCGTCGTTGATCACCCGACACAAGGTCGAAGGCACTGGAATGCCGATGGTGCCGATCTGGATGTTCTGGATCGGGTTGACCGTGGCCACCGGACTGGTCTCGGTCATGCCGTAGCCTTCACAGATCGAGCAATTGGTGACCGACTTCCAACGCTCGGCGGCCGCCAGTTGCAGGGCCATGCCTCCGGACAGCGTGACTTTGAGCGCGGAAAAATCCAGTTTGCGGAACGCTTCGTTGTTGCACAGGGCAACGAACAGGGTGTTGAGACCGACAAAACCGCTGAACTTCCACTTCGACAGTTCCTTGACCATCGCCGGCAGATCCCGCGGGTTACTGATCAGGATGTTGTGGTTGCCCATGAGCATGATGGCCATGCAATGGAAGGTGAACGCATAGATGTGGTACAGCGGCAGCGGAGTGATGAGGATCTCGCAACCTTCATTGAGGTTGGAGCCCATCAGCGCCTTGCACTGCAGCATGTTGGCCACCAGATTGCGATGGGTCAGCATCGCCCCCTTGGCCACGCCGGTGGTACCGCCGGTGTATTGCAGTACCGCCACGTCGCCGCTGGCAGGGTTGGCTTCCTGTACTGGCTGGCCGTGGCCCTTGCTCAACACCTCATTGAACTTGACGGCCTGGGGCAAGTGATAAGCCGGCACCATCTTCTTCACGTACTTGACCACACTGTTGATCAGCACACGCTTGAAGGTGGGCAAAAGGTCCGCCACTTCGGTGATGATCACGTGCTTGACCGAGGTTTTGGGGACCACGGTCTCTGCCAGGTGGGCCATGTTGGCCAGGCAAACCAGAGCCTTGGCTCCAGAGTCGTTGAACTGGTGCTCCATCTCCCGCGCGGTGTACAGCGGGTTGGTGTTGACCACGATCAGGCCGGCGCGAATAGCACCGAACACCGCAATCGGGTATTGCAACAGGTTGGGCAACTGCAGGGCGATTCGATCGCCAGGCTGCAAATCGGTATGCTGCTGCAGGTACGCGGCGAAGGCCCCAGACAGTTCGTACAGTTCACCGTAAGTGATTGTCTTGCCGAGGTTGCTAAAGGCCGGTTTGTTAGCAAAACGTTGGCAGGACTGCTTCAACACCGCCTGAATATTCGGATACTCGTCAGGATTGATATCGGCAGCAATCCCAGCTGGGTACTTATCCTTCCAAAAGTCTTCGATCATGGAAGCCCACTCCTCAGCAACGCGAATTCATCACCGCATTTGATGCGATTATTATTTGTCTGTGTTTTTTATTGGTGTCTATTGTTGGTGAGTCTGGCTTTTACTTAGGCCGAGAAGTCACAAAGCGCGCCGAGAGTAGCAGCTTTGGAAAAGGCCGCCTAGAGCCAAAAAAGGCCTCAATAGTCACATTTATGACTCAAGACATTCTAATAGTCATTTTTAGAGTAAAAATTCTACAACCTTGAATTCCGCTCTGGCACGGGGCTTTGCGCCCCCAGAATGCATCGCGGGCAAGCCCGTTGAGCCAACAGGCTTGCCCGCGATGGAAAAAGCCAGGGATCAGGCGATGTCGCGCAGCTCGCGACGCAGGATCTTGCCCACAGGCGTCATCGGCAAAGACTCACGCAGCACGATGTGCTTGGGCACTTTGTACCCCGTGAAATTCTCCTTGCAGTAGGCCTTGAGCTCTTCAAGGCTGACCCCCGCCTCACGAGGCACCACAAACAGCTTCACCGCCTCGCCGGAACGCTCGTCCGGCACCCCGATCACCGCGCAGTTGGCGACCTTGGGGTGAGCCATGACCACATCTTCGATCTCGTTGGGGTAAACGTTGAAACCCGAGACGATGATCATGTCCTTCTTACGATCAACGATGCGCACGAAACCATCGGGATCGATCACTGCAATATCGCCGGACTTGAACCAACCCTCGGCATCCAGCACTTCGGCCGTGGCCTCCGGCTTGTTCCAGTAGCCCTTCATGATCTGTGGTCCCTTGATGCACAGCTCGCCACGCTCGCCCAGCGGCAGCTCGGTGCCCTGGTCATCGATGACCTTCAAGGTGGTGCCCGGCACTGGCAGACCAACCGTACCCAACCGCGAGCGGTCGCCATAAGGGTTGGTGCAGGCCACCGGCGAGGTTTCGGTCAGGCCATAACCTTCGGTGATCCGGCAGCCGGTGAGTTTCTGCCAGCGCTCAGCCGTGGCCTTGACCAGGGCCGTGCCACCGGAGTTGGTCAGCTTGAGGTTGGAAAAATCCAGGTTCTTGAATTCCGGGTGATCCATCAGGGCCACGAACAGCGTGTTGAGCCCCAGCAAGGCGGAAAAACGCCAGTTCTTCAGTTCCTTGATAAAGGCGCCGATATCCCGCGGATTGCTGATCAGCACGTTGTGGTTGCCCGTGACCATCATGCACATGCAGTTCGCGGTGAAGGCATAGATGTGGTACAGCGGCAGCGGCGCGATCATCACTTCCTGCCCTTCACGCCACTGGCTATGACCGTCGGGCCCGTGCTGGCCGAGGCAGGCCCGGGCTTGCTGCATGTTGGCCACCAGGTTGCCGTGGGTCAGCATCGCGCCCTTGGCCAGGCCGGTAGTACCGCCGGTGTACTGCAACACGGCAACATCATCGAGCCCCACCTGCAGCGGCTTGATCCCCTGGCCACGCCCCAGGCGCAGGGCACTCTTGAAGGAAATGGCCTGGGGCAGGTGATAGGCCGGGACCATCTTCTTGACCTTGTCCACCACCATGTTGACCAACCAGCCCTTGGCGGTGGGCATCAGGTCGCCCATCTTGGCCTCGATCAGGAACTGGATATCGGTATCCCCCAAAACTTCCTGGACCTTCTGCCCGAAGACATTCAGGTAGACCAGGGCCCGGGCTCCTGAATCCTTGAACTGATGACGCATCTCCCTGGCGGTGTACAGCGGATTGGTGTTGACCACCACCAGACCGGCCCGCAGCGCACCGAAGACCGCGATCGGGTACTGCAGGACGTTGGGCATCTGCACCGCAATACGATCCCCCGGAACCAGATCGGTATGGCTTTGCAGATAACCGGCAAAGGCCGCGCTGTAGCGTTCCAGCTCGGCGTAGGTGAGGGTCACCCCCATATTGCTGAAGGCCGGGCGATCAGCAAATTTCTTGCAGGAACGCTCAAACACCTCGATCACCGACTTGAAGGCCCCCAGGTCAATCTCGTTGGGGACGCCGGCGGGGCGCTTATCATTCCAGAAATCAGGTTGCATTATTCTTGTCCTCTCATTACCTGAACGGTCCGGGCCGCCTCTGTAACGCTATCAGCGGCGGGGCTCCTCGGACGTTAGCAGCTATGGTGAATCAGGCAAATATGCGCAAGTGTGTCATTAATTTTATGAATCTTGCTTCCAACAGGCGTGCGCATCAGACGCACACGCGGCGATACGCTATAAAGTGCAGCGTCTTCGTGCAAAGGAATCGCCATGACCCACGACACGTTCTGGTTGACCACGAGTGATCACCAACGCCTCTTCGTCAACCTGTGGCTGCCCGAGCGCCCGCTCAAGGCACTCATCCTGCTGTCCCACGGCATGGCCGAGCACAGCGGGCGTTACGCTCGCCTGGCCGAGGCCCTGTGCGCCGAGGGTTATGGAATCTATGCCCCGGATCAACGCGGCCACGGTAAAAGCGCGGAACACGGGGTCCTCGGTCACTATGCAGACCAGGGTGGCTGGAACAAGGTCGTCGGCGACCTGGCCAGCCTCAACCAGCACATCGGCCAGCAACACCCCGGCACGCCCATCGTGCTGTTGGGCCACAGCATGGGCAGCTACATCGCCCAGGCCTACCTGCAACATCACAGCGCCAGCCTCCACGGGGCGATTCTCAGCGGCTCGAACTTCCAGCCAGTGGCCCTGTACCGCGCCGCCAGCCTGATCGCGCGGTTCGAACGCTGGCGCCAGGGCGGCCAGGGACGCAGCGCACTGATCGAGTGGCTGTCGTTCGGCTCCTTCAACAAGGCCTTCAAGCCCAATCGCACCGCCTTCGACTGGCTCAGCCGCGACCCGGCCGAAGTCGACAAGTACGTGAACGACCCGCTGTGTGGCTATCGCTGCACCAACCAGCTGTGGATCGACCTGCTCGGTGGCCTGCAGCAAATCAGCAAGATTTCCAACCTGGCGCAGATCGATCCCGGCCTGCCGTTGTTGGTCATGGGCGGAGAATGTGATCCGGTGAGCGATGGCAAGCGTCTCAAGGATCTGGCCAACGCATTGCGCGAGGCCGGCAGCCAGTGCCTGCAACTCAATATCTACCCACAGGCACGTCATGAGCTGTTCAACGAAAGCAACCGTGATCAAGTGACCCACGACGTACTGGCCTGGCTGGACCAAGCGCTGCAACATCGCCGGCCTCCACGGTCGGAGTAAGCGACGGCGCGGTCAGTGCGCTCATTTACCTGTCAGAGGATTTCAGCAACATGACCCAGGTTACCAACACCCCTTACGAAGCCCTGGAAGTCGGTCAGACCGCCCAGTACAGCAAGACCGTCGAGGAGCGTGACATCCAGCTGTTCGCCGCCATGTCCGGCGATCACAACCCGGTGCACCTGGATCCCGAGTTCGCCGCCGCCACCATGTTCAAGGAGCGCATTGCCCACGGCATGTTCAGCGGCGCCCTGATCAGCGCCGCCGTGGCCTGCGAATTGCCTGGGCCGGGCACCATCTACATCGGCCAGCAGATGAGCTTCCAGAAGCCTGTGAAGATTGGCGACACCCTGACCGTACGCCTGGAAATCCTCGAAAAACTGCCGAAATTCCGCGTCCGCATCGCCACTCGCGTATTCAACCAGCGCGACGAGCTGGTGGTGGACGGCGAAGCCGAGATTCTCGCCCCACGCAAGCAACAGACCGTGACCCTGCCGACCCTGCCGGCCATCACCATTGGCTAAACCGCGCCCCACGTAGTCCTCCAGGAGCCGGCTTGTCGGCGAAGGCTTTACTCGTCATGGCTTGCGCCAGCAAGCCGTCTCCTACCGTCCACTGCCCTCCTCGACCTGCACGCTGGCGGTCATCCCGGCGCTCAGGTTGATGCCTTCAGGCACCTTGTCCAGCTTGATCCGCACCGGAATCCGCTGGGCCAGACGAACCCAGTTGAAGGTCGGCTCCACCTCCGCCAGCAATTGCCCGTCAGGGGTGGCATTGCGGTCGGTGATCCCCCGGCTGACGCTTTGCACATGGCCCGGCAGGGCATCGCCGGCACTCATCAGCCAGACCTTAACCCGGTCGCCGACCTGGATTCGCGGCAGCTTGGTTTCCTCGAAATAAGCCTGGACATAGAACGTCGAATCATCGATCAGCGCCATCACTGGCTGCCCGGCATTGACGTAGTTGCCCTCGGCCAGGCGCAGGTTGGTGATATGCCCGTTACGGGGGGCGCGTACCTGACTGCGGGCCAGGTTGAGCTCCGCGACCTTGGCCTCGGCCTGGGCCTGACGCAGTTCGCCCCGGGCTATGCCGGCATTGATCTGGGCGTTCTCGCGCAGCTCGGCACTGATGGCCTGGGGACCCAGGGCAGCACGGCGACTGGCCTCGTGCTCGCGCAGACTCAATTGCTGCTGACGGGTCTGAACCACGGCCTGGGCCTTTTCCAGGGCCGCCTCGAACCGGTCGCGGTCGATGCTCAGCAACAAGTCTCCGGCCTTCACGGGCTGGTTGTCCGCCACCTTGAGCTCGCGCACCCAGCCGGATACGTCCGGGGCCACGATCACCACGTCGGCGCGAATCCGCGCGTCCCGGGTCCAGGGCGTCAGCATGTAGTACTGCCACAGGTGATAACCGGCGAAGATCGCCACCGCCACCAGGCACAGGGTAAATACGACACGTACGGGTGTACGCATAATCAACTCCTTATAAAGGTCCCAGGACCACAGTGATCACCGTCAATACACAGACGTACAGGGCACAATCGAACAGGGCTTCATGCCAGATCCAGCGCCCCAATCCGGTGACCCGTACCAGCACTCGCAGCACGCCGGTGACCACCAGCGCCAGCACCACGTAAATCAGAAACGGGCTGAGCAGCACCCCGCCCAACGACCACTCACGCAGCCCCATGACTGTCCTCCTGCTGCCGGCACCAACTGCGCCAGCTGTTTTGCAATTGCAGCACCGCCCCCTTGGCCAGTTTCAGCGCGTCACTGGGTGGCTGCCGGTCCAAAGCGTCAAGCAAGGCCGCACTGGGCGCCACCAGGGCTTCCTGGCGATGACCGGCCGGGCCCTGTTCGAGGATGCGTTGCAACTGCTCGAAATACTCGCGCTGCGCCGCACTCACCGGCACCTGGGCCACCGCCAGGCTCAGACGCAGGTGCATCAGTTCATCGCCGACGTCCAGGCCCAACAGGCCATCGTCCCAGCGACTGCGGGCCTGTTCCGGCAGCTCCGGATAATGCCGGGCCAGTTGCAGCAGGCGATCGGCCATGCGCCCGCCGAACCAGCTTTCCGCGCCCCGCAGGTTGCGTCGGGTCAAACGCACCAGATCACTCAGGGTCGCCGCCAGCAGGCGCCGGCCATGCCAGGCCGGGTTACGCAGAATCAGCAGATGGAAGGCCAGTACCGCGGCGCCCACCCCCAGCACCATGGCCTGGGCATTGTTGAAGAAGCTGGCGACATCGAAACTCATGCGGTTCATCGGCGAAATCAACACGATGAAATGCAGGCAGAACGAAGTGGCAGTGGCGCCTATCTGTGGCTTGGCCATGCCCAGGGCGCCGAAGAACAGCGGCACGCCCATGGCCATGGCCAACATCGCAAAGCCGCTCCATTGAGGCAGGAGGATCTGCCCCACCAGAAACGCCGCCGGAATCGCCAGGAAGATTCCGCGCATGAAGCTCATGCCAATCTGCGCGCCGTTCTCACGGCTGGCGAACAGGCTGCAGACCACACACGTCAGGAGCATGGCCCCGGAGGCAGCAGGCCAGGCAGTGGCCAGCCAGAAGCTGGCTACCGTGAGGAACGCCAAGGCACTGCGGGCACCGAATACCAGGGCCAGCGACAGATCACGATGGGGAGTCAGGGTTGCCGGTTGCTCCACCGGCGCCCGCCCCTCCTGCACCGCGTCCAGGGCCTGGGTTGCCGCCAGGGCGGTATCCAGCAACAACGCAAAACGCGCCAGGCAAAAGCTCTGCGCCGGACTGATCTGAAGCTCATGGGACGCTTCCTGCAGGCGTGGACGCAGCGCTTGCAGACCAGCCTTGTCGGCCACCGCCAGGGCTTCCTGAACCCGATCCATCCAGGGCTGCAGTTGCCGGGCTTCGTCGGCGTCCAGTTGTTTCCACTGGCGCCGCACCGAACGGGAGATCCGCAACAGCATCAGCAGCTTCTGGCTCAGGCCACTGATGGCCCGGGCCCGCTGGCGCCCCGATGGACCTTCGAACCAGGCGTGTTCGCGCTGGGAGTCCACGGCGACGATGCGCCCGAGAATTTCCAGCAGGCCCTTGCGCGCCAGGGCATCGCCGGCCAGGGTGGCGCGGGCCGCCTGCATGCCACTGTGCCAGGCGCTGCGGGCCTGATCCGCCAATTGCCGCTCTACCCGCATCGGCCAGATCAGGGCACTGCTGGCAGTGGCGCAGATGATCCCCAGGGAGATTTCCGTGCAACGGGCCACGGCCTGATCGAACACGGTCAACGGGTGACTGATGGCGGGCAAGGCGATGATCGCCACGGTGTAGCCCGCCAGCACGAAGGAATAGGACCAGGCACTGCGCAGCAGCGTGGAACTGGCGGTGCACAACCCCAGCCACAGGGCCAGGGCCAGCAGGAACAGCCAGGGCGTCTGGGCGAACAGGCCCATGAACAGCACCGACATCAGCGTACCGACCAAGGTCCCCAGCAGCCGGGCCAGCCCCTTTTGCAGAACCATTCCGGACAACGGCTGAGCGACGATGAACGCGGTCATCAGGGCCCAGGCCGGCTGCTCCAGGCCCCAACGCAACGCCAGCCACAGCGCCAGGCCGCCACCCAGCAGCGTCTTGATCGCGAACTGCACCGCAGGAAGGCTGGGAGCAAGCAAGGCCTGCAAGGTAATGGGCACGAACAAGGACTCTTTGAAGGACTGAATAACCATAGTCGGGATCGCCACGAGTGGGCGCGAGCTAATTATTAGCTAGCTAACTAATTCCCGTCCAGCACTAAATCACAGGCATAAAAAAACGCCAGACTGGCTGGCGTTTTTGACAGGTTTTAACCGTTACGAACGGGCACGGGCCTGGTTGCGCAAGGCTTTGACCTGATCGTGATTGCGTTGCACGCCGTGGTACTGGCGCTCTACCACATCACGAATACCCACCAGGTTGTGCTTGCTGATTTTATCCAGCGCCTCCTTGTAGGACTTCAAGGCATGGTCTTCGCCACGCTCGGCCTCGTTGAGCACCGATTCCTCATCCTTGCCGGTCACCAGTGACTTGAGGTCGACCCAACGACGGTGCAGATCGCCACTGACGCTGGTGGAGGTTTCCGGTTCGCCACCCATGGAGCGCACCACGGACTGCAGTTCGGCGGCGGCGGTAGCGCAATCGGTGGAGCGCTTGATGAACAGCGCCTTGAGTTCTGGGTGCTTGATGTCTTCAGCACAGGTCTTGAACCCTTCCTGACCATCCTTGCTGGTCTCGATCAGGCTGTTGAGCACCGAAATTGCTTCTTTATTCAAGTCAGTCATTTTCTGGTTCCTTGCGGGTTGGGAGAGTTGAGTCAACTGCTGAGTTAACTGCTGAATTAACCGTTGCACCCGCCATGCCAGACTTTGAATTTATATTTTTTGCTTAATTTTCAATAAGTTATCTTTTAACTGAAAATCTGTATCCGCGTTATTTGCATGATCTGTCATTTGGCCTGCATGCAGAATGCCTGTATTTTCCATGGCGTTCGAATCACACGAAAGTTGCGCCATGACCCCCGAGACACTTGAACTGCTGATCACCCGGGAAATGCCCTTCGGCAAGTACAAGGGCCGCATCCTGGCCGACCTGCCCGGCCCCTACCTGAATTGGTTCGCCCGCGAGGGCTTTCCCAAGGGCGAACTCGGCGGCCTGCTGGCCCTGATGCAGGAGATCGATCACAACGGCCTGTCCGACCTGCTCGACCCGCTGCGCGCCAAACACGGCAAACCCAAGCCCCGTCACTGAAAAAGAGCCCACCATGCCAAGGACTGCAGCACCCCTTGCCCATGACGAAGACCATTGGCGTGCAATCGCCCGGCAGTTCGACATCGATCCTGGGCCGATCAATCTGGAAAACGGCTATTTCGGGCGCATGACGCGCAAGGTGGCCGAGGAGTACCAACACAATATCCAGTGGGTGAACCGCAGTAACTCGGTGCATGTGCGCCAGCGCTTCGAACAGATCGAGGCCCTGCAGATCCGTGGCCAGCTGGCAGCTCTGCTGGAGGCCCCGGAGAATGCCGTGGCCCTGACTCGCTGTGCTTCCGACGCCCTGCAATCCTTGATCCGCAACTACAACCGCCTGCAACCCGGCGACCAGGTGCTGCTCAGCGACCTGGAGTACGACACGGTGAAAAGCGCGATGCGCTGGCTGGCCCGTCACCGGGGTGTGGAGGTGATAGAAATCGAGCACCAGCACCCTGCCAGTTTTGACAGCCTGGTCGACACCTATACAAGCGCGTTCGAGCGTTACCCGCGACTCAAGCTGATGCCGCTGACCTATGTCACCCATCGCAGCGGACTGGTCATGCCAGTCCAGGCCATTGCCGCCGCCGCCCGGGAACACCAAGTCGACATCATTCTCGACGGCGCCCACGCCCTGGGCCAGATCGAGTTCGACCTGCCCCAACTGGGGATCGCCTTCGCTGGTTTCAACCTGCACAAATGGATCGGCGCGCCGCTGAGCCTGGGCTTTATCTACATCCACCCGGAACGCCTGGAGGATATCGACCCGGACATGGGCGAGTTCCACTTCCCCACCGACGACATCAGGGCCCGAACGCCCTACAGCACACCGAACATCCCGGCGCTGATGACCTTGCCCCTGGTGTTCGAGGAGCATCGAGCCATGGGCGGTTCGGCGGCCAAGGGCGCACGCCTGAACTACCTGCGCGCGACCTGGACCGAAGCCGTGCGCGAGACGCCAGGGATCGAAATCCTGACCCCGAAAGACCCGCGCCTGTGCTGCGCCATCAGCGCCCTGCGCTTTACCCGCCACGCCGACCAGCAAGCCCTGGTGGAGCGCCTGCTGCGCGACTACAACCTGTTCGCCGTAACCCGCACCGGCGCCGGTTTTGGCCCCTGCATCCGCATCACCCCGGGGCTGGTGACGCCTCTGGAGCACATCCAGTGCTTGATCAGGGCCCTTGGGGAATTGGCCAACCAGTGACGCCTCCCTCTCTTCAAGCGAGGGGCGAGGCTTTTTCTCCAGGCAAAAAAAAACGGTGCACCGACCAAGCGCACCGTAAAGCCGTAGAACACACCAACGAATCAGGTAAAAATTTCAGTCCAGCAGAGACAGGGCCTCGGCCGTGCACTCTTGAATCCGCGCCCAGTCGCCGTTCTTGATCCACTCGGGATCGAGCATCCAGCTACCGCCCACGCACATCACATTCTTCAACGCCATGTAGCTCTTGATATTGGCCGGGCCAACGCCGCCAGTCGGGCAGAATTTCACCTCACCGAACGGACCGCCCAGGGCCTTGATCGCCGCCACGCCACCGCTGACTTCAGCCGGGAACAGCTTGAAGCGACGATAACCCAGGGCATAACCCTCCATGATCCCGGAAGCATTGCTGATCCCCGGCAACAGCGGGATCGGACTGGCGACACTGGCCTGCAACAAGTCACGGGTGATACCCGGGGTGACGATGAACTGCGAGCCTGCCGCTTCCGCCGCGGCGAGCATGTGCGGATCAAGCACAGTGCCGGCACCGGTCACCAGTTCCGGGCGCTGCTCGCGCAGGATCTGGATGGCCTTGAGGCCGAACTGCGAACGCAGAGTCACTTCCAGGGCCGTCAGGCCGCCTGCCGCCAGGGCGTCTGCCAGTGGCAGCACATCCTGCTCACGGGCGATGGTGATCACCGGCAGAATCCGCGCCTTGGCACAGAGGCTGTCGATCAGGGCAACTTTGTCCGCCATGGAAACGGTCGGGGGTAGGTTTGTCATAGCGGCTGATCCTTGGCTCATGGGCACCAGTAAATCTCTAACGGGGTTTGCAGGAAGGCGCGAATCGGCATTTCGGCAACAGCGTCACCGGCCAGTGCGGCACTCAGGGTGGTCAGCTTGGACTGACCGGAAATCGACAACAGCTGATGGCGGGCCGAGGCCAGCAAGGCCCGGCTCATGCTCAGGCGCTGATGGGGCACAGTGGGCGCCAGCATTGGCCAGCAGCGACGGCTGCCATCGACCCGAAGCGCCTCGGCCAGGTTCGGGCTGTTGGGGAACAGCGAGGCGGTATGACCGTCATCACCCATGCCCAGCACCAGCACATCAATCCCCGGCAACTCGGACAACAGACGATCGGCCTGCTGGGCCGCTTCTTCCAGGTTGGCCGCCGCGCTATAGAGGCTGAGGAAGCTGGCCTTGGCCACCGGCCCCTGGAGCAGATAGCGCTTGAGCAGACCGGCATTGCTGTCGGCATGCTCCACCGGCACCCAACGCTCGTCCGCCAGGGTGATCAGCACCTTGGACCAATCCAGCTCCTGCTTCACCAGGGCCTGGAAAAACGCCACCGGGCTACGGCCACCGGATACCACCAGGGTCGCGTTGCCGCGGGCGGCAATCGCCTCGCGCAGCAGCTCGACCACTCTCAGTGCCTGGCCTTCAGCCAACAAGGTAGGACTGCGGAATTCGTGGGCTGCTACCCCCGCCGGCAGTTGCAAATCAGATATCGCCATACCAAGACCTCCCGTCCCGCGTGATCAGTGCAATGGAGCTCATCGGCCCCCAGGACCCGGCCGCATACGGCTTGGGCGCATCACCGGATTTTTTCCACCCGGCGATCAACTGGTCACACCACTTCCACGCGGCTTCGATTTCATCTTTGCGGACAAACAGGTTCTGATTGCCGCGCATCACTTCCAGCAACAACCGCTCGTAGGCATCGGGAATCCGTGCACTGCGATAGGTATCGGAAAAATTCAGCTGCAACGGACCGCTGCGCAGCTGCATGCCCTTGTCCAGGCCTTGTTCCTTGGTCATCACCCGCAACGAGATGCCTTCATCCGGTTGCAGGCGAATGATCAGCTTGTTGCTGATCTGCAGGCGCTGCTCGGGGGCGAAGATATAGTGCGACGGCTCTTTGAAGTGGATGACGATCTGCGACAGTTTTTGCGGCATGCGCTTGCCGGTACGCAGGTAGAACGGCACCCCGGCCCAACGCCAGTTGCGGATGTCGGCACGCAGGGCGACGAAGGTTTCGGTGTCGCTCTGGGTGTTGGAGTTTTCTTCCTCCAGGTAACCGGGCACCGATTGGCCCTCGCTGTGACCGGCAATGTACTGGCCACGCACCACCTGGGTGGTCAGGCCTTCCGGGCTGATGGGCGCCAGGGCCTTGAGCACCTTGACCTTCTCGTCACGGATGCTGTCGGCGGACAGGTCGGCCGGTGGGTCCATGGCGATCAGGCACAGCAACTGCAGCAAGTGGTTCTGGATCATGTCCCGCAGCTGGCCGGCCTTGTCGAAATAGCCCCAGCGGCCTTCGATGCCAACCTTCTCGGCCACGGTGATTTCCACGTGGGAGATGTAGTTCTGGTTCCACTGGGTTTCGAACAGGCTGTTGGCGAAGCGCAAGGCGATCAGGTTCTGCACCGTCTCCTTGCCCAGGTAGTGGTCGATCCGGTAGATGCGGTTTTCCGGGAAGAACTGGGCCACCGCGTCGTTGACCTTGCGCGACGATTCCAGGTCCGAGCCAATGGGTTTTTCCAGGACCACGCGAGTGTGCTGGTTGAGTCCGACCCGGGACAGGTTCTCGCAAATCGCGCCATACACCGCCGCCGGTGTGGCGAAGTAGGCGATCAAGCGTTGTTCGCCGCCGGCGCGCTCAGCCAGGGCCACATAGTCCTCGGCCTTGAGGAAGTCCACATGCAGGTAGCTCAGGCGAGCGAGAAAAGTCTGCAGGACCTCACTGTCGATGTCCTTGTCGCCGACGTACTTGCGCAGCTCGGTTTCGATATTCGCCAGGTGATCTTGCTCGCTGCCCGGCTCACGGGCCAGGGCCAGAATCCGCGTGTCTTCATGCAACAGACCGGCGGCATCGAGTTGGTACAAGGCAGGAAACAGCTTACGCAGCGCCAGATCGCCCAGCGCGCCGAACAAGGCAAAGGTGCAGGGTTCAACCGTTATCGAAGGCATGATGTTTGTTCTTTTATCAAGTTAAGCTACAAATACCTTTTTTCAAGGCATCACTCAAGGAAAAATGTAGTAATAAACACAACATTTTTACAAAATACAGATTCCAGGTGGTGGTCGATCCAGGCCATCAGTAGGATAGGCCACCTCTCAACTTCGCATTGCGGGCGCTCTAGCGGCTCTGCTGCTGCGCCTGTCTAGCCGATCTAGGAAACCTGAATGGACCGAGTGCGAAATCTTCTGGAGCAGATCCAGAACCGCCTTGAAGAACTGAACAAGGCGGAACGTAAAGTCGCCGAAGTCATCCTGCTCAACCCACAGCAGGCGACTCGCTTCAGCATCGCTGCGCTGGCCCAGGCCGCTTCGGTCAGCGAACCGACGGTCAATCGCTTCTGCCGCTCGTTCGGTGTCAGCGGCTACCCGGAACTCAAGCTGCAACTGGCCCAGAGCCTGGCCAGCGGCGCCGCCTACGTCAGCCGCGCCGTAGAGGCCGACGACAACCCCGAGGCCTACACACAAAAGATCTTCGGCAGTGCCATCGCCTCCCTGGACAGTGCCTGCCAGGCCCTGGACCCGAACCTGATCAGCAAGGCCGTTGACCTGTTGATTCAGGCTCGGCAGATCCACTTCTTCGGCCTCGGTGCCTCGGCCCCGGTGGCCATGGATGCGCTGCACAAGTTTTTCCGCTTCAACCTGGCAGTGACGGCCCATGCCGATGTACTGATGCAGCGCATGATCGCCTCGGTGGCCCACACCGGCGAATTGTTCGTGATCATTTCCTACACCGGCCGGACCCGCGAACTGGTGGAAGTGGCACGCATTGCCCGGGAAAACGGCGCATCGGTGCTGGGACTGACCGCGGAAAACTCGCCACTGGCCAAGGCCAGTACCTTGAGCCTGAACATCCCACTGCCCGAAGACACCGACATCTACATGCCGATGACCTCGCGGATCATCCAGCTCACCGTGCTCGACGTGCTGGCCACCGGCATGACCCTGCGCCGTGGCGTGGACTTCCAGCCGCACCTGCGCAAGATCAAGGAAAGCCTCAACGCCAGCCGCTATCCGGTGGGCGACGAGTTCAACTGAGGCTGGCCGGTTCGCCGGCCTGCCGACTCCTACACCGCTGCCCGCGCCTGCAAGCTCAGGTGCGCCTGCTCCCCCGGCGCCAGGCACAGGCTGTCGGTGCCGCCGGCAGCCGCTTCGACGCAGACAAACCGCGACACCTCATTCCAGCTCACCCCCAGCAAGGGCCGGGTGCCGGGGTGCCAGACCACGGTGTCGGCATCGTCACCGGTATCGATACACAGCTCGCGCTGCCAGGCGTGGTCCTTGAGCTGCAATTCGCCTTCGTGCTGGAACACCCGCTGGCACCCGCCCTCGACCCGCAACTCGCCCTGCTGCTGACAGACCTGGCGGTTCAACTGGTCATAACCCTGGGCGCCATCAAGCCCGGACAGCGCTACCTCACCGACGTCACCAATACGCCAGTAGGCATGCAAAGCCTGGCTCAACTGACAAGGTTCACTGTCCTGGTGCTCGGTGCTCAGGCGCAGATCCATGCTTTGCCCCAGGTGTGCGTGCAGATCGACCTTCCAGTCGCACAACTGCAATTGCCAGTGCAGGCGCACGCCGTCCTCTTCGCTGCTGCTGTCCAGCAGTTTCCAGTCCAGCAGCCGCGCCCAACCGTGGGACGGCCAGGCATTTTCACTGGGATGGCGACCGTACCAGGGCCAGCACACCGGCACACCACCGCGGATCGCCCCCACTTGCGGCCACTTCGAGGCACACCACAGCCAGGGCTTCTGCCCGGCCGGCTGAAAGTGCAGCAGTTGAGCGCCCTGGCGACTGAACACCGCCTGGCACAGCGGGTGATCGATCACCAGCACATCGCGCATCTGATAGCGCTCCCAGGCGAACACCGGGCGTTCGCGCAGGGATTTGAAAAAGCGTTGTAGCGGATGCTCATGCATGGGCCGCGGTCCTGAAATTCACTGCTGTCTCGATACTCATCAGGGGGACTTGCAATCCCCACAAAAAAAAGCGGACGGCCTGGGCCATCCGCAAAATGCGCACATGGAGGAGGAGCTTATCGCAACAGCTCTAGAACACCGACTGAATTTTCAGACCGGCCACCAACGCGTTATCCACTTCATCCACACCGCCCGGATGGGTGATGTATTGCAGGTTGGGGCGTACGGTCAGCCAGTTGGTGACGTGGAAACCGTAGTTGATCTCGTAGTTGTATTCCGTGTCGCGCAGCGGCATGTACAGCGGGTTGTCGTAGTTGCTGATGCCGTTGTCCTCGTTGATCAGCTGGGCGTTCTTGCGCACATCGTCGTTGACGTGGATCCGCGCAAAACCGATGCCCACGTCATCTTTCGGACGCGCATCGAACGGCCCCTTGTACACGAACATCAGCGACTGGTAGTTGTCGACGACGTTGGTGTCCTTGTCATGGAAGGTGGCGTTGGCGGCGATGTTCAAGCCACGGGAAGCGTCACCGTTGTGGGTGGTGAGTTGCTGCTGAGCGACGAACCAGTAGCCGTGCTTGCTGTTGTGCACGCGATAGGCGTCGCCCGTGTCCGCGGCGTCCTGGCCGTTGGCGTCCTTGCGCACATCATTGGCGTCGGCCGTGCTCTTGTAGTAACCCACGCGGTACTCGCCCGGCAGGCTATTGAGCTTGGGCGACCAGACCAGTTCCACCGGCAATACCGTGCCCTTGGTGCCGCTGCCGCTGAGCTTGAAGCCGTTGCCGTGCTCCAGCTGCGACGGGTTCTGGTTGTAAGCGCCGATCTGCGCATACAGCTCGGGGGTGATGTGGTATTTGACCCGCAGCGCTGCCTGGCTGACCGGCCAGTTGTACCAGATACCGGTGGCCCAGTTGCCCACCTGGGAGCCGCAGAAGGCCAGGTTCTGGAACTCGCAGGGGAAGGTGTTGAAGTCTTCGCCTTCGCCGAAGTAACCGGCCTTGACGTCCAGCTTGCCGTCGAGGAACTGGTGCTGAATCCACAGCTGGGTCAGACGCACCATATGGCCACGACCGTACACCTCCTGGGAAGAACTCAGGGTGCCGGCACGCGGGTCGCCGATGCGATCGTTGGAAATGTTCTGGCCGTTACGGTTGGTCAGCTGGATCTTGGCCTGGGTATTGTCCCAGCCCAGCAGCTTCTGCAGATCCAAGGCCACGCCGAGACCGAACTGATCGCTGTAGCGCCCGGTCTTGTCGTCGTTGTAGCCGCCATGCAGGTTGGCGCCCATTTCACCGACGTAGTCGGCCTTGATGTCGATCCCCTGCTCGATCAGCTTGGTACGCTCACCCCCCCAGTCGCCGGTCATCCACTTGGAGTCGGCGCTGAACGCCTCGTCCGCCATGGCATTGGCGGACAGGACCAATGCCGCAGCCGCTGACAACTGGCAAAGCAGCCGGGTATTGCTGTGTTGCTTTTTCATCCCTACATCCTCGTCTTTATTGTTATTAACGATTTATCCAACGCGGTTTACAGCGGGTGCGACGGATGACAGGCCATCCGCCACGGATTCATCGCCCCTTGAACTGCGCCACGTTGCCGCTACGGGGCTCGGACACAGGCGCGCCGGCCGCTCCCAGGCGCTCGCCGCTCTGGGCATCGAACAGCAGCACTCGGGCCGGATCGAACTGCAAGGTCAGGGTTTCTCCTGCCTCGGGCGCCTGATCCGGAGCCAGGCGGCAGCAGACCTTGGTGCCATTGAGGGTGACGAACACCAGGGTGTCGGGACCGGTGGGCTCAACCACCTGGACCTCGGCGCGCAAGGTCGGCAAGCCATTGGCTTCGGTGGCGGCCAGGGCAATCTGCTCCGGACGAATGCCGAGGATCACCTCGCGGTCTTCGAGCCCCGCGTCCTGCATGCCCAGAGGCAGCTCGCAACGGGCCTGGCCACTGTCCAGTAGCGCCAGCAGGCGGCCGTCCTTGCGTTGCAGGCGCAGGGGGATGAAGTTCATCGGCGGCGATCCGATAAAACTCGCCACGAACAGGTTGGCCGGATCGTTGTAGATCTGCTTCGGGGTGCCGAACTGCTGGATGATCCCGTCCTTCATCACCGCGACCTTGTCGCCCAGGGTCATGGCTTCGATCTGGTCGTGGGTGACGTAGACCGTGGTGGTCTTGAGGCGCTGGTGCATCAGTTTCATTTCGGTGCGCATCTCGACCCGCAGCTTGGCGTCGAGGTTGGACAGCGGTTCGTCGAACAGGTAGATCTTCGGCCGCCGCGCCAGCGCCCGGCCCATGGCCACCCGCTGCTGCTGACCGCCGGAGAGCTGGCCCGGCTTGCGGGTCAACAGGTGCTCGATCTGCAGCAGCTTGGCCACCCGCGCCACTTCCGCGTCGATCTCGGCAGTGGGCATCTTGCGGATCTTCAGGCCGAAGGCGATGTTGTCGCGCACGCTCATGGTCGGGTACAGCGCGTAGGACTGGAACACCATGGCGATGTCACGATCCTTGGGGCTCATGCCGCTGATGTCGGCGTCGTCCACCAGGATTGCCCCGCCGCTGATGTTCTCAAGGCCTGCGATGCAGTTCATCAGGGTGGATTTGCCGCAGCCGGACGGGCCGACGAGGATCAGGAACTCACCGTCGTCGATCTTCAGTTCGATGTTCTTCAGGGTGTCCGGCAGGCCGGCACCGTAGGTCTTGTTGACGTTGCGTAATTCGAGAGTGGCCATGCTTTACCCCTTGACTGCGCCGGACGTCAGCCCGCGCAGGAAATACTTGCCGGCGAAGATGTAGACCAGCAGTGTCGGCAGCCCGGCGATCATCGCCGCCGCCATATCAACGTTGTATTCCTTGGCCCCGGTGCTGGTGTTGACCAGATTGTTCAGGGCCACGGTGATCGGTTGCGCATCGCCGCTGGCAAACACCACGCCGAACAGGAAATCGTTCCAGATCTGGGTGAACTGCCAGATCAGGCAGACCATGATGATCGGCACCGACATCGGCAAAAGGATCTTGCCGAAGATGGTGAAGAATCCGGCGCCATCCAGGCGCGCGGCCTTGACCAGGGCATCGGGGATGCTCACGTAGTAGTTGCGGAAAAACAGCGTGGTGAAGGCCAGGCCGTAGACCACGTGCACCAGCACCAGGCCGGTGGTGGTGTTGGCCAGGCCGAACTTGCCAAGGGTGAACGAGGCCGGCAGCAGCACGGTCTGGAATGGCAGGAAGCAGCCGAACAGCAGCAGGCCGAAGAACAGCTGGGAGCCGCGAAAGCGCCACATCGACAGCACGTAGCCGTTCATTGCACCGATGAAGGTGGAGATCAGTACCGCCGGCACGGTGATCTTCACCGAGTTCCAGAAGTAGCCGCCCACAGCGTCCCAGGCTTTGATCCAGCCGATGCCGTCCACCACCTGGGGCCAGCTCAGCAGGTTGCCGGTGCGGATGTCTTCCGGGGTCTTGAAGCTGGTCAGCAGCATCACCACCAAGGGAATCAGATACACCGCCGCCGCCAGCAGCAAGGTGGCGTAGATGGCGATCCGACTGAAGTTCAGGGTCGGCTTGGCGAGGGAGTTAGTCATGGCGCTTGCCTCGCAGTTCGGAGTACAGGTACGGCACCAGGATGGTCAGCACGGCACCGAGCATCAGCATGGCGCTGGCCGAGCCGATGCCCATCTGGCCCCGGCTGAAGGTGAAGGAGTACATGAACATCGCCGGCAGGTCGGAGGAGTAGCCCGGGCCGCCCGCGGTCATCGCCGCCACCAGGTCGAAGCTCTTGATGGCGATGTGGGCGAGGATCATGAAGGCACTGAAGAACACCGGTCGCAGGCTCGGCAGCACGATCCGCAGGTAGATGGTCGGCAGGCTCGCGCCGTCCACCTGGGCGGCGCGGATGATCGACTGGTCAACACCGCGCAGACCGGCGAGGAACATCGCCATGACAAAGCCCGAGGCCTGCCATACGGCGGCGATCACCAGGCAGTAGACCACCCGGTCCTGATCCACCAGCCAGTCCAGGCGAAAGCCTTCCCAGCCCCAGTCACGGAGCATCTTGTCCAGGCCCAGGCCAGGGTTGAGCAGCCACTTCCAGGCAGTACCGGTGACGATCATAGACAGTGCCATGGGGTACAGGTACACGGTGCGGATGAAGCCTTCCTTGCGGATGCGCTGGTCCAGCAGCACCGCCAGGAACACCCCCAGCACCAGGCTAATGGCAATGAACATGCCGCCGAAGAGCGCGAGGTTCTTGCTCGCCACCCACCAGCGGTCGTTGTCCATCAAGCGCAGGTATTGCTGCAGGCCGACCCACTTGTAGCTCGGCATGAAGCTGGAATTGGTAAAGGACAGAATGAACGTCCAGATGATGTAGCCATAAAACCCCACGAGCACGATCACCATGCTCGGCGCCAGCACCAGCTTGGGTAGCCAGCGCTGCAGTGCGTCCAGGGGTGAGGCCTTGCTGAAAACCGCCACAGAGCTCATCGCAAAAACCCAGTTATTGAAGTGAATCCGGGATGCACGCCGCCGCTGCATGGACGTAAGCCCTGCAGGGCGGCAACACAGTCACAGGTCAGCCGCCGGCGTACCGGCGGCGGGGTCAAGGATTACTGCGCGGCTTTGACCGCCGAGGCCAGTTGCGCACTGGCCTTGGCCGGGTCCGCATCCTTGTCGTTCATGAAGTTGGTGACCACATCGAAGATCGCACCCTGCACCGCCAGGGAAGTGGCCATGTTGTGCGCCATGCTCGGCTGCAGGCCCCCGGTCTTCTCGTCGGCCAGGAAGTCCTTGGCCGCTGCCTGGGCGCAGGAGTCGAAGCCCTCGGCGCTCATGTCGTTGAGCATGTCGGTGCGCACCGGGATCGAGCCCTTGTTGATGCTGAAGACCTTCTGGAAGTCCTTGCCCAGGGCGACCTTGGCCAGGTCCTGCTGAGCGGCGATATCACCTTTGCGATCGGCCTTGAGCTTGAACACCGCCAGGGAGTCGATGTTGTAGGTGAAGGCCTTGTCAGTGCCCGGGAACGGCACGCACTGGTAGTCCTTGCCGGCAACTTTCTTCGCCGCCGTCCATTCGCTCTTGGCCCAGTCGCCCATCATCTGCATGCCGGCCTTGCCGCCGATCACGTCGGCAGCCGCAATGTTCCAGTCACGCCCGGCACGGTTGGGGTCCATGTAGCCGGTGATTTTCTTCAGTTCGGCGAAGGTCTTGGTCATTTCCGGGCCGGAGAGGGTTTTCTGGTCCAGGTCCACCAGGGCTTTCTTGTAGCCTTCAGGGCCCATGACCGAGAGCACCACGTCTTCAAACACGGTGCTGTCCTGCCACGGCTGGCCACCGTGGGCCAGGGCGATAAAGCCCGCGGCCTTGAGCTTGTCGCCGGCGGCATAGAACTCTTCGAGGGTGGTCGGGGCCTTGTCGATCCCGGCCTTCTTGAACACTTCAGGGTTGATCCACAGCCAGTTGACCCGGTGGATGTTCACCGGCACTGCTACGTAATCACCTTCGTACTTGACGGTATTGGCCACCTTGGACGAGAGCAGGCCGTCCCAGTTTTCCGCTTTGGCCACGTCCTTGAGGGTGTCGGTGCTGAGCAGGCCGGTGCTGCCCCATTCCTGGATATCCGGGCCCTTGATCTGGGCTACGCCCGGCGGGTTGCCGGCCACGGCGCGGCTTTTGAGCACGGTCATCGCAGTGGAACCGCCACCACCGGCCACGGCGCCGTCCTTCCAGGTGAAACCGTCTTTTTCCACTTGGGCCTTGAGCACATCGACGGCAGCTTTTTCACCACCCGAAGTCCACCAGTGGACGACTTCCACGGAACCTTTGGAATCGGCGGCGAGGGCACTCAGGGGAAACAGAGAGGCAAGGGAAATGACAGTGGCGAGGCGAGAAATCGCATTCATTTGAAGTACCTTTCTTGTTGTTATGCATGCAAGTCTGGTGCTTGCGCTGCATACGAGTCTAAACAGCCTAGTCGAACGTTCGGGTAACGAAGCGACGGGGAAATGTCACGACATGGTTACACAAGGCCCGGAACAGACGCTTGGGCCAAAGCCGAGGCCATGCTCGGTGCCAGAGGCAGACGCGGAATCAGCACGGCTTGCCAGGCGTGATAGAGGTCCGGCTTGCCGCCCCAGATCTCGGCAGCCGGGCGGTTGTCGCGGCCCAGTTCGTGATGCCAGCTGCCCTGCTGATGATCGATGAAATGGGCTTCGCAGAACTCCCAGAAACGCCGGTACCAGACCTCGTATTGCTCCTGGCCGGTGCGCTTGAGCAAAGCGCTGGCGGCGGCGCTGGCCTCGGCATGGGTCCAGTGCAGGCGCTGGTGCACCACTGGCCGGTTGTCCCAGTCCAGGGTGTAGACGATGCCCGGGGCACCATCCACGTCCCAGCCGTGGCGGCAGTTGCTCGCAAACAGACGTTGCGCATCCAGCGCCAGCCAGCCCGGGGTCAACAGGCCGGCCTGGACCCGCGATGCCTCCAGGTGCAACAGCAGGCGCGCCCATTCGAAACCGTGGCCCGGCGTGGTGCCGAAGGGCCGGAAACCATCGGCGGGAAAGGCCCGGTTGTAGTCGCGCAGGGGCTGCCAGTCAGCGTTGAAATGCTCGATCACCATGAAGTCATTGGCGGCGGCGTGCTGATGGATCACCCGCTCGACGATGCGCAGGGCGCGGTTGAGCCAGCGCGGGTCCTGGGTGACATCGGCCAGGGCCAGGAAGGCCTCGGTGGCGTGCATGTTGCTGTTGGCGCCGCGATAGGCTTCCGGCTCGCGCCAGTCACGGTTGAAGGACTCGAGCATGGCGCCCTCCTCCTCGCTCCAGAAATACCCGTCGACGATCCGGATCGCCTCCTCAAGTAGGGCCTGGGCACCCGGCCGCTGCGCCACCACCGCAGAGCTGGCGGCCAAGGCGACAAAGGCATGCAGATAGGCAGCCTTGGTGCTGTTGCCATCGGCCTGACCGGCCACGGCGAACCAGCCGCCGTGCTCGGCATCGCGCAACGGCCCCATGAGCGCGGCGATGCCGTGATCCACCAGCCCGGCATAACCCGGCAGGCCCTGGATGTGCGCCATGGCGAAGCTGTGGGTCATGCGCGCGGTGTTCATGGTTTCGGCCTGGGCACCGGCGGGCAGGCAGCCCCGGGCATCGAGGTTGCCGAAGCCTTCGGCGAGTCGTGAAGCCTTGGCGAAATCAAGCAGGCGCTGGCCTTCGGCGGCGAGCCAGGAATGGTGAGCGGGCGCGTTCAGCCAACTGCGCAGCGGCAGGGGGAGAGAGTCCATGAGTGGCCTGTTGTTGTTTTTATCGAAGGCTTGAGTCTAATCAAGCCGCTCGCAACCGCAGGTAACGAAGGGCCAGCACAATGTCACCAAACCGTGACATTGCGCGGCTCCACCCGTAGGAGCCGGCTTGCCGGCGAAAAGGCCCTTGAGTCCTGCAGTGCCCTTGGGAACGCCTTCGCTGGCAAGCCAGCCCCTACACAAGTCAGCGTCTGCACAGGCCAGCCGCTCAGTCGAAGGTCCGGGGCAGGTACAGGGTCACCCGCAGGCCGCCTTCGCGCAGGTTCTGCAGGCTGACTTCGCCGCCATGGCTGTGGGCAATGTTGCGGGCAATCCCCAGGCCCAGGCCGTAGCCCTGCTGCTGGCCGGCCAGACGGAAATGCGGCTCGAACACCTGCTCCAGGCGCTGCTCCGGTACGCCCGGGCCTTCGTCGTCTACATGCAGGACAAAACCGCTGTCGTCGTCTTCGATGTGCAGATGGGCGTTCTGGCCGTACTTCAGGGCGTTGTCGATCAGGTTGCCCATGCAGCGCTTGAGCGCCAGGGGCTTGCCCGGGTAGCTGGCCAGCGCCCGGCCCTGCTGGGTCACGCGGCCATTGCCGTTGGGTGCCAGGTAAGGCTCCACCAGGCAGTCGAGCACCTGATTGAGGTCCACCGGCTCGATGTTCTCGTGGATGTCGGTGTCCTTGACGCATTGCAACGCACCTTTGACCAGCAGTTCCAGTTCGTCCAGGTCGCGGCCGAACTTGGCTTGCAGTTGTTCGTCCTCCAACAATTCGACCCGCAGGCGCAGGCGGGTGATGGGGGTGCGCAGGTCGTGGGAGATGGCGCTGAACAGCTGGCTGCGCTCGGTCAGGTAGCGGCTGATGCGTTCGCGCATGCTGTTGAAGGCCCGCCCCACTTCCACCACTTCACTGCCGCCGCCCTGCGCCACCGGCTCGACATCGGCGCCCAGGGACATGTCCCGCGCCGCCCGGGCCAGACGCTTGAGGGGCCGGCTCTGCCAATGCACCAGCAGGCCGATGAACAGCAGCAGAAAACCGCTGGTGAGCAGGATGAACCACACCTGCTGCGCCGGCAGCCCCTGCTCTTCGAGACTGGTGTAGGGCTCGGGCAACAGCGAAGCGATGTACAGCCATTCTCCCGGGGCCATCTGGATCTGGGTCACCAGCACCGGCGGGTTCACCGGCTCCAGGGTCAAGGCGTAATGGGCCCAGGAGCGGGGCAATTCGTCGAGCTTGAGGCCGCCATTGAAGATCCGCAGATCATCGGGGCTGACAAAGGTCACGGATAAATCCGCGTCGTTGCCCAGGGACTGGCGCAGCACTTGCTCCACCGCCTGCAATACCGCCTCTTTGCGCGGTGTAGCGGGCAGCACCTGCATGCCCAGGGGCTTGTCATTGAGGGTCACGACAAAACGGGTACCGCCCATGCTGCGCAACTGGTCGAGCACCAGGGGGCGATAAGCCACCGGCAGCGAACGCAGGTAACTGACGCTGGCGGTCATCGAGTGAGCCAGGCTGCGGGCGCTGGTCACCAGGCCTTCGAGCTGGGTAGCGCGCAACTGCGAAACCCAGATCACGCTGGACAGGGCCTGGGCGAACAACACCGCCAGCAAGGTCAGCAGAAGCATGCGCCCCAGCAGCGAGCGGGGCACCGGCACCCGCCGCAATACTCTGCGCACTGCCTCAGTGACCATTGCCGGCAACCACATTGGCTGCCAATTGATAGCCACTGCCACGCACGGTACGGATCAGCCGCGGCGGCTTTTCCGTGTCCCGCAGACGCTGGCGCAGGCGGCTGACAGCCATGTCGACGATGCGGTCCAGGGGCATCAGGTCACGCCCGCGCGTGGCATTGCCGATGGTGTCGCGGTCGAGGATTTCCTGGGGGTGGTCGAGGAACAGCTTGAGCAGGGCAAAGTCGGCGCCGGAGAGGATCACCTCCTCGCCGTCGTTATGAAACAAGCGGTGACTGATCACATCCAGGCGCCACTCGTCGAAGCACAGCACGTCACCTGCAACCCGCTCCTGGGCGAACTGCACCCGGCGCAACAGCGCCTTGATCCGCGCCTGCAACTCCCGTGGGCTGAAGGGCTTGCCCAGGTAGTCGTCGGCCCCCAGCTCCAGACCGATCACCCGGTCGGCCTCGTCGGAGCTGGCGGTGAGCATGATGATCGGCACCTGACTGCACCGTGGGTGCTGGCGAATCCAGCGGCACAGGCTGAAGCCGTCTTCGTCGGGCAGCATCACGTCGAGGATCACCAGGTCGCTGGGTGCCTCGCTCAGGGCCTGGCGAAAGCCGGCGCCATCGGCGGTCGTGCGCACCTGGAAGCCGCAGCGGCTGAGGTAGGTTTCCAGCAGCTCGCGAATTTCCTGATCGTCGTCAACCAACAAAATCGACTTACTGACTGAACTCACCGGGGCCGTCCTTATTGTTAGGCAGGGAGCGCGATTATGCCTGATGCCGGGAGGCGTGTTACCGCCTCTTCGCCGGTAAGCCTGCTCCTACGCCGTGCGGCTCAAGGTCAACCCTGGGCCTGCTCCAGCGCTACGCCAGCACCGGTCAGCCCGGAATAGGGCGCCGTCACCAACCACACCGGAATGCCCTTGAAGTAGTCGCTCATGCAGCCCTTGTCGGCAAAACTCCTGGCAAAGCCGCTGTGGATGAAGAAATCGGCGAAACGGGGAATCACCCCACCGACGATATACACCCCGCCCCGCGCGCCCGTGGTCAGCACGTTGTTGCCCGCCACTCGCCCCAGCCAGCAGCTGAACTGCTCCAGCACTTCCCGGGCAATCGGGTCGCCGGCCAGCCCGGCAGCGGTGATGGCCTCCGGGGTATCGAGGCGCGGCTCATGACCGTCCACCGCACAGATCGCCCGGTACACCCGCGGCAATCCACTGCCGCTCAAAGCGGTCTCGGCGCTGACATGGCCAATTTCATTGTGGATGTGCTGCCACAGCTGGGTTTCCCGCGGGCTGCTCAAGGGCAGGTCGACATGCCCCCCCTCCCCCGGCAAGGCCATGTAGCGGCCGTCGCCGAAATTCAACAGGGTACCGACGCCGAGACCAGTGCCCGGGCCGATCACCACCGCCGGACGCAAGGGCTCGGCAACGCCTTCGCAGACCACGCGAAACTCATCGGGCTGCAAGCGGGTCATGCCCAGGGCCATGGCCGAGAAATCGTTGACCAGCAGCAACTGCTCCACCTGCAAGGCCTGGCAGAACGCCTGGCGACTCAGGCGCCAGTGGTTGTTGGTAAAACGGAACTCATCGCCGCTGACCGGACCGGCCACCGACAGGCATACCGAACCGATGGAACCCAGGGCCAGGCCCTGGTCTTGCAGGTACGCCTTGATGGCGTCTTCCGGGCAGCGATAGTCCGCCGTTGCATGGACCTGGATCGCGTCCAGTTGTTGGTCTTTCCACAACGCGAAGCGCGCGTTGGTGCCACCGATGTCACCGACCAGGGCCAGTTTCAATTAAGCGTCTCCAGAGCAGAGGTAAAGGCGCTGGCGCCCTGCTCTGCCGAGCTGAAGGCCATGCGCATGAAAGCGAAGAGTTCACGACCGGTGCCGACGTTGTTGCCCAACAGGCCCTTGGCCGGTTCCCGGGCGGCGAATTCGGCGGCGTCGACCTTGAGTTCCAAGGTGCCCTTGACCCCGTCAACGCGAATGATGTCACCGTCCAGCACCCGAGCCAGCGCACCGCCGACCTGGGCCTCGGGGCTGACATGGATCGCCGCCGGAATCTTGCCCGAGGCACCCGACATACGTCCATCGGTCACCAGCGCCACCTTGAAACCACGGTCCTGCAGAACCCCGAGGAACGGGGTCATCTTGTGCAGCTCGGGCATGCCGTTGGAGCGCGGGCCCTGGAAGCGCATCACCGCGACGAAATCTTTTTCCAGCAGGCCGGCCTTGAAGGCGTCGGCCAGGTCCTGCTGGTCCTGGAACACCACGGCCGGGGCTTCGACGACCTGATGCTCGGGGGCCACGGCGGACACTTTCATCACCCCGCGGCCGAGGTTGCCTTCCATGACCCGCAAGCCGCCTTCCGGGGAGAAGGCCCGGGCCACCGGCCGCAGGATGTTTTCGTCGAGGCTTTCGATCGGGCCTTCGCGCCATACCAGCTTGCCGTTATCGAGGAACGGCTCCTGGGTGTAGCGGCTCAGGCCGCGGCCGGCCACGGTATTGACGTCCTCGTGAAGCAGGCCGGCTTCCAGCAGTTCACGGATCAGGAAGGACATGCCGCCCGCTGCCTGGAAGTGGTTAATGTCGGCCTTGCCGTTGGGATAGACGTGGGACAGGGTCGGCACCACCTCGGACAGATCGGCCATGTCCTGCCAGGTCAACTGGATGCCTGCCGCCTGGGCTATGGCCGGCATGTGCAGGGTGTGGTTGGTGGAACCGCCGGTGGCGTGCAGAGCGACGATGGAGTTGACCAGGCAACGCTCGTCGACGATTTCGCCGATGGGCGTGAAGCTGCCGCTCTGCTTGGTCAGGCGCGTGACCTGCTGCGCCGCCTCATGGGTCAGGGCGTCGCGCAGCGGCGTGTTGGGGTTGACGAAGGAGGCGCCCGGCAGGTGCAGGCCCATGACTTCCATGAGCAACTGGTTGGTGTTGGCAGTGCCGTAGAAGGTGCAGGTGCCCGGGCTGTGGTAGGACTTCATTTCCGATTCCAGCAACTCCTCGCGGCTGGCCTTGCCTTCAGCATAACGCTGGCGCACATCGGCTTTCTGCTTGTTGGAAATCCCCGACACCATCGGCCCGCCCGGGACGAAGACCATCGGCAGATGACCGAAGCGCAGGGCGCCCATCATCAGGCCCGGGACGATCTTGTCGCAGATCCCCAGCATCAGCGCCGCGTCGAACATGTTGTGCGACAGGGCCACGGCCGTGGACAGCGCAATCACCTCGCGGCTCGGCAGGCTCAGTTCCATGCCGGCCTCGCCCTGGGTCACGCCATCGCACATGGCCGGGGTGCCGCCAGCGAACTGGCCCACCGAACCGATCTCGCGCAGGGCTTTCTTGATCTGCTCGGGAAAACGCTCGTAAGGCTGGTGAGCCGACAACATATCGTTATATGACGAAACAATTGCCACGTTGGCCGCATTCATCATCCGCAGGCTGTGTTTGTCGTCGGCGCCACAACCGGCCACGCCGTGGGCGAAGTTCGCACACTGCAACTTGCCGCGCTGCGGACCATCGCTGGCGGCACCACGGATCAACGCCAGATAAGCCTGGCGAGTGGCGCGACTGCGAGCGATAAGCCGTTCGGTGACCTCAAGAACGCGGGGATGCATATGTAGAACTCCAGGCTAACGGATGTGGCGACCTGTTTGTCTATGCTGATCAGAAGCCCCGCCACCGAGGGACAGTGGAGGACATTTCTGACCATTTGGACCAGTTGATTCAGGTCACTCGTTGTAGATAAGACAAAATATTGCCACTAAAAAGGCTTGTTTTCTATTTCTATGCGAATAATCTTGTAATTCCAACAACAAATTTAACGACAGGCGTTTGCACATGACTCTTCGAATCGCAATCAACGGTTTTGGCCGTATTGGCCGTAACGTCCTGCGCGCACTCTATACCCAAGGCTATCGTCAGGATCTGCAGATCGTCGCCATCAACGATCTGGGGGACAGCGCGATCAATGCCCACCTGCTGAAATACGACACCGTCCACGGCACCTTCGACGCCGAAGTCCAGCACGACCAGGAAAGCCTGACCGTCAACGGCGACCGGATTGCCGTCAGTGCCATCCGCAACCCGGCCGAACTGCCCTGGGCCGCGGAAAAGATCGACGTGGTCTTCGAATGCACCGGCCTGTTCACCGACCGCGCCAAGGCCGCAGCCCATCTTACTGCCGGCGCCCGCAAAGTGATCATCTCGGCCCCGGCCAAAGGCGCCGACGCCACCGTGGTCTACGGGGTCAACCACGACATCCTGCGCCAGTCGCACCAGGTCATTTCCAACGCTTCGTGCACCACCAACTGCCTGGCCCCGGTGGCCCAGGTGCTGCACCGCGAGCTGGGCATCGACAACGGCCTGATGACCACCATCCACGCCTACACCAACGACCAGAACCTCACCGACGTCTACCACAGCGACCCCTACCGCGCCCGTTCGGCCACCCAGAACATGATTCCGAGCAAGACCGGCGCAGCTGAAGCTGTGGGCCTGGTGTTGCCGGAGCTGGCGGGCAAGCTGACCGGCATGGCAGTGCGGGTACCGGTGATCAACGTATCCCTGGTGGACCTGACCGTGACCCTCAAGCGCGACACCACCGCCGAAGAGGTCAACGCCCTGCTCAAGAGTGCCAGCCAGCATTCGAAGATCCTCGGCTACAACACCCTGCCGCTGGTCTCCAGCGACTTCAATCACAACCCGCTGTCGTCGATCTTCGACGCCAACCACACCAAGGTCAGCGGCGGTCGCTTGCTCAAGGTGCTGGCCTGGTACGACAACGAGTGGGGCTTCTCCAACCGCATGCTGGATAACTGCCTGGCCCTGTGCAACGCGGAATAAAACGGATATTCGTCGATGATCGGTATCAGTTTTACCCAAAAGACCATGGCGGCGCGCAAGCGCATCGCCCTGGTCGCGCATGACCACTGCAAGGTCTTTCTGCTGGACTGGGCCGAGCGGCAGAAGTCACGCCTGGCCGAACATGAACTGCTGGCCACCGGCACCACCGGGCTGCTGCTGAGCAAACGCCTGGGACTGCCGGTGCAAAGCATGATCAGCGGCCCTCTGGGCGGCGATCAGCAACTGGGCGCGCAGATTGCTGAACAGCGGGTCGACCTGCTGGTGTTCTTCTGGGACCCCTTCGAACCCCAGCCCCACGATCCGGATATCAAGGCCCTGCTGCGCGTGGCGGCGGTGTGGAACATTCCCGTGGCCTGCAACGAGTGCAGCGCCGACTATCTGCTCAGCAGCCCACTGATGAGCCAGGCCCATGAACACCGGATTCCCGACTACCAGGCGTACCTGGCCGCTCGGGGATAAATCACACAAGGCTTGACCATTGACGCAGATGACAATCATTATCATCTGCTGCAAAAATGGATCAGGCCTTGCTGTGAGTCAATCGCACTTCAACCACGTCTTCCTCACTCAACGAATTTCTCTGCTGCGAACGCTGGAGCGGATGGTCAACAACCACAGCACCGCCGAAGACCTGCTGCAGGAAACCTATCTGCGGGTGACCCGCGCCCTCAGCGAGCGGCCGATCACCCACCTTGAGCCCTTCGTGTTCCAGACTGCACGCAACCTGGCGCTCGACCACCTGCGGGCCCGGCGTATCCAGGGCCGCACCCTGCTGGAAGATGTGCCACCGGAGGTGGTGGAGAGCGTCGCCGCTCCCCTCAGCAGCGCCGAGGACGCAGCCCACGCCGAGCAATTGCTCGAACGCCTGAACCTCAGCCTCGGTCAGCTCAGCCCGCGCCAGCAGCAGATCTTCATCCTCAGCCGCCTGCACGGCCACAGCTATCAGGAGATCGCCGACGCACTCGGGGTGTCGCTGAGCACCGTGCAAAAGGAACTGAAATTGATCATGGCCATCTGCATCGGCGTCGCCGAACGTCTCGACGGCCAGTGAGTCTCAACCGCTGAGCACAATGACTGCGTCAGCCCCAGGCCTTTGTTAACCTTGGCCGGCTTTCGCTCTCTCTTGAAAAAACAGCTGCGCACAGACGCCGCCGAGGAACACCCGTGACGGATTTTCACAGCGCCGAGCCGCCCACCCCTGCCGGCTCGCACTCAAGCACCCTTGCCATGGATCAGGCGCTGGATTGGCTGATCGAGCTGGAACATCCGAACGAGGAACACGTGCGCCAGTTTCATCAGTGGCTGGCGGCTTCACCGCTCAATGCCCAGGCCTTCGAAAAGGCCCAGGCCATCTGGAACGGACCGCAAGTGGCGCTCTGTGCCCAGGCCCTGGCCGCCCCTGCACCGAAGGTTTCACGCCTGGCTCGCCTGCGCCCCCACTGGAAGCCCCTGGCCACCGCCGCGGTGCTGGTGCTTGGGCTGTTCAGCTTCAGCAACCTGCCCCTGCGCCTGCAGGCCGACCACCTGACCCTGGTGGGTGAACGCCAGCGCCTGCAACTGGAAGACGGCTCGAAAGTCCTGCTCAACACCAACTCGGCGTTTTCCAGCCAGATCAACGATCACCAGCGCGTGGCTCGGCTGTACCAGGGCGAAGCCTTCTTCGAGATCCCGGCCACTCTCGGCCGGCCCCTGGAACTGGACGCCGGTCCGGTCAAGGCCAGCGTGGGCGACACCGCCTTCGCCGTGCGCTATCTGGACGGCATCGCCCAAGTCCAGGTGCAACGCGGCGATATCGACCTGCGGGCGACCCACGCCGACCAGCGCATTCGCTTGAGGGCCGGAGAAAGCGTACGCGTCGGCCCTCAGGGGTTTGAGCGCCCGGCCAAGCTCGATGCTGGCAAGGACCTGGCCTGGGTCGAGGGGCGCCTGGTGTTCGAGAACTGCCCCCTCAATCAGGTGCTGGCGGAACTGCGGCGTTATTACCCGGGCTGGATCGTCAACAACAACGAGCAGTTGGCAAGTGTTGCGGTCACCGGCAACTACCGCCTGGACCAGCCCCTGGATGTGTTGCGTTCCCTGGCCCATATCACCTCGGCGCGACTCTCGGAATTCCCGGCGCTGGTGATTCTCAACTGAGAATAATTATTTTTACGCGATAGCCATGGGTCATACGTCTCGTTATAGCCAATGCAACTGATTCGCATTTTTAATGCGTGTCTGCACCTATAAGATTCGTGCGACCCGGAGCGCTCTCGATGTCCCCTCGCCTCAACAGCCGATCCTCTGTTCCCTGTACCCGTCTGCAGAACTGCACGCTGTCGCTGCTCACCGCAGCGATCCTGCTGGCCGGCGCTCACGCCACTCCTGTCATGGCCGCCGATGCCCCGGCGCCTTCCAGCCAGCGCATGGGCAACTACAACTTCGCCATTGCCGAGCAACCTCTGGTCTCGGCGCTCAATGCCTTTACCGCGGTCACCGGCTGGCAAGTGGGCCTGCCCGCTGAGCAGGGCTCCGGCGTTGCCTCCCCCGGCGTACGCGGCTCGCTGCCGCCGGAAAAGGCCCTGGATCGGCTGCTCAGCGGCACCAGCCTGAGCTACCGCAAACTGGGCAACAACAGCATCGTCCTGGAGAAGCGCAGCGGCGCCAACGTGGTGAACCTGCAGCAAGTGACCATTAGCGCTACCCGCCAGGAGCAGGACATCAACTCGGTGCCGAGCACCGTGAGCGTGCAGACCCGGGAAGAACTGGACCGCCAGAACGTCAACACCATCAAGGATCTGGTGCGCTACGAGCCTGGGGTGTCCGTCGGTGGTGCAGGTCAGCGCGCAGGACTCAGCGGCTACAACATCCGCGGCATCGACAGCGACCGGATTCTCACCCAGGTCGATGGCGTGGAAGTGCCGGATCACTTCTTCAGCGGTCCCTACGCCAAGACCAACCGCAACTATGTCGACCCGGAAATCGTCAAGCGCGTGGAAATCCTCCGTGGCCCGGCCTCGGTGCTCTACGGCAGCAGCGCCATCGGCGGCGCCGTCAGCTACTACACCCTGGACGCCGACGACATCATCAAACCCGGCCAGGACGTTGGCGCGCGCCTGAAGAGCGGCTACAGCTCGGCTGACGAAAGCTGGCTGAAATCCGCCACCGTCGCCGGCCGGGCCAGCGACTTCGACGCCCTGCTGCATCTGAGCCGGCGTGATGGCCACGAAACCGAGTCCTATGGCAGCAACAACGGCACCGGCCTCAACCGCACCGCCGCCAACCCGGAAGACGCCCGCACCACCAACGTCCTGGCCAAGCTCGGCTGGAACTATGCACCGGATGCTCGCCTGGGCCTGACGTACGAAAAGTACAAGGATGACCGCGACACCAACCAGAAAAGCGCAGTAGGCGGCCTGTTTCTCAACGGCGTCGGTCAGAACTGGTATCGCTCGCGGGTCGGCAACGACACCATCACCCGTGAGCGCTTCGGCCTGGAAAACAGCTTCGCCGTGCAATCGCCGATCGCCGACCAGATCAAGTGGAGCCTGAACTACCAGATCGCCAAGACCGACCAGACCACCAGCGAACGCTACAACATTGCCCGCGACGTGCTGCGCCAGCGCGAAACCCTCTACCAGGAGAAGCAGTGGGTATTCGACGCCCAGATGGACAAGGCCTTCAGCCTGGGTGAAACCGAGCACCAGCTGACCTACGGCACCACCCTCAAGCAGCAGAAGGTCACCGGCTCGCGCTACGGCACCGCCACTTGCCTGAAAGTCGGCGGCGGCTGCACCGCGGTTGGCGCACCCAGCCCAAGCGCCAGCGACAGCGTGAAAAAATCCAGCGACTTCCCGGACCCCACCGTCAGCACCTACAGCCTGTTCGCCCAGGACCAGATCAGCTGGAATGCCTGGACCTTCACCCCTGGCCTGCGCTACGACTACACCCAGCTCAAGCCGAAACTGACCCAGGAGTTCCTCAATGTCGCCAACCCTACCGGCAACTTTCCGGTCAGCGACGACAAGAAGACCTGGCACCGGGTTTCGCCCAAGTTCGGCCTGACCTACGCCTTCGACGAGCACTACACGGCCTATGGCCAGTATTCCGAGGGCTTCCGCACGCCGTCGGCCAAGGCGCTCTACGGCCGCTTTGAAAACCTCGCCACCGGGTACGTGGTCGAGCCCAACTCCAACCTCAAGCCAGAAACCAGCAAAGGTTATGAAACCGGCCTGCGCGGCAACTTCGACGCAGGCTCCTTCGATGTCTCGGTGTTCTACAACCAGTACCGCGACTTCATCAACGAAGACGCCATCACCGCCGGCGCACTGCAATCGGTGATCCAGAGCAACAACATCAAACACGCCACCATCAAGGGCGCCGAAGCCAGGGGCCGTCTGAACCTCGATGCCTTCGGTGCACCACAGGGCCTGTACAGCATCGGCTCGCTGGCCTACGCCTACGGTCGCAACAATGACAACGGCGAGCCGATCAACAGTGTCAACCCGCTCAAGGGCGTATTTGGCCTCGGCTACGACCAGGACAACTATGGCGCGCTGCTGAGCTGGACCCTGGTCAAACGCAAGGACCGGGTCGACAACAGCACCTTCAAGGCCCCGGATGGCCGCGCCACCAGCGGTCAGTTCAAGACACCGGGCTACGGCATCCTCGACCTCAGCGGCTTCTACAAGGTCACCGATGACCTCACCGTGAACGCCGGCCTGTACAACCTGACCGACAAGAAATACTGGAACTGGGACGACGTGCGCGGCTACGACAGTGTCGGTGAGGCCGGACAAACCGCACCCGCCAACCTCGACCGCCTGACCCAGCCGGGCCGCAACTTCTCGGTCAACCTGGTGTGGGACATCTGACCCCAAACCGCCTCACTGCCCTTTTTCATCCGGGGCAGTGAGGATTTTTTACTGTGTCGCGTCTTCTTGTTCGTCTAGTCACTAAGTGCCTCTCATTCTCAAGGACATCTGCATGACCTCCCAGGATTCCTCCCAGCGTCATCACCTGCGCTCCCAGCGTCTGAACCAGATCACCCACGAGCCCCATTCCAAGCTCGACGCCCTGGTCAAGGCCCACGCACCGTTTGAAACCCAGGGCGCCTTCGCCCGCTTCGTGGTCGCCCAATACCTGTTCCAGTCGGAACTGGTGGAGCTGTACAACGATGCCGAACTGAACCGCATCGTGCCTGACCTGGCCGAGCGCTGCCGCGCCGAAGCGGCCAAGGCCGACCTGGCGGACCTGGATACTGAAGTGCCAGCACCGGTAGCCGGCGCCGTGCGCAACCCGAGCAAGGCCGAAGCCCTGGGCTGGATCTTCGTTTCCGAGGGTTCCAAGCTCGGCGCCGCGTTCCTGATCAAGCGCGCCGTGGGCCTGGGCCTGAGCGAAACCTTCGGCGCCCGGCACCTGGGCGAACCGGCCGGTGGCCGTGCCGAAGGCTGGAAGACCTTCACCCGCATCCTCGACGGCCTGGAATTCACCGCCGAAGAAGAAGCCGCAGCGGAAAAAGGCGCCCTGGATGCCTTCAACCGCTTCACCGTACTGCTGGAGCAGGCTTACTCCAGCGCCGCGCAACCGGCCTGACCCCGACGTTGTGGGCACGGTGGCGGCTGACCCCTCTGCCCTGCCCACAGCGGTATTTTGTCGGCCGGCATCTTCCCCGGATTGAGCCACACGACGCGTTACCTCATCATCGAAGCCATGACCCCCACTCGCCCCTCCTCGTCGAAAATATCCCGCCTGCTGTTTGGCGTGCTGGCCTATATCAGCCTGGCTATCGGCCTGATCGCCATCGTCGTACCGGGCCTGCCGACCACCGAATTCATCCTCCTGGCCGCCTGGGCCGCTACCAAGAGTTCGCCACGCCTGAGTGCCTGGATGGAGAACCACCGGCTGTTCGGCCCGATCCTCTGCAACTGGCGTAACGGCCGGATTGTCAGCCGCAAGGCCAAAGTCAGCGCCACCCTCAGCATGCTGCTGTGCGCCGGCCTGATGCTGACCCTGCTCAATCATCACTGGACGATGTACGCCGCCATCGCTGGCATGACCCTGGGCAACCTGTGGATCTGGTCGCGCCCCGAAGCCCTGCCGCAAACCTGCACCCCGCCTCTGTAACAGCCCGCTTGCCGGGTAGAGCGCCCTCAGCATTGCCATGAAGTTCACGGACCTTTTCGCTGGTAAGCCGGCGCCTACGCGGCGAAGGCCTCATACCTACCGTTCGTCGGCTAAACCTCACGCAAAAGCTGGCCAAGCCGATGTTCCAAACATGGCGCTGAAAGGACTTGGCGACCGGAATCAACCGATTCCGTGCTTACCATCCGTCCTTTCGCGAGATCGCCTCATGTTCGACTCTCTCTCCATCCGCCTGAAAATCGTGCTGTTGTCTGGACTGTGCCTGTTGGGCGTGGTGGCGCTGATCGTCGGCATGAACATCTATCAAAGCCAGCAGAACAACCAACTGGTCAACACCTCCAGCACGCAGATGCTGACGGCCGGTGTCGAGGACCTGCTGCAGGCCAAGGCAGCCGAACAAGCGGCACACATTCAGAAGACCTTCGGCGAAAGCCAGCTGGTGATCACCGCCCTGGCGGATCAGGTCCGGGACCTACGAGACCTGGCCAACCAGCGCGGCCTGGATGCGGCAGCGCTGCGCGAAGAACTCAACCGCAGCCTGAAAACCGCCTTCGAGCGCAACCCCAAGGTGCTCGGCATCTGGCTCGCCTATGAGCCCAATGCCCTGGATGGCAAGGACAGCGAGTTCGCCAACGATGCCACCCGGGCCTCCAACGAGCGCGGACGTTTTGCTAGCTACTGGAGTCGCGCCGGCGGCCAGCAACTCAATACCGTGATGGCTGAGGAGGACATGACCAAGACCACCCTCAACCTCAGCGGCACACCCTACAACATCTGGTACACCTGCCCCCGGGACACCCGACGCATCTGCTTGCTCGATCCCTATGCCGACACCATCGGCCAGGACAAGAAACAAGTGCTGATGACCACCATCTCCCTGCCCCTGCTGGTGGACGGCAAGGTGCTGGGGGTGATTGGCGTCGACATCGCCCTGGACTCCCTGCAAGCCGCCGCTGTCGAGGCACAGCGGGACCTGTTCGACGGAGCCGGGCACATGATGATCCTCGCCGGTAGTGGGCTGCTGGCCGCTGTCGGCACCGATGCCGGCCAGGTCGGCAAGAACATCAATGAAACCTATGGCGCCCAGGGCAAGGACATCCTCGCAACACTCAGCGGCAGCCCATCGAAAATCCTCCAGCAAGGCGACCTGATCCGCGCGGTCTATCCCTTCAGCCCGATTGCCGATGCCAAGGCCTGGGGCGTGACCATCGACCTGCCACAACAGGTGCTGCTGGCGGACTCGGTCAAGCTGCAAACCCTGCTGGATCAAGCCCAGACCAGCGGCACCCTGAAAACCCTGCTGGTCGCCGTCGGTGCCGGCCTGCTGGGCCTGCTGTTGATGTGGCTCAGCGCCTCCGGCGTGACCCGGCCGATCAACAGCGTGGCGCAGATGCTCCAGGCCATCGCCAGCGGCGACGGCGACCTGACCCAGCGCCTGAACTACAGCAAGAAAGACGAACTGGGCGAGCTGGTGAGTTGGTTCAACCGTTTCCTCGACAAGCTGCAACCGACCATTGCCCAGATCAAGCAAAGCATCATCGAGGCCCGCGGCACCGCCGACCAGTCTTCGGAAATCGCCCGCCAGACCAGCGAAGGCATGCAAGTGCAGTTCCGCGAGATCGACCAGGTGGCCACCGCCTCCAACGAAATGAGCGCCACCGCCCACGAAGTCGCCAGCAGTGCGTCCAACGCCGCCCAGGCCGCCCGTGGCGCCGACCAGTCGGCCAAGGAAGGCATGAGCATCATCGAACGCAGCACCCGGGACATCAGCCTGCTGGCCGACGAGGTGAGCAAGGCGGTGGGTGAAGTCGAAGCCCTGGCGGTGAGCAGCGAGCAGATCGGCTCGGTGCTGGAGGTGATCCGCAGCATCGCCGAGCAGACCAACCTTCTGGCCCTCAACGCCGCCATCGAGGCGGCCCGTGCCGGCGAAAGCGGCCGCGGCTTTGCCGTGGTCGCCGATGAAGTGCGCAACCTGGCCAAGCGCACCCAGGACTCGGTGGAGGAAATCCGCGTGGTGATCGAACGCATCCAGAGCGGCACCCGCGATGTGGTCAGCACCATGCACGCCAGCCAGAGCCAGGCGCAGAACAACGCCGGGCAGATCCAGCAAGCGGTCCAGGCCCTGGGCAAGATCAGCGACGCGGTCACCGTGATCAGCGACATGAACCTGCAGATCGCCAGCGCCGCCGAGGAGCAGAGCGCGGTGGCCGAAGAGGTCAACCGCAACGTCTCGGCGATTCGCAGCGTGACCGAGACCCTGACCGAGCAAGCCAGCGAGTCAGCCCAGGTCAGTAGCCAGCTCAATGCCCTGGCGACCCAGCAGATGAAGCTGATGGATCAATTCCGGGTATAAGCGCAGGTTCTCGCCCCCCGGCCGCCCGCCGCGGCCGATGACCGGGGGTGATCGACAGGGGCGGCGGTTTCAGGGTGCAATGCCCTCCTCTGAACCGGGGAGTGCGTCATGACCGAACTACTGGTCACCCTCCAGGCCGCGCTGGGCCTGGCGCCCGCAAGCGTCCGACAAACCGGCCAGGGCGCCCTGCCCTCGGCCTTCGCCGTGACCGACCTGGCCTGCGCCAGCATCGCCGCCGCCGGGCAAGCCCTGGCCGAACTGCTGTACAGCCAGACCGGACGCCGGCCAGAGGTCAGCGTCGACCGGCGCCTGGCCTCGTTCTGGTTCGCCGGTTCAATCCGCCCGCAAGGCTGGAGCCTGCCCTCTCCCTGGGACCCGATTGCTGGGGATTACCCCAGCCGCGACGGCTGGATTCGTCTGCACACCAACGCGCCCCACCACCGCGCCGCCGCCGAACGGGTGCTGGGCGCGGTGACCGGGCGCGACGCGATGGCCGCCCGAGTGGCCACCTGGGACGCGCTGGAGCTGGAACAGGCCATCGTCGATCAAGGCGGTTGCGCCGCGCAGATGCGCAGTTGGGCGCAGTGGCAGGCGCACCCGCAGGGTCAGACCGTCAACGCCGAACCCCTGGTGCACTGGCTGCCGCACAGCGGCTCGCGGCCAAGCACCTGGAGCGGTTCCAGCGCCCGGCCCCTGGCCGGACTGAAGGTGCTGGACCTGACCCGGGTCCTGGCCGGCCCCGTGGCCAGCCGCCTGCTGGCGGGGCTGGGCGCCGAGGTACTGCGCATCGACCCGCCGGGCTGGAACGAACCGGCCCTGGAGCCGGAGGTGACCCTGGGCAAGCGCTGCGCACGCCTGGACCTGCACGACCTTGAACAGCGCGCGGTATTCGAGGGCCTGCTGGCCGACGCCGACCTGCTGCTGCACGGCTATCGCGCCGATGCCCTGGAACACCTGGGTTACCACGCCGAGGCACGCCAGCGCATCGCCCCGGGGCTGATCGAGGTCAGCCTCAACGCCTATGGCTGGAGCGGCCCCTGGCGCAACCGCCGGGGCTTCGACAGCCTGGTACAGATGAGCGCCGGCATCGCCGCAGCCGGAATGGACTGGAAAGCTGCGGACCAACCGCTGCCACTGCCGGTCCAGGCCCTGGATCACGCCACCGGCTACCTGATGGCCGCCAGCGCTCTGCGGGCCCTGAACCTGTCCTTGAGCGGCGGCCAGGGCCGCTCGGCGCGCCTGTCCCTGGCGCGCACCGCCAAGCTTCTGGTTGAGCATTGCCCGTCAGCGGAAAACGCAACGCCGCTACGCTCGGAAGACGCTGACGATCAGGGGCTGGTTCAGGAACAGCCCCCTTGGGGACCGGCCCGACGCCTGCGGGTGCCGTTGCATATCGCAGGAACTCCCGTGCAGTGGGATTGCCCCGCCGGCACCCTGGGCGCCCATCGCCCCCAATGGTGATGAGCCCTCGATCACAGCGCCAGCAGACCGCTGTACAGGCCATAAGCCGCCAGCGAAGCGCCGATGATCACAGCACTGAAGATCAGCTTTTCCAGCGGGGTGAACAGCGGCTGGCCCTGCTCGCGCTTGGCCTGGGCAAACAGAATCACCCCGGGCGCATAGAGCAGCGCCGACAGCAGCAGGTACTTCAAGCCGCCGGCGTACAACAGCCAGATGGCGTAGCTCAGGGCCACGACGGCGATGAACAGGTCCTTCATCCGCTCCCGGGAGGCTTGCTCGTAGGTTTCCCCACGGCCGCTGAGCAACACCGCGTAGGCCGCCGACCACAGGTAGGGCACCAGGATCATCGACGATGCCAAATAGATCAGGCTGGTATAGGTGCCGGCGGAAAACAGGGTGATCAACAGGAAGATCTGGATCATCACGTTGGTCAGCCACAGGGCATTGACCGGCACATGGTTGGCGTTCTCCTTCTTCAGGAACGCCGGCATGGTCCGGTCCCGGGCGGTCGCGTAGAGAATCTCCGCGCACAGCAGGGCCCAGGACAACAGCGCCCCCAGCAGGGAAATCGCCAGGCCAATGCTGATCAGCAAGGCGCCCCAGGGGCCGACGATATGTTCCAGCACCGCTGCCAGGGAAGGGTTCTGCAGCTTGGCCAGTTCAGGCTGGCTCATGATCCCCAGGGACAGCACATTCACCAACACCAGCAGCGCCAGCACCCCCAGGAAGCCGATCACCGTGGCCCGTCCGACGTCCGCGCGTTTCTGCGCCCGGGCCGAGTAGACGCTGGCGCCCTCGATGCCGATGAACACGAATACCGTGACCAGCATCATGTTGCGCACCTGGTCCATCACCCCGCCAAAATTCGGATTGCTGCGGCCCCAGATATCGCGGGTGAAGATGTCGGCCTTGAACGCCACGGCCGCAATGACGATGAACATCACCAGCGGCACAATCTTCGCCACCGTGGTCAATTGGTTGATGAAGGCCGCCTCCTTGATCCCGCGCAGCACCAGAAAATGCACGGCCCACAGCAGCAATGACGCACAACCGATGGCCACCGGGGTATTGCCCTGGCCGAACACTGGGAAGAAATAGCCCAGGGTACTGAACAGCAGGACGAAGTAGCCGACGTTGCCCAGCCAGGCACTGATCCAGTAACCCCAGGCGGACGAGAAGCCCATGTAGTCGCCGAATCCGGCCTTGGCATAGGCATAGACTCCGGAATCCAGCTCCGGCTTGCGATTGGCCAGGGTCTGGAAAACGAACGCCAGGGTCAGCATGCCCACAGCGGTAATTCCCCAGCCGATCAGCACCGCACCGGCATCTGCCCGGGCGGCCATGTTCTGCGGCAGGGAAAAGATCCCACCGCCAATCATGGAACCCACGACCAGAGCGATCAGTGCACCGAGTTGAAGCTTCTGCGCCGGTTGTGTCATCCCTACCTCTGCCTCAGTGAGTCGATCTGGCGATAAACCTGAAGTTTATTAAATAACGTCTACAAACGTGCGTCTAACAGTAACAGTCAATTAATCATCCTTTATCCGCACTGGCTTTAGATACCCTGCAGAAGACACTGAATAACCGAGTGTTTTGTTCTGTAAATGTACTAAGTGCCATCATCAGTAAGTGATTAATAAACACCCGTAAAGATTTGCACATTCTGCAAAAGGGTCTAGTTTCAAACATCGTCGGTAATGAGAACCCCTACTGATTAGGAGATCACAAAGCGTCTGGAATGGCCCTTTCAGGGCAGCATTCTACCTCCCGTAATAAATCTTAAGTCATTCATTCACAACGGAATGTAGCGATGAACTGATCTAAGTCAGCTGTTCGGATTGCCAGCAGATTTACTCTGAAGTCTCTCTTCTCCTGCATTGGAGTCACGCAATGTCTGAATCCCCCGGTAAACTAAGACTGGGCGCCTTAGTCGCCCTGGTAGTGGGTTCCATGATTGGCGGCGGGATCTTCTCCTTACCGCAAAATATGGCAGCCAGCGCCGATGTCGGTGCAGTTCTTATTGGTTGGGCAATTACCGCTGTCGGCATGTTGACCCTGGCATTTGTCTTCCAGACCCTGGCCAATCGCAAACCTGATCTGGACGGTGGTGTATATGCCTACGCCAAGGCCGGATTCGGCGACTACATGGGTTTCTCGTCAGCCTGGGGCTACTGGATCAGCGCCTGGCTGGGCAACGTCGGCTATTTCGTCCTGCTGTTCAGCACCTTGGGCTATTTCTTCCCGATCTTCGGCGAGGGCAACACCCCGGCCGCGGTGATCGGTGCCTCGGTGCTGCTCTGGGCCGTGCACTTCCTGGTGCTGCGCGGCATCAAGGAGGCGGCCTTCATCAACCTGGTGACCACGGTCGCCAAGGTCGTACCGCTGCTGCTGTTCGTGCTGATTGCCCTGTTCGCCTTCAAGCTGGACATCTTCACCGCCGACATCTGGGGCGTGAAGAACCCGGACCTGGGCAGCGTGATGAACCAGGTGCGCAATATGATGCTGGTCACCGTCTGGGTGTTCATCGGCATCGAGGGCGCCAGCATCTTCTCCTCCCGGGCGGAAAAGCGCTCGGACGTGGGCAAGGCCACTGTCATCGGCTTCATCACCGTGCTGCTGTTCCTGGTGCTGGTGAACGTGCTGTCCCTGGGGATCATGACCCAGCCGGAACTGGCCAAGCTGCAGAACCCGTCCATGGCTGCCGTGCTGGAGCATGTGGTGGGCCACTGGGGCGCGGTGCTGATCAGCGTCGGCCTGATCATCTCGCTGCTGGGGGCGCTGCTGTCCTGGGTGCTGCTGTGTGCGGAGATCATGTTCGCCGCGGCCAAGGACCACACCATGCCGGAGTTCCTGCGCCGCGAGAACGCCAACCATGTACCGGCCAACGCCCTGTGGCTGACCAATGCCATGGTGCAGATCTTCCTGGTCATCACCCTGTTCTCGGCCAGCACCTACCTGTCGCTGATCTACCTCGCCACCTCGATGATCCTGGTGCCCTATCTGTGGTCCGCGGCCTACGCGGTGCTGCTGGCGGTGCGCGGCGAAAGCTACGAACAAGCCCTGGCCGAGCGCAAGAAGGACCTGATCATCGGCGGCATCGCCCTGCTCTACGCGATGTGGCTGCTGTATGCCGGCGGGGTCAAGTACCTGCTGCTCTCGGCCCTGCTCTACGCCCCCGGCGTGGTGCTGTTCGCCAAGGCCAAGATGGAACTGCACAAACCGATTTTCACCAACGTCGAGAAGCTGATTTTTGCCGCGGTGGTCATAGGCGCCCTGGTGGCGGCCTACGGGCTCTACGACGGCTTCCTGACCCTGTAACACCGCCTTTCAAGCAACACCCGATTGTTTTGTCTCTGGAGGATCACAGTAATGACCACGGAAAAAGTTAAGTACGGCGTCCATTCCGAAGCCGGTAAACTGCGCAAAGTCATGGTTTGCTCCCCAGGCCTGGCCCACCAGCGGCTGACCCCGAACAACTGCGACGAACTGCTGTTCGATGATGTGCTGTGGGTGGCCCAGGCCAAACGCGACCATTTCGACTTCGTCACCAAGATGCGCGAGCGGGACATTGATGTGCTGGAAATGCACAACCTGCTGACCGACATCGTCGCCATCCCCGAAGCCCTGGACTGGATTCTGGAGCGCAAGATCACCGCCAATCAGGTCGGCCTGGGCCTGGTCAACGAAGTCGGCTCGTGGCTGCGCAGCCTGGAACCACGCAAGGTCGCCGAGTTCCTCATCGGCGGCGTCTCCGCCGACGACCTGCCCAGCAGCTTCGGCGGCAAGACCATCGAGATGTTCCGCGACTTCCTCGGCCACTCCAGCTTCATCCTGCCGCCGCTGCCCAACACTCAGTTCACCCGCGACACCACTTGCTGGATCTACGGTGGCGTGACCCTGAACCCGATGTACTGGCCGGCGCGACGTCAGGAAACCCTGCTGACCACTGCCATCTACAAATTCCACCCCGAGTTCACCCACGCCGACTTCCAGATCTGGTACGGCGACCCCGACCAGGAACACGGCAATGCCACCCTGGAAGGCGGCGACGTGATGCCTATCGGCAATGGCGTGGTCCTGATCGGCATGGGCGAACGCTCCTCGCGCCAGGCCATCGGCCAACTGGCACTGAGCCTGTTCAAGCACAAGGCCGTGGAACGGGTGATCGTTGCCGGCCTGCCGAAGTCCCGCGCGGCCATGCACCTGGATACCGTGTTCAGCTTCTGCGACCGCGACCTGGTCACAGTCTTCCCGGAAGTGGTGAGCCAGATCGTCGCCTTCAGCCTGCGCCCTGACGAAAGCAAACCGGGCGGCATTGACGTGCGCCGCGAAGAAACCAGCTTCCTCGACACCGTGGCCAAGGCCCTCAACCTCAAGGCCCTGCGCGTGGTGGAAACCGGTGGCAACAGCTTCGCCGCCGAGCGCGAGCAATGGGACGACGGCAACAACGTGGTGGCCGTGGAGCCGGGCGTGGTCATCGGCTACGACCGCAACACCTACACCAACACCCTGCTGCGCAAGGCCGGGGTCGAGGTCATCACCATCAGCGCCGGCGAACTGGGTCGCGGCCGTGGCGGTGGTCACTGCATGACCTGCCCGATCATCCGCGATCCGATCGACTACTGAGCCTTTAGACGACACCCTCTCCGACCGCGCCTACCCGGCGCCGGTCGGACCGATTACCGAATCCGAGGAAATTAATCATGGCGTTCAACATCCACAACCGTAACCTGCTGAGCCTGGAACACCACACCCCACGCGAACTGCGCTACCTGCTGGACCTGTCCCGTGACCTCAAGCGCGCCAAGTACACCGGCACCGAGCAGCAGCACCTCAAGGGCAACAACATCGCCCTGATCTTCGAAAAGACCTCGACCCGCACCCGTTGCGCCTTCGAAGTGGCCGCCTATGACCAGGGCGCCAACGTCACCTACATCGACCCCAACTCGTCGCAGATCGGCCACAAGGAAAGCATGAAGGACACCGCCCGGGTGCTGGGGCGCATGTACGACGCCATCGAGTACCGCGGCTTCAAGCAGGAAATCGTCGAAGAACTGGCGAAATTCGCAGGCGTCCCGGTGTTCAACGGCCTGACCGACGAATACCACCCAACCCAGATGATCGCCGACGTGCTGACCATGCGTGAACACGCCGACAAGCCGATCCACGAGATCAGCTACGCCTACCTGGGGGACGCCCGCAACAACATGGGCAACTCGCTGCTGCTGGTGGGCGCCAAGCTCGGCATGGACGTGCGCATCTGCGCGCCCAAGGCGCTGTGGCCCCATGACGACCTGGTGCAGCGCTGCAAGCAATACGCCGAGGAAAGCGGTGCCCGCATCACCCTCACCGAAGACCCGAAGGCCGCGGTCAAGGGCGTGGACTTCATCCACACCGACGTCTGGGTCTCCATGGGCGAGCCGGTGGAAGCCTGGGCCGAGCGCATCGAGCAACTGCTGCCGTACCAGGTCAACGCCCAGCTGATGAAAGCCACCGGCAACCCGCGGACCAAGTTCATGCACTGCCTGCCGGCCTTCCACAACAGCGACACCAAGGTGGGCAAGCAGATCGCCGAGCAGTATCCGCACCTGGCCAACGGCATCGAAGTCACCGACGACGTATTTGAGTCCCCGGCCTGCATCGCCTTCGAGCAAGCGGAGAACCGCATGCACACCATCAAGGCGATCCTGGTTTCGACCCTGGCCGACCTCTAACCCGCCTCCCCTGCAGGTGCTGGCTTGCCAGCGCCTGCAACCTCTAGAAGGACTGCATTATGCGTATCGTCGTTGCACTGGGCGGTAACGCCCTGCTCCGCCGTGGTGAACCCATGACCGCGGACAACCAACGCGCCAATATCCGCATCGCCACCGAACAGATCGCCAAGATCCATCCCGGCAACCAGTTGGTGATTGCTCACGGCAATGGCCCGCAAGTGGGCCTGCTGTCGCTGCAGGCCGCCGCCTACACCCAGGTTTCGCCCTACCCGCTGGACGTGCTCGGTGCCGAGACCGAAGGCATGATCGGCTACATCATCGAACAGGAACTGGGCAACCTGCTGGACTTCGAGGTGCCCTTCGCCACCTTGCTGACCCAGGTGGAAGTGGACGCCAAGGACCCGGCCTTCAAGAACCCGACCAAGCCCATCGGCCCGGTCTACAGCCAGGAAGAGGCCGAGAAGCTGGCCAAGGAGAAAGGCTGGGCCATCGCCCCGGACGGCGACAAGTACCGCCGGGTGGTGGCCAGCCCGAAACCCAAGCGCATCTTCGAGATCCGCCCGATCAAGTGGCTGCTGGAAAAGAGCAGCATCGTGATCTGCGCCGGCGGTGGCGGCATTCCGACGATGTACGGCGAGGACGGCAAGCTCAAGGGCATCGAGGCGGTGATCGACAAGGACCTGTGTTCGGCGCTGCTGGCCGAGCAACTCGAAGCCGATCTGCTAGTGATCGCCACCGACGTCAACGCGGCATTCATCGACTTCGGCAAGCCGACCCAGAAGGCCATCGCCCAGGCCCACCCGGATGAAATGGACAAGCTGGGCTTTGCCGCCGGCTCCATGGGGCCCAAGGTCCAGGCCGCCTGCGAATTTGCCCGCCACACTGGCAAAGTCGCGGTGATCGGTTCACTCTCGGACATCGAAGCGATCGTCCAGGGCAAGGCCGGCACCCGCATCAGCACAGCGAAAGCCGGCATCAGCTACCTGTAAGACGCTTGCTGTGAGAACACGGGGCAGGCCCGCTGCCTGCCCTCATTCAAAGCCCTGGAGGAGAGACGCCTATGGCCATGTTTGAGCCCGGTCACCTGCATATAGAGCGCCATGCGCTGAGCAAGGACGACTTCAGCTACAACCTGTGCATCGACTACGAACTGGCCCAGGACCCCAAGGAGGGTCATGGCATGCTGTTCACCCTGCACGGCACCATTGAAGACAAATCCTTGAAAGAGCAGTTCTTCCTGGCCAAGGACCTGGCCTTTGACTTCGCCCGTCACGCCACCCGCATCGCCCAGCAGTACGGCTTGCCCAAGAGCGCCAGCATTGCCTCCATGCACAAGTACTACGACGAGATGTTCGAAGACGTACGCAAGCAACTGAACGTCAAGCCCGGCGACCCGATCAACCCCGAACACCTGGCATGACCCCCCTTCTGTAGGAGCCGGCTTGCCGGCACGCCGGCTCCTACAACGCCCCATCGATTTCGACTAAGGCCCTCGCCCAAGGCATACTGGCGCACTTCAGTGTCCCAGAATCTTCTGTCATCCCATGCGTATCCACGTCAGTTTCATCGACCGCGTCGGCATTACCCAGGAAGTCCTGGCCCTGCTGGGCGGACGCAATCTCAACCTGGATGCGGTGGAGATGGTGCCGCCCAACGTCTATATCGACGCCCCGACCCTGAGCCCCCAGGTACTGGAAGAGTTGCGTGATGCGCTGTTCAACGTACAGGGCGTGCAGGCGGTAACGGTGGTCGATATCCTGCCCGGCCAGCGTCGCCACTTGCAGTTGGACGCCTTGCTGGCGGCCATGACCGATCCGGTACTGGCCCTGGACAGCGCCGGCAAGGTATTGCTGGCCAACCCGGCGCTGATCGCCCTGTATGGTCGTGAACCGGCGGGAGAAAGCGTCGCCGAACTGTTTGCCGATGCCGCACTGCTGGAGGCCCTGCTGGAAAACGGCTTTCGCCTGCCGCTGCGGGAAATCATGGTCAACGGACAGACGCTGCTGCTGGATGCCACGCCCATTACCGATGCCGGCGCGCTGCTGACCCTGTATCAACCCAACCGCATCGGCGAGCGACTCTCGGCCCTGCACCATGATCACGCCGAAGGCTTCGATGCCCTGCTCGGCGAATCCCCGGCAATTCGCACGCTCAAGGCCCGGGCCCAAAGGGTCGCGGCCCTGGATGCACCGCTGTTGATCCAAGGGGAAACCGGCACCGGCAAGGAGCTGGTGGCCCGCGCCTGCCACGCCATCAGCGCTCGGCACAGTGCGCCCTTCCTGGCCCTGAACTGCGCAGCACTGCCGGAAAACCTCGCCGAGAGCGAACTGTTCGGCTACGCCCCCGGGGCCTTCACCGGGGCCCAGCGCGGCGGCAAGCCGGGGCTGATGGAGCTGGCCAACCAGGGCACGGTGTTTCTCGATGAGATCGGCGAGATGTCGCCTTACCTGCAGGCCAAGCTGCTGCGTTTTCTCAATGACGGCAGTTTTCGCCGGGTCGGTGGCGATCGCGAGATCAAGGTCAATGTGCGCATCCTCAGCGCCACCCATCGTGACCTGGAAAAGATGGTCGGCGAAGGCAGCTTCCGCGAAGACCTGTTCTACCGCCTCAACGTATTGAATGTCGAAGTGCCGCCGCTGCGCGAACGTGGCCAGGACATCCTGCTGCTGGCCCGCTACTTCATGCAGCAGGCCTGCGCGCAGATCCAGCGCCCGGTGTGTCGCCTGACCCCGGGCACCTACCCCGCCCTGCTGGGCAACCGCTGGCCGGGCAACGTGCGGCAGTTGCAAAACGTGATCTTTCGCGCCGCTGCGATCTGCGAAAGCAACCTGGTGGATATCGGCGACCTGGACATCGCCGGCACCTCGGTGGCACGACAGAACGATACCGAAGTCGAGAGCCTGGAACAGGCAGTGGAAGCCTTCGAGAAGGAACTGCTGGAAAACCTCTACAGCAACTACCCTTCGACCCGGCAACTGGCCAACCGCCTGCAGACCTCCCATACCGCCATCGCCCATCGCCTGCGCAAATACGGCATCCCCAGCAAGGCCTGACCTGCCCCCTCACCCGTAGGAGCCGGCTCGCCGGCGAAGAGGCCCTCAAGCCCTGTGTCGCTCTTAAGGGTGCTTTCGCTGGCAAGCCAGCTCCTACCTCCCCGCCGCGTCTACCGTTCTAGAAACGACCTGCAACTGTACTGAAAGCGCTACAGCGGAACGATTTCGCTACACAGCCTTGTAATCGCTGCCGTGCAAGGCTTTGATCCTCAAAGCCTTTTTTCTACAGCATCAGGTGTAGCGATTTCGCTACACGCGAAAATTTCAGGCCAAAGAGAAAAACACTCAAGCCATTGTTTTTAAAGGATTAAGTATTTATTGGCCGTGTTCTTGCTATGGACATTGTCATTCGGCTCGGCCCTGCACGAGCATTCAATCGCGTCCACCAGACGAGTCTGGCCCTTGAGGAGTTTCCATGAGCGAGTTGCGTTTTACTGAAGATCACGAATGGCTGCGTAGCGAAGCGGATGGCAGTGTCACCGTCGGCATCACGGCTTTCGCCCAGAACGCTCTGGGTGATGTGGTGTTTGTGCAACTGCCAGAGCTGCAGAGCTACGACAAGGGCGCCGAAGCCGCCACCGTGGAATCGGTAAAGGCCGCCAGCGGCGTGTACATGCCCCTGGACGGTGAAGTGGTCGCCACCAACCCGGCCCTGGAAGACAGCCCGGAACTGGTCAACGAAGATCCGCTGGGTGAAGGCTGGTTCTTCCGCTTCATTCCCGCCGATGCCGCCGCTGTCGGCCAACTGCTGGATCAGGACGCCTACGACCGCCTGATCAAAGCCAGCGCCGAAGCCTGAGGAGCCCGTCATGACCGTCAACCTGACTACCGCCAACGAATTCATCGCGCGCCACATCGGTCCGCGCCAGGGCGATGAGCAAGCCATGCTCAACAGCCTGGGCTTCGACTCCCTGGAAGCCCTGAGCGCCAGCGTGATTCCCGACAGCATCAAGGGCACCAGCGTGCTGGACCTGGGTCAGGGCCAGAGCGAAGCCCAGGCCCTGGCCTCGATCAAGGCCATCGCCGCCAAGAACCAACTGTTCAAGACCTACATCGGCCAGGGCTACTACAGCTGTCACACGCCTTCGCCGATCCTGCGCAACCTGCTGGAAAACCCGGCCTGGTACACCGCCTACACCCCCTACCAGCCAGAAATCTCCCAAGGTCGCCTGGAAGCCCTGCTGAACTTCCAGACCCTGATCAGCGACCTGACCGGCCTGCCGATCGCCAACGCCTCGCTGCTGGACGAAGGCACTGCCGCCGCCGAAGCCATGACTTTCTGCAAGCGCCTGAGCAAGAACAAGGGCAGCCACGCCTTCTTCGCTTCCGTGCATTGCCACCCGCAAACCCTGGACGTACTGCGCACTCGTGCCGAGCCCCTGGGGATCAACGTGGTGGTTGGCGATGAGCGCAAACTGACCGATGTCAGCCCGTTCTTCGGTGCTCTGCTGCAATACCCGGCAAGCAACGGCGACCTGTTCGACTACCGCGAACTGGCCGAGCGCTTCCACGCTGCCAACGCCCTGGTGGCCGTGGCCGCCGACCTGCTGGCCCTGAGCCTGCTGACCCCGCCGGGCGAGTTCGGTGCCGACGTGGCCATCGGCAGCGCCCAGCGCTTCGGCGTGCCGTTGGGCTTCGGTGGTCCGCACGCGGCTTACTTCTCCACTCGCGATGCCTTCAAGCGCGACATGCCGGGCCGTCTGGTCGGTGTCTCTGTAGACCGTTTCGGCAAGCCGGCCCTGCGCCTGGCCATGCAGACCCGCGAGCAGCATATCCGCCGTGAAAAGGCCACCAGCAACATCTGCACCGCCCAGGTCCTGCTGGCCAACATCGCCAGCATGTACGCCGTGTACCACGGCCCCAAAGGCCTGATCCAGATTGCCCAGCGCACCCACCAACTGACCGCGATCCTGGCCAAGGGCCTGAAGGACCTGGGGCTGGCCGTGGAGCAGGACAACTTCTTCGACACCCTGAGCCTGCGCACCGGTGCCGACACCGCCGCGCTGCACGACAAGGCTCGCGCCCAGGGCATCAATCTGCGGGTGATCGACGCCGAGCGCCTGGGTCTGTCCCTGGACGAAACCAGCACCCAGGCCGACGTTGAAGGCCTGTGGAACCTGCTGGGCGAAGGCAAGGCCGCGCCGGACTTCGCCGCCCTGGCGGCTGCGGTCACCAGCAGCATCCCCGCCGCCCTGGTCCGTCAGTCGGCGATCCTCAGCCACCCGGTGTTCAACCGCTATCACTCGGAAACCGAGCTGATGCGCTACCTGCGCAAATTGGCGGACAAGGACCTGGCCCTGGATCGCACCATGATCCCGCTGGGTTCCTGCACCATGAAGCTCAACGCCGCCAGCGAGATGATCCCGATCACCTGGGCCGAGTTCGGTGCTCTGCACCCCTTCGCTCCGGCCGAGCAAAGCGCCGGCTACCAGCAACTGACCACCGAGCTGGAAGCCATGCTCTGCGCCGCCACCGGCTACGACGCCGTCTCCCTGCAGCCCAACGCCGGCTCCCAGGGCGAGTACGCCGGTCTCCTGGCCATCCGCGCCTATCACCAGAGTCGTGGCGATGACCGTCGCGACATCTGCCTGATTCCTTCCTCGGCCCACGGTACCAACCCGGCCACTGCCAACATGGCTGGCATGCGCGTGGTGGTCACCGCCTGCGACGCCCGCGGCAACGTCGATATTGAAGACCTGCGGGCCAAGGCCATCGAGCACCGCGAACACCTCGCCGCGCTGATGATCACTTACCCGTCGACCCACGGTGTGTTCGAAGAAGGCATCCGCGAAATCTGCGGCATCATTCATGACAACGGCGGCCAGGTGTACATCGATGGCGCCAACATGAACGCCATGGTCGGCCTCTGCGCGCCGGGCAAATTCGGTGGCGATGTGTCCCACCTGAACCTGCACAAGACCTTCTGCATTCCCCACGGCGGTGGCGGTCCGGGCGTTGGCCCGATCGGCGTCAAATCGCACCTGGCGCCTTTCCTGCCGGGCCACGCGGCGCTGGAAAACAAGACAGGCGCGGTGTGTGCCGCACCGTTCGGCAGCGCCAGCATCCTGCCGATCACCTGGATGTACATCCGCATGATGGGCGGCGCCGGTCTCAAGCGCGCTTCGCAGCTGGCCATCCTCAATGCCAACTACATTTCCCGGCGCCTGGAAGAACACTATCCAGTGCTCTATACCGGCAGCAACGGCCTGGTGGCCCACGAATGCATCCTCGACCTGCGTCCTTTGAAAGACAGCAGTGGCATCAGCGTCGATGACGTGGCCAAGCGCCTGATCGATTTTGGCTTCCACGCGCCGACCATGTCGTTCCCGGTGGCCGGTACCCTGATGATCGAACCGACCGAAAGCGAATCCAAGGAAGAACTGGACCGCTTCTGCGACGCCATGATCCGCATCCGCGAGGAAATCCGCGCCGTGGAAAACGGCACTCTGGACAAGGACGACAACCCGCTGAAGAACGCTCCGCACACGGCAGCAGAACTGGTGGGCGAATGGTCCCATCCGTACAGCCGCGAGCAGGCCGTGTACCCAGTGGCCTCGCTGATCGAAGGCAAGTACTGGCCGCCGGTTGGTCGGGTCGACAACGTGTTTGGCGACCGCAACCTGGTGTGCGCCTGCCCGTCGATCGAAAGCTACCAGGACGCCTAAGCCGTCCATCACAGGAGAGCCGTGCCCCTGCAGATACCGCGTATACCTGTAGGAGCCGGCTCGCCGGCGATGAGCAATAACGCATCAATCGGGCAGAGCAGCGGCGCCTGAATCGCGGGCAAGCCCGCTCCTGTAAGTGCCTGCTTGCCGATCAATACAATAAGAAACCGGAGAACCAACATGTCCCTGAGCGTGTTCGACCTGTTCAAGATTGGCATCGGCCCCTCCAGTTCCCACACCGTCGGCCCGATGCGCGCAGCCGCGCGTTTTGTCGAAGGCCTGCGGCGCGATCAACTGCTGGCCAGCACCACCTGCGTCAAAGTCGAGCTGTACGGCTCGCTGGGCGCCACCGGTAAAGGCCATGGCAGCGACAAGGCGGTGCTGCTGGGCCTGGAAGGTGAACACCCGGACACCGTGAACACCGAAAACATCGCCGCACGCCTGCAGCAAATACGCAGCAGCGGACGTATCGATCTGCTCGGCGAACACAGCATTGCGTTCAACGAGAAAGAACACCTGGCAATGATCCGCAAACCCCTGGCCTATCACCCCAATGGCATGATTTTCCGTGCCTTCGATAGCGCCGGTCTGCAGATCCGCAGCCGTGAGTACTACTCCGTTGGCGGCGGTTTCGTGGTCGACGAAGACGCCGCCGGCGCCGACCGTATCGTCGAAGACACCACTCGCTTGACCTTTCCTTTCAGGAACGCCAAGGAGCTGCTGCAGCACTGCAGCACTTACGGCTTGTCCATCAGCCAGGTGATGCTGACCAACGAAAGCGCCTGGCGCCCGGAAGCGGAAACCCGTGCCGGACTGCTGAAGATCTGGCAGGTGATGCAGGACTGCGTGGACGCCGGTTGTCGCAATGAAGGGATTCTGCCCGGCGGACTCAAGGTCAAGCGCCGCGCTGCCGCCTTGCATCGCCAACTGTGCAAACACCCGGAAGCGGCACTGCGCGATGCCCTGTCAGTACTGGACTGGGTCAACCTCTACGCCCTGGCGGTGAATGAAGAAAACGCCAACGGCGGGCGAGTGGTCACCGCCCCTACCAATGGCGCGGCCGGAATCATTCCGGCGGTGCTGCATTACTACATGCGCTTCATCCCCGGGGCCAACGAAGACGGGGTGGTGCGTTTTCTCCTCACGGCTGCGGCCATCGGCATTCTGTACAAGGAAAACGCCTCGATCTCCGGCGCCGAAGTCGGCTGCCAGGGCGAAGTGGGCGTGGCCTGTTCGATGGCGGCCGGGGCCTTGTGCGAAGTCCTCGGAGGCAGCGTGCAGCAGGTGGAGAACGCCGCGGAAATCGGCATGGAACACAATCTCGGATTGACCTGCGACCCGATTGGCGGCCTGGTGCAAGTGCCCTGCATCGAGCGCAACGCCATGGGGTCGGTCAAAGCCATCAACGCGGTGCGCATGGCCCTGCGCGGCGACGGGCAGCATTTCGTCTCCCTGGATAAAGTCATTCGCACCATGCGCCAGACCGGCGCCGACATGAAAAGCAAATACAAGGAAACCGCCCGTGGCGGTCTGGCCGTGAACATTATCGAGTGCTGATGCCCAAGCGACGCATCCGCACATTTTTCAGGAGTTGCCCATGTCCACCGAAACACTGTTGAAAACCCCATTGCACAGCCTGCACCTGGAACTCGGCGCCCGCATGGTGCCGTTCGCCGGCTACGACATGCCGGTGCAGTACCCGCTTGGGGTAATGAAAGAGCATCAGCACACCCGTGAGCACGCCGGTCTGTTCGATGTGTCCCACATGGGGCAGATCCGCTTGAGCGGCGCCAATGCCGCCCAGGCCCTGGAAACCCTGGTGCCGGTAGACATCATCGACTTGCCGGTGGGCATGCAGCGCTACGCCATGTTCACCAACGAACAGGGCGGTATCCTCGATGACCTGATGGTCGCCAACCTGGGCGACGGGCAACTGTTCCTGGTGGTCAACGCCGCGTGCAAGGAGCAGGACCTGGCCCATCTGCGCCAGCACATCGGCGATCAATGCGACATCCAACCCCTGTTCGAAGAACGCGCCCTGCTGGCACTGCAAGGACCGGCAGCAGTCACCGTACTGGCACGCCTGGCGCAGGAAGTGGCGCAGATGACCTTCATGCAGTTCAAGCCGGTGCAGGTGCTGGGCGCCGACTGTTTTGTCAGCCGTTCGGGTTACACCGGAGAGGACGGCTTCGAAATCTCGGTACCGGCTGATCAGGCGGAAAAACTTGCCCGGGCGCTGTTGGCCGAGCCGGAAGTGGCGGCCATTGGGCTGGGCGCCCGTGACTCCCTGCGCCTGGAAGCCGGCCTGTGCCTGTATGGCCACGATATGAACAGCGACACCACGCCGATCCAGGCCAGCCTGCTGTGGGCTATCTCCAAGGTCCGCCGTGCCGATGGTGCCAGGGCTGGCGGTTTCCCAGGCGCCCAGGCGATCTTTGCCCAACAGCAAGATGGCGTCAGTCGCAAACGCGTCGGCCTGCTGCCCCAGGAACGGACACCGGTACGAGAAGGCGCGGAAATCGTCGACGCCGAAGGCAACATCATCGGTAGCGTCTGCAGCGGCGGCTTCGGCCCCACCTTGGGCGGTCCATTGGCCATGGGTTACCTCGACGTGAAGCACAGTGCACTTGATACGCCGGTTGCTGCGATAGTTCGTGGGAAAAAGGTGCCAATGCTTGTAAGCAAAATGCCATTCGTGCCACAACGCTACTACCGTGGCTAAAGGACTGTTTCTATAAGTAACGCGGTTGCGTTAGAAGTGCACTAATCTGTAACGCAACCGCCATAAAACAGTGCATATTTTCGATACTGAACGCTACTTATAACGCCCGAAAACAATTGAACAACTCTATCGAATAAGCCCTGCACGCTAGTTCCGCCAAACCTCGGAAAGCTGAGTAAAACCGGGGCTTCGCGGGGCTTGTTTTTTCTCCCATAGTTGGCGTAGAGTTTCCCCACTGTGTTTGCATGGGTCGCTTGGAATCGTGACCTGGGCAGTAGCTAACAAGTTTGCTACAACCCGTTCGACGTCTCTTACTTTCCTGCAACCCAGCCCAGTACTCTTTCATGAGGAAGAGACTGTCATTAATTTTTTAGCGTCAAAGGAAATAAGAAATGTCCCAACGTCAGAGCGGTACCGTCAAGTGGTTTAACGACGAGAAAGGTTTTGGTTTTATCACTCCAGAAAGCGGTCCGGATCTGTTCGTACACTTCCGCGCCATTCAGGGCAACGGCTTCAAGAGCCTGAAAGAAGGCCAAAAAGTGACCTTCATCGCTGTGCAAGGCCAGAAAGGCATGCAGGCTGACGAAGTACAAGCAGAAGCTTAATCGTCTGTAACGAAAAAGCCCCTGATGCTGACATCAGGGGCTTTTTTGTGCGCGCAATTCCGTAAAATGGCTTCTTTTTTCAGTCGAGAGCCTGTCATGTCGAAACATCTGCTAAGCCCCCAAGGCGAATTCCCCGCCGCCGGTCTGGGTCGTCGCCTGGCAGCGATGTTCTATGATTTTCTACTCTGCGTCGCCCTGCTGATTGTCACGGGCGGCCTCTACAAACTGATCCAGATGCAAATCATCGGCGAAACGCGGATGCGCGCCCTGACCGAGTCTGGAGCCCTGGACGGCGATCCACTGTACTCAACCGTACTGCTGTTCGTGCTGTTCGGTTTTTTCGCCAAGTTCTGGACCCATTCCGGACAGACCCTGGGCATGCAAGTCTGGGGCATTCGGGTGCAGAACGCCGATGGCAGCCGCATCAGCCTGTGGCAGGCGCTGTTGCGTTTCATGGTGTCCATCGCGTCCTGGCTGTGCGCCGGCCTGGGCTTCTTCTGGGTGCTGGTGGACAAGCAGAAACGCAGCTGGCACGACATCTATTCCAATACCCAGCTGGTGCGTATCCCCAAGAAAAAGAAATAGCCCGCCACTCACAAAAACGCCCCGACAGATCGGGGCGTTTTCATGATAACGGGAGAAAACCGATCAGGCGTTACCCGCCAGTTTCATCCGCGCCGCCTGGGTAAAGTCCAGCATGCGCTTGAGCGGCCGAACCGCATTAGGGATCAGCGCCGGGTCCACATAGATCTCGTTGCTGCCCTGCTGCAGGCACTGCAAGGTGCGCTCAAGGGTATTCATGGCCATCCACGGGCAATGGGCACAACTGCGGCACGCCGCGCCGTTACCGGCAGTAGGCGCCTCGATGAACACCTTGTCCGGGCACAGCTGCTGCATCTTGTAGAAGATGCCGCGGTCGGTAGCGACGATGAAGGTCTTGTTCGGCAAGCGCTGCGCGGCCGCGATCAACTGGCTGGTGGAGCCAACCGCGTCAGCCAGATCGATCACCGAACTGGGGGACTCCGGGTGCACCAGGATCGCCGCCTCTGGGTACAGCGCCTTCATGTCTTCCAGCTGCTTGGACTTGAACTCTTCATGAACGATGCATGCACCGTCCCAGAGCAGCATGTCGGCACCGGTCTGGCGCTGGATGTAAGTACCCAGGTGCTTGTCCGGCCCCCAGATGATCTTCTCGCCGTTATCCATCAGGCTTTCGACGATCTCCAGGGCGCAGCTGGAGGTGACCACCCAATCGGCGCGGGCTTTGACCGCTGCCGAGGTGTTGGCATACACCACCACGGTACGCTCGGGATGCTGATCGCAAAAAGCCGAGAACTCATCCACCGGGCAACCCAGATCGAGAGAGCAAGTGGCTTCCAGCGTCGGCATCAGCACGCGTTTTTCAGGATTGAGAATCTTCGCCGTTTCCCCCATGAAGCGGACACCGGCAACCACGACGGTCTTGGCCGGATGGGCATTGCCGAAGCGCGCCATTTCCAGGGAGTCGGAAACACAGCCACCGGTTTCTTCGGCCAGGGCCTGAATCACCGGATCACAATAGAAATGTGCAACCAGCACCGCATCCTGAGCCTTGAGCTCGGCAGCGATGGCGGTACGCAGATGGGCCTCTTGCTCAGCGCTCAAGGGTTTGGGCTGCTTGGCGTCGAGGTGGGCTTGAACCAGAAGGCGTTCAGAAATTTGCGTCATGTTCGCAAGACCTGCAGGCGCTTGGGCGCGAAAGTCGAGTATACCACCGGCTCCGGACCGCTTAGGGCCCCGCCGGGAGAGTGAGTTCATCAGGTACGGACAGCATTGGAGCCGCGCAAGGCTACAGAATATCCAGGGTATTCAAAAGCCTATTCTGCCCAACAGCCACGCCCTGCCCCGCCGGCTCCGTATCTGCCCCGGGCGCGTTCAAGACGCGCCTGGACCGTCGGTCGGGCCGAACACTACCCAGCCCCGGTCCGGCATGCACCACCAGGAGGTGCAAGGAACGACCCGACGGGAACTTCACCCGCCTCGAACAACCCACAACCGCTCACCAAGCGATTCGCGGCAGGGCAGTGCGATCCAGAAGCCAGGTCGCCACATCAGGGCTGTTGATCACTGAAGCATGGTGACTCCGCTCATCCCGCCAGTAGCGATTGTCCTGGGCCGGATCGAGGCCCAAGCCCTGGGCCAGCGCCTCGGCGCTGCGGCCAGCGGACAGCAGCACATCCACCGCGCGCCCCTTCAGCGACACGGCCTGCCACTCAGAGAGCAGCAGGATATTGCCGTGGACACAGTCGCGGCTGACCAACTGTGCATCCACCAAGTCGTCGATATAGGCGTACTGCGGGTCGGCTTCCAGGCGCTGGGCAATGGCGGCCGGGGCCAGTCCTCGTAGCTCGGACAGCCGTGGCGGGTCCACCAGCAATACGGGCTGCGGCGCACTCGCCGGGCCCCGCTGTGCCACGCAACAAGCGGCCACATAGGCGCCGAATGAGTAACCCAGCACCGCGTCCACTGTACTCAGGTCATGCTCCTGGGCAATGTTTCGGGCCAGGGTGCCGACACTGGAATAGGGCCAGTAGTCGCTGTAGTTGACCTGCACCAGCGACACCCGCCCCTTGAGCGCCCTCCCCAGGGCGGAAAAACAGATCGGATGGCCGACAAAGTCGGGAAAGCAGATCAGCCTCATCGCCGTTCCCCCGCCGCAACAAAAGACTCAAGGAAGGCCCGGGCCTGCGGCTCTGGCAAATAGCTGTTGAGCAGCACCTCGCAGCCCTGGGGCGACTTGACCACCGTCAGATCGAGCAGGGTCTTGGGCCACTCAGTGACCGGGTTGGCGATCCGGGTTTGCAGCCACTGTGCATCACTGGCCGGCAGCTCGACGAAGTTGCACAGGAACGCCGGGGCAAAGCCATACAAGCCCAGCGCAGCCAGTATCTCCTCATAGCCGAGCGCCGCTCGGGCCAGCTTGGCATTCAGGTAGTCCATGGTGGCTTGCGGCTCGCAACCCTGGGCAAATCGCCCCGCTGTCAGCGGCACCGGCACGGTGTAAGTGGAGAAACCGCTGATCACCGCCTGCTCGGCCCAGGCGAACAGCAGATTGACAATCGGCGCCTCAATTCCCAGTCCCCCGACGCAGCCCTGGCGAAACGCCTGCAACAGGTGGAACAGACGTTGTGGCGAGGCCAGCTTCAGCGGGTCCATGGCCAACCGCGTCCGCATCTGTACCGCCTGGGCGGTGGCCACTGGCGCTACGACATCGGCCAGCGGCGCATACTCCTCGGCCTCCTGCTCCCAGGCCTCGGTGCCGCCATCTGCCAGGCGTTCATAGTCCTCGACCTGCATCAGGTTGTTACCGATAAAGGAAAAATCCGCCCCCTCCACTATCAACTGCGGGTCCTGCGCCAACTGCTCAACGCTGCGCAGCAGGCTCAGTTGTCCAACGTGGTTGCCGAGAATGTGATGCAGCCACAGCCCCAAGTGCAGGACGCCGTCGATGCGCACCTTGAACAGGCTGCACAGGTCCTGTTCGAACAATGACAGCGGCCGCTGGAGGAAGTGTTCCACACAGGCCTCCTGGCTGGGGAACTCCGCCACGGCGTCCAGCCACAGGCGCGCCGGCGGCTCGGGAGCCAGGTCGAAACAGTACTCGCCCTCGACCCGGGCCACTCGACAGCCCGCTAGCGGATAACGCTGCTTCAGCCCCTGGGCCAGCGTCGCCAGGTCCAGCCCGGCGGCCGGCAACTGCTCGGGCCGGAACAGATAGAGCACGTTGTTGGCCCGCAGGTCCTTGTGCAACAGCTCGGCATACACCATCGACAGCTGGCTCTTGTTCAGGCCGATCCAGCGACTGTCACCAGCCGCCTGCAACGGCTCGGGAACGTTGCGCAACACCTCCCGGGCCTGGCTGGCGGAGGTGGCGCGGACCACGGCAAAACGCCCCAGGTGGCTGTTGATCGAAAACCCTGCATGGGCTTCGGACAGCGACTCCTGCTGCAGCGGCGTGACGTAGTATTGCTCGGTGCCCCTTTCCAGCAACGACGCCAAAACGGGCTGCGCCTGCAGCCAGTCCAGCAACTGCTGCAGGCTGCTCATGCGGTAGAACTGTTCCAGGCCCAGGCCCTCCCGGCCCAGGTGCCGGTTCACCGTATCCACCAGCTTGATCGCCCCCAGTGAGTTGCCTCCGTTGTCGAAGAAACTGCGCTGACGGTCATGAGCGCACACGCCAAAGCGCGCGAGAAAACGCCCCGCTGCCGAATCGTCCACGTCCCGGGGCCGCTGCTCGCCGCACAGGCGCTGCTTCAGTTCAGCGATATCCAGCTTGCCGGACGCCCGCAGGGGAAAGCGTTCAAGCCCGACAAAGCGCTGCGGCAACATGAACGGCGGCAGGCGTTGCCGACCATACTCGGCCAGCGCCCCAGGCTCGACACCGGGGGCTTCCAGGTACACCAGCAGCAACTGCGCCTCGCTCCCCAGATCATCCAGCAGCACCGCACAGTCGAGCATTCCCGGATAACGCTTGAAGGCCGCAGCCACCTCAGTCAACGACAGGCGCTGGCCACGCAACTTGATCTGGTCATCGCTGCGGCCGTGAAAGTGATACAGCCCCTGGCCATCGCGGGAAACCAGATCACCGCTGCGGTAGCAACGCAGAGTCTGGCCCTGCCACGGCCGTTCGATGAAGCGCTCCCGGGTCAGCGCCGCGTCCCCAAGATAACCGGGGGACAGCCCATCTCCGGCAATCAGCAATTCACCGGGCTCATCCACATCGCATTCCTGCCCGTCGGCCCGCACCAGCAGCAAGACAGCATCGTCCACGCCATGGCCGATGGGAATCTCCCGGGTGCTGTCAAAGTCCCGGGGAATGGCATAGACGCAAGTGCCCATGGTGTTTTCCGTGGGGCCATAACCGTTGTACAGCGTCAGCCCGTCGGCGGCGGCATAGGCCTGCTGGATATGCCCCGCGGACAGCACCTCGCCGCCGACCATCAGCCGCTGGACACCCCGCAGCCAGTCGCGATCGATGTCGATGAAGGTGTTGAACAGGGTCGAGGTCAGCCACAGGCTGTCGACCCCGGCGTCATGGATGTAACGCCGCAGGTGCCCGAGGGTCAGTGGACCGGGGACATGAATATGCAGCTCGCCGCCATTGAGCAGCGCGGTCCAGATCTCGAACTGCGAGGCATCGAAGGTCAGGTTCGAGGCATAGAGCATGCGAAAACCCGGCTGCAACGGAAAGTGTCGCGGGCGGTCGCAAAAGCCCAACACCCCGCGATGGGTGCAGGGAATGATCTTCGGTGCGCCAGTAGTGCCGCTGGAAAAGTTCACGTACACCGGCTCGGCACCGGTTAGCTGCGGCCAGCACGGCCGCTCGTCCGTCGGCGCCAGCAATGGCTCCAGTGCCAGATACCCGGGGCCACCGGCAGCCTCCTGAGTGATGCGCCAATGCACGCCGCTGCGCTCACAGACCGACTGGTTCCACTGGGGCGGATTGCTGCGGTCTAGATAGCAGTACGACAGGCCTGCCCGGACCATGCCCACCAGCAGCACCAGTTGCTCGATCGAACGCTCCACCTCCAGGCCCAGGGTGCTGCCCGGCGACAGGCCGAGGCCCAGCAGCCGCGCCGCCACAGCGGCCGAGCGCTGCTCCAGCTCTCGGTAGCTGAGCCGTGCGCCGTTGCAGCTCAGCGCGGTGTCCGTGGCGTGGCGAGCGAAGACTTCATCCAGGCGCGAAGCAATAGATAGATGGCCCATGCCGTTAATCGTCCCTGTGCTTGATCAGGTTGATTCCAGGGGCGAAGAACGCCTCTGAGTTGTAGGTCTGCAACGCCTTGTCCAGATTCATCTCGACTCGCTGCAAGTGCTCCAGCCAGGCCTTGCCGGCCACCAGATAGTCGAGGCAGCGCGTGATGTTGCGCTCCACACTGGCTTCCCCCACCGGGCACTGCACGTTCTTGAGGCCATGATGGTAAGCGTCGTCGCGATAACCGTTGCCGCAGCGGGAAACGTTGACGATGTCGATGTTGCCCATTTGCGGCGAGAGCTCCAGGGTCAGGCTGACTCGCCCGACATTCACCAGCCGCGAACGGGTCTGCCCGTTACCCTCCGGATTGAGCAGGGCCAGCAAGCGCGGAAACAAGGCGCTGATATCGCCATCGATGCACAGGAAGATCCGGGTGAAGCGTCCGGCCATCACCCCAGGCTCGGCCAGCAGGTCGAGCACCTGCACTGGCAGGCCCGGATCGATGGCAGCCGGGTTCAGGTCGGCAACCCAGATCTGCGCGTCATGACAGGCCGCCACCAGGCCGAGCATCTTGCCCACCAGGCCCATGCCCACCACCAGAATCTGTTCCCCCGCCTGCAATTGCGCACGGTCAACCGCATGCACGGCCGTGGCACCCAGGGTGGCGAGAATCGCCTGGTCCTGAGTCAGTGACGGCGGCACCTTGCACACCAGGCGCTGCGGCACCTGGATCCAGTTGGAATGGGTGGCGATCTTCCAGCCCATGGCCACCACCCGGTCCCCCGGTTGCAAGCCTGCAACCTTGGCCCCCACTGCGTGAACCACCCCGACCGCGCAATAGCCCAGTGGCAACTGCTCGCCCGTCTCGCGAACCTGCTGCAGGTAGTGGCGCTCGGTCCCCGGGCTGACCATGGAATAGTCCACCGCCACCCGCACTTCGGTGGCCGCCAGTGCGGCGAGCGGCGCCTCAAGGGCAATCACGCCATTGGCGCCACAGGCGGTGAGTGTGTAGCAATCGGCGCGCATCAGGCCTCCCGTCCGGTCAGGCGATCCAGGCATTGGGCGAACCCTGGAAAGGAAGTCTGGTAGCAATGCCCTTCGAGGATGGTGGCCTTGAGCCCGTGGGCCAGCAGCAATACGTGAGCGGTCATCGACAGGCGATGGTCACCGAAGGTCGGGATCGCCCCTTGCACCCGCGGTGTCTGCCCGCCCGACACGTGCACGTCGTAGCCCTCGACCCGATAGTCCAGGCCCAGGGCATTGAGCATGCTGCGGGTGGCGGCGATCCGGTCCGACTCCTTGAAGGTCAGTTCGTAAAGGTCACTGAAGGTCGCACTTCCCGGCAGCACGCAGCTGATGGCCAGGGCCAGCGGCACCTCGTCGATCATCGCGTGGAACTGGTGCTTGTCGCGCAAGTCGTGGGCCCTGGGTCGGCCACCGCCGCGCAGCAGCAGACGCCCCACCGGCTCGCCATGGCGAATGCTGTCCACTTCCAGCGTCAGGTTGAAGCCGCAGGCCAGCAGCCAGTTGAAGAAGCCCAGGCGCGTCGGGTTCAGGCACAGGTTGTCGAAGCTCAGGCACTGCTGCTCCTGGTGGCGGTTGCACAGCAGGAACAACGCCGCGGGATAGGCAATGGCCGATGGGTCACGGGGCACGCTGATCTCGGTGGGAATCGCACAGTCACGGGGCTGATAGTGGATCTGCAGCTGCTCGTCCTGCAGCCAGTCGCCAAAACTGTTGATGATGCGCTGGGTGTGATCCCGGGCCACCACCGGGTAACGGATCGACATTGGCTTGCGTGCCGCGACCCCGGCGAACAGCAAGGTACTGATGGCCTGGGCGCTGCCAATCCGGATCTGCGCCGCACCGCCCTGGAACGACGCCTGATGAATGCGGATTGGCAGCGCTCCCGGTCGGCCCAGGTACTCCAGGTGGGCGCCCATCTGGTTCAAGGGCTCGACGATCCAGTCGAAGGGACGATTGCGCAGGGTCTCGTCGCCGTCGACGATGCACGGCACATTGAGCCCCACCAGCATCCCGATCAACAGCCGCGCCGCAGCGCTGGAGGGCCCCAGGTCGACCCGCCGATCATGGGTTGCCTGGGCGAACTCACCGCTGATCTCCAGGGTCTGTGGCGCTTGCCCCGGCGTGACCTCAAGGCCCAGTTGCTGCAGGGCATCGAGCAACAGGGTCACCGCCTTGCCCCGGTTCAGGTCCCGCAGGCGCACCGGGTGCCGAGCCAGCGCAGCGAACAGGATCATCCGGTGGCTGATGGACTTGTCCGACGGCAAGTAGTCGTCGATGTTGGCCCAGACCTGCTGTTCACGGTCCAGGGTGAAATCGATGGGCCGGTCCGGATAATCGATCATGGGGTACTCCTGTACTTGGCGGGGTTGATCAGTTCGGCGTCGTCCACCAGCGCTTCGTCGTCGAAGGAGTCGCCCACGCCGGGGCCGGCGGGCAGCACCAGCGGCTGGGTTTCGTAGAAGCGCCGGCGGTTCTTCTTGCGTTCAAGGCCGAGGTTGAAGCCACTCAGGTCGACGCCCCAGCTTTCCAGCCGGCCGTGGGCGATCGCACTGTCCACCAGGGCCTGGCCCCTTTCGGTACGGATCAGCGCACGGCCGTGTTTCTGCTCCTGGGAGCCGTTGAGGCTGGCTTCAAAAATGTTCGGGTCGCCGTCACAGACGCTGACGTCGGCCAGCCCGCTCATCCAGTCACCGCAACTGAGGCAGCGAAAGGTCTTGTTGTCCTTGAGCTTGCCGAGGATTTCCCAGAAATCGATGCCGAAGGTCTGGCTGTCCAGCAGGGTGACTTGCAGGCGCCCGGGGTAATCGCCTTCGCGGTACTTGATGCCGCGGACCTGTTGCGGGTCCTGCCCCAGCACTTCGCTGATGATGCTGCGGGTGCCGGCCGGCAAGGTGTTGGAGGAACAGGCGGTCTCGATCACGCAAACGATCTGACTGCGAGCCCAGTGGCCGATGGCCGTGTCCCGACGCTGCAACTTGCGGATCGCCTGCACGTGGCAAGCCAGCCCCACCAGGGCGATGCGTGCCTTGGGCTGCTGTTCGTAAACTTCACGCAGGGCATTCAGGTAAGGCGCCAACTGGTAGGTGGACTGGGCATTGTTGATGATCGCCTGCGCGGCGCTGCCCAGCTGCGGGGCACTGCGCCAGCCCTGCTCGGGGTGACGGCCCATGGTCAGGGTCAGGTCCACGGCGAAGTGGTCCCGAGCAGTCAGCAACAAGGTGGTGGCGGTGCCGCCACTGGCCGAGCGCCGGACAATCTGCGGATCGGTGGAGCGCGCGCCGATGGCCTGGCGGCTGATTCCCAGCCAGCGCTCATCGGCGCGGCGGGTACGACCGAACAACTCCAGCTCGGCGCGATCGGTATCCGGCTGCAACCCCGGACACACCGCCAGGCACTCGGTACAACTCCCACAACTGTCGCCGATGCCCTCCAGCAAAGGCACCACCCGATCCGGGTCGAAGCTGATCAGTTGCTCTGGACACACCAGGGCACAGGCGCCGCAACCGGCACACAGATTCTGATCGAGCACCGTTAGTTTCAATAACATCCCTGTCATCTTGGACAAGCCTCGTGTGCCGTTTTCCGGGTGCAGCCGGCCGCGCCCCTGCGAATCAGGAGCGGGCAGAACCTGCAGTGCTGAAGTGGCCGCTGACAGTCAGCTCAAAGCGGGCGTTCCATCTTGATGATTTCGATGGAGACCGGGCTGTTGCCTCGGCTGAAAGTACCTTCGCCGATCTTCTGGAAGCCGTGATGGGCATAGAAGCCTTCGGCCGTCAGGGTCGCCTCCAGGTAGGCGGAGCGGGCACCGCTGGCCCGCAGTCGAGCGAGTGCCACCTCCAGCAAGCGGCTGCCGATACCGCGCCTGGCACCGTCGCCACGCATGAACAACTTGCTGATCTCGTTGCCGTCGAGCTCGACGAAACCTTCGATCTGCTCGCCCTCGGCCAGCCACAACAAGCCCTTTTCCACGGCTTCGCGGTAGGTTTCCGGCGAGCGCCCATCGAGCCACATGCGGATCTGCTGATCGCTGTATTCAGAGGTGCACAGGCGCTCTACCGAGTTGCGGTGGGCCTCGAAAATACCGATCAGATCGTCCGTGGTTGCCTGGCGTATCCGTACATTGCTCATTCAGCTGAACTCCACTTTCTTGGGGGCGGGGTGGTAGCGAAACTTGAAGTTGATCAGGCTGCCCAGCATCACCAGGGCGCTGCCGAGCATCAGGTGCAGGCTCAGGGGCGTCTCCCCCAACCACGCCGACAGGTAGCTGGCACCAATCGGGTACAGCACGCCGACGTAGCCGGCGTTTTCGGCGCCCATGCGTTTGATCAGGTCGATGAACAGCACGAACACCAATGCCGAACACACCACCCCCAGGTACAGCAGGATGCCGAGGTCGGCCAGGGTTGCGGGCAGCTGCAGCCCCTGGCCGCTGAGCAGCAGGCTGATGGCGTACAGGGCGCAGGCCCAGCCGGACGCGACCTTGTTGATGTGCAGGGTGCCGAGCTGGAAGGTCTTCTGGATATGTTCGGAAAGCACCGAGGCGATGGCCACCGCCAGAAAGGACGTCAGCCCCAGAGCCACCCCAGCCAGCGACAGCGGCCGTCCCGGATCGCCAAGCATGAACACCCCCAGCCCGGCAATGCACACCACTGCGCCGAGCAGGTTATGCAAGGCAACCGGCACATGCAGGAACACCCGCTTGAGACCGATGATGAAGAAAATAACGAAGGCGCTGAGGCAGGCCATCTGCGCAGCGCCCAGGTAGGCAGTGGCCAGGTAAGCCAGGCCAATGCCGGCATAGAAGTACACCGCCCCCACCGTGGCCATCAGCAGGTAGGCCTTGCGTGCCACCGGTTGCCGGGGGCCGGCGAACAGCCGTTGCCACAACCACAGCACGCCATAGGCGATCAGGAAGCGCAGCATCAGCGAAGAGCCGACGTCGCTGCGCTCCACCTGCAGGGAGATGGCGATCCAGTTGGTGGACCAGATCAGCAGGCAACCGAGAAACATCAGCACGGCAACCAGTGAACGAGGTTTCTTGTTGTTATCGGGCATGGCGTTCATGGAGGTTTCTCTAGTTCAAGGCAGTGACGATTCCGCTCAGCAACGACTCCAGGCGCTCGGCGCCGAAGACCTGCGGGTCGTAATCGATTTTCAGCAACAGCTCGCCCGCAGCCAGGTAGCCGGTGAACTCCAGGTGATGGCTGGGGCTGCCCTGCATCAACTGCAGGCTCAAGGGATGCACGCCGACCCGGGCCCCAGGTTCGTTCTCCACGGCGCCGAGGAAGTTGTAGCTGTAGCCACAATCGAACAGGCCCTTGAGCCGCTCGGCCTCGGGCGTGGCGAAATAGCGGTTGCCGAAACTGTGGGCGATCCCCTGGCTGGCCTGCTGGCTGGCCTTGATTGCGCCGGCAATCGCCTGCAGGTCCAGGCTGGTGATCTGCAACACCAGGGGGTAGATCACTGTCAGCCAGCCGAACACGCTGTTGAGCTCGGCGCCACTCTTGTCCAGGGCCCGGCCGTGATCCAGCACATGGACTTTCTGGAACGGGTTGTCGTCGCCCTGGCTCATGGCACGGAGAATCGCCGCCAGCAACAGCTGGCTGGTCTCGGCAACGCCCTGGGCCCACTGCGGCAGGTCGCGGACCGGCCCCAGCGACAGCTCGACACGCCGAAAAGCCTCACGCCGGGGAAACTCGGGCGGCTGCTCCGTCAACGCCCCGCAGCGGCTCCACGGCAGCGCCTCCCAGAACGCCTCATGGGTAGCAGCGGCATGCTCACGCTGGTAGGTCTGCTGCCACTCCTCGAAAGCCGTTGGCCGAGCCCAGCGCTGCATGCACTCCAGGCCCCGTACCAAGCATTCGTCCAGCTCGGAAACCAATAGCATCCAGGAGTACCGATCGACGTGGAACTGATGCCCGGCAATGATCAGGTGGTGGCCATCGGCGTCCTGTTGCTGACTGAAACACAAGTGCTGCCCCTGACTCAGGGAGATGGTCGCGCAGGTCTGGGTCACGGCTTGCTGCAGGTCCGTCGTGGCGGGCAGCAAGCCGAGGTCCTGCACACCTTGCTCGATGAAGTGATGGCTGAATATCGCCCGCAACGCCTGACTGACCCGCCCTGGCTCCTCGCCTTCGGCGATATCCAGCACCAGGGCCTGGTTCCAGTGGTCCAGGTCGCTGATCCCGCGGCTGAGCAGAAAACGCCGATTGGGCAAGCCAATGGCCTGTGCTCGGGAAACTCCGGGACGGGCCTTGGCCTTCGCTGGCAGAAGCTGCAACTGCCCCAGCGCCTGATCCGACAGCAGCTCTTCCAGGTCCAGCACCAGACCTTTTCTCTTCAGCGTGGCGACCACCTGCAAGGCCCGCAGCGAATCACCGCCATTGTCGATAAAACTCCTGGCCGGGTCCGCACTCTGCCCGCCGAGCACCTGGCCGATGGCCTGCCACAAAGGCTCCGATGCGGCCTCTGTTGACGTTGGTGCCATGGCACTGGCGGCCAGTTGCGCGAGCGCCTGCCGGTCGATCTTGTTATTGCGGTTCAGGGCGAAACGCTCCACCAGCATGAACCGCGCCGGCACCCTGTGCGCCGGTAGCGCGGCCCTGGCGGCCTGACGCAGCAGGTCTTCGTCGAGGCTGGCTTCGCGGGCAATGACAAAGGCCACCAGGGCCACGTTATCCCCCGCCTGATGGGCGATCACGCAGGCTTCCTGCACCTGGGCCAGGGCCTTGAGCTCCGACTCCACCTGAACCAGGCTGACCTTCTGCCCGTTGACCTTGATGATGGAGTCCTTGCGCCCCAGCAGGCGAATGGCGCCATCAGGCAGGCGGCACGCCAGATCGCCGGTGGCGTAGCACGGGCGCTCCGGGTCCATGGGGCTGGGCTGGGTCAGATCGACGATCAGCCCGCTGGCCGGGTCAAGGCGCCGGGCAACCAGGGAGGAATAGAGCAGCAATTCACCCACGCCCTCGCCATAGGGCTGCCCTGGCTCCTGGGCGATCTCCAGGGTTACACCCTCCACCGGACGATCCAGGGCCCAGGTCGGGTCCTGCAGGGTCTGCCCCTGATCGATCCTGGCGTAGAACGCGGTGGTGCACTCGGTCGGCCCGTAGGCGTTGAACAATTGCGAACCTGGCGCAAAGGCCTGGTTGAAACGCTGGATGTCCGAGGGGTGGATGATCTCGCCACCGATCACCAACCGCTTGGGCCGGGCGTAAGTGGCGCTGGCGTCGCTGTAGAAGGCTCGCAGGTAAGGCACGGTCATGTGCAGCACGTCGATGTCGTGCTCGGCGATCATTGCCTCGACGGCGGCGAAATCATGTTCCCGGGGATTGAGGCTGCACAGGGTGGCGCCGGTCTTCAGGCTGGCAAAGATGTCCATCAGGCCGGCGTCCCAGCCCGCAGAAGCCAGTTGCAGGACACGCTGCCCGGGGCCGATACCGACATAGCCGATGTAGTTGTCGATGTGCCGACCCAGGGCCTCGATGCGCTGCACTATGGCCTTGGGCTCGCCGGTGGAGCCGCTGGTGAAGATCACGTACTCCTGGCAGCGCAGCGGGTATGCACGGCCAGGGGCTGCGGGCCGGGGCTGCAGCTGCAGCAGGTCGAGCACCGGCAAGGAGGCGCTCAGTTGCGCGCCGGGCCGCGTCGTGCCATTGAGGATCAGGTTCACACCCAGGCGCTCAAGCACCGGCGCCAGTTCGTCCAGGTTGCTCGCCGGGTCAATGAACACCACGCGCCGGGCGCTGGACAGGGCCGCGATCAGCGCCGCATACATGGCCCGGCCATGGCTGGCATACAACGCCACCACCGGCTGCTGCAACCCTTCCAATTCGGCACTGAAGGCCTCGCGCAACTGGTCTAGCTCGGCAAAACCAAGGCTGCCCTGGACATCAATGATTCCTGCAACATCGGTACCCGCCATGCGAGCAAAAGCCTGCAACATGATATCCCTGCCTTGTTGTTATTAGAGGGAGCGGCAAACGCCCTGCAGCGTCTGCATGAATGCCTGGATTTCCTGCCGGGAGATGCTCAGTGGCGGGGTCAGCTTGACCGTCGCCGGATTGCGTCCGCCGGTGCGCACGATCACGCCGTGCTCCAGCAGGCGGTTGCGCAGGGCCAGTACATCACCGCCTTGACCCTGGCCCTCGAAATCGAAGGCGAGCATCAGGCCGCAACCGCGCACATTGACCACCCGCGCATCCTGCGCCCCCAGTTCCTCAAGGGCCTGGCGCAGATAGGCGCCGTTGCTCGCCGCCCACTCCCAGGGTTGCTCCTGGTGATAGATGTCCAGCACCTTGGAGGCCACGGCGCAGGCCAGGGGCATCAAGGTGAAGGTGGAGGAGTGCTCGGCATACCCCAGGCAGTCCACCAACTCCGGGCGGCCCACCACTGCAGAAATCGGCAGGCCGTTGCCCAGGGCCTTGCCCAGGACCAGCAAGTCCGGCAGTAGCTGCGGGTTGCTGAAAAATGGGGTCCCGGTGCGACCGAAACCGGTGTAGATCTCATCGAAGATGGTGATCACGCCGAAGGTCTTGCCCAGTTCGACAATCGCTTCGAGCAACGCCAGGGGCACCGGGTACATGCCTTCCGCCGCCTGGATCGGTTCGATGATCAGCGCCGCCGGCAAGCGATTGGCCTGCTGCGCCTGGCGCAGATCCTCGGCCAGTTGCTCGCGCCACAAGGCGGCTCGGGCCGGGTCCTGGTCGGCGTCATAATCCAGGGCCAGGGCGGTCAGTTGCAGGCTGTCGCTACCGGCCAGGTGCTTGCGAAAACCGCGGTTGGAGGTCACCGACAAGGCGCCCTGGGTCTTGCCATGGAAGGAATTGTGGAAATACATCACGCCCTGGCGTCCGGTCGCGGCGCGGGCAATTTTCAGCGCTACCTCGATCGCCTCGGCACCGGTGACCGCGGCAAACACCGAAGCTTGCGCGTAGGGCACCAGGCCCTCCAGCTTGGCCACCACTTCATGGCGCTGCGGGTTGTCGATGTTCCAGCCGGTATGAATCAGCAGTTCGGATTGACGCTTGAGGACCTCGACCAGGTCATCGCGCTGATAACCCAGGTTGGCGGCGCCGCTGCCACCGGACATGTCGAGAAAGGATTTGCCCTGCTCATCGTAAAGAAAGCATCCCTTGCCACGAACAACGGAAGGGCTGGAGGGGGCGCTGCGCTTAACGGATATTGCAACCGCTTCTGTGAACATCCTGTCACCTTGAGTAAGCCGGGCTTGTGACTCACGCACATACTCAGGGACAGATTCGTGCAGGCAGGGCAAAGCCCTGCTGGTTGCGAAGTTACCGACCCTGGTACGTGTTCTCCTTGCCAGGGACGCAACCCCTGTCGGCAATGGCGGCAAGATTTACGCGGGAGGCATTTGCACTGTCAACGAGACCCACACTTATTTCGAATTTAAAGCGATAACCACTGAAAAAAAGTGGGAATTCAGATAAAGCCCCTGAATTTATCAAGGTTTTTAGGGAGGAGTCGGGCTACCGGCAAAAGGCCAGTCGTTACAGAAACACGGGGCTTTGAGTCGTGGGGGGAGCTGGGGAGTTGAACCATCGCAGCGCGGCAGGGGCGTTTTTGCAAGGCAAAAAAAAACCCGGAAATCCTCACTTTCGTGGGCCTTCCGGATTTTCTAAACCGCCAAATATGGTGGGTCGTGTGGGATTCGAACCTACGACCAATTGGTTAAAAGCCAACTGCTCTACCAACTGAGCTAACGACCCGCTGTGTGGTGGCGCGTATAATACTGATTTCTAACGGGAATTCAACACCCTATGTGAAAAAAATCAAAAATAAGGTGTTGGATCGCTGATACCGGCTGCATTGAAGCCCTCCGCACGCAGACGGCAGCTGTCACATTTACCGCACGCATGCCCCCTGTCGTCCGCCTGGTAGCAGGAAACCGTCAGCCCGTAATCCACTCCCAGGCGCACCCCGGCCTTGATGATCTCGGCCTTGCTGAGGTTCTGCAGAGGCGCCTGGATACGGAAGCCCTGCCCTTCGACACCGGCCTTGGTCGCCAGATTGGCCATGCGCTCGAACGCCTCGACAAACTCGGGACGGCAATCCGGATAGCCGGAGTAATCCACGGCGTTGACGCCAATGAAGATATCCCGCGCCTCCAGGACTTCCGCCCAGCCCAGGGCCAGGGACAGGAATACGGTGTTACGTGCCGGCACATAAGTCACCGGAATACCTTCACCGGGAGTTTCCGGCACATCGATGGAACTGTCGGTCAGTGCCGAGCCGCCAATACCGTTGAGGTTCAGGCCAATCACCTTGTGCTCCACCACGCCCAGATCCCGCGCCACGCGCTCGGCAGCGTGCAACTCGGCACGATGGCGCTGGCCGTAATCGAAACTCATGGTGTAGCAGCGGTAGCCTTCGGCGCGGGCCATAGCCACCACGGTCGCCGAGTCCAGGCCACCGGAGAGCAGGATCACTGCACGTTTTTCGGTCAAGGTTTGGTTCTGTGCTTGCTCAGTCATGTCAGCGCCCCGGCTCATCATTCCAAAGGTATTTGTGCAGCTGCAATTGCAGGCGTACCGGCAGGTTGTCAGCGACGATCCAGTCCGCCAGGTCCCGTGCATTCAGGTCGTGGTGGCTCGGCGAAAACAGCACTTCGCCGGCACGTCGCTCAAGGCCGTACTGGATCAGCTTGGACACGGCCCAGTCATAGTCCTCGCGGGAACAGATGACAAACTTGACCTGATCGTTGGCGGTCAGCAGCTCGATGTTCTCGTAGCGATTGCGATGAGCTTCCTTGGAGCCCGGCGTCTTCAGATCAAGGATCCGACTGACGCGCTGATCCACGGCCGAAATATCCAGGGCGCCGCTGGTTTCCAGCGACACTTCATAACCGGCATCGCACAGCTGCTTGAGCAAGGGAATGGCATTGGGTTGGGCCAGCGGCTCGCCGCCGGTGACGCAGACGTAACGCGGACGGAAATCGGCAACCTGCTCCAGCAGGCTGTCGAGAGTACGCAGGGTGCCGCCGCTGAAGGCGTAGGCACTGTCGCAGTATTGGCAACGCAACGGACAACCGGTCAGGCGCACAAAAACCGTGGGCAGCCCGGCAGTCCGAGTTTCCCCCTGCAACGAGTAGAAAACTTCGGTGATTCTCAATGTGTCTTGCATAGTCGCCACGGGCGTAACAGCTAAACAGGCTGTCCGCCTCCGTCAGGCACTTCAAGGAACCCCGCCATCGCGCAGATCCCAGGAAGCGTGTTTCAGAAAAAAGGGCATGGATTCTAACGAAAAAACCCGCGGCAAGCGCGGGTTTCTTGTAACGGCCGCCAACGCATTTACATGCGTTGCAGATCCCGTTGTGCCAACTGAGCGGCGGAAGTGCCCGGATACTGGGCTACCACCTGCTGCAGAATGCCTTTGACCCGGTCGGTATGACCCAAGCGGCGCTCTACATCAGCCAGCTTGTACAGCGAGTCCGGCACCTTGGCGTGCTTGGGATACAGCTGGGAAACCTTGGCGAACGCCTGACCTGCGCCTTGCAGATCGCCCTTGGCCAGGTTCACTTCACCCAGCCAGTACTGGGCGTTGCCGGCGTACTGACTGTTGGGGTACTTGCGCAGGAATGCCGAGAAAGCCTGGCTGGCCTTGTCGAAATCCTTGGCTTTGATCAGGTCGAAGGCAGCATCGTAATAGAGCTTTTCCTTGGCCGGATCACCGGGTTCGCTGCTGGCAGCTGGTGCCTGGGCAGCAGCGCCGGCGGCACCGGCGGCATTGCTATCGCCACCGGTAGAAGAATTCTCAGGAGTCGCGGCGGGTGCAACACCGCTTCCTATGCGCCGATCAAGATCCTGATATCGCTCCAGGCTTTCTTGCTTCATGCGCGCTACATCATTTTGCAGAACTTCGATCACGCCTTGTTGGCGTGCAATCTGCTCCTGCATTTGCTGCAGTTGCTGGAACAGCTCGCCCTGTGCCGAGACAGGGGTCGAAACCCCTCCCCCGGCATAGGCGCCGTTCGTGCCATAACCCGCTGGCGGATAACTGCTCCCGCTATTGTTATAGCCGGAGTTGTTATCGACCACAGGAACCGCAGACCACGCCGCAAGCGGCGTGAGACTGAGAGCCAAAATAGTTACAGCACGACGGCACGTTCGCATGACGAATTACTTACGCAGTTCGACGCGACGGTTTTGAGCCCAGGACTGCTCGTCGTGGCCAGTAGCAACTGGACGCTCTTTACCGTAGGAAACCAGCTCCAGCTGTGCAGGGGAAACGCCCTGCAGAACCAGGTAGCGCTGAACGGCTTTCGCACGACGCTCGCCCAGAGCCATGTTGTACTCACGAGTACCACGTTCGTCGGTGTTGCCTTCCAGAACAACGCGAGCGCCGTTTGCTTTCAGGTCTTTGGCGTGAACGTCCAGAGCGCGCATGGCTTCTGGCTTCAGGTCCGAGCTGTCGTATTCGAAGTAGAAGGTGGTGATTGCGCGCAGAGCAGCTTCTTCGCTCAGGGAGCCATCAACAGCACCAGTGTTAGCGCCGTAACCAGCGTTTGGATCAACAGCGCCTTCGCCGGCGTTGTCGCCACCTTTGGAGGAGCAACCTACAGCCACAGCCATGGCCAGAGCCAGCGCAGCAAACTTACCAAACTTCAACATTTCCATCGTGAAACTCCTAATGAACCCCAGTGTGTTAAGTGAAACATTGTAGCGCCGCGTCAGTTCAGGTAAGGGGACCAGGACGGTTCTCTGACTTCGCCTTGAGCGGTAGGAAGCGGGAGCCTCACACGTCCATTAATGGACACGAGCATCAAGACTCCCCGGCCCTGCTGGCGGGTGGCGTAGATTACCATGGTGCCGTTGGGCGCAACAGTAGCTGACTCATCAAGGTTGGTGTCTGTAAGGATTTTTACGCTACCGCGCTGCAAATCCTGAGCCGCCACCCGGAAGTTGGTGAAACCATCCTGGCGGTGAATCATTACCAGGGTCTTTTCGTCAGCAGAAAGTTTCGGGTTGGCGTTGTAGTTACCAATAAAGGTCACACGCTCGGCGCCACCACCGTTGATATTGCTTTTATAGACCTGCGGCTTGCCGCCACGGTCGGATGTGAAATAGATGGTGGAACCATCCTTGCCCCAGAACGGCTCGGTATTGATGCCCGGGCCACTGGTGACACGGCTGATTTGCCGGGATGCCATGTTCATCACATAGATATCCGGGTTGCCATCCTTGGACAGCACGAATGCCAGGCGGCTGCCATCAGGCGACCAGGCAGGTGCACCGTTCAAGCCTTCGAAGTTGGTGATCTGCTCACGGCGCCCGGTGTCGATGTGCTGGACGAAGATGCGCGGACGCTTCTGCTCGAACGACACGTACGCAATGCGCTTGCCATCCGGTGCAAAACGCGGCGACAGAATCGGCTCGCGGGACTGCAACAGAGTCACGGCCCGCGCACCGTCGTAGTCCGAACGCTGCAGGGTGTAACGGGTGTTGTTCACCGAAAAACGCTCAGCCGTCACATACAGCAGGCGCGTCGAGAACGCGCCCTTGATGCCGGTGAGCTTTTCAAAGGACTGGTCGGAAATGTAGTGCGACATGTCACGCAACTGATCGACGCTGCCCGACACGCTACCGGTCAGCACTTGCTGCTCGGTGGCGACGTTGAACAGTGCGTATTGCACCTGCAGGCGACCACCCGCTGGAACAATGCTGCCGACCATCACGTACTGCGCGCCCAGGGCTTTCCAGTCACGGAAGATGACTTCGCTGGCCTGGGTCGGCAGGCTGATCATGTTCTGCTTGGGGATAGGTGCGTAGTAACCCGAGTTGCGCAGGTCGTCACCGATGATCTGCGCCATGTCGTCCGGCAGCACGCTACCGCCCTGCCAGCCAAACGGCACTACCGCGATCGGAGTGGCCCGATCACTGCCGCTGGTGACCAGAATGTTTTTTTCATCCGCTGCCGCTATCCCTGCCATACAGCAAATAACGACAAGCATTCCTCGAAGAAGGTTTCTCACAAGGCTAGATCCTCAGGTGTGAATGTCATCTTGAATGAACGATAGGGAGCGAAGTCCTTCGGACTCAAACCCTGCATTTCTGTCAAACGCCCAATGTTCTTGACTGCCGCCACCGCCGAGGCGTCGAACGGACCATCACCACTGGACTTGATCACGCTAACCGTAGTCACCGTGCCATCAGGCAACATGCCGATCCGCAGTTCCACCGTCATGCCCTTGCGCGCCGAAGGAGGACGAGCCCAGCCTTCCGCTGCACGGATACGAATCAGGTCATCGAAACTGCCCGCGACACTGTCCCCCACCTCATCCGACTTCGTGGCTTCACGCTCCGGCGTATCGGATAGCAAGTCTGCCAGGGCCTGAGCCTTTTTCTCTTCGGCAGATTTGCGCGCTGCTTCCTGGGCCTTTTTCTTCGCGGCGTCGGCAGCAGCTTTTTTCTTCGCATCCTCAGCGATCTTTTTCTTCGCCTCGTCAGCTTCAGCTTTCTTCTTCGCGTCTTCCGCGGCTTTCTTCTTCGCGTCTTCGACGATTTTCTTCTTCGCTTCTTCAGCGGCCTTTTTCTTGGCCTCTTCTTCAGCGGCTTTCTTGGCTTCTTCTTCGGCTTTCTTCTTGGCTACATCAGCCAATTGCTTCTCTTCAGCCTTCTTGGCTTCCGCAGCTTTCTTGGCTTCATCAGCCTTCTTCGCCTCGTCAGCTTTCTTGGCTTCATCGGCCTTTTTCGCTTCCGCGGCCTTTTGAGCAGCCTCTTCTTTCTTTTGTTCCGCAGCCTTGATCTCTTCCTGCTCGACCTTCTTCTGCTCCAACTGCTCGGCTTCGGTCTGACGCGCGGCGGATTTCTTCGCCTCACCCGCAATTTTTTGATTGGTCTGGGTGGTCGCCGGGCTCTTGGATTTCAGCTGATACAGGGTCGCCTGGACGATCGGCTTGGCCGGGGGCAATTCCGGGGTCATGGCGAAGCTGACAAACAGCATGCCAAACACCAGCACGTGCAGGGCGATTGCCCAAACACTAGGCCAGAAGTAGCTTTCCGAGGCGGACGGCTCTCGCTGTTGGTGCATCAGGGCGCCTCGGTAATCAAGCCAACGTTACCGACTCCGGCTTTCTGCAGGCCGCCCATGGCACCCATCACGGCGCCGTAGTCGACGGATTTATCACCGCGAATGAACACCTGGGTGTGTTTGCCGCCTTCGTTGCCGGCACGGATGATCTTGGTCACCGCGTCGGTCATCTGCGGCAAGGTCATCGCCTTGTCCTGTTGCTTTTCGGTGTCGACTTCACTGCCAAGGTTCCAGTAGTAGGTCTTGTCAGCCTTGATCGAAATGGTCAGTACCTGGGTGTTGTTGTCCTGGGGCAAGGCTTCACTGGAAACCTTGGGCAGATCAACTTTCACGCCCTGATTGAGCATCGGCGCGGTCACCATGAAGATAACCAGCAGTACCAACATCACGTCGATGTAGGGCACCACGTTCATCTCGGCAACCGGCTTGCGTTTGTGGCGAACTCGGGCCATTGGGTTTACCTGCTCACTCTTCGCTGGTGTGCACTTTACGGTGCAGGATCGCCTGGAACTCGTCGGCGAAGGTGTAGTAGCGGCTGATCAGCGTCTCGCCACGAGCGGCGAAACGGTTGTAGGCGATCACCGCCGGGATGGCCGCGAACAGGCCGATGGCCGTAGCGATCAGGGCTTCGGCGATACCCGGGGCCACAGTGGCCAGGGTCGCTTGCTGTGCCTGAGCCAGGCCGCGGAAGGAGTTCATGATCCCCCAGACAGTACCGAACAGACCGATGTACGGGCTGACGGAACCGACGGTGGCGAGGAACGGCAGGCTCTGTTCGAGCTTTTCTTCTTCGCGGGAAATCGCTACACGCATGGCGCGGGCCACACCTTCCATGACCGCTTCAGGATCGACGCCCGGTTGCTGGCGCAGACGGGAGAACTCCTTGAAACCGGCACGGAAGATCTGCTCTACGCCCGAATCCGGGTCAGGGTTGCTGCCCGCCTGACGGTACAGCTTGGACAGGTCGATACCGGACCAGAAGCGCTCTTCGAAGCTCTCCAGGGCACGTCGACCGGCGCGCAGCAGGTTGCTGCGCTGAAAGATCATGATCCATGAAGTCACCGATGCGGCAACCAGGGTCAGCATTACCAACTGCACTACAACGCTGGCATTGCTGACCAGGCTCCACATGGAGGAATGGTCGACGACGTTAGCTTCCACGCTTTATCTCCTGCTCTGAGTGTGTACCCGCGCTGCTCTCGTCGGCAAAGGCCGTACGCAGAGCGTCTGGAATGGCGCGGGGTTTGAAAGTGTCGGCGCGCACACAGGCCACCAAAAACTGCCCTTCACAGAGCAGCGCATTATCCGTGGATCGCCTGACCTGCTGAGTGAAGCGCAGGCTGACCCGGTTCAATTCGGTGACTTGGGCACTGACCAGAAGCTCGTCGTCCAGTCGCGCCGGCGCGTGATAACGCGCTTCGCTGGAATGCACGACGAATAACAGGTTCTCCCCTGCCAGCTGCGATTGGGCAAAGCCCAAGTGTCGTAGCCGCTCGGTTCGAGCCCGCTCCATAAACTTAAGGTAATTAACGTAATACACGATGCCGCCAGCATCGGTGTCCTCGTAATAAACGCGACAACGATGTGCGAACGGCTCAAGCCCGTTTTGCGCGCGCATACTCTAGTGCTTACTCCTCAGGTTGCCAATCCGGCCAGGCAACTGTTTTTTCATTCTTGAACGACTTTTCGTGAAGTTTTAACGACGCCAGTCCCTAGGACAGCACAAACCCCGAATAAATCGACAAGGCGCGGGTTACTAATCGTCCACGGCATCGAGGAATTCGTCTACCACGGGCATGTCCCCCATTCGTGACGGAATGTTTAGACCGAAGTGCAGGTACGCATGCCGGGTCACCACACGACCACGAGGGGTACGCATGATGTAGCCCTGCTGGATCAGGTACGGTTCCAGCACATCCTCGATGGTATGACGCTCTTCGCTGATGGCCGCAGCCAGGCTGTCGACCCCTACCGGGCCACCGTCGAACTTCTCGATCATGGTCAGCAGTAGACGCCGGTCCTGGTGGTCGAAGCCACGCTCATCAACGTCCAGCAGGTTCAGTGCCAGATCAGCGATCGGCTTGGTGATATGGCCCTTGGCTCGCACTTCGGCAAAATCCCGCACCCGGCGCAATAGCCGATTGGCGATCCGCGGAGTACCCCGGGCACGCCGAGCCACCTCGAAGGCGCCCTCCGGGTCCAACGGCAAGCCGAGAATGCCGGCGGAACGACTGACAATGGTCGCCAGATCCGCCGTGCTGTAGAACTCCAGGCGCTGGACGATACCGAAACGATCGCGCAACGGGTTGGTCAGCATCCCCGCACGCGTGGTCGCCCCCACCAGAGTGAACGGCGGCAGGTCCAGTTTGATCGAGCGCGCCGCAGGGCCTTCGCCGATCATGATGTCGAGCTGGAAGTCCTCCATGGCCGGGTACAGCACTTCCTCGACGATCGGCGACAGCCGATGAATCTCGTCGATAAACAGTACGTCATGGGGTTCAAGATTGGTCAGCAGCGCCGCCAGATCACCGGGGCGCTCCAGCACCGGGCCGGAAGTGCTCTTGATCGATACCCCCATTTCCTCGGCGATGATGTTGGCCAGGGTGGTCTTGCCCAGTCCCGGAGGGCCGAAGATCAAGGTGTGATCCAAAGACTCGTTGCGCCCGCGGGCCGCCTGGATGAACAGCTCCATCTGCTCGCGCACGCTAGGCTGGCCAATATAGTCGGCCAGACTGACTGGACGAATCGCCCGGTCCTGGATTTCCTCGCGCTCACGGGGGCCCGTGGCGGCGATCAGACGGTCAGCTTCAATCACTTAAATCATTCCCTTCAGGGCTCGGCGGATCATGTCTTCACTGCTCAAGCCTTTGTCTTTGATCGCGGAAACCGCCTTGCTGGCTTCCTGCGGCTTGTAGCCCAGGGAGATCAGCGCACTGACCGCATCCGACTCGGCGCTGGCCACCGGCATCGGCGCATCCGGCTGGTTCGGCACCAGGGCAAACATGCTCGGTACGGTTTCCCAGGCTTTGAAGCGGTCCTTGAGCTCCACCAGCAAGCGCTCGGCGGTTTTCTTGCCGACCCCGGGCACCTTGGTCAAGGCCGAGGTGTCCTGGGCCTGCACGCAACGCACCAGCTCATCCACCTCAAGGCTGGACATCAAGGCCAGGGCCAGTTTCGGGCCCACACCGTTGAGACGGATCAACTCCCGGAAAAAGTCTCGCTCGCGCTTGCTGGCGAAGCCGTAGAGTAACTGCGCATCCTCGCGGACGACCAAATGGGTGTGCAAGGTCAGGGGTTCGCCGACCGACGGCAGGCGATACAAGGTGGTCATCGGCACTTCGACTTCATACCCCAGCCCATTTACATCAAGAATCAGGTGCGGCGGCTGTTTCTCAGCCAGAGTGCCGCGCAAGCGTCCAATCACGTTTCAGATCCTTAGGCGATGGCCAGCCCGCAGCTGGCGACTCACAGAGCAAGCGTGCGGGCCGGGGACTCGGCCGCGCAACGCTCCACTCCTAAAATGACTGCGCTGATGCTATCAGAGACGCAAGCGACCGCCACGACTGCGTGCCGTTCCCAGCCCATGAGGCAGCAGACTGGAACGGGTGTGGGCGTGACAGATGGCGATGGCCAGGGCGTCCGAGGCATCGATCTGCGGCTTGGTGGTCAATTTGAGCAGGTGCATGACCATCATTTGCACCTGTTCCTTATTGGCGCCACCGGTACCGGCCACAGCCTGCTTGACCTGGGTGGCGGTGTACTCGGCAATCTCCAGTCCTTCTTCGGCGCCGGCGACAATCGCTGCGCCACGTGCCTGACCGAGCTTCAGCGCCGAGTCGGCATTGCGCGCCATGAACACCTTCTCGATCCCCATGGTCACCGGACCGTAGGTCTGGATGACCTCACGAACACCGCGATAGACGATCTGCAGCCGCTCCGGCAATTCGCCGGCGCCGGTACGGATGCAACCGGAGGCCACGTACACACAGCCGCGCCCCGTGTCTCGAACCACGCCATAGCCGGTAATGCGCGAACCGGGGTCGATGCCAAGAATAAGAGTCATAACGCCTGCTGCTTGAGTAAAGAGGCTTGCCGGCCACGACCGGAACAGCGAAAAGGCAGAAGCCGGAGGCACCCCGCCGCGTAACACTCACGGCTTCGCACATCCGGCCTCAAGGTTAGTGCAGTTGAATCAGCCGAGCTGCTCGGCGACCGACTCAGGAATATCGGCGTTGGAATAGACGTTCTGCACGTCATCCAGGTCTTCCAGCATATCGATCAGCTTGAGAACCTTTTCCGCGCCTTCCAGATCCAGTTCGGCACTGGTGGTGGGCAGCATGACGATTTCTGCGTCCGCAGCAGTGAAACCTGCCGCTTCCAGGGCATTGCGCACGCCATAGAAACCGGCGAACGAGGTGAACACGTCGATGGAACCGTCTTCATTGGTGACCACGTCGTCGGCATCGGCTTCCATCGCCGCTTCCATCAGCGCGTCTTCATCGACACCTTCGGCGAAGGTGATCTGCCCCTTGCGCTCGAACAGATAGGCCACCGAACCGTCGGTGCCCAGATTGCCACCGCACTTGCTGAAGGCATGACGAACAGCAGCCGCTGTACGGTTGCGGTTGTCGGTCATGCATTCGACCATCACCGCCACGCCGTTGGGGCCGTAACCTTCATAAGTCAGCTCGACCACGTCGTCGCTGCCGGCAGCGCCGGTGCCACGGGCGATGGCACGATCGATGATGTCGCGACTCATGTTGGCGCCCAGGGCCTTGTCCAGGGCCAGGCGCAGGCGTGGATTGGAGTTCGGATCGCCACCGCCCTGGCGGGCGGCAACAGTCAGCTCACGAATCCACTTGGTGAAGATCTTGCCTCTCTTGGCATCCTGACGCTCTTTGCGGTGCTTGATGTTCGCCCACTTGGAATGACCTGCCATAACTTGCTCCAAATTCTCTTTGAAACATTGCCCGCGCCACTTGGCGGGTACGGACAACAAAAACTCGACCCATAGAAAAAGCGCACCCGAAGGTGCGCCTTATCGGGCCGGCTTATTCAGCCTTAGGCTGTTCACGCAGACGGATGTGCAGCTCGCGCAGAGCCTTGGCATCCACCAGACCCGGTGCCTGAGTCATGACGCAGGCAGCGCTCTGGGTTTTCGGGAAGGCGATCACTTCACGGATCGACTGGGCGCCGGTCATCAGCATCACCAGACGGTCCAGACCGAAAGCCAGGCCACCGTGCGGCGGCGCGCCGTATTTGAGGGCGTCCAGCAGGAAGCCGAACTTCTCTTCCTGCTCGGCTTCGCTGATACCCAGCAGGCGGAACACCGCTTGCTGCATTTCCTTGCGGTGGATACGGATCGAACCGCCACCCAGCTCGGTGCCGTTCAGAACCATGTCGTAAGCGCGCGACAGAGCGGTAGCCGGGTTGGCTTCCAGCTCTTCAGGCGAGCATTTCGGTGCGGTGAACGGGTGGTGCAAGGCGGTGAAGCTACCGTCGTCGTTCTCTTCGAACATCGGGAAATCGACTACCCACATCGGAGCCCATTCGCAGGTCAGCAGGTTCAGGTCGTGACCGAGCTTGATGCGCAGGGCGCCCAGGGCTTCGCTGACGATCTTGGCCTTGTCGGCACCAAAGAACACGATATCGCCGTCGACCGCACCCACGCGATCCAGGATCACGTTCAGGTTGGCTTCCGGAATGTTTTTCACGATCGGCGATTGCAGGCCTTCAACACCCTTGGCGCGCTCGTTGACCTTGATGTACGCCAGGCCCTTGGCACCGTAGATGCCGACAAACTTGGTGTAATCATCGATCTGCTTGCGCGGCATGCTCGCCCCGCCAGGAACGCGCAGGGCGGCAATACGGCATTTCGGATCGTTGGCCGGGCCGCTGAAGACCTTGAATTCCACTTCCTTGAGCTGATCGGCAACGTCCACCAGTTCCAGCGGGTTGCGCAGGTCTGGCTTGTCGGAACCGTAGCGGCGCATGGCTTCTTCAAAGGTCATGTGCGGGAATTCGCCGAACTCCAGACCCAGCACTTCCTTGAACAGGTTGCGGATCATGCCTTCGGTCAGGCCCATGATGTCTTTTTCGTCGAGGAAGCTGGTTTCGATGTCGATCTGAGTGAACTCAGGCTGACGGTCGGCACGCAGGTCTTCGTCGCGGAAGCACTTGGCGATCTGGTAGTAGCGGTCGAAGCCGGCCACCATCAGCAATTGCTTGAACAGCTGTGGCGATTGCGGCAGGGCGAAGAAGCTACCGGCGTGGGTACGGCTCGGCACCAGATAGTCGCGAGCACCTTCAGGGGTGGCGCGAGTGAGGATCGGGGTTTCGACGTCGAGGAAACCGTTCTCGTCCAGGTAGCGACGGATGCTGGTGGTCATGCGCGAACGCAGACGCAGCTTCTCGGCCATTTCCGGACGGCGCAGGTCGATGAAGCGATAGCGCAGACGGGTTTCTTCACCCACGTCGGAGTATTCGTTGAGCGGGAACGGCGGGGTTTCCGCTTCGTTCAGCACTTCCAGCTCGTAGCCCAGGACTTCGATCATGCCCGAAGCCATGTTGGCGTTGCCGGCACCGGCCGGGCGCAGACGCACCTTGCCGGTGATCTTGACTACGTATTCACTGCGCACGCGGTCGGCGGCGGCGAAGGTTTCAGCGCGGTCCGGGTCGAACACCACCTGGGCCAGACCTTCACGATCACGGATATCGAGGAAAATCACCCCGCCGTGGTCACGGCGACGGTGGACCCATCCGCAAAGGGTTACTTCCTGACCTTCCAGGCTTTCGTTCAGTTGGCCGCAATAATGGCTGCGCATCATGGTAGTGGTTTCACTTCTCGTAATTCGAAATTCGATGGAGGCCTTGCGCACCATGAGGTGCCGGATAGTGCAAGAACTCGCGCGTGTCGTTCAACTTAGTCAGCTTTGTCGCCACCGGCCAGGTTCTTCTTGGAGCCGGTCTTGAAGTCGGTTTCATACCAGCCGGTACCACTAAGGCGGAAACCGGGCATGGACAGCATCTTTTTCAGTTCAGGCGCCTGGCAGGCAGGGCAGTCGACCAGCGGCGCGGCGCTGATCTTTTGAATGGCTTCCAACTGATGACCACAGGAAGCGCATTGGTAGTCGTACATGGGCATGGGGGGCGTCTCGGCGATCCAGATTACTGCTTGAACTACAGCCAGAGCCCACGCCAAAGCTCGGGCTACTTAGCAAAGAGCGGGATTATATCCATTAAATCGGCCCTGTGCAGCCGTATGACCATATAGATAGCGGACGCTGTGAAAAGGCGCGAATGACGCCCAGGGCGCCATTCGCGATTACAGGCTTAACGATTTTCCAGCAGAGAACGCAGCATCCATGCGGTTTTTTCATGCACCTGCATACGTTGGGTCAGCAGATCCGCCGTCGGTTCATCGCTGACCTTGTCCAGCAACGGAAAGATGCCGCGGGCGGTGCGGGTTACCGCTTCCTGACCGGCCACCAGCTGCTTGATCATTTCTTCAGCCGCCGGCACGCCCTCCTCCTCCTTGATCGAGGACAGTCGGGCATAAATGGAATAAGCGCCCGGAGCCGGGAAGCCCAAGGCACGGATACGTTCGGCAATCAGGTCGACGGCCAGGGCCAGTTCGTTGTATTGCTCTTCGAACATCAGGTGCAGAGTACGAAACTGTGGACCGGTGACGTTCCAATGGAAGTTATGGGTTTTCAGGTACAACACGTAGGTATCCGAAAGCAGACGGGAAAGGCCGTCGACGATGGATTTACGATCTTCTTCGCTGATACCGATATCAATTGCCATGTTTCTCTCCGTTAACGGGATGGATTCACCCAATCAGCTGCCGGACCACTCTAGCAAGAGTACTGCTCCCTCGCCGACCAGGATCGTCGATCAGCCTGCGGTGGATTGTCTCGCGGCCCAGCCAAGGCGTTTAAGCCTTGAGTTCGAGCCGATTTTGACAGCAGGGAAAAACCGACGTTCCTTGGAAAACCCTCTGCCATCTGTCTAGAACAGGCCTTTGCCCAATACTGCGAACCCACCGCCTGAGCCACGGCATTTGCGCCCCCCGCCAACGGGCCGCTGCTGATTTGAGAAGGCCTGGGCTTTGCTGTTAAATAGAGCCCGTGTCGCTGTTGCCTATTTCTTCGGCCAGCGCGCATAGGCTGACACCGCGTACGTAACCACCGCCTCACCTATTTGTTCAGAAGCGAACCGTGCGTGATCAGCTCTTCCTTGTGCTTCCTTCTTAACGTGAGTTAATCAAAATGTTGAAAATCGTCCACCTGCTGACAGGCATTGCAGCTCTGCTGCTGTCCTTGATTCCGAGCCTTAGATCCGACGCAATTCCCTACCTGCAACAACCCGATGCTATTTACCTGGCCCTTTTCGGCCTGCTCAACCTGATCCTCGCTCCAGTTATCCCTTACTGGAACAAAGGCTCGCGCCATCATCTGCAGAACCTGGTCAGTGCCCTGCTGGTGCTGGTTGTGGTCCTGCAAACCCTCACCCTGCTGGCACCCATGCCTGTCATTGGCGGCCAACCGGCAGTCCTGGCCAGTTTGTTGATCGCTGTGCTCGCCGTGGCCCTGCATCTGGCCATCAGCTTTTACAAGTCCTCACCGGCGGCCTCCACTGCGCCTACTTACGACATGAGCAATCGCGATACCGGTACCGTGAAGTGGTTCAACACCTCCAAGGGTTTCGGCTTTATCTCCCGGGACTCCGGCGACGATATCTTCGTGCACTTTCGCGCCATTCGCGGAGAAGGCCACCGTGTCCTGGTAGAAGGCCAGCGCGTAGAGTTTTCGGTGATGAACCGCGACAAGGGCCTGCAAGCCGAAGATGTCATCGCCGCACTGCCACGCCGCTGATCCACGCCCACAAAAAAACCGCGCCAAGGCGCGGTTTTTTTATGCATCAAAGACACCTGCTCTCCCTCAATAATGTGGCGGCGGCGCCTCCTCCTCGAAAGATTCGAACTGCCCGACCATTTCTTCCTGGCGCTTGAGCAAGGCACTCATCTGCAACTGCAGGCGTTCCACAACCTTCTGTTGCGATACCAGCACATCGTTCAAGGCTTGAATGGTGTCATCCTGGAACGCCAGACGGCTCTCCAGATCGGTTACACGTTCTTCCAGGCTCATAGTTCAGTCCTCCAGAAACTGGAAATCATCGGCCAACACCACCCGCAACCGATCACGGATCGCCTCAACCTGCTGCGCACTATAAGGCTTGGCCGGATGCTTGCCCCAAACCGGCGCGGGCCAGGCGGCATCATCACGCTTACGCACGATCACATGCATATGCAACTGGCTGACCACATTACCCAGGGTCGCCACATTCATCTTGTCGGCGTCGAAGGAGTCCTTGAGCACTTCAGCCAGAGCCGTGGTTTCCCGCCACAGTTGCTGCTGCTCGGTGACATCCAGCTGAAACAACTCACTGATATCTTCCCGACGTGGCACCAGGATGAACCAGGGATAGTTTGCATCATTGGACAGCAACAACCGGCAGAGGGGGAAATCCCCAATGGGCAATGTGTCTTGTTGCAGCCGTGAATCTAAAGTGAACACCGCGCTTACTCCCGCTCAACTCATTCCAGCCTGGTTTTCAGCATCAACGGCACTGGCCAGGCGACAGACGCGCAGCATACCTGCGAATGCATCGGGCTTCATGATCAATGAGCCTGAGCCCGGATAGCGCCCCCGCACCACTTGGCAAGGAGCCACCTCAATGCAAGAGCCACGCCCCACAGCAGGACACTTTCCGGCGCTTCGCACCATTTGCGTACAAGGCACAGGAAACACCCGAAAAGTGACTGGCCAAGCCATTGATGTTCCTCACCCTACTTGCCCATGACTGTATGAACCGTGCACAGCGTTGCAAAAGTTTTGCACCAGAATCGTACAGACGGTCTACGCTGGAATCCTCAAGCATCCGCCGTCTACTCACTTTGCAGTGTGCGGCGGTAACGTTTTGGCACGCTGTGCAACTTATTGCACAGCCCTGCACCAGGAAGAGCATGGCGTCAAGCCAAACAAAAAGACGCTTGGAAGAGCGATTTTATGCGGTTTTTACAGGTCAGCATGCCGCCCAGCAGAAAAAATACGGGGCAAAATCGGTTTGTGCACGCTTGTTGCATTCAACCCGACATTGTCTGCGGCGGACCACCCGAAGTGGCCCGTCACAGACTCATAATAATAGTGGCAGGGTTGCCCCGCGGTGCTTTGTAGAGTGTGTACATGGGGGGCTCAATTCCTCGTGATATTGCTTCGAAGAACACTGCATAAGTTGTTGGTCCGGATACAGAGTGGCTGCAGAATTGCGACACCAATCGAGCAATTTGCGACAGGGTCGTAAAGAAGCTGAAAGGATAGATAGGCAAGTATCGCCAACATTGTCAGCGTGATATAAGTTTGCGCCGACACAAAAAGAAAGAGCCGCCCAGATAATAAAACAGGTGGGACGGCAGTACTCTTCTAAAACCAAAGGAGCAAATCACGATGCGCGTGATGAAGTGGAGCATGATCGCCCTGGCTGTATCAGCAGGCACCTCGCAGTTCGCAATCGCGTCCTCCCAGGACGACGCAAAGGGCTTTATCGAAGACAGCACCCTGACCGCGAAAACCCGTCTTGAGTACATGAACCGTGACTTCAAGAACGGTGCAGGTAACCGTCAGCGCGACGATGGCACTTTCAAAAGCGGCTATCGCCAAGACACCGGCCTGAGTGAACTGCTGCAGTACAGCTCCGGCTTCACTCAAGGCACCGTAGGTGTAGGCGTTGATGCTTTCGCCATGGGTGTGATCAAGCTGGATGGTGGTGCTGGTCGTTCCGGTAACGGCATGGCAGCCAACAACCGCCTGGGCGAGCCTGAAAAAGACTCGTCTGCTGTAGGTGGCGCAGTCAAGTTCCGCATCTCCGATACCGTACTCAAGTACGGTAATCAAATGGTTGCCAGCCCAGTATTCTCCACCGACGACAGCCGTCTCCTGCCTGAAGTCGCCACCGGTACCTTGATCACCAGTAACGAGATCAAAGGCCTGGAGCTGAATGCGGGTCACTTCACCGCCCTGCGCTCGCAGACCGGTCAGTACAATGACAGCATCAACGGCCGTAACGGCGACACTGGCCTGAAAAACCCAGGTCTGACTTCCGCTGACTTCGCTGGCGCTACCTACCAGTTCACCGATAACTTCGTCGGTGGCGTGGCAACGTCCAAGGTCGATGACTACTTCAAGAAGCAGTACATCAACCTGAACTACACCTTCCCGATCGCCGATAGCCAGTCGCTGAACCTCGACTTCAACGGCTATCGCACCACGGACGATGGCAAGAAACTGTACGGCAAGCTGGACAACAAACTGTGGAGCCTGGCAGCAGCCTACAGCATCGGCCCGAACAAATTCACCATCGCCCACCAACGCTCTACCGGTGATACCAACTACCAGTACGGTGTTGACGGCAACGGCACTGTCTACGTAGCCAACTCCATCCAGATCTCCGACTTCATCGGCGAAGACGAGCGCTCCTGGCAGGCTCGCTACGACCTGAACATGGCGACTCTGGGTGTTCCTGGCCTGAGCTTCATGGCCCGTTACGTGAAGGGTGACAACATCACCACTTCGTCGAACACCGAAGGCAAGGAAAACGAGTTCAACTTCGAAACCAAGTACGTGATGCAAGAAGGTCCAGCCAAAGACCTGTCGTTCCGCCTGCGTAGTGCTGTGTACCGTGCAAACGGTGCTTACAACACTGATTACACCGCAGATAACAACGACGTTCGTATCATCGTAGAGTACCCGCTGAGCATCTTGTAATAACGCTGCCCAGCAGATTGCGCTAACACGCAATATCTATAGAAGCCGCCGCCCCTAATCAGGGCGGCGGCTTTTTTTTGATCATTAAAAGTATCAGGCGGAAGACAAAATAAAATAGCAAGCTAACTAACATAGTGATCAACGACAGTTGCTATATAACAGTCTGCAAAATCTGCCCCACTACAAGCTCTTGGTGGAACCTCAAAAACAAACAAGGGGCCGATAGCCCCTTGTCTTGAACAGCATTAGTTGACTGTACGGCCAACTTTTGAAACTGACTTACTACACTGCGGCTTCCTGAACCACACGAATCACTCGCTGCGGGAAGGGAATATCGATTCCCGCTGCCTTCAAGCGATCACGGGACAGTTCATTGAACTGGAACATTACGTCCCAGTAGTCCTCAGTCTTGACCCAAACCCGCAGCGACAGAGTAATCGCGCTGTCTCCAAGAGTGGACACCACAGCTACCGGTGCAGGATCGGCCAGCACACGTTCGTCTTTCGCCAACTCCAGCAGCACCTCGCGGGCTTTCTGCAGATCCGCGTCGTAGTCCACACCCACGTCGAACACCACCTTGCGGGTCGGCTGACGGTTGTAGTTGGTAATAATGCCGTTGGACAGGTTGCCGTTAGGCACGATCACCGTCTTGTTGTCACCGGTACGCAACACGGTGTGGAAGATCTGAATGCTGTCCACGCTACCGCTGATGCCCTGGGCCTCAATGAAGTCGCCAATACGAAATGGGCGGAACAGCAGGATCAGCACCCCGCCGGCGAAGTTCGCCAGGCTGCCTTGCAAGGCCAGGCCGATGGCCAGACCGGCAGCACCGATCGCGGCGACGAAAGAGGTGGTTTCGACACCAATCATCGAGGCCACGCTGACGATCAGCAGCACTTTGAGAATGATGTTGGCCAAGCTGCTGATAAAACCCTGCAACGCCAGGTCGGCATTGCGCAGCGCCAGCAGCTTGCCCACTTTATGAGTCAGTTTGTTGATCAGCCACCAGCCGATGGCCAGGGTGATTACCGCCAGCAGCACCCGGCTGCCGTATTCCATGATCATGGGAATCCAGGCTTGGGAAGCCCGGACCAGGTTGTCTACTTCAGCGTTCAAATCCATCTATCTCTCCAGATTCCCAGGGTTGCGGCGTGCATGACTGACCGGCAGAACGACCGGCTCACCTGGAGCTCAATCGTTTCTGCCATTGCTCCGGCCTCGGACGCCAAAAAGCTCTAGAGGTTCCCGGAGAAGTGGATCAGTCGCGGAAGTTGTTGAACTGCAGCGGCATGCCGAATTCCTTGGCACGCAGAGCAGCGATGGCCTCTTGCAGGTCGTCGCGCTTCTTGCCGGTAACCCGTACCTGCTCGCCTTGAATCGCCGCCTGCACTTTCAGCTTGGCATCCTTGATATGGGCGACGATCTTCTTCGCCAGCTCTTTATCGATGCCTTCCTTTAATACGGCTTCCTGCTTCATCACCTTGCCCGAGGCAAAAGCGTCCTTTACCTCCAGGCACTGCACGTCGATCTTGCGCTTGACCAGAGCCAGCTTGAGGATCTCGATCATGGCCTCGAGCTGGAATTCAGCTTCGGCGGTCAGGTTGACGGTCAGTTCCTTGTCCTTGAACTCGAAGCTGCCCTTGCCCTTGAGGTCATAGCGGCGATCCAGTTCCTTGACGGCGTTTTCCACCGCGTTGGTGACTTCGTGCTTGTCCAGTTCGGATACCACGTCAAACGACGGCATGTACTCTCTCCAAATAAAAAGGGGCGCTGTTCAAAACATCGAACACGCCCGGCTTGCGGTTAAAATCCGCGCTCATTATAACGGGTCTTTCCACTCCTTCACCGCGCGCCCTTTGCGGGGCTGCGAAACAGAGCGAAAACTTGATGTCCACGACCTGGCATGTTCTCGGCGCCGGCAGCCTCGGCACCTTATGGGCCACCCGCCTGGCCCGCGCCGGCTTGCCCGTGCGCCTGATCCTGCGCGATCAGTCACGCCTGCTGGCCTATCAGGCGGCAGGCGGCCTGACCCTGGTGGAGCAGGGCCAAAGCAGCTTGCAGGCCATACCCGGGGAAACCTGCGATAGCACCGCCCCCATCCATCGCCTGCTGCTGGCGTGCAAGGCCTACGACGCCGAAGCCGCGGTAGCAAGCATCGCCCCCCGCCTGGCCCAGGGAGCCGAATTGATCCTGCTGCAAAATGGCCTGGGCAGCCAGGACGCAGTGGCCGCCAGAGTACCCCAAGTGCGCTGCATCGCCGCCTCCAGCACCGAAGGCGCATTTCGCGACGGTGACTGGCGAGTAGTCTTCGCCGGCCATGGCTACACCTGGCTGGGCGACTCAGGCCACCCTACCCCGCCGATCTGGCTGGATGAGTTGAGCAGCAGTGGCATCCCCCACGAATGGAGCACCCAGATACTGACCCGACTCTGGCGCAAGCTGGCGCTCAATTGTGCGATCAATCCTTTGACGGTGCTGCACGACTGTCGCAACGGCGGCCTGCAGCAACACCAATGCGAAGTGGCAACCTTGTGCGCCGAGCTGAGCGAGTTGCTGCAATGCTGCGGCCAACCTACTGCGGCGCAGAACCTGCAGCAGGAGGTGGAGCGGGTCATCCAGGCCACCGCTGCCAACTACTCCTCGATGCATCAGGATGTGGCCAGTCAACGGCGGACCGAAATCAGCTATTTACTGGGCTACGCCTGCCAGGCCGCCGCCCGTCACCGCTTGCAACTGCCTCATCTGCAACAGTTGCAGCAACGCCTGGTGAGTCACCTGCGTTTACTCGGATTGCCCAGCGACTGAGCAGCGGCTACGCTGCCCACTTGCTCATTTCCAGCGATACAGCCGATGCCATTGCGCCAGCGTCTTGAAAACCTGCCCGTGGGCCAAAAGCTCCTGGCTGCCCTGCTTGTCCTGCTGACCACCGTGCTGCTGGTCGCCAACCTGACCTTTATCAGCGCCGCTTACTGGATATCCCAGGAAAGCATGGCGCCCCAGGCGCTACAGACGATCGGTCGGCTGGTGTCCAACCCAGCCCTGGCGGCACAGGCCCTGAACTCTCCCGAGGATGCGCAAAAGCTGCTCAGCGAGCTGGACAGCTATACCCCCCTGCGGGCGGCCGCTCTCTATGACGGCAAGGGCATGCGCCTGGCCCAACTGCAACACGGTGAACACCTCAAGCTGCCCGAACGTTACCGACACATCGAAGCCTGGCAACTGACCGAGTTTCGCAGCAACCAAGTGATTGCCCTGCCCCGCCCGGGCCAGGCGCCTGGCCATCTGCTGCTGGTGGCTACCAGCGAACTGCCGATGGCGTTCTACACCGGCACCCTCACCGCAAGCCTGGGGATCCTGATTTTCAGCGTGTTGCTGTGGCTGATCATCGCCCGGCAGATCAAGCGCCTGATCACCCAGCCCATTCACCAGCTCGAGGTGCTTTCGCGCCAGGTGACTCGCGAAGAGAACTACTCCCTGCGCGCCTCCCGAGGCAACCACGATGAAATCGGCAGCCTGGCGGAAGCCTTCAACACCATGCTGTCGCGTATCGAAGCCCGGGAACAACAGCTCAAGCGTGCCCGGGACGACTCCCAGGCCGCCTACGATCAGGCCCAGGGGCTGGCGGAGGAAACCCGCCATACCAACCGCAAGCTGGAACTGGAAGTCCAGGTGCGCAGCAAGATCGAGAAGAAACTCACCGGCTTCCAGAACTACCTCAACAGCATCATCGACTCCATGCCCTCGGCGCTGATCGCCCTGGATGAGCAGTTGTACGTCACCCAATGGAACCAGGAGGCCAGCGCCCTGTCCGGCACCCGCCTGGACGAAGCCCTGAACCAGCCGATCTTCCTCGCCTTCGAACCCCTCAAGCCGTTCCTGCCGCAACTCAAGGAAACCGTCGAGCAGCACACCGTCACCAAGGTCGAGCGAGTGACCTGGTTCAAGGATGAGGAAGCCAAGCACTACGCCCTGACCTTCTACCCACTGATGGGCGGCGCCGGTCGCGGCGTGGTGATTCGGATCGACGACATCACCCAGCGCCTGTCCCTGGAAGAAATGATGGTGCAATCAGAGAAGATGCTGTCGGTGGGTGGTCTTGCGGCCGGCATGGCCCACGAGATCAACAACCCTTTGGGAGCGATCCTGCACAACGTGCAGAACATTCGTCGCCGGCTGTCTCCCGACCTGCCCAAGAACCTCGAACACGCGCAGCAGATCGGCGTCGAGCTGCAAACCGTCAACCACTATCTGGAAAGCCGCGAAGTGCCGCAGTTGCTCGATGGTATTCAACAAGCCGGGGCCCGCGCCGCCAAGATCGTCACCCACATGCTCAGTTTCAGCCGGCGCAGCAATCGCCAGATGGCCCCCTGCGATCTGCCGGCACTGATTGATCAGGCGGTGGAAATCGCCAGCAATGACTTTGACCTGGCCATAGGCTTCGACTTCAAGGGGCAGGCGATTATCCGTCAGTTCGACCCGAACCTGGGGCCCGTGCCCGGCACCGCCAACGAGCTGGAGCAAGTGTTGCTCAACCTGCTGAAGAACGCCGCCCAGGCCATTCACCAGCGTGAGGACGACAGCGAACCCGGTCGTATCATCCTGCGCACCAAACTGAATCCGCCCTGGGCGGAAATCCAGGTGGAAGACAACGGCGTCGGCATGAGCGAAAGCGTGCGCAAACGCACCTTCGAGCCCTTCTTCACCACCAAGGAGATCGGCCAGGGCACCGGACTCGGACTGTCGGTGTCGTACTTCATCATCACCAACAACCACAAGGGGCAAATGGAAGTGCAATCGACCCGGGGCCAAGGCACCTGCTTTACCTTGCGCCTGCCCCTGGCCAGCAGCCAGCCCCAGATTCAAGAACCCCTACCACTGGAGAACTAAGCATGGGTTTTCGCTTGTCGAAGATTTACACCCGCACCGGCGACAAAGGCGAAACCGGACTCGGAGACGGCCGCCGGGTTGCCAAGGATCATCCTCGAGTGGAAGCCATCGGTGAGGTCGACACCTTGAACAGCCAGTTGGGACTGCTCCTGGCCGGCCTGGAAGAGCAGGTTGATACCTGCCAGGGCTTCAAGGAAATCATCGAGGTATTGGCCCCCTGTCAGCACCGGCTGTTCGATCTGGGGGGCGAACTGGCAATGCCGGTGTATCAAGCCCTCAATGAGGCCGAGGTGGAACGTCTTGAGGCGGCCATCGATGTCTGGAATGAAGAGCTGGGCCCCCTGGAGAACTTCATCCTCCCCGGTGGTTCGTCACTGATCGCCCAGGCCCACGTTTGCCGCAGCCTGGCTCGCAGCGCCGAGCGTCGCTGCCAACACCTGAATGCCGTGGAACCCTTGCAGGGAGTGGGACTGGCCTACATCAATCGCCTGTCGGACTTGCTGTTTGTCGCGGCGCGCCTGATTGCCAAGCGCCAGGGCATCGCCGAAATCCTCTGGCAGGCCGCCGCCAAACCCTCCGCGTAGGAGCGGGCTTGCCGGCGATCGGGCCCACGAGCCTTGGGCAACGGCCGACGATGCGCTGGCAAGCCAGCTCCATAGACAGCCGCTAGCCAGCACTGCCACAGAGGATGCCTTCAGTCCTGGGGCCAGAAGGCACGGATACCGGCAACACCTTGAGCACCGGCTTCCCAGGCTTGCTGGCACTCGGCAGGCCCCACGCCTCCCAGCAGATAGGCAGGCCTGTTGAAACCACTGAGCAACTGCTGCGCCTGCTCCCAGCCCAGGGGTTGGGCGTCGGGGTGAGTCTGGGTCGGCTGCACCGGGGACAAGGTCACGAAATCCACATCCATCTGCTGCGCCAGGGACAGTTCCTCGGCGTTATGGCAGGAGGCGGCCAACCAGCGATCCTTGCCAAAAGGCCGCCCAGCGCTGGCGTACTTGCGCAATTGCGCCGCAGTAATGTGCCAGCCGGCGGAGGGAAAATCCCCCAGCCACTCGAAAGGCCCCTTGAGCATCAACTGCGCCTTGCCCGCACACAGGCCCACTGCGTCCACCGCCAGATCGCGGTACTGCGGATCGTAGCCACCAGGGGCGCGCAACTGAATCAGCTTGCTGCCCTGGGCAATGGCCTTCTGCATGCCTCGCAGCAAGGTCGGAGTTTCCAGACCTTCTGGGGTAATCAGGTAGTGAGCGGGTAAACGCGCTGCAGCGACAATCGGCTGATTGGCCGCGGGGAATTCATAATCGGCCAGCTCACGAGGGCTGACCCAGGCCAGGGGCTGGCCTTCGGCGCCGTGAGGCTCGCCGCTGAATGCCGAAACCTCCCAGACATCCAGCAACACCTGTTTATCCGGGTAATCGTGCTGCACCTTGATCAGCGGGCGCGCCGTCTGTACGACGATACCCAACTCTTCCTGCAGCTCGCGGGCCAGCGCGGTTTGTACCGCTTCTCCAGCCTCGACCTTGCCTCCGGGAAACTCCCACAGGCCACCTTGATGCTGAGTATCGGCACGCCGGGCAATCAGGATCTTGCCGCTGGCATCCCGGATGACGGCCGCAGCCACATGTACTCGTTTCACCGCACTGTTTCCTCTGATCAGGCATTGGGCCTGGCCCTCACGGGCCAGGCGTTGAGATGCGCGCTTCGCCGGCAAGCCGGCTCCCGCAGTGGCTGGAGCAGCGTTGCCGGAGAGGTGCTTAAGTGCGGTATTCCGCGTTGATCTTCACGTACTCGTGAGACAGATCAGTGGTCCAGATGGTTTCGCTGCAAGCACCACGCCCCAATTCGATGCGAATGGTGATTTCTTCCTGCTGCATCACGGCCGCGCCCTGGGCCTCGGTGTAGCTGGCAGCACGCGCACCACGGCTGGCAATGCAGACTTCACCGAGGAACACATCGATCTTGCTGACATCCAGATCCGCTACGCCAGCACGGCCGACGGCGGCGAGAATGCGGCCCCAGTTCGGATCGGAGGCGAACAGGGCGGTCTTGATCAGCGGCGAGTGAGCCACGGTGTAGCCCACGTCCAGGCATTCCTGGTGAGTGCCACCGCCGTTGACTTCAACGGTGACAAACTTGGTTGCACCTTCGCCATCACGGACGATGGCCTGGGCCACGTCCATGCACACCTCGAACACCGCCTGCTTCAGGGCAGCGAACAGCGGGCCCTCGGCCTTAGTGATTTCCGGCAGCTTGGCCTGACCGGTAGCGATCAGCATGCAGCAATCGTTGGTGGAGGTATCGCCGTCGATGGTGATGCGGTTGAACGACTTGTTGGCACCGTCCAGCAACAGGTTTTGCAGCACTTCCCGGGAGACTTTGGCATCGGTGGCGATGTAGCCGAGCATGGTGGCCATGTTCGGACGGATCATCCCCGCCCCCTTGCTGATGCCGGTCACGGTGATGGTCACGCCATCGTGCTGGAACTGGCGGCTGGCGCCCTTGGGCAAGGTGTCAGTGGTCATGATCCCGGTAGCCGCAGCCGCCCAGTTGTCCACGGACAGGTCATCCAGTGCGGCTTGCAGAGCCCCCTCGATTTTCTCTACCGGCAGCGGTTCGCCAATCACCCCAGTGGAGTACGGCAGCACAGCGCTGGCATCGACGCCGGTCAGCTCCGCCAGCTTGGCGCAAGTGCGGGTGGCAGCAGCCAGGCCCGGCTCGCCGGTACCGGCGTTGGCATTACCGGTGTTGGTCAGCAGATAACGCACCGCCCCCTGCACACGCTGCTTGGCCAGGATCACCGGCGCGGCGCAGAACGCGTTGAGCGTGAACACACCGGCTACGGTGGAGCCTTCGGCACAGCGCATGACCACCACATCCTTGCGCCCGGGGCGCTTGATGCCGGCCGAAGCGATACCGAGCTCAAAACCGGCAACCGGGTGCAACGTAGGCAAAGGACCAAGACCAACAGCCATGAATGCGCTCCTCTTATCAGGTGTCTGCACCGTCGTCTCAAAAGACGGTGTTGCAAATGGAAAAACGCCGCGACGGCGGATGCCGTCACGGCGCGGGTGTTTCAGTGTCTGGCGAGGATCTTAGTTGATCTGGCCGTGACAGTGTTTGTACTTCTTGCCCGAACCGCAGTAGCACAGTTCGTTGCGTCCCAGTTTCTGTTCGTTGCGCACCGGCGCGGTAGCCAGGGCGACATCGACATCCACCCCTTCTTCCTGCGCTTGCGGCTGATCCAGACCCGGAGCCTCGGCGTGTTCGAACTGCAGGCGCTGAGCCAGTGCCTCGGCTTCCTGACGCAGGCGTGCCTCTTCCTCAGCCGGATCTTCGCGGCGGACCTGCACATGGGACAGGACGCGGATCGAGTCGCGCTTGATGGAATCCAGCAACTCGGAGAACAGGGTGAAGGACTCGCGCTTGTACTCCTGCTTCGGGTTCTTCTGCGCATAACCGCGCAGGTGAATACCGTGGCGCAGGTGGTCCATGGTGGACAGGTGGTCTTTCCACAAGTCATCCAGTACCCGCAGTACGATCTGCTTCTCGAAAGAACGCAGCGCTTCGGCACCGGCCTGGTCTTCTTTCTCGTTGTACGCGGCGATCAACTCGTTGAGTAGCTTCTCGCGCAGGGTTTCTTCGTACAGGTGATCGTCTTCGTCGAGCCACTGCTGGATCGGCAGGCTTACACCGAAACCGCTCTGGATCGACTCTTCCAGACCGGCCACGTCCCACTGCTCGGGCAGCGATTGCGGCGGAATATGCGCGCTGACGGTGGCGTTGAGAACGTCCTGGCGGAAATCGGCGATGGTTTCGCCAATGTTGTCCGCAGCCAACAAGGTGTTGCGCATGTGATAGATCACTTTACGCTGCTCGTTGTTGACGTCGTCGAACTCCAGCAATTGCTTACGGATGTCGAAGTTGCGGCCTTCCACCTTGCGCTGAGCCTTCTCGATGGCGTTGGTCACCATGCGATGCTCGATAGCCTCGCCGGACTGCATGCCCAACGCTTTCATGAAGTTCTTCACCCGGTCAGAGGCAAAGATGCGCATCAGGCTGTCTTCCAGGGACAGGTAGAAACGGCTGGAACCGGCGTCACCCTGACGACCAGCACGACCACGCAGCTGGTTGTCGATACGGCGCGACTCGTGACGCTCGGAAGCGATTACCTGCAGGCCACCGGACTCCAGCACTTGCTGGTGACGCTTCTGCCAGTCGGCCTTGATCTGGGCGATCTGCTCAGGCGTCGGGTTCTCCAGAGAGGCGACCTCCACTTCCCAGTTACCACCCAGCAGGATGTCGGTACCACGACCGGCCATGTTGGTGGCGATGGTCAAGGCCCCCGGGCGACCGGCCTGGGCGATGATTTCCGCTTCCTTCTCGTGGAACTTGGCGTTCAGGACCTTGTGCTCGATGCCTTCCTTGTTGAGCAGGTTGGACATGTGCTCGGAGGTTTCGATGGTCGCAGTACCTACCAGTACCGGACGGCCCTGGGCCATGCACTCCTTGATGTCATTGATGATCGCGGCGTATTTCTCGTCCGCGGTCAGGAACACCAGGTCGTTGTAGTCCTTACGAGCCAGCGGCTTGTTCGGCGGAATCACCATCACCTGCAGGCCGTAGATCTGATGGAACTCGAAGGCTTCGGTGTCGGCGGTGCCGGTCATGCCGGACAGCTTGGTGTACAGACGGAAGTAGTTCTGGAAAGTGGTCGAGGCCAGGGTCTGGCTCTCGGCCTGGATGTTGAGGTTTTCCTTGGCTTCGATGGCCTGGTGCAGGCCTTCGGACAGGCGACGCCCCGGCATGGTCCGGCCGGTGTGCTCGTCCACCAGGACCACTTGGCCATCCTGGACGATGTATTCGACGTTGCGATTGAACAGCTTGTGGGCACGCAGGCCGGCATAGACGTGAGTCAACAAGCCCAGGTTGTGGGCCGAGTACAGGCTTTCGCCTTCCGCCAGCAGGCCGACCTGGGTCAGCATTTCTTCGATGAACTGGTGACCGGCTTCGTTGAGTTCGACCTGACGGGTCTTCTCGTCGACAGTAAAGTGACCAGCCTTGGTGACCTGACCTTCCACTTCCTCGATGTGCTGCTCGAGACGCGGGATCAGCTTGTTGATTTCGGTGTACAGGCGGGAACTGTCTTCAGCCTGACCGGAGATGATCAACGGGGTACGGGCTTCGTCGATAAGGATCGAGTCGACTTCGTCGATCACGGCAAAATTGAGCTCGCGCTGGAACTTGTCTTCCATGCTGAAAGCCATGTTGTCGCGCAAGTAGTCGAAACCGAATTCGTTGTTGGTGCCGTAGGTGATGTCGGCGGCGTAGGCGGCGCGCTTCTCTTCCGGCGGCTGGAACGGCGTGACCACGCCAACAGTCAGGCCGAGGAATTCATAAAGCGGACGCATCCAGTTGGCGTCACGGCGAGCCAGGTAGTCGTTCACCGTCACTACGTGCACGCCCTTGCCGGACAGTGCGTTGAGGTAGACGCCCAGAGTTGCCACCAGGGTCTTGCCTTCACCGGTACGCATCTCGGCGATCTTGCCTTCATGCAAGGTCATGCCACCGATCAACTGCACGTCGAAGTGACGCATCCCCATGACGCGCTTACCGGCTTCACGGGCGACCGCGAAGGCTTCGGGAAGCAATTTGTCGAGGGTTTCACCCTTGGCGATACGGGCCTTGAACTCGGCAGTCTTGGCACGCAATTGATCGTCCGAAAGGGCCACCATTTGCTCTTCGAAGGCATTGACGATTTGTACCGTCTTGAGCATGCGTTTGACTTCACGCTCGTTCTTGCTTCCAAAAAGTTTCTTTAACAAAGGCGCAAACATATCGGCAGGATCTTCCACACATAGGGTTGGAGGGCGGCCCCGTGAGTCGCCCGAGCAGCCCTCATGGCCGCATGCGAACGAGCATTCTACCCGGAAACGATGGTGAGGAAAGTGGCGTTATTCCACGATGCTGGCACAGCGCTGTGACGGGGCTCACCTAAAATAAGGGCTTTTTGCCGAACTTCAAGCCCATTGACCACAGAACTTAATGATTACGATCAGCAAAGCGCCAGAAAGTAGTCAAAGTACGAAAAAGCAATGAAAGCGGTGCCCCGGGCGCTTTCTGCTACCATGGCGCCTCTGTAACTTCAGGTTTCTGATCATGGCATTTCGCCCCCTTACGGCACGCGCGCCTGCCGTTCTTCTTCGCGAAGCCAAGCCACTCAAAGCCATACTCGGCCACGCCCAGCGCCTGGCGCATCTGCAGCGCCTGCTGGAGAGCCAGTTGCAACCGGCTGCTCGCGAACATTGCCACGTCGCCTCCTGGCGAGAAGGCAGCTTGCTGCTGATCGTCACCGATGGCCACTGGGCTACGCGCCTGCGCTATCAGCAAAAACGCCTGCAGCGCCAATTGCAGGAGTTCAACGAGTTCAGCAACCTCACGCGCATCCTGTTCAAGGTCCAGCCACCCACGGTCCAACAGGGCGCAGTGGGGCACACCATGGATCTGTCGAACAACGCCGCCGAAACCATCCAGGCCACAGCCGAAGGCATCACCGATCCCAATCTGCGTGCCGCCCTGGAGCGCCTGGCCAGCCACGCCAAACCACGGGGCTGACCCAGACGCCAGGCTTCAGCGCCGCTTGCTGCCACCCAGCAACGACCCCATCAGCCCCCTGACCAATTGCCGGCCCAACTGATTGGCCGCCTGACGCATGGCTGACTTCAACGCCTGCCCGGCCGCCGTGCCGAGGAACTCACCCGCCCGGTCAGCCAGGCTCGGTTCTTCAGCGCCGGGCTTGTCGGGCGTCGCCTGCGCTTCAGGCGCCAGGTCCTTGCGCCCCATCAACACCTCATAGGCAGACTCACGATCGATAGGCTTGTCATAACGCCCCTGTAACGGCGAACTGGCGATCAGGGCCTTGCGCTCAGCCTCAGTCAAAGGTCCGACTCGCGATTGCGGAGGCGCCACCAACACGCGCTGGACCATCTCCGGCGTGCCCTTATCTTGCAGAGTACCCACCAGCGCCTCGCCGATACCCAGCTCAGTGAGCACCGCCAGCGCATCGAAGTCCGGGTTCGGACGGAAACCATCGGCCACAGCCCGCAACGACTTCTGCTCCTTGGCGGTGAACGCCCGCAAGCCATGCTGAATACGCAGGCCCAGTTGAGCCAGCACATCGTCCGGCAAATCCCCTGGCGATTGGGTCACGAAATACACCCCCACCCCCTTGGAACGAATCAGCCGTACCACCTGCTCCAGTCGATCCTGCAAAGCCTTGGGAGTGCCCGCAAACAGCAAGTGGGCCTCGTCGAAAAACAGCGCCAGCACAGGCTTGTCCGCATCACCGCGTTCCGGCAATTGCTCGAACAACTCAGCCAGCAGCCATAAAAGGAAGGTCGCATAGACTTTCGGCGCCTCATGCACCAGACGGCTGGCATCGAGCAGATGAATCCGCCCACGGCCATCGGCCGCCGGTTGTAGAATGTCTTCCAGTTGCAACGCGGGCTCACCGAACAGAGCTTCCGCCCCTTGCTGCTCCAGGGTCGCCAAGCGCCGCAACAGCGCCTGACTGGAGCCTGTGGTCATCAGCGCCGCGTCATCTCCCAGCAGTTGGGGGTTGTCCTTGAGGTGATTGAGCAGCGCCTTGAGATCCTTCAAATCCAGCAACAAAAGCCCTTCACGGTCCGCCACCTTGAACGCCGCATACAACGCCGACTGCTGACTGTCGGTGAGCTCAAGCAGGCTGCCCAACAATAGCGGACCCATTTCGCTCAAGGTGGTGCGCAAGGGATGACCGGACTGGCCCTGGATATCCCACAGCGTTACCGGATACGCCTGAGGCTTATGCTCAAGCCACGACATGCCGGCGATCCGTTCGGCGATCTTGCCCTGTGGATTGCCCGCCGCCCCCAGCCCGCACAGATCGCCTTTGATATCCGCGGCGAACACCGCCACCCCGGCGTCACTGAAGGCCTCGGCCAGGCGTTGCAAGGTCACGGTCTTGCCAGTGCCGGTGGCGCCCGCCACCAGGCCATGGCGGTTGGCCAGGCGCATGGCCTGAGCGATCGGCTGACCACCAAGGTCGGCACCGATAACGAGTTGCGATGAATCAGGCATTTTGTCACCCCTGGTTAAGCTTTGGCCTTACACGGTCGATATGAAGAAATGATGGATCAGAAGTATCTGAAATAAAGGTCAGGTAATTCCTTTGGGATAGATGGAGATATCAGCTTACTTATAACACCGCCCATTCTGCGCGCTTTTCCAACCCGATGCCCTGGACTCAAAGACCTTAGCGGACACACCAAGCCATGAACAAAAATCTGCGCTTCAGCCACAAGATCCTGCTTGCCGCCTCGCTGATCGTCATAGCTGCATTTGCGCTATTCACGCTCTACAACGATTACCTGCAACGCAACGCCATTCGTGATGATCTGGACAACTATCTTCAGGAAATGGGCGACGTTACGGCAAAAAATATTCAGACCTGGCTCGCCGGTCGCGCCTTGCTGATCGAGAACATCTCGCAATCGGTAGCGCTGAACCCCGACCCGACCAATGTCAGCAATCTGCTGGAACAGAAGTCCGTGAGCTCAACCTTCATGGGGGCTTACCTGGGTAACAAGGATGGCACCTTCATCATCCGCCCCAACAGCAAGATGCCCGACGGCTACGACCCTCGCGCACGTCCTTGGTACAAGAGTGCCGAGAGCACCAATGGCTCGGCCCTGACCGAACCCTACATCGACCTGGCCTCCGGCCAACTGGTGATTTCCATTGTCGACAGCGTGATCAAGGCCGGCCAGCGTGTTGGTGTAGTGGGCGGCGACCTCAGCCTGCAGGTGATTGCCGACAGCATCAATGCCCTGGACTTCGACGGCATGGGCTACGCCTTCCTGATCAGCGCCGACGGCAAGATCCTGGTGCACCCGGACAAGAACCTGGTGATGAAGAATCTCAAGGACGTCTATCCCCAGGACACCCCACGTATCAGCAGCGAGCTCAGTGAGGTCAGCGTCGACGGCAAAACCCGCATCGTCACCTTCACCCCGATCAAGGGCCTGTCTTCGGTGAACTGGTACATCGGCCTGTCGGTGGACAAGGACAAGGCCTTCGCCATGCTCAGCGAATTCCGTACCTCGGCCCTGATCGCCACCCTGACCGCCGTGGCCCTGACCATCGCCCTGCTGGGCCTGCTGATTCGCCTGCTCATGCAGCCCCTGCATGTGATGACCCGCGCCATGCAAGACATTGCCGATGGCGAAGGCGACCTGACCCGCCGCCTGAACATCCACAACCAGGACGAATTCGGCATCCTCGGTACCGCCTTCAACCGTTTTGTCGAACGTATCCACGGTTCGATCCGCGAAGTCTCCTCGGCCACCGAGCATGTCAACGAAGTAGCCCTGCGGGTGGTCAGCGCCTCCAACTCATCGATGCTCAACTCCGATGAGCAGGCCAGTCGCACCAACAGTGTCGCCGCTGCCATCAATCAACTGGGGGCCGCGGCCCAGGAAATCGCCCGTAATGCCGCCCAGGCCTCGCAGCAGGCCAGCGACGCCCGCAACCTGGCTGAAGACGGCCAGCAGGTGGTGGATCGCAGCATCCAGGCGATGAACCAGCTGTCGGACATGATCAGCGCCTCCAGCAGCAACATCGAGACCCTGAACAGCAAGACCGTGAACATCGGGCAGATTCTCGAAGTCATCACCAGCATTTCCCAACAGACCAACTTGCTGGCACTCAACGCCGCCATTGAAGCCGCCCGTGCAGGTGAAGCCGGCCGCGGATTTGCCGTGGTTGCCGACGAAGTGCGCAACCTGGCGCACCGCACCCAAGAGTCGGCGCAGCAGGTACAGACCATGATCGAGGAACTGCAAGTGGGCGCCCGCGAGTCGGTGAGCACCATGAGCAACAGCCAGCGTCACAGCCAGGACAGCGTGGAGATCGCCAACCAGGCAGGAGAACGCCTGAACAGCGTGACCCAGCGCATTGGTGAAATCGACGGCATGAACCAGTCGGTGGCCACCGCCACCGAGGAACAGACTTCGGTGGTGGAGTCCATCAACATGGACATCACCGAAATCAATACGCTGAACCAGGAAGGCGTGGAAAACCTCCAGGCGACACTGCGGGCCTGCTCCGATCTGGAACAGCAAGCAGCGCGCTTGAAGCATCTGGTAGGCAGTTTCAGGATTTGATGACGGGCCTCAGGGCCCTTTCGCCGGCGAGTCGGCTCCTACGCGAGGAGCCGATTGCCAAGCTTTAAAATAGAAGCCGGCTTGCCGGCGAACCACTCACTGCGGTTGCGGCGCGAGCTCCTGCTGCAACTGTTCCCACAGTTGGGCGGCACCCGGAAACTCGGTGCCGTCATCGGCATCAAGTTCATCGGGGTCATAGCGGCTCAAGCACCCCTCGCCGAGGGTCGCGGGGGCCTGGGAAGTGGCTTTATCCAGTGGATCGGTCATCGGGCTGACCTCGTGATTTACAGAACCAGGAGCGGGATATTGAACCCCCGCTCCTGGTTTTTTTTCAATCAGAACACCACGGTCTTGTTGCCGTGCACCAGCACACGGTCTTCCAGGTGGTAGCGCAGGCCGCGGGCCAGGACCATCTTCTCCACATCACGACCGAAACGCACCATGTCCTCGATGCTGTCGCTGTGGCTGACCCGTACCACGTCCTGCTCGATGATCGGACCGGCGTCCAGCTCTTCGGTGACGTAGTGGCAGGTGGCGCCAATCAGCTTCACCCCACGCAGAGAAGCCTGGTGGTAAGGCTTGGCACCGACGAAGGACGGCAGGAAGCTGTGGTGGATGTTGATCACCTTGTGCGCATATTCGCTGCACAACGCCGGCGGCAGGATTTGCATGTAGCGCGCCAGCACCACCACTTCGGCGTCGTGCTGTTTGACCAGACGCGAGACCTCGGCGAAAGCCGGCTCCTTGTCCTGGGGATTGACCGGTACGTGGTAATAAGGAATACCGTGCCACTCGACCATGCTGCGCAGGTCATCGTGGTTGGAGATCACACAGACGATCTCACAGTCCAGCTCATCGCTGTGCCAGCGGTGCAACAAGTCGGCCAGGCAATGGGACTCGCGACTGGCCATGAGCACCACACGCTTTTTCTCGGCGGTATCAGTGATTCGCCAGTCCATCGAGAACTCTTCGGCGATCGGCGCAAATGCCTCGCGAAAAGCCTCCAGGCCAAAAGGCAGGGAATCGGCACGAATCTCGTGGCGCATGAAGAACCAGCCACTGAGGTTGTCCGAGTGGTGGCTCGCTTCGGTGATCCAACCGTTATGGGAGGCCAGAAAGTTACTGACTTTGGCAACGATGCCAACGCGGTCAGGGCAAGAAATCACCAACCGAAAGGTGCGCATGAGGGGGAAACTCCAGAACTTCGCAAAGGTCGCCATTCTAGCCACTGCGCGAAAAAACTGCAGTATCCATTGCGCGCCGGGCCTTGATTAGATTGGCAATCGCCGCTTGAAACGCCTAATCCACAGCCACTGCAACGACAGATACCGACACTTGCCAATAGCGCACAACTAGTTTGTGAATAGCGCAGTTGAACCCTTCGACCTATTAAATACCGAAATGATTTTTACGTCTAAACACACTAAGAGAGACAAATAAAACAGCGGTATTATGTTTACTTGCACATACTCTCTGACTATTATTGCGACATTGTCACCCAGCCACTCAGCGCTCAATAAGGTAGTCCACATGTCCCTGATCAACGAATACCGTGCTACAGAAGAAGCCATTAAAGAACTGCAAGCACGTTTGAAAAACCTGTCCCAAGACGACAAACTGAAAACCGAACTGGAATTCGAAGGCAAACTGCGCAGCCTGATGGGCGAGTACTCCAAGTCCCTGCGCGACATCATCGCCCTGCTGGATCCGGACTCGAAAGTTAAAGCACCACGCGCCGCAGTAAAAACCACCGGCACCAAGCGTGCTCGTAAAGTTAAACAGTACAAAAACCCGCACAACGGTGAAGTCATCGAAACCAAAGGTGGCAACCACAAGACTCTGAAAGAGTGGAAAGCCAAGTGGGGCGGCGATGTGGTTGAAGGCTGGGCAACCCTGCTGGGCTAAGCCTTGCCAGTGAGCGCCCGGGCTCCTGCAGTCCGATTGAAAAACGCCAGCCCGCTGGCGTTTTTTTATGCCCCGGCAACCTGTTCCAGAGCCGGGGCCATCGTTCAAAGAGCCAGGCGCCCAGCCAAGGCCCGAACATGCTCGCGCCACTCATCCAGCACCTGGCGCTGCTTCGGATCAGCACTTAACAACGATTGCTCAAGTCCCTGAGCAAAACTTTCCAGGGTATTGGGCGCGCCGAGTTTCGGGTCAAGCAAACGCTGCTGACAGAACCCGCGCCAACGCTCTTGCTCAGTTTTATCCAATGTCTCTGGAAAGTTGCGGGCACGGTAGCGAAAGAGCAATTCAGGCAAGCGCTCATCATCAAATGGCCACTGTTGCTGAGCCAAATGCAACGGATCAGCCTCACGCACTTGCTCACACAAACGCCGGTCGCGATCACCAATAAAGCCGTCGTACAACTGTTGCTCCGGGTCCTCGCTGGCCGCGAACTCGTCAGGGCCATAAATCACCGAAAGTTTATCCCGCCAAACTTCCTGGGCTTCAGTCAAAAGCAAGCCACGGCGCTGGTACTGCTCCATGTCCAAGTGCAGCCGTTGTTGATCCTCCACGCGCAAGACATTCAAGGGCGCCACTACCGGGCAGCGATTGATATGGATGAGTTTCAACGGCACTGGCAGCTCACCCTCCAGAAGATCTTCGCGCCGCGTATATAAACGCTGACGCAAGGTTTCGGCATCCAGATCCAGCAGCCCCTGCGGATCCAGATGCAGATCACAAACGATCAGCGCATTGCGGTTGCGTGGGTGCCAGGCCAGGGGCAGCACCACCCCGATGTAGTGCCGGGCCGCAGAGAAACGCCCGGAAATATGCACCAGAGGCTGCAGCAGGCGGATCTGATCCATCACCCGCTGCTTGCTGCGCAGTTGAAACAGCCAGTCATAGAGCTTGGGTTGCTTGTCGCGAATCAGACGCGCCAAGGCAATGGTGGCGCGGACATCGGACAGTGCATCGTGGGCCTGGCCGTGGTCGATACCATTGGCAGCGGTCAGGCGCTCCAGCTTGAGGGTCACCTGCCCCTGCTCCTGCGGCCAGACGATCCCCTCGGGACGCAGAGCGTAGGCCGTACGCACCACATCGATCAGGTCCCAGCGGCTGTTGCCGCCCTGCCATTCACGGGCATAGGGATCGAAGAAATTGCGGTACAGGCTGTAGCGGGTCACTTCATCGTCGAAACGCAAGGTGTTGTAGCCAACGCCGCAAGTCCCAGGGCGCGCCAGTTGCCCGTGCACCCGGGTCATGAAATCCGCCTCGCTCAAACCCTGCGCCGCCAGACGGCTCGGGGTGATGCCAGTGATCATGCAGGCCACCGGGTGCGGCAGGATATCGTCGCTGGGCTGGCAGTAGAGGTTGACCGGCTCGTCGATCTCATTGAGCGCCAGATCGGTGCGAATACCGGCCACTTGTAACGGGCGATCGCTGCGAGGATTGATGCCGGTGGTTTCGTAGTCGTACCAAAAGAGGGAAGTCACGGCCTGTTCCTGAACTGAAAGACCGCCGCAGTCTAGGCGCTCAAGCATCCCCAGGGCCAGCCGCGCGAACCGGCGGCACGCAGAGCGCCACGTTGAATTAGCAGTTAATGATGTCGTTTGCCCCTCGGACACTGCTAGCATCTGCGCTGGATTTTTCTCTACCAGGCCAAGCCCCAAAGTTGCCCATGCTTGAGACGACAGCAACGCCAAGGAACGCATCGCTGCACCCGCCACTGGATACGCGGTATCAGGTCGAAACCCCCGAGGGCATCGATCTGCCGCTGCGACCGGCGGGATTGCTGGTGCGTACCCTGGCGTTTGCCCTCGATCTGGGCATCCGCGGGCTGGTGTTGGGCCTGCTGTTCATTGTGCTGGGCTTTTTCGGCGAGATCGGCATCGGTCTCGGTTCGATCCTGCTATTTCTGATCAGCTGGTGGTACATGGTGCTGTTCGAGGTGCTGAACCAGGGCCGCTCTCCCGGCAAGCAAATAATGGGACTGCGAGTGGTTCAGGACGATGGCACCCCCATTGGCTGGAGCGCCTCCCTGACCCGCAACCTGCTGCGCTTTGCCGACATGTTGCCGTTCGGCTACTTCCTTGGCGCGATCAGTTGCCTGCAGCATCCGACCTTCAAGCGCCTGGGCGACCTGGCCGCCGGCACCCTGGTGATCTATCGCGAGCAGTCGGTCAAGCGCCCGGAACTGCCACCCGCCGTCCCCCGCTCCGCGCCTTTTGCCCTGAGCCTGAACGAACAACGGGCGATTCTCGGGTTTGCCGAACGTCAGAATCAACTGTCGGCCGAGCGCACCCGGGAACTGGCGGCGATCCTCGCACAACCGCTGCATGTACCCACCGCCCAGGCCACTGCCGAACTCAACGGCATCGCCCGCGGTTTTCTGGGAACGACATGAAACAAAGCCTTTTTGAGAACCGTCATCAGGCGCAATGGCAACAGTTCGAGCATCTGCTGGACCAGTTGGAGCGACGCCGGGTCAAAGCCGAGGACTGCCAGAACTTCGTCCAGGACTACCGCCGCCTGTGCCAGCACCTGGCCCTGGCCCAGGAGCGCGGTTACAGCAGTTACCTGATCGATCCATTGCAGCAGTTGGCATTGCGCGGCCATCAGCAGTTGTACCGGCAACGCACCGCCATCAGCGCCAACGTCCTGGGCTTCATACTGGCCGGTTTTCCGCGTCTGGTGCGCCAGGAGTGGCGCCTGGTACTGATCGCCAGCCTCCTGTTCTTCGGCAGCCTGCTGGGTATCGGCCTGTTGGTGTACCTCTACCCCGAACTGGTCTATAGCCTGGTGAGCCCGGAGCAGGTGTCGGAAATGCAGAGCATGTACGAGCCCACCGACGGACGCCTGGGACGGGTCGCCGAACGCGCCTCAAGCCAGGACTGGGTGATGTTCGGCTACTACATCATGCACAACATCGGCATCGCCTTTCAGACCTTCGCCAGCGGCCTGCTGTTTGGCCTGGGTAGCGTGTTCTTCCTGTTTTTCAACGGCCTGATGATCGGCGCCATCGCCGGCCACCTGACCCAGATCGGCTTCGGCCAGACCTTCTGGCCCTTTGTCATCGGCCATGGCGCCTTCGAGCTGAGCGCCATTGCCCTGTCCGGTGCGGCCGGGTTGAAACTGGGCTGGGCACTGATCGCCCCCGGTCGCCTGAGCCGCGGCGAAGCCCTGTTGCAGGCTGCGCGGATAAGCGTGCAATTGGTCTACGGGGTCATCGTATTCCTGCTGATCGCGGCCTTTATCGAAGCCTACTGGTCCTCCATGACCTGGCCCGCGCCCTGGATCAAATACAGCGTCGGCGCCGCCCTGTGGAGCCTGGTGGTGGCGTACCTGACCCTGGCCGGACGTGAATCTCATGCGCCTGAGTGACGCCAGCGTGACGATCCGCCCACGCAACCCCTGGGAAGCCATGGACCTGGGGATACTGCTGAGCCAGCGTCACCGGAGCCTGCTGATGACCAGCTGGGCCATCGTCAGCCTGCCGGTGTTTGCCCTGCTGAGCCTGCTGCTGTGGCAATCCCCATCCTTGGCAGTGCTGTTGTTCTGGTGGCTGAAACCGGCCTTCGAACGCCTGCCACTGTTCATCCTCTCCAAAGCCCTGTTCGGTGAAACCCCAAGCCTGGCAGAGGCGCTGAGGCAGTGGCCACGCCTGCTCAAGCCACAATTGCTGGCCAGCCTGACCTGGCGCCGCTTCAGCATGAGCCGCAGCTTTGTCATGCCGGTCGTGCAACTTGAAGGCCTGAGTGGCGATGCCCGGCAACAACGCCTGGCGGTCCTGCTGCAGCGCAATGCCGGGGCCGCACGCTGGTTGACCCTGATCGGCATGCACCTGGAAGGCGCCTTGTGGATCGGGTTGATGGTGCTGTTCTACCTGCTGCTGCCGCAACAGATCGAACTGGACTGGAGCTGGCAGAGCCTGGTCATCGCCGCCCAGCAGGACTGGTTCTGGCTGGAACACCTGACCAACGCCTTCTACGCTCTGGTCCTGGTGATCTGGGAGCCCATCTACGTGGCCTGTGGCTTCAGCCTGTACCTCAACCGCCGCACCGAGCTAGAGGCCTGGGACATCGAACTGGTTTTCCGCCGCCTGCGCCAGCGTCTGGCGGGCGTCGCGGCGCTGCTGCTGGTGACCGGCCTGATGCTGGCGATGCCGGGCGCATCGATCTGGGCAGCCACTCCCAGCAGTTCCGTGGCTGGCCCCGAAGCGCCACGACTGCTGCAGCAACCGCTGACCAGCAAAGCCTCGAAGGACAGCATCCAGGGCATCCTGGAAAAGCCGCCGTTCAAGAACCAGGAGTCGGTCACCCGCTACCGCTTCGGCGAAGAGCAGGCACAGAAGAAAGACGCCAAGGACAAGCCGCCGGGCTGGCTCAAGAGCCTGCTTGAGAACCTCGACAACAACAGTTTCGGTAGCCTCGCCAAGGGCCTGGAAATCCTCCTCTGGGCCTTGCTGCTAGGGGCCCTGGGCTGGCTGATCTGGCGCTACCGCGATTGGCTGCGAGCCTTTGTCAGCCGCCGTCCGCTACCGCGCAAAAAACGCCCCGCCGCGATCCCCCAGCAACTGTTCGGCCTGGACGTCAGCAGCGAAACCTTGCCTGCGGATGTGGCTGCCCGCGCCGAGGAGCTCTGGTCCAGCCAGCCCCGAGAGGCCCTGGGCCTGCTTTACAGGGCACTGCTCAGTCGCCTGCTGGAAGACTTTCATCTGCCCCTGAGCGTGGCCGATACCGAAGGCCAGGTACTGGAGCGGATCAAGACCTTGCAGCAACCGCCCCTGGAAGCCTTCAGCCGTGAACTGACGGAGCATTGGCAGAACATGGCCTACGGTCACCGGATTCCCGGCGCCGATCTGCAGCCGCAACTGTGCGACGCCTGGCGCAGTCTGTTCGGCCCAGGAGCGCCAGCATGAAGCGCTATCTTTGGGGCAGCCTGGCCCTGTTGCTGATCCTGGTACTGGGAGCCACCGGCTACTACCTGTACCGCCACGCCACGCCCTATCAGGAACTCGTCGATCACGGCCCGTCGCCCGAAGCCCGCGCCAATCCCTACCTGGCCGCCGAGATGTTTATGCGCGAACGCGGCCTCAAGGTCGATCACGCCAACGGCCTGGAAGTACTGGCCACCTTGAAGCCCGCCGGCAACAGCCTGCTGTTGCTGGGGGAGCGCTCGAACATGAGCCCGCGCCAGGCCGACCAGGTGCTGGATTGGGCCCGTGCCGGTGGCCGGCTGATTTTTGTCGCCGAAGCCCTGTGGGACGATGACACCCAGCAAAGCGGTGACTTGCTGCTGGATCGGGTGCAAATCCATCAACAGCTCAGTGAAGACCTCGAGGAGCCGCCGGAACAGGAAGCCAACGACGCCTTTCCAAAGCTGACCAAAGTCTATCTGGAAGACGAACAGGCCCCGGCCTACATCGGCTTCGACACCGCCTTCCACCTGGACGACCCTGACAGCCTGGCCCAGTCCTGGGCCAACAGCGGCGTGGCCACCCACATGATCCAGCTCGACTACGGCCAGGGCTCGGTCACCGTGCTGACCGACGCCGACATCTGGAAAACCCCGGCCATCGGCCTGTACGACAACGCCTGGCTGCTGTGGTACCTCAATACCGATACGGCCGTGACCCTGCTGTTCAACACCGACCACCCGAGCCTGTGGCAATTGCTCTGGCGCTATTTTCCCCAGGCGTTGGTAGCCCTGGCGCTGTTGATCGGCCTGTGGCTGTGGCAGGCCGGTAGCCGCCAGGGGCCTTTGCTGGCGCCGGCCCCCAAGGCCCGGCGTCAACTGCGTGAACACCTGCGCGCCAGTGCCGATTTCATCCTGCGCCATGGCGGCCAGGGCCCACTGCTGCAGGCCCTGCAACTGGATATCCGGCGCCGGGCACGACGTCGCCATCCGGGTTTCGAACAACTGGAACCCGAAGCCCAGTGGGACGTCCTCGCCCTGCTCAGCCAGCAGCCTGTCGATGCTGTGCGCCAAGCCCTGCAACCGGTGTCCGGGCAGCGCCTTTCCGGTGCTGATTTCAGCCACCAGGTCGCCCACCTGCAAACTCTCAGGAATGCCCTATGAGCGAACAACCCGTCGAATCCCTTGACTCCTCCGAGGCGCCTCAGCCCCAGGTCCATGCGGCCCAGCAGCGGCAACGGGCCAGCCAGCTGGCGCAGGCGGTGCGCCAGGAACTGCAGAAGGTGGTGATCGGCCAGGAGGCCGTGATCGATGATGTGCTGACGGCGCTGATCGCCGGTGGCCACGTGTTGCTCGAAGGCGTCCCAGGCCTGGGCAAAACACTGTTGGTACGGGCCCTGGCCCGCTGCTTTGGCGGAGAGTTTGCACGCATCCAGTTCACCCCGGACCTGATGCCCAGCGATGTCACCGGCCACGCGGTGTACGACCTGCAGACCGAGCAGTTCAAACTGCGCAAGGGTCCGCTGTTCACCAATCTGCTGTTGGCGGACGAAATCAACCGCGCCCCGGCCAAGACCCAGGCCGCGCTGCTGGAAGCCATGCAGGAACGCCAAGTGACCCTGGAAGGCCGGGCCCTGCCCATCGCCCAGCCATTCATGGTCCTGGCGACCCAGAACCCCATCGAGCAGGAAGGCACCTACCCGCTGCCGGAAGCCGAACTGGACCGTTTCATGCTCAAGTTGCGGATGGACTACCCGGACGCCGAGGAGGAGCTGAACATGGTTCGCCAGGTGGCTCGCTCGACCCGCGCCGACATGCTTGATGTCCAGCCCCTGCGTACCGTGCTCCAGGCCAAGGACGTGCTGGCCCTGCAGCGCATCGCCAGTGAACTGCCCCTGGACGAACAGGTGCTCGACTATGCCGTGCGCCTGGCCAGGGCCACCCGCAGCTGGCCGGGACTGACGCTGGGCGCAGGCCCGCGTGCCTCCATTGCCCTGGTGCGCGGAGCCCGGGCCCGGGCCCTGCTGCGGGGCGGCGAATTCGTGATCCCGGATGACATCAAGGGCTGCGCCTTGGCCGTGCTACGGCATCGGGTACGGGTCGCTCCGGAGCTGGATATCGAAGGGCTGTCGGTGGAACAGGTGCTCAAGCAGATGCTCGAGCAGATTCCGGCACCGCGCCTATGAGCCGCCCACACTGATGAAGCCGACTCGTCTGTTGCTGATCTGGCTGGGCACCCTGACCGGCCTGTACATCCTTCTGGGAACGGTGCGTGCCCTGGGTATCGAGGCGGTGCCGCGCCTGGACTCGATCGCCTGGGGCCTGTTGCTGGCGCTGTTGCTGCTGGCGCTGCTGGATGCCCTGCGCTTGTCGCGCCTGGCGTCGCCCGAAATACAGCGTCAGTTGCCCGGCAGCCTACCCCTGGGACGCTGGAGCGAAGTGCAACTGGAGATCCGCCACCCTTATCGGCAAGCGCTTGAGGTGCAACTGTTCGACCATCCGCCCCAGGGCTTGAGCTTTGAGCACCTGCCACAATCGGTGAGCCTGGAGCCGGGCCAGGTCAGCCGAGTGGGGTATAGCGTGCGACCGCTGCAACGAGGGCATTTCAACTTCCACCAGTGTGAAGTCAGCCTGCCCAGCCCCTTGGGCCTGTGGAGCGCCAGACGACGATTGAAAGTCCACGACAGCTCGCGGGTCTACCCGGACTTCGCCCGCCTCTATGGCGCGCAGTTGCTGGCAGTGGACAACTGGCTCAGCCAACTCGGGGTGCGCCAGTTGCAACGCCGCGGGCTGGGCCTGGAGTTCAATCAACTGCGGGAGTTTCGCGAAGGCGACAGCCTGCGACAGATCGACTGGAAAGCCACCGCCCGCCAGCGCACGCCCATCGCCCGGGAGTATCAGGACGAACGCGACCAGCAGATCATCTTCATGCTCGACTGCGGACGCCGCATGCGCAGCCAGGACGGCGAGCTGGCGCACTTCGACCATGCCCTCAACGCTTGCCTGCTGCTCAGCTATGTCGCGCTGCGCCAGGGGGATGCAGTAGGCCTCTACAGTTTTGCCGGAGAACGCTCGCGCTACCTTGCGCCAGTCAAGGGCTCGGCCCAACTGAGTGTGCTGCTCAACGGCGTCTACGACCTGGACACCAGCCAGCGTCCAGCCGACTACCAGGCTGCAGCCAGTGAATTGCTGGCGCGGCAGAAGCGTCGGGCGCTGGTGGTACTGGTCACCAACCTGCGGGATGAAGACGACCAAGAGTTGCTGACTGCGGTCAAACGCATCAGCCGCCAGCACCGGGTACTGGTGGCCAGCCTGCGCGAGGAAGTGCTCGATCAGTTGCGCCAAAGCCCAGTACAGACCTTGCCCGAGGCGCTGATCTACAGCGCCGCCGTGAACTACCTCAATAGCCGGGCCGAACTGCATGAACGCCTGAGCGCCCACGGCATCGCCCTGCTCGACGCCCGTCCAGGCGAGCTGGGGGCGGAGCTGGTCAGCCGGTATCTGAGCTGGAAGAAAGCCGGCAGCCTGTAGTGGGCTGCCGCGACATTCAGGCCGATGTCTGCAACGGATGGAAGCTGAAGTAGTGCCGCAAGGCCTGCTCCAGTTCAGCGAATTCGGCGGTCGCCCGCAGCAGGCTGAAACCGCTGTCGTACTGGTGAGGGGTCAGGTCCTCATGGCACCACAGGCAACAGGCGCTGAAATCGATGAACTGCGTCTGTCCATCACTGCCGGGGACTTTCACCCGCAACTCGAACTCGGCACCGATCAGCATCGGCAACTGGCTGATCAACATCAGCCCGTCAGCGGAAATATTGCCCAGGTAACCGACAGGCTTGTCGGTAAACCGGTTAAAGACTTTCAAGTAGGACGGCAGTTGATGCCGCTCGATCCGAGGTTCCGTGAACATGCTGGGTATCGCTATGAAAGGTCATTAAGCATGACCGCACTAGTGCTTCGGAACGGGCCTTGAGTAGCGGCTCGTTCTCCCGGATTCGAGGTGCGAGGAAAATCTCCACAAGGATTTCAACGCCACTGCGCCAGGCAGGAACCGTGCAGTGTTCGAACAACCTGTACAAATGTTAGCTCAAGCGCGAGGGGCAATTACACTGCCCCTGACCGGTATCGCTTACAACGCTGTACGGCGAACTTGTGCTGCACCGTTTGCCGGGTAATGCCCCAGTTGCTGCAAGGTGTCCAAGCGGGCACGAGCACGGTAGGCGTATTCGCTGCTGGGGTACTGGGTAATGATGAACTGATAAGTCTGCGCCGCATCGACGAACAACTTCTGCCGCTCCAGGCATTGCCCGCGCAGCATCGACACTTCCGGCTGGATGTAAGGCCGCGCACGGCTGTTGCGGTCGACCTGGCTCAACTCGAGCATCACGCTCTCGCAGTTGCCGCGGTCATAAGCGCGGTAGGCGTTATTCAAATGATGGTTCATGGACCAGCGGGTGCAGCCGACAACACTGACGGCCAAGATAGCAATGAGTACGAATCGCATGGGGTATCTCCTGTCTTGTGCAGTGTATCGACTCATCGGCAAAAATCTTCAAGGTTGTTGCGGTAAACAAACAAAGCAATAAGTAGTGCAAACGAACAATGACTACAACTTCGGAGCATAGTAGCCTCTCGTTGCGCTTGAACTCAGGAGTCCGTGCATGTCCGTTCGTCGTACCAAAATCGTTGCCACCCTTGGCCCAGCCAGTAACTCGCCGGAAGTTCTCGAACAGTTGATTCTCGCGGGCCTGGATGTTGCCCGTCTGAACTTCTCCCACGGCACTCCGGACGAGCACAAGGCTCGCGCCCAACTGGTCCGCGACCTGGCCGCCAAGCACGGCCGCTTCGTGGCCATCCTCGGCGACCTGCAAGGCCCGAAAATCCGCATCGCCAAATTCGCCAACAAGCGTATCGAACTGAAGATCGGTGACAAGTTCACGTTCTCCACCGTGCACCCGCTGACCGAAGGCAACCAGGACATCGTCGGCATCGACTACCCGGATCTGGTCAAGGACTGCGGCGTCAATGACGAGCTGCTGCTGGACGACGGCCGTGTGGTGATGCGCGTGGAAACCGCCACCGCCACCGAGCTGCACTGCGTGGTGACCGTCGGCGGCCCGCTGTCCGACCACAAAGGCATCAACCGTCGTGGCGGCGGCCTGACCGCTCCGGCCCTGACCGAGAAAGACAAGGCCGACATCAAGCTGGCCGCCGAAATGCAAGTCGACTACCTGGCCGTGTCCTTCCCTCGCGACGCTGCCGATATGGAATACGCGCGCAAACTGCGTGACGAATCCGGTGGTACGGCCTGGCTGGTGGCCAAGATCGAACGCGCCGAAGCCGTGGCCGACGACGAAACCCTCGACGGCCTGATCAACGCCAGTGACGCAGTGATGGTGGCCCGTGGCGACCTGGGTGTGGAAATCGGCGACGCCGAGCTGGTGGGCATCCAGAAGAAAATCATTCTTCACGCGCGCCGCCACAACAAGGCAGTGATCGTCGCGACCCAGATGATGGAGTCGATGATCCAGAACCCGATGCCGACCCGTGCCGAAGTGTCCGACGTGGCCAACGCCGTGCTCGACTACACCGACGCGGTCATGCTCTCGGCAGAAAGCGCCGCCGGTGCCTACCCGCTGGAAGCGGTCCAGGCCATGGCGCGGATCTGTGTCGGTGCGGAAAAACACCCCACCAGCAAGACCTCCAGCCACCGCATGGGCAAGGTGTTCGAAAGCTGCGACCAGAGCATCGCCCTGGCCGCCATGTACACCGCCAACCACTTCCCGGGCGTGAAGGCCATCATCGCCCTGACCGAAAGCGGCTACACCCCGCTGATCATGTCGCGCATCCGTTCCTCGGTGCCGATCTATGCCTACTCCCCGCACCGTGAAACCCAGGCGCGTGCAGCCATGTTCCGCGGCGTCTACACCATCCCGTTCGACCCGGCTTCCCTGCCGCCTGAGCAGGTCAGCCAGGCTGCGATCGACGAGTTGCTCAAGCGCGGCGTAGTAGAGAAAGGCGACTGGGTGATTCTCACCAAGGGCGACAGCTACCACACCACCGGCGGCACCAATGGCATGAAGATCCTGCACGTTGGCGACCCGATGGTCTGAGCCCTGGCTCGCTGAACGCAAAAGCCCCGGTGGTGGAAACCCCGGGGCTTTTTTATGTCCGTCCTTCCCTGTAGCGACAGGTGTCAGCCTTTGGCGAAAAAACCCGACAAGGCGGCGATGGCTTCTGGTGAACGCAGGCGCTGAGTGAACTGCGCGCCCTCTTCTTCTATTACCTGGCGCAGTTGCTCACGGTAGGGAGCCTTCATCAGGCGCTTGCTCACTTGCACCGCCTCCGGCGCCAGTTGGCTGAAACGCAATGCCGCCTCCCTGGCTTTGGCCAGGGCTGCCGCGCCATCTCCCAGGGCCGCAGTGGCAATGCCCCAGGCCGCCGCCTGTTCACCACTGAAGCCTTCGCCGAGCAGCAACAACTCAGCGGCCTTGGCCTGTCCCAGCAAGCGCGGCAGGATCAGGCTCGAGCCAAATTCCGGGCACAGCCCGAGGTTGACGAACGGCATGCGCAACCGTGCATCACGGCTGACATAGACCAGATCGCAATGCAGCAACAAGGTGGTGCCAATGCCCACGGCCGCGCCGGCCACCGCAGCCACCACCGGCTTGCGGCAATCGAGCAGGTTGCGCATGAACTGGAACACCGGGCTGTCGAGGTCCCTGGGCGGCTGTTGCAGGAAGTCGGCGATGTCGTTGCCGGCGGTAAAGCATTCGCTGCTGCCGCAGATCAGCAGGGCATTGATTTGCGGATCGGCGTCCGCCTCGGCCAGGGCTTGCGCCAGACGACTGTACATGGCACGGGTCAAGGCGTTTTTCTTGTCGGGGCGGTTCAGGCGCAGGGTCAGCAGCCCGCCCTCGCGTTGCAGCTCGATGGCATCGGTCATGAAGATCTCGCTCTAGAAAAATCAGCGCTCAACCACGGGGCAGGAACACATCGGCCAGCAGTTGATTGCGCGGCAGCCCCGCCAGGTACAGGCGTCGGGCAAAGGCATCGACACTGTCGGGGTGCCCGCAGAGTAAGGCCTGGGTTTGCCGGGAAACAAGTCGCAGTTGCGCCAGGGCCGTCGTCAGCTGCGCCCCCTGCCACAGCTCCACACTCAGATGGGGACGGTTCGCTGCCAGGGCTGCCAAGGGTTTGGCCAGGTAATGCTCGGTGGCGTCATGGGCCAGGTGAATGATGCGGATAGGGCCTTGGTGATCCTGACGCAAGGCTTCGCGCAACACCCCGAACAAGGGCGCCAGGCCGGTTCCCGAGGCCAGCAGCCACAGCGGTCGCTGCTGCCAGTCCAGATCGTAGTGCAAGGCGCCGCCGCGCAACTCGCCCAGGCGGATCGGGTCGCCCAGTTGCAACTGGCGTGCGGCGTCGCTGAATTGTCCCGGATGCCGGCAGTCCAGATGAAACTCCAGGAAGCGGTCCTCTTCCGGCAGGCTGGCCAGGGAATACGGCCGGGCGATCTGGCTGGTGGTCCACAGCACCAGGTGCTGGCCGGCGCGATAACGCAACGGCCGCTCAGGTTGCAGACGCAAGCGCAGGACTGTGGGCGATAGCCAGTCGAGCCCGACCACTTGGGCCGGCCGGCCATCGCGCAACGGATCGAAAGTCTCGACCTGCAGGTCCTCCACCACCTGGCACTGGCAGGCCAGGCGCCAGCCGCGGCGGCGCTGTTCATCGCTCAGGGCATCCGGCCGACTGTCGTTGGGCAGGCCCTGGACGCAATGCACCAGGCAGGCATGACAACTGCCGGCGCGACAACTGTAGGGCACCGCCACACCGGCCTGATTCAAGGCATCCAGCAGGTTGCTTGCCGGTGCCACCGACCAGCGCCGGCTGCCCACGGTCAATTCAGGCATCGAGGTTTTCCCAGGCGGCGGAACAACGATTGCGGCCGTCGCGCTTGGCCCGGTACAGCGCCTGATCGGCGCGTTGCAGGGCATTGTCCAGATCATCACCGGCCTGCAGCAGGGTCATCCCTGCCGACAGGCTCAGGTCACGCACATTCAGGCCCACCAGTTGCACCTCCATGAAGGCCAGGCGCAGACGCTCGCAACAGGAGGTCAGGCGCTCGGCATCACAGTCGGGCAGTAGCACCACAAACTCCTCACCGCCGTAGCGGGCCAGTACATCACCGTCCCGCAGGCAGGCCGTGGCCACCGCGGCGAACGCCTGCAGCACCTGATCTCCTGCCGCATGGCCGTGAAGATCGTTGATGCGCTTGAAATGATCCAGGTCGATCAGCGCCAGCCCATGCATCTGTTCCTGGTCCATGGCCTGCAACTCACGGCTGGCGATACGCAGGAAGTGCCGGCGATTGAACAGCCCGGTCAACTCATCGGTAGCCACCAGATCTTCCAGTTGCCGCATCATCCCCCGCAAGGTGTCCTGATGGGCCTGCAAGGCAAAACGCCGCTGCCGCATGCGCGAACGCGACGCCTGGACATAGGCAGCGTACAGGCACATCCACACCAGTATCACCAGCAGCACACAGACTTGCAGCGCCGCCAGCTGGGGATCGTCGAGGACAAAGCGATAGCCGTCCCACAGGTTGACCCCGGCAAAACAGAAGAAGATCAGCGCCGCGCAACGCAGGTAGGCCCGGCGGGATAAATGGAACAGGCCGAACAGCAGCGGCAGGATATAGAACACCAGGAAAGCGCCCCGGGCCTGATCCAGGTGGGCGATCAGCCAGGTCTGCCAGGCAATGCCCAGGACCACTTGGACTTCAGTCAGGCTGGGGTCGGCAAAGCGCAGGTTGCGCCCGCTGATGAACACCCAGCACAGCAGGCCCTGAGTGGCCAACACCAACCCCGAGGCCAACAGCGCACTGCTGGTGGAGGCGCGATAGTGCCCCGCGAGAACCGCCAGCCAGAACAGCAGCAGGATCAGTCCGTAGGTGCCCGCAGCAATGGTGAAGCGCTTGAGTAACAAGCTCTGGATGGCTTTATGGGTCAATCGTTGACTCACCGTGAGAAAGGAGGCTTAAAGAGTTTCCTACCCTGCTGGCCAGTTGCAACTTTAGTGCTGCGCCCGGCAAATGACTATCCAAATTTTAAGCCGTGTTCTGCGGTTTTGCCGCTGATTCAGGCAAGAACAGTGCCCATCCGATGGGCGACTTTCGTTTGCCCGGCTGGCGGGTGTGCCGGACCCCCAGGCGCGGTATACTGCCGCGCCTTTTTAGCGTCGCGCCAGTTGTCTGTCCGGCGTGCCTTAGAAGGTGTCTGCAACCGACCGATACACCCTGCTGCAGCCACCTTATTAAATGTTCCCGTCTTTTAGAGGAGCGCGACTCATGACCGTGATCAAGCAAGACGACCTGATTCAGAGCGTTGCCGACGCCCTGCAGTTCATTTCCTACTACCACCCCGTGGACTTCATCCAGGCGATGCACGAGGCCTACCTGCGCGAGGAATCGCCGGCCGCTCGTGACTCCATGGCACAGATCCTGATCAACTCGCGCATGTGCGCCACCGGCCACCGGCCGATCTGCCAGGACACCGGGATCGTCACCGTGTTCGTTCGCGTGGGCATGGACGTGCGCTGGGACGGCGCCACCATGAGCCTGGACGACATGATCAACGAAGGCGTGCGTCGCGCCTACAACCTGCCGGAAAACGTCCTGCGCGCTTCCATCCTGGCCGACCCGGCAGGCGCCCGGAAAAACACCAAGGACAACACCCCGGCGGTGATCCACTACTCCATCGTTCCCGGCAACACCGTGGAAGTGGACGTGGCGGCCAAGGGCGGCGGCTCCGAGAACAAATCGAAGATGGCCATGCTCAACCCGTCCGACTCCATCGTCGACTGGGTCCTCAAGACCGTACCGACCATGGGTGCCGGCTGGTGCCCACCGGGCATGCTGGGCATCGGCATCGGCGGCACCGCCGAGAAGGCTGCGGTGATGGCCAAGGAAGTGTTGATGGAATCCATCGACATCCACGAGCTCAAGGCTCGCGGCCCGTCCAACCGCATTGAAGAAATGCGCCTGGAGCTGTTCGAGAAGGTCAACCAACTGGGCATCGGCGCCCAGGGCCTGGGTGGCCTGACCACGGTGCTCGACGTGAAGATCATGGACTACCCGACCCACGCCGCCTCCCTGCCGGTGTGCATGATCCCCAACTGCGCCGCCACCCGTCACGCGCACTTCGTGCTCGACGGCTCGGGCCCGGCCGCACTGGAAGCGCCACCTCTGGACGCCTACCCGGAAATCGTCTGGGAAGCCGGTCCGTCGGCACGTCGGGTCAACCTCGACACCCTGACCCCGGAAGACGTGCAAAGCTGGAAGCCGGGCGAGACCGTGCTGCTCAACGGCAAGATGCTCACCGGTCGCGATGCGGCGCACAAGCGCATGGTGGAGATGCTGAACAAGGGTGAAACCCTGCCGGTAGACCTCAAGGGTCGCTTCATCTACTACGTCGGCCCGGTTGATCCGGTGGGCGACGAAGTAGTGGGCCCGGCCGGCCCGACCACTGCCACGCGGATGGACAAGTTCACCCGGCAGATCCTCGAGCAGACCGGCCTTCTGGGCATGATCGGCAAGTCCGAGCGTGGCCCGACCGCCATCGACGCGATCAAGGACAACAAGGCCGTGTACCTGATGGCCGTCGGCGGCGCCGCCTACCTGGTGGCCCAGGCGATCAAGAAGTCCAAGGTCCTGGCCTTCGCCGAACTGGGCATGGAAGCGATCTACGAGTTCGAGGTCAAGGACATGCCAGTGACCGTCGCCGTCGACAGCAAGGGCGAGTCGGTCCACATCACAGGTCCTGCCATCTGGCAGAAAAAGATCAGTGACAGCCTGGCGGTAGAAGTGCAGTAAGCCCTTCTCACGTTTGGCCAAAGCGGCGGTGCTGTTGAGACAACAGCCCGTCGCTTTTTTTATGCCGCGCCCTTTCGCGACACTGTCGGCGATCAACGTTCCACCCGTCGCTCATGCTATCGTTCCCGCCCCCATTGCAGCCTGCCCCGACTCATGGCCCAGATCTCTCGCCCTCTCCGCTTGACGTTCTATATCCTGGTTATTCTCGCTGGCACCGTCATCAGCGCCGGCCTGGCCATGCGCCACGCCGAACGCCAGACGCTGGTGGAGGATGCCGCCCGAGCCAATGAACAGCTAGGGCTGTATGCCAACTCGCTGCACACCCTGATTGAACGCTATCGCGCCCTGCCAGCGGTGCTGGCCCTGGACCCGGAACTGCGTTCGGCACTTCAGGGCCCGGTGACGGCAGACACCCAGGATGCACTGAACCGCAAACTGGAAAAGATCAACGGCGCCGCCCGCTCCTCGACCCTGGAACTGCTGAACCATGAAGGCCTGGCCGTGGCGGCCAGCAACTGGCGACTGCCCAGCAGCTATGTCGGCCACAACTATGGTTTTCGCCCCTACTTCAAGCAGACCCGCAGCCAGGGCAGCGGGCGTTTCTACGCCGTGGGCGTCACCAGCGGCATTCCGGGGTATTTCCTCTCCAGCGCGGTCAAGGCCGACAACGAGGACTTCCTCGGGGCCATGGTGGTCAAGCTGGAGTTCCCCGAACTGGAGCATGAATGGAGCCAGGGCAACGACACCCTGCTGGTGAGCGACGCCCGGGGCATCATCTTTATCGCCAACCAGCCCGGCTGGCGTTACCGGCAGTTGCAACCGCTGTCCGCAAACGACCTGGCGGAGATCAAGCTGACTCGCCAGTACGACAAGCAACCGCTGACAGCGCTGCAACATACGACCCTGCAAACATTCGACGACAACAGCAGACTGGTCCAGGTCGAAGGCCCCGAGGGCGTGGCCAACTATCTCTGGGAATCCCTGCCGCTGACCGCCGAAGGCTGGACCCTGCACCTGCTGCGCAAGCCGGCCAGCGCTTTCGAGGAAAGCCGCAATGCCGGGCTGGCGGCCGCCGGTGCCTGGCTGACCCTGGTGTTCCTGTTGCTGTTCCTCAGCCAACGCTGGCGCTTGGGGAAAATCCGTCAACGCAACCGTGAAGAGCTGGAGCAATTGGTCCAGGAACGCACTCGGGATCTGCGCACCGCCCAGGAAGGCCTGGTGCAATCGGCCAAGCTGGCCGCCCTGGGGCAGATGTCCGCGGCCCTGGCCCATGAAATCAACCAACCCCTGACCGCCCAGCGCATGCAGCTTGCCACGCTGCGGCTGCTGCTGGATCACGGCCGGGTGGATGAGGCTTACAAAGCCCTGCGACCATTGGACGACATGCTGACCCGCATGGCCGCCCTTACCAGCCATCTCAAGACCTTCGCCCGCAAGAGCCCCGGCGGCCTGCGCGAACGCCTGGATCTGGCCGCGGTGGTGGACCAGTCGCTGCAGCTGCTGGAAACCCGGCTGCGTGCCGAAAACATCCAGATCGAGCTGCACCTGACCCGCCCGGCCTGGGTTCGCGGTGATGCCATCCGCCTGGAGCAGGTGCTGATCAACCTGCTGCGCAATGCCCTCGACGCCATGCAGAACAAGCCTGAAAAGCACCTGCAGATCAGCCTCGAAGCCGAGGACCAATTGTGGCAACTGCGGGTCGCCGACAACGGCGGCGGGATCGCCGAAGAGCACCTGCTGAGCGTGTTCGACCCGTTCTTTACCACCAAGCCGGTGGGCGATGGCCTGGGCCTGGGGCTGGCCGTGTCTTACGCCATCGTCCATGAACTGGGGGGACGCTTGAGCGCCGCCAACCAGGATCAGGGCGCGGTGTTCACCCTCAGCCTGCCCATCGATCTGGAGGCGCACATCCAATGCTGAACTCGGTAATCGTGGTGGATGACGAGGCCAGCATCCGTACCGCCGTCGAACAATGGCTGAGCCTGTCGGGGTTCGAGGTCCAGCTGTTCAGCCGCGCCGAGGATTGCCTGGCGCAACTGCCGAAGAACTTCCCCGGGGTGATCCTCAGCGATGTGCGCATGCCCGGTATCAGCGGCCTGGAGCTGCTGGCCCAGGTCCAGCGCCTGGACCCCGACCTGCCGATCATCCTGCTGACCGGTCACGGTGACGTGCCCATGGCGGTCGAGGCCATGCGCGACGGTGCCTATGATTTCCTGGAAAAACCCTTCAGCCCCGACACCCTGCTCAGCAGCCTGCGCCGGGCCCTGGACAAACGCCGCCTGGTCCTGGAAAACCGTCGCCTGCACCAGCAGGCTGACAGCCGGGCCAAGCTCGACGCCACCTTGCTTGGCATGTCCCGGGCCCTGCAGACCCTGCGCCGCCAGGTACTGGATCTGGCCGCCTTGCCCGTGAATGTGCTGATCCGAGGTGAAACCGGCAGCGGCAAGGAATTGATCGCCCGCTGCCTGCACGACTTCGGTCCCCGGGCCGGCAAGCCCTTTGTCGCCCTGAACTGCGCAGCGATCCCCGAGCAGCTGTTCGAGGCCGAGTTGTTCGGCCATGAAAGCGGCGCCTTCACCGGCGCCCAGGGCAAGCGCATCGGCAAGCTGGAGTACGCCCATGGCGGCACGCTGTTTCTCGACGAGATCGAAAGCATGCCCCTTGCCCAGCAGGTCAAGCTGCTGCGGGTGCTGCAGGAGCAGAAACTGGAACGCCTGGGCTCCAACCAGAGCATCAAGGTCGACCTGCGGGTGATCGCCGCCACCAAGCCCGACCTGCTGGAGGAGGCCCGGGCCGGACGCTTTCGCGAAGACCTGGCCTATCGCCTGACCGTCGCCGAACTGCGCCTGCCGCCACTGCGTGAGCGCCGCGAGGATATTCCACAGCTCTACGAACACTTCGCCCAGGCCGCCGCCGAGCGCCTGGGGCGCAGCGTCGCGCCCTTGAGTGGCGCCCAGTTGAGCCGCCTGCTCAGTCACGACTGGCCGGGCAACGTGCGCGAACTGGCCAACGCCGCCGAGCGTCAGGTGCTGGGCCTCGGGGAGCCGGAAGCCGAAGTCCTCGAAGCCGGCCAATCCCTGGCCGCGCAGCAAGAAGCCTTCGAAGCCCAGTGCCTGCGCGCTGCCCTGACTCGCCACAAGGGCGAGATCAAGGCCGTGCTCAACGAACTGCAACTGCCGCGCCGGACCCTGAATGAAAAAATGCAGCGTCACGGCCTGACCCGGGAAATGTTCCTCAAAGACCCATAACCCCCGCCTGTAGGAGCCGGCTTGCCGGCGAACAGGCCACAAAGCCAGGTACTGCCCCCAGCAACACCCTCACCCACAAAGACAACGCCTCCCACGAGCGCCTCCCGGAGCCGTGTTCACTTAGGCAATTTCCCGCCTACCCCACAGGCACTCATAGGCGGATTTCCGCTCATCACCACCGATCAAACCCCTCTAGCCCGGGCTTCTTGTCCTTGGCACAGGTCCTGCTATAGCCCCAGCAGGCTGCGCTTGCGCGCGCTCCACAAAAACAATGAATAGAAGGGTCCGTCATGGATATCTCTAATACCCTGCCTGCCGGGTCGGCGGCTGCATCCGCCACCGAAAAGACCACCGCCAGCCGCCTGAAGTCGATCTTCAGCGGTTCCGTGGGCAACATGGTCGAGTGGTACGACTGGTACGTCTACGCGGCATTCTCGCTGTACTTCGCCAAAGTCTTCTTCCCCAAGGGCGACACCACCGCGCAACTGCTGAACACCGCCGCGATCTTCGCCGTGGGCTTCCTGATGCGCCCGATCGGTGGCTGGCTGATGGGCCTGTACGCCGACCGCAAAGGCCGTAAAGCCGCGCTGATGGCTTCGGTGCTGCTGATGTGCTTCGGCTCGCTGATCATCGCCCTGACCCCGGGTTACGAAACCATCGGCGTCGGCGCCCCCATCCTGCTGGTGCTGGCGCGCCTGATGCAGGGCCTGTCGGTGGGCGGTGAATACGGCACCTCGGCCACCTACCTCAGCGAGATGGCGACTAAGGAACGTCGCGGCTTCTTCTCCAGCTTCCAGTACGTGACCCTGATCTCCGGCCAGCTCATCGCCCTGGGAGTACTGATCGTGCTGCAGAACATTCTGACCACCGAGGAGCTGCAATCCTGGGGCTGGCGGATTCCGTTCGGCATCGGTGCCCTGTGTGCGGTCGTGGCCCTGTACCTGCGTCGCGGCATGGAAGAAACCGAGTCCTTCACCAAGAAGAAAGAGAAGCCAAAAGAAAGCCTGATGCGCACCCTGATGCGTCATCCCAAGGAACTGATGACCGTGGTCGGCCTGACCATGGGCGGCACCCTGGCCTTCTACACCTACACCACCTACATGCAGAAATACCTGGTGAACACCGTCGGCATGAGCATCTCCGACTCCACCACCATTTCTGCCGCCACGCTGTTCCTGTTCATGTGCCTGCAGCCGGTGATCGGTGCACTCTCGGACAAGGTGGGCCGGCGGCCGATCCTGATTGCCTTCGGCATCCTCGGCACCCTGTTCACCGTGCCGATCCTCACCACCCTGCACACCATCCAGACCTGGTGGGGCGCGTTCTTCCTGATCATGGCGGCACTGATCATCGTCAGTGGCTACACCTCGATCAACGCGGTGGTGAAGGCCGAGCTGTTCCCCACTGAAATCCGTGCCCTCGGCGTGGGCCTGCCCTACGCGCTGACCGTATCGATCTTTGGCGGCACCGCGGAATACATCGCCCTGTGGTTCAAGAGCATCGGCATGGAAACCGGCTACTACTGGTACGTCACCGCCTGTATTGCCTGTTCGTTGCTGGTCTACGCGACCATGAAGGACACCCGCAAGCATTCGCGGATCGAGACCGACTGATAGAAAAACGGCGCCCGGGTGCAAGGCCCGGGCGCTTTTTTCGCGATCTGTGGGGAGGCTTTCGCCGGCCAGCCGGCTCCTACAGATGATCAACAGATCAGGCAAGTGCGGCGGTGCCCTGGCGCCCATAGCGGTTCTGGGCCCAGGTCGCCCCCACGATCATCACCAGCACAATCCCCGCCAATCCCGCCAACGAGCCGATGATGCCGAAGTCCAGGCCACCCTTTTCATGGGGCTTGCTGAGGAAGTCGCGCGCATTCGCGCCAAACGGCCGGGCCATCAACGACAGATCACCTGCGGTGTTATCCGGGATCGTCGCGCCGATGTTCATGACCCAGGGCCTGAGTGATCTGGGGGAGTTTGTTCACGGGCAAGGAAACTCACGGCGGCGCCTACGAGTGAGCCTCGTCATGGGGCTGGCTGAAAGAACCGCTGAAGGTTTTTTGTGCTGTTTTATCCGCCACCTGAACAATTAATGATCAGTTAATGGCGCATGCGCAGTCTGACAGTGAATCCAAGTTGCGACTTGGCACGTATCTGTAGTGAGGCCTGGGTGCGGTAACCGGTGGTCAGTAATGACGGCCTACATATCGGTAAATTCGATTTTAATTAGCATTAATTTGCGCTTTTTAATCAAATTTACAGGAGTAGGATTCATTCCAAGCCCAACGCAAACACCTCAACAAACCTGGAGTCACCACCATGAAAAGCAAACTGATCCTCGCCCTGACCCTGTCGGTACTGACTGCCAATACCTTCGCCGCTGACGGTTTCGATCGCACCGGTTCCGCCACCTTCGCTGCCGACGGTTACGACCGCACCGGTTCCGCCACCCTCGCTGCCGACGGTTACGACCGCACCGGTTCCGCCACCCTCGCTGCCGACGGTTACGACCGCACCGGTTCCGCCACCCTCGCTGAAGACGGCTACGACCGCACCGGCTCCGCTACCTTCGCTGCCGACGGCTACGACCGCACCGGCTCAGCCACCTTCGCTGCCGATGGCTATGACCGCACCGGTTCCGCCACCCTCGCTGAAGACGGCTACGACCGCACCGGTTCCGCTACCTTCGCTGCCGACGGTTACGACCGCACCGGCTCCGCCACCATCAGTTGATCAATTCACCTGACACCACAGCCCGGCTTCGGCCGGGCTTAGTCTTTTCTGGCCGAGGAAAATCTTTCGCCCCCTGGATCAACCGAGGCCGGGACGCTGGAATTCGACCAGAGCGCACTGCACTATGGCGCCCTTCACTCGCCCCACAGCAGGAACCTTGAGCCATGTCCGACGATATCCACTTTTACCAACCTGCCCTAGGCCACGGCCTGCCCCATGACCCGTTCAATGCCATCGTCGGCCCGCGTCCCATTGGCTGGATTTCTTCCCAGGATGCACAAGGCCGGCTGAACCTGGCGCCTTACAGTTTCTTCAATGCCTTCAACTACATTCCGCCGATCATCGGGTTCTCCAGCGTCGGGCGCAAAGACAGCCTGAACAACATCGAGGCCACCGGAGAGTTCGCCTGGAACCTGGCCACCCGGCCCCTGGCCGAGCAGATGAACCAGAGCTGCGCCGCGGTCCCCGCCGAGGTCGACGAGTTCGAACTGGCCGGGTTGACGCCCGTGGCCTCGAAGATCATCAGCGTGCCCCGGGTTGCCCAGAGCCCGGTGTCCTTCGAATGCAAGGTCACCCAGATCATTCAGTTGCAGCGTGCGGACAAGGAGCCAGTGCCGAGCTGGCTGATCCTCGGCGAAGTGGTCGCCGTGCATATCGCCAAGTGGCTGCTCAAGGACGGGATCTACGATACCGCCGCGGCAGAACCCATTCTGCGCGGCGGCGGACCGGCGGACTACTTCCAGCTGGGACCCGAGGCCCTGTTCAAGATGCACCGCCCGGGAGCGGTCAGGTAGTTCGGCGACTCAGTGACGGTGAAAGCTCAGTTCGCCGTCTTGATCGACGTCGGCCAGCTGTTCGAGTTGTTGCGCGGCAGCCTGGTCGGCTTCGTGAGCGGTCTTGAATGTCTGCTCAACCAGAACCTTATGAAAACGTGGAGCCCCTGAAGCGCCCAGGGCTTTGACGGCGATCGCTGCGCTGTATCCCCCCTCCCCTGGAACCACAGCGGAAACTGCTTCGTAGTGTGCAAACTCTTTACGTGCCATGTTGCTGATCCTGGCCAATGGAAAGTCGGCCATTCTAAACCTTCAACTGGCCAGCTTGTGCAGCGGCGCACGCTGTAGCTGCGCGTACTCTCCATGAGCCTCAAGCGCCGACACCGTGCTGAAGGTGTGGAAGTCCAGGCTGTTGACCACCAGGTCCTGCACCAGCTCGGCGAAGATGGCCATGGTTGGCGAGTTGAAATAGGCGGTCATGCTCTGCTGACTGCTCCAGAAGCCGGACACCAGCCACAGGTCGGCATCGCACTGCGAATGCTGCAGAGCAAAGTGCAGGCAACCGCTGGCCTGGCGCGATGGTTCGATCAGGCTACTCAAGCGCGCACCCAACTCCGTGGAGCGCCCGGCCCGGGCCCGAACAAAAGCCATGTGACTGACGGGAATATGCGTGGACATGTGGAACCCTCCCAGGGTGTTGTCGAGGCAGCCGGGGACGGGCTGCGACAGAATCAACGATACGGGGCGGGCCCACTTGCGCGTTAGTCGATTTCTGCCGTTGATTTGCCCAATCCTGCGACAAGCCCGCTGCTGCTGCGCATGGGCGGCGACAGGGCACAGAAGCGTTACAACGGTGTTTCAAGCAAGTGAAGCCCCCGAGCATCGGCTCATCTTGTCTATCTCGCGCGCAAGCAGCAGGATCAGGCAAGTTTTACGCAGAATTCGCCTACCCGCGACTCTTGCACAAACTTAAGCTGTGTCGACTGCAAACACCCCGAGGCGCCCCATGTCATCACTGGATACCCTGCCGCCGCCCCTGGCTCCGGAGATGGAACGCCAACGCGTAGAACTGGCTGCGATCATTGCGCGCAACACCACCGAAGATGGCAGCTATGCCACCGCCATCGACTCGCTGTTTGTCTCGCGCCACAGCACTTCCCATCACTTCGGCTCGGTGCTGGCGCAACCGGCGCTGTGCATCATGGCCCAGGGCCGCAAGGAAGTGCGCCTGGCCGATGAAAGCTACAACTACGACCCGCTGAATTACCTGGTGGTGTCGGTTTCCGTGCCACTGAGCGGCAAGGTGGCGATCGTTTCGCCGCAAGAGCCGATCCTGGCCCTGCGCCTGGACATCGACCCCGGGGAAATCAATGCACTGATCGCCGACGCCGGCCCTCTGGGCGTGCCCGCCCGGCCCACCGGACGGGGCCTGTACGTAGAGCGCCTGGACCCGGCGATGCTGGACGCCGTGCTGCGCCTGACCCGCCTGCTGGACACCCCGAAAGACATCGCCATGCTCGCGCCGCTGGTGCGTCGGGAAATTCTCTATCGCCTGCTGCGCAGCCCCCAGGGCCACCGTCTGTACGAGATCGCCACCGCCAACAGCCAGGGTCACCGAGTCAACCAGGCCATCAAGTGGCTCAACGGCAATTTCGTGCAGCCGTTGCGCATCGATGACCTGGCCCGGGAAGTGAACCTGAGCGTGTCGACCCTGCACCACCGCTTCAAGGCGATGACCGCCATGAGTCCCTTGCAGTACCAGAAACAGCTGCGTCTGCAGGAAGCCCGGCGCTTGATGCTGGCCGAAGGTCTGGAAGCTTCGGCGGCGGGGTATCGAGTCGGCTATGAAAGCCCGTCTCAGTTCAGCCGTGAGTACAGCCGACTGTTTGGCGCGCCGCCCTTGCGGGACATGGCGCGCCTGCGGGTTGGCGGGTAACCCGGGTTCACCGGCAAGCCGGCGCCTACAGCGCGCGGATTACGTGCTTGAGCTCCTGGAAGGCTTGCAGGCCCCAGGGGCCCAGTTCACGGCCGATGCTGCTCTGCTTGTAGCCGCCCCAGGCAGTCTGGGGAAAGATCACCTGGGGGGCGTTGATCCACACCAGGCCGGCCTGCAGGGCATTGGCCACCCGCTCGGTATTGTCCACGTCCGCCCCCACCACACTGGCCACCAGGCCGAACTCGCTGTCATTGGCCAGTTCGATCGCCTCTTGCTCGCTGCTGAAACTGCGCACACAGAGCACCGGGCCAAAGATTTCGTCACGCCACAGGGCACTGTCCAGCGGCACCTCGGTGAACACCGTGGGCTGGATGAAAAAGCCCTGCTGCAACCCGGCCGGGCGGCCGCCGCCACACACCAGCTTGGCACCGACATTCAGGCCACGATCGATGTGCGCCAGTACTCTGTGGTATTGCGCCTGGTTCACCAGGGCGCCCATGACCACCTCGGGGTCGAACGGGTCGGCCACCCGAATGCCTTCGGCCCGGGCCTTGAGCCGCAAGAGGAATTCATCGGCCAGCTCGTCGGCGACCAGTACCCGGCTGGTGGCGGAGCACATCTGCCCGGCATTGAAGAAGCCACCGCCACAGGCCAGCTCCACCGCCAGGTCCAGGTCGGCATCCGCCAGCACCAGCAAGGATGACTTGCCCCCCAGTTCCAGGCTCACGCCCTTGACGGTTTCCGCCGCCCGCTGCATGACCTGGACGCCCACCGCATTACTGCCGGTGAAGGAAATCTTCGCCACTCGCGGGTCCGCCGCCAAAGGCGCACCGACCGCCAGGCCCGTCCCGCAGACCAGGTTGAACACCCCGTTGGGCAAGCCGCTTTCGGCGATGATCGCCGCCAGCTCCAGCTCCGGCAGCGGGGTGACTTCCGAGGGCTTGAGCACCACGCTGCAGCCGGCGGCCAGGGCGGGCGCCAACTTCCAGGCCGTGGTGACCATGGGGAAATTCCACGGCACGATCAGCCCGACCACGCCACAGGGCTCACGACGCAGGCGCGCGCTGAAATCCTCACTGGGCAGCGGCACATTCGCATCCTGGGTCGCCTCCAGCTCCTCGGCCAGCCCGGCGTAGTACTCAAAGGTGGCGATGACATCGTCCACATCCATGGCCGCCTCGAACTGCGGCTTGCCGTTGTTGCTCGACTGCAGGTGCATCAGCCGCTCCCGGCGTTCGGCCACGCCGGCAGCGATCTTGCGCAGCACGGCGGCACGCTCGCTGCCACTGCTTTGCGCCCAGCGGGCAAGCCCCGCCGTAGCGGCCCGCAGCGCCTGATCCACGGCTTGCGGCCCGGCGCCTGCCACCCAGGCCAAGGGCGCCTCGGTGGACGGGTTGATCACCTGCAGGTGCTCGCTGCCTGCCGACCATTGGCCGTCGATGTACACACCGTTCAACAGGTGCGGCGAACTCATGCCTGTACTCCTTGAGTCCAGCGATTCTGGTCAACTTCAATCAAGGTCGGTCCCTGGCGGTCAACGGCCATGCGCAGGGCCGCACGCAGTTGTTCGACACTGTCGATGCGCTCGGCTGCGCACCCGAGGCCCTTGGCCACGGCAATGAAATCCGGGGTGTAGATGTCGACGCCGACTGGCTCGATGGCCCGATTGACCATGTATTTCTTGATTTCTTCATAACCCTGGTTGTTCCACAGCAGGACGATGATCGGCGTGCGGGCTTCCACGGCGCAGGCCAGCTCCGCCAGGGTGAACTGCAAGCCGCCGTCGCCGATCAGGCAAGCCACCGGTCGCCGCTGACTGGACTGGGAAGCGCCCCCGAGCCAGGCGCCGATGGCGGCCGGCAAGGCATAACCCAGGGTGCCGTAGCCGGTGGACGAGTTGAACCAGCGCCGCGGCTGCTCAGGATTGAACGTCAGGTTGCCGCTGTACACCGGCTGAGTGGAATCGCCCACCAGGACGATCTCCGGCAACTCCTGGACCACGGTTTCCAGAAACAGGGTCTGGGCCCGGGTCGGCGTATCCCACAGGTTCTCGAGTTCGCTGCGCAAGGCCGCGGCGCGGGCCTGGCCCCAATCGCTGCTGCGCTCGCTCAAGGTTTGCCGGGACAGCTCTGCCAGCAGGGCTTGGGCTGCGTTCCCGGCATCGGCCACCAGTGCCACTTTCGGTGGGTAGTTGCGCACCGTTTGATCGGCATCGATATCGATCCGCAGCAAGGCCCCGGGAATTTCAAAGCCGCCGGCAAAGGTCACGTCGTAATCGGTTTCCGCCAGTTCGGTGCCGATGGCCAGCACCACGTCGGCCTCGGCCACCAGGGCACGGGTTGCCACCAATGACTGGGTGGAGCCAATCAGCAGCGGGTGGGCCGACGGCAACATGCCCTTGGCGTTGATCGTCAGGGCCACCGGAGCCTGCAGCAGTTCCGCCAAACGGGTCAGGGGAGCGGCCGCATCAATGGCGCCGCCACCGGCCAGGATCAGCGGGCGCTTGGCCATCGCCAGCAGCTGACTCATCCGGGCGACAGCGTCCGGGGCGGCACCGGCACGGGCAATGGTTACCGGCTCGCTGGCCAGCAGATGATCGGCATCCTGAACCAGTACATCGAGAGGAATCTCGATATGCACCGGACGTGGACGTCCAGCCTGGAACAGGGCGAAAGCCCGGGCCAGCACCACTGGCAACTCGTCGGCGCTCATCAGGGTATGGGAAAACGCCGCCACGCCGCTGACCAGCGCACTCTGGTTCGGCAACTCATGGAGCTTGCCGCGCCCGCCACCCAGCTGGCTGCGGGTCTGCACGCTGGAGATCACCAGCATGGGAATCGAGTCCGCATAAGCCTGGCCCATGGCGGTGGTGATGTTGGTCATGCCGGGGCCGGTGATGATGAAACACACACCGGGCTTGCCGCTGGTGCGGGCGTAGCCGTCGGCCATGAAACCGGCACCTTGCTCATGGCGCGGGGTGACATGCTGGATGGGCGAGCGGGCCAGGCCGCGATACAACTCGACGGTATGCACCCCAGGAATGCCGAACACCTGCTCAACCCCATAACCTTCAAGTAACTTGACCAGTACTTCGCCGCACGTCGCCATCTCATCGCCCTTCTTATTGGTGGAATACCCGACTGACTGCCGACTGAAAAACTCAGCAGACGTCGGGAGGGCTATTGGAACGGTGAGGCTGTAGCCGCAACAATGGATAAAAAGTCATACTAGCCATGTCCTCACGTCATGCCTTGGCTGCCCATGAAACGCTTGCCTCCCCTGCCCGCACTGCACACCTTTCTGGTCACCGCCCAGTGCTGCAATTTCACGCGCGCTGCCGAGCAGTTGCACATCACCCAAGGAGCGGTGAGCCGACAAATTGCCGGCCTGGAAAGCCATCTGGGTTATCCGTTGTTCCAGCGCCATGCCCGGGGCTTGAGCCTCACTAACGAAGGGGCGCAATGGTTGCCGCGGGTGCAGCAGGTATTCGAACTGATCAATGGCGCGGTGGATGACATCGGTGGGCAGAGCCGCAACCTGCGCCTCAAGGCGCCGACCTGTGTGATGCGCTGGCTGCTGCCACGGCTGCTGCAGTGGCAGAGGGAACGCCCGGATGTACCGGTGCAACTGACCACCACCATTCAGCACGGCGTGGATTTCAGCCGCGAACCCTTCGATGCCGCCGTCATGTACGGAGCCCCGCCGTCCCCGACCCTGGGTTCGCGTCACCTGTTCAATGAACAACTGACGCCGGTCTGCTCGCGACCGCTGCTGGAGGGCCCGGTGCCCCTCAAGAACCCGGCGGACCTGCAACAGCACTTGCTGCTGCATCCCTCCCACGATCAACGGGACTGGCAAAGTTGGCTGAAAGCCGCCGGCACGCCACTCAATACCCTGGGCAAGGGTCAGCATTTCGAGACCCTGGACCTGGCAATGTCCGTGGCGTCCCAGGGAACGGGCGTGGCGATTGGCGACTGGGCATTGATTGGCGACGACCTGAGTGCCGGACGGCTGGTCATGCCTTTTGAACTGAAGATCCCGACGGGCCAGGCGTACTATCTGGTCTACCCGGAGCACCCAGGGCCTGCGGCGGCCTTGCAGGAACTGCTGGACTGGCTGGTGGAGCAGGCCAAACAGCGCTGAATGAGAAAACCCTGATGCCGGCAGACCGCAAAAAGGCCCGCGAGGGCCTTCAACACTGATCGGAACTCCCCGATAACCGCCAACGGTAGGCGGCTACCGGGGCAATCGGCCGCTCATCAGTAACCGACGGTGAAGCGCTGGCGACGGTGGGCCGGCTTCTCCACTTCATCGAGCATGGCGATGGCGTAGTCGGCGAAGCTGATCCAACTGCGCCCCTGGGCATTGACCAGCAGATCGTCCTGGCCCAGGCGGAACTGCCCGGTGCGCTCACCCTCAACGAACTCCGCCGATGGCGAGAGGAAGGTCCAGTCCAGATCCTGCTCCTTGCGCAAGGTGTCCAGGTACACGCCACCGGCGCTGGCCTCGGCCTTGTATTCCTCCGGGAAACCGGGGCTGTCGATGACCTTGCCACCACCGGGCAGCAACAGCGAACCGGCACCGCCCACCACCAGCAGACGCTTGACCCCGGCCTTTTTCACCGGATCGATGATGGCATCGGCCGGGATGGTGGAAAAATGCGCGGCACTGATCACCACATCGTGGCCGGCTACCGCCGCTTGCAATGCAGCACTGTCGGCCACATCCACTTCGCGGGTGAGCACGCCGGCACGCTGGCCGATCTTCGCCGTGTTGCGGGCGATGGCGGTGACGCTGTGACCACGACGCAGGGCCTCTTCCAACAGTTGGCTGCCGGCACGGCCGGTGGCACCAATGATTGCGATCTTGCTCATGACATGTCTCCAGTTGGCTAAGAGAGTACAGGGGCATCCGCTCCCCGAAGGGAGCGGGTCAAACCGGTTTCACCACTTCATTTCGCCCTTGGCAACCTTGGCGCTCAGTTCCAGGGAACTGTCTTCGCCCAGGTCCGGGTAACGCTTTTTCATGGCCGCGATCAGCGCAGCAGAGTCCTTGGCCTTGGCCGTCTCTTCATCGAAGGCCTTGATGTAGTCCGCGGTGAAGTGCACCGGGGCCAGGGAGCGTGCGCTGTCGCCGAGGAAGTGCCCGGGAATCACGGTCTTGGGGTTCAGGCCCTCAATGGTCTTCAGGGTGCTCAGCCAGTCCTGGTGGGACTGCGGGGTCTGGGTATCGGCCATCCATACGTGGATGTTTTCCGCGACCACCACACCACCGACTACCGCCTTGATCGACGGAATCCAGACAAAGCTGCGATCCGGTTGCTTGCCGTCCAGGCCGATGACTTCGAGCTTCTGCCCTTCCAGGGTCAGGCTGTGGCCCTTGAGTACGCCGGGCACGATGGTCTTGGCCGGAACGTCAGCGCCCATTTTCGGGCCCCAGAACGCCAGCTTGCCATCCACCGTGGCCTTGATGTGATCCACCGTAGGCTGTGAGGCAACAACCTTGGCATCAGGGAAAGCCTTGGTCAGGGTGTCGAGGCCGAAGTAGTAATCCGGATCACCGTGGCTGATGTAGATGGTGGTCAAGTGCTTGCCACTGGCACGGATCTTTTCCACCAGTTGCTGGGCCTGGGATTTGCCGAACTGGGCATCCACCAGGATCGCGTCCTTCTTGCCGCTGACCAGTACCGAGGTCACCGGGAAGATGGCATTGGCCCCCGGGTTGTAGACATCCAGCTTCAGGCTGGGCTCGGCGGCTGCGGCATGGGCGGCAAAACCCAGGGTGGCGGTGGCCAGCAGCAGGCGTTTAAGAGAGGTGAATCCGATCATGAGGGCAGCTCCAGCATCTGTTGGCTTGGTGAGAAGTGGACAAAGCTTAGTTGCCAGACTCGTTACAAAAAATGCGATGCTTGAACATAGTTTGTTTCTGAAAGCGGGCAAATCATGGATCGTCTCCAAGCAATGCGGGTCTTTGTCACCGTTGTGGACCTGGGCAGCCAGTCGGCCGCCGCCGACCACCTGGACCTTTCACGGCCAGTGGTTTCACGTTATCTGGCGGAGCTGGAGGATTGGGTCGGCGCCCGGTTGATGCACCGCACCACGCGCAAGCTCAGCCTGACCGCGGCCGGCGGCGAGATCCTGCCCCGCTGCCGGCAGATGCTGGAACTGTCCAACGATATGCAGGCTGCGGTGGGCGAGCCTGATGATGCGCCCCGCGGGCTGCTGCGCATCAGCGTCAGCACCTCGTTCGGCCAGTCACAACTGGCGGAGGCGGTGGCCGACTACGTCAAGCGTTATCCCGGTGTGAGCATCGATCTGCAGATGCTCGACCGCACGGTGAACCTGGTGGATGAGCGTATCGACTTGGCGATCCGCACCAGCAACGACCTGGACCCGAACCTGATCGCCCGACGCCTGACCGTCTGTCGCTCGGTGATCTGCGCCTCACCGATCTACCTCCAGGAGCACCCGGCGCCACAACGGGTGGAGGACTTGAGCCAGCACAACTGCTTGACCCACTCCTACTTCGGCAAAAGCCTGTGGCATTTCGAACAGGACGGCGAGCAAGTGTCGGTGCCGGTGCAGGGCAATATCAGCGCCAACGAAGCCAGTACCCTGCTGCGCACCACAGTGGCCGGCGCCGGCATCGCCATGCTGCCCAGCTACCAGGCCGGGGAGTACATCAAGCGGGGAGAACTGGTGCGCCTGCTGACCCATGCCGAACCCCGCAAGATGAACATGTACGCGGTCTACGCCTCGCGCAAGCACATGCCGGCGACCTTGCGCAGCATGCTGGATTTCCTGGTGCTCAGGTTTCCCCAGGAACCGCTCTGGGATGTGGGGCTGTAGACACGATCCAGCGGTTCAATACCTCGCCAAACAGGCTGGGCAGCAGCCTGGCAAGCCCCCGCAACTGACCTATGCTGATATCAGTGCCCCTGAAAACACGGGGTATTGGTTCAGAGGTCGTTGCCATGAACGTCAAGACAAGAAGGTACCTGGCCATCTTCATGACCTGCACCATGACCCTGGCGCTATACGGTACCGCCGCTTATCGCGTCGAGCAGGCCCGCATGCAACAGCGCAACTACGCCAGTTGCAACCTGGAACGCTGCATTCCCCACAACGCCACCTTGAACGCCCTCAGGTGAGCGGCAACGCCCCAGGTTCCCCCGCCTGATCGGCCTTGAGCCGGTCGCGGAACACCTTGGGCGAAATCCCCTCGCGGCGTCGGAACAGCCGGGTGAAATTGGTGGGATCGGAAAAGCCCAGGTCATCGGAAATCTCGTAGATGGTCATCCCGGTGTAGGTCAGCAGGCGCTTGGCCTCCAGCAGTTGACGCTCGTGCATGATCTGCAGCGCCGGTTGCCCGGCCAGCTCGCGGCAGGTGCCGTTGAGGTGCGATACGGAGATGCCTAGCTTGTGAGCCAGGTCCTCGACCTTCACATGCTCGCGGTAATGGGCCTCCACCAACTGGATAAAACCGTTGAAATACTCCCGGGCCCGCTGAGGACGCTGACTGGAACTGCTGCGCTGCAGTGCCTGGCGACCAATCCAGACCACAATCATGCTCACCAAGGCGTGCATGAGCATTTCCCGAGCCGGCTGCTGCCCTTGATACTCATTCTGCAAGGCACTGAACAAACCGTTCAGGTACTGCGCATCCTCCCGGGCCGGGTAGCTGCAAGACGTAGCCAGGGTATTTTCCGAACGCCCCAACTGAGCTTGCAAATGGCTCAACAGCGGCGCCGCCAGAGTCACGACATAACCTTCGACATCCTCGGAAAATCGAAAGCCATGGACCGATAACGGCGGCAACACCTGGATCATCGGTTCATCCAACAAGGTCCGCTGGCCTTCGACCTCCAGTTCGGCCTGCCCTCGGAAGACAAACAGCAATTGGCCGAGATCGGCATGCCGATGGGGTTTTATTTCCCACTGGTGCTCACGGCTGCGTTGACTGATGGACTCGCAATGGAGCAGATCCGGGGTGGGCCACTCCAGGCTTTCGCCATAGAGTTTGAACACGGGAATGGCAGCAAGGGCAGGCTTGTTCATCACTACAGTCCAGGCCTCAGAGTAACGGGGGGGGGGAGAATTGCACCGCTGAAAAAAAGCTCAGGTAACCGCCAGGTTTCATCGGCCCATTGACGGGTTCAGCCAGGAAAAACGCAAGCACCGGCAACACAAATAAACATTCGTACAGCCAGGATTCAGGAAGCCGGCACCGAGCGCACACTATACAGAATGCGTCCCATTACACATCAACACCAAGTGCCACAAAGCTTTTCGAGAGCGGTGAATCCAAGGCGCTTTGGCACAACCTCCCCCCTTGGAAACCTTCATGAAAAAACGCCGTACTCTTCCTTGTAGCGCTATCCGATAGCACCCTATCGAGTACACTGACGCCCATTCCCGCCAGCCTTGCCGCTACGGATCAATCACTGCCCGCAGGTTTTTTCGTGACTCACCTCCAACAGCCTGGCCCACCCAAACCGGCCATCCGCAGCGTGCTGATCGCTCTGATGCTGGCGATCTTTCTCGGCGCTCTGGACCAGACCATCGTCGCGGTCTCCATGCCGGCCATTTCCGCTCAGTTCAAGGATGTCAGCCTGCTGGCCTGGGTCATCTCCGGCTACATGGTGGCGATGACCGTGGCAGTGCCGATCTACGGCAAGCTCGGCGATCTGTATGGCCGGCGTCGGCTGATGCTGTTCGGCATGGGATTGTTCACCCTGGCCTCGCTGTTCTGCGGCCTGGCCCAGAACATGGAACAACTGGTGCTGGCGCGGATCTTTCAGGGCATCGGCGCCGGCGGCATGATCTCGGTGAGCCAGGCCATCATCGGCGACATAGTCCCGCCCAGGGAGCGCGGCCGCTATCAGGGCTACTTCAGCAGCATGTACGCGGTGGCCAGTGTCGCCGGCCCGGTGCTGGGCGGCTACATGACCGAGTTTCTGTCGTGGCGCTGGGTGTTCCTGATCAACCTGCCCCTGGGACTGGGTGCCTGGTGGGTGGCCCACCGTACCCTGGTAGGGCTGCCGGTGCCCCAGCGCAAACCGATCATCGACTACCTCGGCACTGTGTTGCTGATCATCGGCCTGAGCGCCCTGCTGCTGGGCATCACCCAAGTGGGCCAGGGCCACTCCTGGCGCAGCGCCGAAGTGCTCGACCTGCTGGCCATCGGCTGCATCGTCCTGGCTCTGTTCGTCTGGCATGAGCGCCGGGCTAGGGAACCCCTGCTGCCGATGCACCTGTTTGCCAACCGCAATGCGCTGCTGTGCTGGTGCACGATTTTCTTCACCAGTTTCCAGGCCATCTCGCTGATCGTGCTGATGCCCCTGCGTTTCCAAAGCATCACCGGGGCCGGGGCCGACAGTGCCGCCCTGCACTTGCTGCCCTTGGCCATGGGCCTGCCCATGGGCGCCTATTGCGCCGGACGCCTGACCTCGGTGACCGGACGCTACAAGCCGATGATCCTGGGCGGCGCGCTATTGATGCCGGTGTCGATTCTCGGCATGGCCCTGGTGCCGCCCCAGGAGGTCCTGCTGAGCAGCCTGTTCATGTTGCTCTGCGGGATCGCCGGCGGCATGCAGTTCCCTACCTCCCTGGTGGGCACCCAGAACTCGGTGGAGCAACGGGATATCGGTGTCGCCACCAGCACCACCAACCTGTTTCGCGCCCTGGGCGGCGCGGTGGGAGTGGCGCTGATGTCGGCCTTGCTGTTGGCCTTGTTGCAGGATTCCAGCCTGGCGCATCTGAGTGGCACAGGGCTGATGAACGAGGGGCACTCCGGCAATGCCTTGCTGCAAGGCCTGGACGCCGCGCCTGGACCCGCCCGCGACGCATTGCGCAACGAGTTGCTGCTGACCTTCCGACATCTGCTGCTGGTCAGTGCCGCAGTCTCCCTACTGGGGCTGGCGGCGGCGATTGCCATGCCCAATCGCCTGCTACGGGGCCGTGAAGACAAGGCGCATTGATCCTGATGCTGGCAGGGGCCAGCGTTCAGGACTCAGGGGCTGTAGTAACCCACGGCAACCAGCAGCTTCCCGACCTTGCGCAAGTAGGCATGCTTGTCCTCGACCTTGCCCGTCACCGGGTTCTTCCAGCGGTACTCGTATTCCCCCTGATCCTGGCCTGCCATCAGCGCCAGGATCGGCTCCCCCACCGGCTTGCCCTCTGGGTCCTTGATCTTGCCAAAATCGGTATTGAGCAGGCGCAGGTTGGTGCCATGGGCCAGATAGCGGTGGCTGTCGAGGTCCACCACGAACACATACAGATCGTCTTCGAGAAACCCGCCACGCAAGTCATTGATGGCTTTGAGCGTACCCGGCTGATCGCCGCCCAAGGCCGTGGCCGCTCGATCCAGCAGCGCCTTGGCCTGTTCGGCCGAGGCCCGAGGCAGGTAATACCCCACCGCCAGGATGCGTTCGCCGATACGCTGGAAGTACACATGCTTGCGTTCGATCTTGCCGTCGGCCCAGTTCTGCCAGCGGTATTCGGCTTGCTGGATGCCATTGGCCTCGGGAATCTTCAGGGCGTCCTTGAACGCCTTGCGCAGATCCGGTCCCAGGACTTCGGAAACATCTCGGCCAATCAGTGCCGACGAAGGACCGCCACTGGCCAGCATCACGCCCCGGGTGTCCACCACGAACACATAACGATCGCGATCGACAAACTCACCCTGGCGGCTGAAGGCCGCAAACGCCTTGTCACCCTGGTCGTGGTAATAGCGCAGGGCTTTTTCCAGCAGCGCCCGGGCCGCCACACCGTCATCGGCCGCCGGTACCGCCGCATGCAACGACCCCATGCACAGCAATAACAACCATCCCAGCCAGGTATTTTTCTGCAACAGCCTCATCGCTCGCTCCTCGTTCCTGATGGCGTTTGAAGAGCGTAGACGGCTGCGCAATATGGGTGAACATTCAGCACACTTTGGCCGAACAGCCCCCCCACGCCGTGCGCGGGGAGGGCCTGACTACTCAAGGACGGGTATTGATCTGCTGCTGCAGGTTCTGGATCTGGCTTTGCAGGGTATTGATGTTGCGGGTGACCTGGCCACGGAACGCATCGAACTCGGCGGTGCTGGCTCCGCTCTGGGCAGCGGGACGATTGTCCTGCTCACTCTTGAGTACCACCAGCTCCTGCTCCAGTCGCTCGATGGCAGCGCTCGGGTTGCCCTGTTTCTTCAATGCGGCAAGGTCGGCATTCAAACTCTTGAGCTGGCTATCGAGCTTGCCGGCGTCCGCCTGGACGCCTTTGAGGCTCGCCAGTTCAGCGCTCAAGGCTTTCACCTGGGCCTGCAACTGCACGTTGGCCGCCTGCTGCTCGGCAGTCTGGGCTGTCATCTGCGCCAGGCGCTTGTCCAGGTCAGTCGCCTGCCCGGCCACGCCCTGCTGTTGTCGGCTCTGATCCTGCAGCCGGCTTTCCAACTGTTTGATCTGCAGCTTCAAGGCTTCGCTGTCAGTGGTGACATTGGTCTGACTGGCCACTACCTTGCCGGAGATGTCCTGCAGACGGCCGGCGGCCTCCTCGCTGATCCTGGCGAAGCTTTCCTGGGTCGCCACCAGTTGCTGCTCCATCAGCGAAATCTGCTGGAAGCTCCACCAGGCAAGACCGATGAAGGCAAAGAACAACGCCCCCACCAATGCCCACAATGGACCGGTACTGGGCCCCTTGGCCTTGGCCACCGGAGCGCTGCGCGAATGCACGGTGGTGCGCTCACGGGCAGCGCTGGTGGTAGGAAAGATATCGTCATCGAGGGGATCGGCGCGCAGACTTGGAACGTCATCGAAGTCATCGTGTGCATCGTTACGCATGGGGCAACCTTTGTGAACCGCGGTGATGGCTGAATGCGGCGAGTATAAACCGCTAATTCACCCGGCCAATGGACCGGCCCGGGCAAACCGGGTTCAGTCTTTGATTTCAGCTTATGTCCTGAGCCTTCCACCAACTGCAGAACTCATCCAGAGCGGCCCACAAGCTGACCTTGGGCTCATAGCCGAGGTAATGCCGGGCCCGGCTGATATCCAGGGTGAAGTCCTTGTTCATGACCTGCATCCCCAAGCGCGACAAGGTCGGTTCAGGACGGCCGGGCCAGAGCTTGCAGAACCCCTCGTTGAGCGCCGCCACGCTATAGGCCAGGCCAAAAGAGCGATAGCGGGTGACTTGCGGCACCTGCATCTGGCGCATCACATAGTTGACCACGTCCCACAGCGGCACCGGTGCACCGTTGCTGATGTTGTAGACCTTGCCCAGGGCCGAACCACTGGCGTGCAGGCTGCTGAACAGGGCCTCGTTGAGGTTGTGCACACTGGTGAAGTCGACCTTGTTCAGGCCGTTGCCGACAATGGCCAGGCGACCTTTGCGCTGCATCTTCAACAACCGCGGGAAGATGCTCATGTCGCCGGCACCGGTGACAAAACGCGGCCGCAACGCAATGACCTCCAGCCCGAACTCCTGGGCACCGAAAACCTTCTGCTCGGCCAGGTACTTGGTGGCTGCGTAGGGGTGCTTGAAACGCTTGGGCACTTGCTCTTCGGTCAGCCCCAGGTGATCTCGGCCATCGAAATAGATCGACGGCGAGGACAGGTGCACCAGGCGCTGGACCCGTTGCTTGAGGCAGGCTTCGACCACATTCTCAGTGACCAGCACGTTGCCCTGATGGAAATCCTGATAACGGCCCCACAAGCCCACCGCACCGGCGCAGTGCACCACGGTATCGACATCGCGACAGAGTTCGCGCACCAGGCCGGCATCGTTCAAATCGCCCTGGACGAACTCGGCGCCACGGCGCACCAGATGATCCACCGCTTCGGCGCGACGGCCGTTGACCCGGACCTCCAGGCCCTGCTCAAGGGCAAAACGAGCAAAGCGCCCGCCGATGAAGCCGCTTGCGCCGGTAACCAGAATTTTCATGAATATTCCTAAACAAAGCAGTGACGAGCTACGAACTACAAGCCGCGCATTGAAAATCGAAGCGCAAGCTGTGCACTCGCAGCTTGTCGCTTGACGCTTATGGCTGCTCCCAAGGCACCAGCCATTGTGCAGATAAACGTGCCAGGTGCTCGGTCAACAAGCCCAGCAATTGTCCGCCGTTGCGCCAATGATGCCAGTACAGCGGCACATCGATGGGTTTATCCGGCAAAAGCTCCACCAGCAAGCCTCGCTGCAGTTGCTCGCGAACCTGCAGTTCGGGCACCAGTCCCCAACCCAGGCCGGCTTCGGCAAGACGGATGAAGCCCTCGGAAGACGGGCATAAATGATGCTCGAAACCGCCATCGACACCCAGGGACGCCAAGTAGCGATGCTGCAGGAAATCGTCAGGGCCGAACACCAACGCCGGGGTCCGAGCCAACTGCTCGGCGCGCACGCCCTGGGGAAAATGCCGGGCGATGAACGCCGGGCTGGCCAGGGCGCGGTAACGCATGGCCCCCAGCAGCAGGCTGCGGGCCCCGGCCACCGGACGCTCGCTGGCGCAGACACACGCTGCCACTTCGCCGGCGCGCATGCGCTTGAGGCCCACCGTCTGGTCCTCCACCACCAGGTCCAGAAGCAAGTGATGTTCGGCGCAAAAGTCAGCCACCGCTTCGGCCCACCAGGTCGCCAGGCTGTCGGCGTTGAGGGCGATGCGCAGGCGTTCCGGCAAGCCTTCTTCGTCCAGGGCCGGCACCAGGCTTTGCAGGTCCCGCTCCAGAAGGCGTACCTGCTGCACATGGTTGAGCAGGCGGCGACCGATTTCCGTGGGCGAAGGTGGCGTCACCCGCACCAGCACCGGCTGTCCGACCCGGGCCTCCAGTAGCTTGATGCGCTGGGAAATTGCCGACTGCGACAATCCCAGCACCTGGGCCGCCCGTTCGAATCCTGCCTGTTCGATCACCGCGGCCAGGGCGGAGAGCAACTTGTAGTCGAACATCAGTTTTCCTAATGAGTGATCAGCACTATTGGTTTTTCTTATACCGCCTGGAGCGAGAAAATAGCCAGCGTAAAACCCCTGCAATGCTTCTTCGCTCAAGGATTTTGTTCATGGCTGGTGAAACCTCCCTCGCTACCCTGCTGCGCAGCATGAGCCCGCAGCTCAACGACGGCGAGTACGTATTCTGCTGCATCGCTGACCGCAGCCTGCTGCAGGACTGCGAAGTGCTGGGCAGCTTTCGCGAACGCGAGGGACTGACGGTTATCCTCCCGCGCCAACAGGCCGAGCGCCTGGGCCTGGCCTTCGATTACGTGGCGGCCTGGATCACCCTCAACGTGCATTCGGCCCTTGAAGCCGTGGGCCTGACAGCGGCCTTCGCTGGCGCCCTGGGCCAGGCCGGGATCAGTTGCAACGTGATCGCCGGCTTCTACCACGATCACTTGTTTGTCGGTCAGGCGGATGCCCAGCGAGCCATGCAGGTTCTGCAAAAACTGGCCGCCGGCGAGGAGCAGTAATCATGTGGCAAAGCTATGTAAACGGTCTCTTGGTGGCCGCCGGCCTGATCATGGCCATCGGCACGCAAAACGCCTTCGTCCTGGCTCAGAGCCTGCGCCGTGAACACCACTTGCCGGTGGCGGCACTGTGCGTGACTTGCGATGCCCTGTTGGTGGCGGCCGGGGTGTTCGGCCTGGCCACCGTCCTGACCCAGAGCCCGATGCTGCTGGCCGTGGCGCGCTGGGGCGGCGCGGCGTTCCTGATCTGGTACGGCGCCCAGGCCCTGCGCCGGGCCTGCTCGAAACAAAGCCTGCAACAGGGCGAAGGCCAGACCGTGCGTTCGCTGCGGGCTGTCATGCTCAGTGCCCTGGCGGTCACCCTGCTCAACCCCCACGTCTACCTGGATACGGTGTTGCTGATCGGTTCACTGGGGGCGCAACAAACCGAGCCCGGCGCTTACGTGGTGGGGGCCGCCAGCGCTTCGTTGCTGTGGTTCTTCACCCTGGCCCTGGGCGCCGCCTGGCTGGCTCCGTGGCTGGCTCGCCCCAGTACCTGGAGGATTCTCGACCTGCTGGTGGCGGTGATGATGTTCAGCGTGGCGTTCCAGCTGATCAGCGCTGCGTGACTTATTCCAAAAGGCTCTGGAACCTCTATCCCACACAGTTGTTGCGTGGTTAAGCCGCCCCCCCGGTGCTATGATCCGAACCCTGCGCCGCAAAGAGTACAAACTCCCCGGCGCTTGTCTGGCCGCCCGTGATCGGCCTTGCGCTCACCGCAACTGACCTGATTAGGAGAATCATCATGGCTTTCGAATTGCCGCCGCTGCCCTATGCACACGACGCCCTGCAGCCGCACATTTCCAAGGAAACCCTGGAATACCACCACGACAAGCACCACAACACCTATGTCGTGAACCTGAACAACCTGGTGCCAGGCACCGAGTTCGAAGGCAAGACTCTGGAAGAGATCGTCAAAACCTCTTCGGGCGGCATCTTCAACAACGCAGCCCAGGTCTGGAACCACACTTTCTACTGGAACTGCCTGGCGCCAAACGCCGGCGGCCAACCTACTGGCGCTCTGGCCGAGGCCATCAACGCAGCCTTCGGTTCGTTCGACAAGTTCAAAGAAGAATTCACCAAGACTTCCGTTGGCACCTTCGGTTCCGGCTGGGGCTGGCTGGTGAAGAAGGCTGACGGTTCCCTGGCCCTGGCCAGCACCATCGGCGCCGGCAACCCGCTGACCAGCGGCGACACTCCGCTGCTGACCTGCGACGTCTGGGAACACGCCTACTACATCGACTACCGCAACGTTCGTCCTAAATACGTCGAAGCGTTCTGGAACCTGGTCAACTGGAAATTCGTGGCTGAGCAGTTCGAAGGCAAGAACTTCGTCGCTTAAGTCCGTTTGCAGTGCAAAAAACCCGGCCTGGCCGGGTTTTTTTTGCCTCTGACAAAGCCGGCATCTTGTCCCGCCCAGCCGAGACGCTAAGATTCATCTGATGTAAAAATCAACGCCGCCCCTCAAGTTGCAAGGCGTCGCTACCGACACACTATCCACAGCAAGAGCAATCCTGAATCTGATCACCCGGGCCTGGCCCGCAGACGTCCTGTTCTCGGCCTTAATGTCACTTTGACGGCCAACACGGGATTGCCAATACTCATGGCAACTTGACGCTACGCGCACGGAACAAGGAATAGCCCTTTGAAGCTGGAACTCAAAAACAGCTTGTCGGTGAAGTTGCTCCGGGTTGTGCTGCTGTCGGCACTCATAGTGGGCGTAGTCCTGAGCTGTGCCCAGATCGTCTTCGATGCCTACAAGACTCGGCAGGCGGTAGCTAACGACGCCCAGCGCATTCTCGACATGTTTCGCGACCCATCGACACAGGCGGTCTACAGCCTGGACCGGGAAATGGGCATGCAAGTCATTGAAGGCCTGTTCCAGGATGATGCGGTGCGCATGGCCTCCATTGGCCACCCCAATGAAACCATGCTCGCGGAAAAATCCCGCGAGCTGCAGCATTCTTCCAGTCGCTGGCTCACTGATCTGATTCTTGGCCAGGAACGCACCTTCACCACCCAGTTGGTGGGCCGCGGCCCCTACAGCGAGTATTACGGCGACCTGAGCATCACTCTCGACACCGCTACCTACGGCCAGGGCTTCATCATCAGCTCGGTGATCATCTTCATCTCCGGCGTCCTGCGCGCCCTGGCCATGGGCCTGGTGCTGTACCTGGTCTATCACTGGTTGCTGACCAAACCGCTGTCGCGAATCATCGAGCACCTGACTACCATCAATCCCGACCGCCCCAGCGAACACCAGTTGCCACTGCTCAAGGGGCACGAAAAAAACGAACTGGGAATCTGGATCATCACCGCCAACCAGTTGCTGGCCTCCATCGAGCGCAACACCCACTTGCGCCACGAAGCGGAAAACAGCCTGCTGCGCATGGCCCAGTACGACTTCCTGACCGGCCTGCCGAACCGTCAGCAACTGCAGCAGCAACTGGACAAGATCCTGGTGGACGCCGGACGCCTGCAACGCCGGGTGGCAGTACTGTGTGTCGGCCTGGATGACTTCAAGGGCATCAACGAACAGTTCAGCTACCAGACCGGCGACCAACTGCTGCTGGCCCTGGCCGATCGCCTGCGCGGCCACAGTGGCCGCCTCGGCGCCCTGGCTCGCCTGGGTGGCGATCAGTTCGCCCTGGTCCAGGCCGATATCGAACAACCCTATGAAGCCGCAGAACTGGCACAAAGCATCCTCGACGACCTGGAGGCCACCTTCGCCCTCGATCATCAGGAAATACGCCTGCGCGCCACCATTGGCATCACCCTGTTCCCGGAAGACGGCGACAGCACGGAAAAACTCCTGCAAAAAGCCGAACAGACCATGACCCTGGCCAAGAGCCGGTCACGCAATCGCTATCAGTTCTATATCGCCAGCGTCGACAGCGAAATGCGCCGGCGCCGGGAACTGGAGAAGGACCTGCGTGAAGGCCTGACCCGGGAGCAGTTCTTCCTCGTCTATCAGCCACAGATCAGCTATCGCGACCACCGGGTGGTAGGGGTCGAGGCGCTGATTCGCTGGCAACACCCGGAACACGGCCTGGTGCCGCCGGACCTGTTCATTCCCCTGGCGGAGCAGAACGGCACCATCATCGCCATCGGCGAATGGGTCCTGGATCAGGCCTGCCGCCAACTGCGCGAATGGCACGACATGGGCTTCAGCGACCTGCGTATGGCGGTCAACCTGTCCACGGTGCAACTGCACCACGCCGAACTGCCACGGGTGGTCAACAACCTGCTGCAGATCTACCGCCTGCCACCGCGCAGCCTGGAACTGGAAGTCACCGAAACCGGCCTGATGGAAGACATCAGCACCGCCGCCCAGCACCTGCTGAGCCTGCGACGCTCCGGAGCGCTGATCGCCATCGACGATTTCGGCACCGGTTATTCGTCCCTGAGTTACCTGAAAAGCCTGCCCCTGGACAAGATCAAGATCGACAAGAGCTTCGTCCAGGATCTGCTGGATGACGACGACGATGCGACCATCGTGCGCGCCATCATCCAGCTGGGTAAAAGCCTGGGCATGCAGGTGATCGCCGAGGGCGTGGAAACGGCCGAACAGGAGGCTTACATCATCTCCGAAGGCTGCCATGAAGGTCAGGGCTATCACTACAGCAAACCCCTGCCGGCGCGGGAGTTGAGCGCCTACCTGAAACAGGCGCAGCGCAGCAACGCGGTGATCCTCTGACCTAAACAGAGCACTGGCCGGCTTGACCTGGCGCAGTCCCCTTCTGAATAAGAAATATTTACAAGCGCGACTCTTTACACATAATGCAAATCTTTCGCATTATGTTGCAGTTTTGCGCGCCCCCAGCGCCGTCCACTCCCCCTCTCGAAGCAGGATGTTCGCCATGATTCGTATGCCTCTGGCTACCGCCAGTCTGTTGGCCATCGCTATTTCCCTCGCCGGCTGCGGCGAAGGCAAAGACGACAAGGCTGCCGCTCAAGCGCCGACCCCGGCCGCCAGCACTGCCACCCCAGCCACTGACGCTGCCGGCAAGGTCGACGAAGCCGCAGCCAAGGCTGTAGTCGCGCATTACGCCGACATGGTATTCGCCGTTTACAGCGACTCCGAATCCACCGCGAAAACCCTGCAAACCGCCATCGATGCCTTCCTCGCCAAGCCCAACGACGACACCCTGAAAGCCGCCAAGGCTGCCTGGGTTGCCGCTCGCGTGCCTTATCTGCAGAGCGAAGTGTTCCGCTTCGGCAACACCATCATCGATGACTGGGAAGGTCAGGTGAACGCCTGGCCACTGGACGAAGGCCTGATCGACTACGTCGACAAGAGCTACGAGCACGCACTGGGCAACCCGGGCGCCACCGCCAACATCATCGCCAACACCCAGATCCAGGTCGGCGAAGACAAGGTCGACGTGAAAGACATCACCCCGCAAACCCTCGCCAGCCTGAACGAGCTGGGCGGTGCCGAGGCCAACGTCGCCACCGGCTACCACGCCATCGAATTCCTGCTCTGGGGCCAGGACCTGAACGGCACCGGCCCTGGCGCCGGCGCCCGCCCTGCTTCCGACTACCTGGAAGGTGCCGGTGCCACCGGCGGCCACAACGAGCGTCGTCGCGCCTACCTGAAGGCCGTGACCCAACTGCTGGTCAACGACCTGGAAGAAATGGTCGGCAACTGGAAGCCGGATGTGGCCGACAACTACCGCGCCACCCTGGAAGCCGAACCGGCCGAGACTGGCCTGCGCAAGATGCTGTTCGGCATGGGCAGCCTGTCCCTGGGCGAACTGGCGGGCGAGCGGATGAAGGTATCCCTGGAAGCCAACTCCCCTGAAGATGAGCAGGATTGCTTCAGCGACAACACCCACAACTCGCACTTTTACGATGCCAAGGGCATCCGCAACGTCTACCTGGGCGAGTACACCCGTGTCGACGGCAGCAAGATGACCGGCGCCAGTCTGTCGTCCCTGGTGGCCAAGGCCGACCCGGCAGCCGACGCCGCCCTGAAAGCCGACCTGGCCGCCACCGAAGCCAAGATCCAGGTCATGGTCGACCACGCCAACAAGGGTGAGCACTACGACCAACTGATCGCGGCGGGCAACGAGTCCGGCAACCAGATCGTGCGCGACGCCATCGCCGCCCTGGTCAAGCAGACCGGTTCGATCGAACAGGCTGCGGGCAAGCTGGGCATCAGCGACCTGAACCCGGATAACGCCGATCACGAGTTCTGATCAGCGCGGCTTCAGCCAAAAGGCGACCTGCGGGTCGCCTTTTTTGTGCCCGTGGCGCTCCGTTTCAGGCGCCTGGACGCTTCCCGGCCAGCTTGTCCTGGGTCAAACCAAACGATAATTCCTCTTATTCAATCCAGGCGGCCCTGTTAGACTTTGCGCCCTTGTTTTGCTCGTCTTGCAGGATGTCCGATGCCCCCGTCGCTGCTTCGCTGGTCCGCTCTACTCATGGCCTTGAGCCTGAGTGCCTGCGATGACGCTCCGCGCTTTACCCAGGCCGAACCAGGGGAAGCCCGGGCCGGCGGCGCGACCACGGTCAACAAGGCCGATCGCAATGCCTTCTCCCTGCCATCGGCCAACCTGCCACCGACCCGACGCCTGGACTTCAGCGTCGGCAACAGTTTTTTCCGCAACCCCTGGGTGATCGCCCCTTCCACCACCACCGCCCGTGACGGCCTCGGCCCGCTGTTCAACACCAATGCCTGCCAGAACTGCCACGTCAAGGACGGCCGCGGCCATCCGCCCGCGCCGGATGCGCTGAACGCGGTGTCGATGCTGGTGCGCCTGTCGATTCCGGATACCCCGGCCTACGCCAAGGTCATTGAGCAGGTCGGCGTGGTGCCGGAACCGGTGTATGGCGGCCAGTTGCAAGACATGGCGATTCCCGGAGTCGTCCCCGAAGGCCGGGTACGGGTCGAATACGATCCGCTGCCCGTACGGTTCAAGGACGGCACCCAGGTGGAGTTGCGCAAACCCAGGCTGCAGATCACGGACCTGGGCTACGGCCCAATGCACCCCGAGACGCAGTTCTCCGCCCGAGTGGCGCCGCCGATGATCGGCCTGGGGTTGCTGGAGGCCATTCCCGAAGCGGCAATCCTGGCCAACGCTCGGCCCGCTGCCGGCAATAAGGCCATTGCCGGACGACCCAACTGGGTCTGGGATGACGCCCAGCAAAAGACCGTACTCGGGCGTTTTGGCTGGAAAGCCGGCCAACCCAACCTCAATCAACAAAATGTTCACGCGTTCTCTGGTGATATGGGCCTGACCACCCGCCTGAGGCCCTTCGATGACTGCACCGACGCGCAAACCGCCTGCAAGCAGGCCCCCAACGGCAATGGTCCGGACGGTGAGCCAGAAGTCAGCGACAACATCCTGCGCCTGGTGCTGTTCTACACTCGCAACCTGGCGGTACCGGCGCGCCGCGATGTCGATTCGCCCCAGGTCCTGGCCGGCAAGAACCTGTTCTTCCAGGCCGGCTGCCAGTCTTGCCACACCCCAAGTTTCACCACTGCGGCCAACGCCGCCGAACCCGAATTGGCCAATCAGGTGATACGCCCCTACAGCGACCTGCTGCTGCACGACATGGGGGAGGGCCTGGCGGACCACCGCACTGAGTTCAAGGCCAGTGGCCGCGACTGGCGCACTGCGCCCCTGTGGGGCATCGGCCTGACGGAAACCATCAGTGGCCACACCCAGTTCCTGCATGACGGCCGCGCCCGCAACCTGATGGAGGCGGTGCTGTGGCATGGCGGCGAAGCCGAGGGCGCGAAGCAACAGGTTCTCGCCTTCAATGCCGAGCAGCGTGCCGCGCTGCTGGCCTTTTTGAATTCGCTATAAACATTCGTCTTATCTGCTTTCTCCACAATAAAGGGAGCCCGAACATGTTCCGCCCCAAACTGCTGTTCACCAGCCTTGCCGCACTCGCCCTGGGCGCCTGCTCGCCCCAGGACCCACAAGCCGTGACCTCGGCCGCTATCGCCAAGCAGGTGATCCTGCCGACCTACAGCCGTTGGGTCGACGCTGACCGCCAGCTGGCCATCAGCGCCCTGGCCTTCTGCGAAGGCAAGGAAAGCCTGGACACCGCCCGTGCCGACTTCCTCCACGCACAAAAGGCCTGGGCCGAGCTACAACCGCTGCTGATCGGCCCGCTGGCCGAGGGCAACCGCGCCTGGCAAGTGCAGTTCTGGCCGGACAAGAAAAACCTGGTGGGCCGCCAGGTCGAACAACTGGTCAGCGCCAATGCGCAGATCGATGCCGCGGCCCTGGCCAAGTCCAGTGTGGTGGTGCAAGGCCTGTCGGCCTACGAGTACATCCTGTTCGACAGCAAGATCGACATGGCCGACAGCGCACAGAAAGCTCGCTACTGCCCACTGTTGACCGCCATCGGTGAACGTCAGAAACAACTGGCGGAAGAAATCCTGGCGGGCTGGAATACCAACGACGGCATGCTCGCGCAGATGAGCAAGTTCCCCAACCAGCGCTACGCCGACTCCCATGAAGCCATCGCTGATTTGCTGCGGGTCCAGGTCACTGCCCTGGATACCCTGAAGAAGAAGCTCGGCACGCCGATGGGCCGCCAGACCAAGGGCATTCCCCAGCCGTTCCAGGCCGACGCCTGGCGCAGCCAGTCGTCCCTGCAAGGCCTTGAGGCCAGCCTCAGCGCTGCTCAGACGGTCTGGGCCGGAGTCGACAACAAGGGCCTGCGCGGCCTGTTGCCAGCCGATCAGAAGCCCCTGGCCGACAAGATCGACGCTGCATACGCCGCCTCGCTGAAACTCTTCGCCAGCACCCAGCGCTCGCTGACCGAAATGCTCGGTGACGACGCCGGGCGCCAGCAGCTCAATGATCTGTACGACAGCCTCAACGTGGTCCACCGCCTGCACGAAGGCGAACTGGCCAAGGCGCTGGGTATCCAACTGGGCTTCAACGCCAACGACGGTGACTGATGATGCTGCGACGTCAGGCTTTGGTTCTGGGCAGCCTGCTGCTCAGTGCGGTGACCTTGGGCGGCTGGACGCTGTTCAAGCAAAAGGGCAAACAGCCCTTGCTGCTTTCGGCCAGGGACGATGGTGACGGCAAGCATTACGCCGTCGGTTATCAGCTGGACGGTAAACAGGTGTTTGCCACCCAGGTCGGCCAGCGTTGCCATGACATCATCAATCACCCGCAGTTGCCGATCGCCCTGTTCGTGGCCCGGCGCCCGGGCACCGAGAGTTACCTGATCGACCTGCGCAACGGCGCGCTGCTGCAGACCGTGACCTCGCAACCTGACCGGCACTTCTACGGCCATGCGGTGATCCACAAGGATGGCCAGTGGTTGTACGCCACCGAGAACGACACCCGGGACCCCGGCCGCGGCCTGCTCGGGGTGTATCGCTTCGAAGGCGAGCGCCTGGTGCACAGCGCTGAGCTGTCCACCCACGGTATCGGCCCGCACCAGGTGTCGTGGATGCCCGACGGTGAAACCCTGGTGGTAGCCAATGGCGGCATCCGCACTGAAGCCGAGAGCCGGGTGGAGATGAACCTCGATGCCATGGAGCCCAGCCTGGTGCTGATGCAGCGCGACGGCACCCTGTTGAGCAAGGAAACCCTGGCCCAGCAGATGAACAGCGTGCGCCACATGGGCATCGCCAGCGACGGCACCATCGTCACCGGCCAGCAGTTCATGGGCGCCGCCCACGAGCCCTCGGAACTCCTGGCAATCAAGCGTCCGGGCCAGCCCTTCGCGGCCTTCCCGGTGCCCGAACAGCAGCTGCAAGCCATGGGGCACTACACCGCCAGCGTCGCGGTGCACAGCGACCTGCGCCTGGTGGCCCTGACCGCCCCCCGGGGCAACCGCTTCTTCATCTGGGACCTAGACAGCGGCGCAGTGCGGGTCGATGCGCCCCTGCCAGACTGTGCCGGCGTCGGCGCCGTGGCCGACGGCTTCGTGGTGACGTCGGGACAAGGCCGTTGCCGCTTCTACGACTGTCGTCAGACACAGATTGTGGCAAAGCCGCTGGATCTGCCCGCAGGGCTCTGGGACAACCATCTGCATCTGATCTGAAAAAACCTCCCCGGCCTTGGCGCCGGGAGCTTCGCTGAACGACAGGACGCTCATCTGGAACCCGCACGCGACTCGGAGTAATGTCTACCGGGCTTGTTTACCGGGCTTTCCAAGGAAGCGGAATATGCTGCGTCGCCGCATGCTGATCATGCTGGGTGTGGTCCTGTTGGTCGTGCTGTTGCTGGCCGGCTACAAGGCGTTTTCGATCTACAAGATGGTCCAGGTCTACTCGGCCCCCAAGCCGCCGATCAGCGTGGCGGTGGTTACCGCCGACGAGCGCCCCTGGCAAAGCCGGCTGCCCAGTGTCGGCAGCCTCAAGGCCCTGCAAGGGGTCAACCTCAGCCTGGAAGTCGCCGGTACGGTCAAGGACCTGCAGTTCGAATCCGGGCAGCAGGTCAAGGCCGGCCAGCCGTTGCTGACCCTGGACAGCGCGGTGGAAAGCGCCCTGCTGGAAACCGCCCAGGCCGACCTCGGCCTGGCCCAGCTGGATTTCGGACGCGGCAGCCAACTGGTGGGCAGCCAGGCGATTTCCAAGGGCGAGTACGACCGACTCTCGGCACAGCTGCAAAAAAACAAGGCCACGGTCAACCAGCTCAAGGCAGCCCTGGCCAAGAAACGCATTCTCGCCCCCTTTGCCGGCACGATCGGCATCCGCCAGGTGGATATCGGCGACTTCCTGGCCAGCGGCACAGTGATCGCCACCCTGCAGGACCTGAGCAGCCTGTACGTGGACTTCTACATCCCGGAACAATCGGTGCCCAAGATCCGCCTGGGCCAGACCGTGGAACTCAGCGTTGCGGCGTTCCCCGGAGAGTCGTTCCCCGGCAGCATCAGCGCCATCAACCCCAAGGTCGAGAACAGCACCCGCAACGTGCTGGTACGCGCCACCCTGGCCAACCCCGGAGGCCGCTTGCTGCCAGGCATGTTCGCCGACCTGCAAGTATTGCTCCCCGATCCGCAGCTCAAGGTCGTGGTGCCGGAAAGCACCCTCACCTACTCCCTCTACGGCAACTCGGTGTATGTGGTAACGCAAAAGAAAGCCGCCGACGGCAGCCTGGAGAAAGACCCCAAGGGCCAGCCGCTGCTGGTCGCCGAGCGGCGCTTCGTCGACACGGGCGAGCATCGCGGCGGCCTGGTGATGATCAACAAGGGCGTGAAAAAGGGCGAACAGGTGGTCAGTGCCGGTCAGATCAAACTGGATAACGGCGCCGACATCAGCATCACTCCGGACAAGCTGCAACCGGAACAGCCGAACAGCCAGCCCCGCGCCGACTGATCAAGGAATCCCCATGGCCTTTACCGATCCGTTCATTCGCCGCCCGGTGCTCGCGACCGTGGTCAGCCTGCTGATTGTGCTGTTGGGGTTCCAGGCCTGGAGCAAGCTGCCCTTGCGCCAGTACCCGCAGATGGAGAACGCCCTGATCACGGTGACCACCGCCTACCCCGGGGCCAATGCCGAAACCATCCAGGGCTATATCACCCAGCCCATGCAGCAGAGCCTGGCTAGCGCCGAAGGCATCGACTACATGACCTCGGTGAGCCGGCAGAACTTCTCGGTGATCTCGATCTACGCCCGGATCGGCTCCAACAGCGACCGCCTGTTCACCGAACTGCTGGCCAAGGCCAACGAGGTCAAGAACAAGCTGCCCCAGCAAGCCGAAGACCCGGTGTTGAGCAAAGAAGCAGCCGACGCCTCGGTGCTGATGTACATCAGCTTCTCCAGCCCGCAACTGAACAACCCACAGATCACCGACTACCTGTCGCGCGTGATCCAGCCCAAGCTGGCGACCCTGCCGGGCATGGCCGAGGCGGAGATCCTCGGTAATCAGGTGTTCGCCATGCGCCTGTGGCTGGACCCGGTGAAGCTGGCGGCCTATGGCCTGGCGGCCAGCGACGTGAGCAATGCCGTGCGCCAATACAACTTTCTGTCCGCCGCCGGCGAGGTCAAGGGCGAGTACGTCGTCACCAGTATCAATGCCAACACCGAACTGAAATCCGCCGAGGCATTCGCCGCTATCCCGTTGAAAACCGATGGCGACAGCCGGGTCCTGCTCAAGGATGTGGCGCGGGTGGAAATGGGTGCGGAAAACTACAACGCCATCAGTTCCTTCGGCGGCGTCCCCTCGGTCTACATCGGCATCAAGGCCACCCCCGGAGCCAACCCTCTGGACGTGATCAAGGAGGTGCGCAAGCTGCTCCCGGAACTGGAAGCGCAATTGCCCCCGACCCTCAAATTAGACATTGCCTACGACGCCACGCTGTTTATCCAGGCCTCCATCGACGAGGTGCTCAAGACCCTGTTCGAGGCAGTATTGATCGTGATTGTGGTGGTGTTCCTGTTTCTTGGCGCCTTGCGTTCGGTGGTGATCCCGGTAGTGACCATTCCACTGTCGATGATCGGCGTGATGTTCTTCATGCAGTTGATGGGCTACTCGATCAACCTGCTGACCTTGCTGGCCATGGTCCTGGCCATCGGCCTGGTGGTGGACGACGCCATCGTGGTGGTGGAGAACATCCATCGGCACATCGAAGAGGGCAAGTCCCCCCTGGACGCGGCCATCGAAGGAGCGCGGGAAATCGCCATGCCGGTGGTATCGATGACCATCACCCTGGCGGCGGTTTACGCCCCCATTGGTTTTCTCCAGGGACTCACCGGGGCCCTGTTCAAGGAGTTCGCCCTGACGCTGGCCGGGGCCGTGGTGATTTCCGGGATCGTCGCCCTGACCCTGTCACCGATGATGTGTGCATTGTTGCTGCGCCGCGAGGAAAACCCCAGCGGCCTGTCCCATCGCCTGGACCGGATTTTCGACAGCCTGAAGCAGCGCTACCAGCGCCTGCTCCACAGCACCCTTGATACCCGCCCCGTCGTACTGGTGTTCGCACTGATTGTGCTGTGCCTGATTCCCCTGCTGCTCAAGTTCACCAAGGCGGAGCTGGCTCCGGACGAAGACCAGGGCATCATTTTCATGCTGGCCACGGCGCCGCAACCGGCCAACCTAGAGTACCTCAATGCCTACACCGATGAGTTCCTGGCGATCTTCAAGGAGTTCCCCGAGTACTACTCCTCATTCCAGATCAACGGTTTCAACGGAGTGCAGTCAGGGATCGGCGGCTTCCTGCTCAAGCCCTGGGACCAGCGCCAACAGACCCAGATGCAAATCCTGCCTCAGGTCCAGGAGAAACTGGCAGGCATTGCCGGCCTGCAAGTCTTCGGTTTCAACCTGCCAGCCTTGCCCGGTACCGGCGAGGGCCTGCCCTTTGCCTTCGTGATCAACACCCCCAACGATTACGAGTCCCTGTTGGAGGTGGCCAACCGGGTAAAGAAACGCGCCATGGAGTCGGGGAAATTCGCCTTTGTCGACATTGACTTGGCCTTCGACAAGCCCGAGGTAGTGGTCGACATCGATCGGGCCAAGGCGGCGCAGATGGGCGTTACCATGCAGGACCTGGGGGGTACGCTGGCGACCTTGCTCGGCGAGGCGGAAATCAACCGTTTCACCATCGACGGACGCAGCTATAAAGTGATCGCCCAAGTGGAGCGCGCCTATCGGGACAACCCTGACTGGCTGAACAACTACTACGTGAAGAACAGCAAGGGTGAGGCCTTGCCGCTGTCGACCCTGATCAAAGTCAGCGACCGCGCCCGCCCTCGGCAGTTGAACCAGTTCCAGCAACTCAATGCCGCGACCATTTCCGGTGTGCCCGTGGTCAGCATGGGCGAAGCCATCGACACCATGCGCCAGATCGCCACGCAGGAGGCCCCCGCCGGCTATGCGTTCGACTATGCCAGCGCCGCCCGCCAGTACGTCCAGGAAGGCAGCGCGCTCTGGGTCACCTTTGGCCTGGCCCTGGCGATCATTTTCCTGGTACTGGCGGCGCAGTTCGAAAGCTTCCGCGACCCGGTGGTGATTCTGGTGACCGTGCCACTGTCGATCTGCGGCGCCCTGATCCCGCTGTTTCTCGGCTGGTCGAGCATGAACATCTACACCCAGGTCGGCCTGGTGACGCTGATCGGCCTGATCAGCAAGCATGGGATCCTGATTGTCGAATTCGCCAACCAACTGCGCCGGGACCAGGGACTCAGCGCCCGACAGGCGGTGGAGCAAGCCGCGTCCATTCGCCTGCGCCCAGTGCTGATGACCACAGCGGCGATGGTGTTCGGCATGGTGCCACTGATCCTGGCCAGCGGTGCCGGAGCAGTCAGCCGCTTCGATATCGGCACGGTGATTGCCACAGGCATGTCCATCGGCACCCTGTTCACCCTCTTCGTCCTGCCCTGCATCTACACCCTGCTAGCCAAGCCGGACGCCTGAGCCGGGGACAAACAAAAGGCCTCGCAATGCGAGGCCTTCAGGTGGCAGTTTCAGGTCTTCAACTCTGGGGCTTCAACGCCTGGCTCATGCCGAACATGAACAGCAGCAGTTCATGATCCGGCTTGACCGCCACCGAGCTCTTTGCCCCCCGTGGCAATGGGCAATGTTCACCCTGAGCGGCGCTGAGAACCTGCGTTCGCGGCTGCTCCCAGACAACCATCGCCAAGGAAGCAACTGCCAAGGCTCCTGCCAGGAACAAACCTCGTGCAATTTCTAGCTTCATAGCTATAAACCTTTGATGGGGCTGCCAAACACCGTTCTATAAAGGTAGTAGAGCTTTTGCCAGTCGGTGTCATTCCACGACGAATGGCGGCGCAGTTGCTTAAGGTCGTGGGCCGCCGCCCGGCGGCTGCTCAGGCGCTGGCGGCACTTCTCGAAATCCAGCAATGCAATCCTCACCTGGGCCTGCTCGCCCTCGCCATCTACTCGCACGAAAACATGTTTGGAATACAGGCAGCCATGCTGCCAACGGCCCTTGTGCATGCGCGCCAGGGTCTGCGCCAGTGTCTGCAACACTCGTTCGTGCAACGCTTCGCCGTGGCGTTCACGCTCACCTGCGGCATACCAGTTGTCGATTTCCACGAAGCCGTCGAGCGCAGCGGTCACCAGTAGGGCCTGCCACTGGTGCTCGGGGCCGCGCCGGGCGCCGCAGAACACCAGTTCCGGCACCTCTATATCCAGCGAACGCAAGCTTTGCAGGGCATCCCGCTCACGCAGGACAGTCGGACGGCCAAAAGGATGCAGAAAACTGCGATGAATATGCCCGATCTGCCGCTTGGCATAGAGCAAACGACCGCCGCTGATCAGGCGCTGCACGCCGCTCTCACCGCCTCGACGCTTATTGGGTTGCTCGACCCATTCACCTTGTTGGTCCCAGAAGTATTCGAAGCAATCTGTGGGCACGGCATCCATTTCCGAAGCACATTCAACAGCCATCCTCTTACCTCTTGCGTAATACGTAGACTCGCCACATGGCGTAGAGCGGAAAGAAGTCCAGATGCTCCTGGACACGAAAACCGGCTTGCCTGAACTCTTCTTCGACCGTAGCCGCCGGTAACACGAAACGATTCTGGTAACCCTCCTGCCCACCTTCGGACAGCCGCTTGCGCTCCATACGCTTGCGCTTCCAGGCCTTGAAATTGCCATCGACCCATAGCGAGATAATCACGCTGTCACGGGTAACCCGCTGAAACTCCCGTAGCAGCGCCATCCGATGCTCGACCTCGCCGATGTGGTGCAGCAACCGCATGGAAAAAATGCAGTCCACAGCGTTGTCCGGTAAATCGATGGCAAACGCAGACGTCTGCAAGGCTCGTACCCGTTTCACCACGTCGGCCGGTTGCGCCACCGTAGCGGTGCTGAGCATAGCCGCTGAATTGTCAGCGCCAACAATGACTCGATTGGCCTTTTCGGTCAGCAGCGGCCAGAAACGGCCCGCGCCACACGGCAGGTCCAGCACCAGGCCCGGCTCTCCCGCCAGGGCCAGCGCAGCGCGAGCCAATTGTTCATCACGCTTGTGGGACAACTGTCGTGCCAGTCCTTGCTGGTGCTTGAGCAGGTATTGCTGCGCATGTTGGGCATCGTACTTGTCGGAAAATTCCAGCTTGATCGGTGTCGCCATCATCAAAGTCTCCTGCAACTGATGGCGCCACCTTAGGCAGCGGCATGTCAGCGACAGGTCATCCCCTTGTGAAAACTTCGTACCGTCCAACGATGAAATATTTCAGAGTTTTACAGGCAGCAGGCAATGGCCTGGGGCCACTTCAGAAGAAAAATCGACAAGCGAGTGGCCCTGCAAAACAGGGCCTGGCAAGAGTATTCAAGCCTTGGAAGGGGGGAGCTGAACGTGAAAACGACAGCCATTGGGGGTCATGGTACTGAGAGTGACGCTCCAGCCCTGGTTCTCGCAGATGCGCTGGACCAGGGACAGGCCCAGCCCCAGGCCCTCACCGCGTTTTTCATCGCCACGGACAAAGGGCTGGAACATCGCCTCACGTTTTTCCTCGGGAATGCCCACGCCGCTGTCCTCGACGACAAATCCATCCGCCACCAGACTCAAGCGAATGAATCCCTGTTCGGTGTAGTGCAAGGCATTGCGCAACAGATTGCCCATCACCGCATGCAGGAAGGTGGCGTTGTAGCGAGTTTCACCCGGTTGCCCCGGCTCGAAGATCAGCTCGATACCCTTGGCTTCGATGAATTCGCGCCACACCCCGATCAGGTCCTTGGCAGCCTGGGTCAACGTCAGTTGCGGCGACATGCTGGCATCTTCTCGCTGGGCCCGGGCCAGCATCAGGAACGTCTGCACCAGCTCACGCATTTCGTCGCAGGCCCGGGCAATACGTTCGACCTGGGATCGTCCACGGGGATCAAGCCCAGGGTTTTCCAGGAGCAGCTCGCAGGACGTGGCCAGAACCATCAGCGGCGTTCGCAGTTCATGGCTGACGTCACTGGTGAACAGGCGCTCACGGCTCAAAGCCTGGCGCAGACGTCCCAGCGTCGCATCGAAGGCGATCGCCAACTCGCCCACCTCATCCGCCGCATAATCCGGCGCCAGGGGCGGGGCCAGGCCCAGCAATTGATCGCGGTGACGGACCTGGCGAGCCAGACGAACCACCGGTGCCATCACCCTACGCGCCAAGACCCAACCCAGGAACACCGCCAGCGCCAGGCTGAGGACAAAGCCCACCAGCACCACCGCGAACAGCACCCGCTCGCGCTCTTCGAAATCACTCTGATCCTGCAGCAGCACATAACGCCGGCCATCCACCACTTCAACCATGGCGTGATAGGACAGCTGCTCGCGAAACACTTCATGGAAGCCTGGGTCCAGATGCCTCAGGTCCTTGGGCAACTCGAAGTCGCCGCGCCCGCCACTGTAGTAGAACAGCTGGTCGGGCTCGGGGCGGTGATTCCAGTCGGCAACGTTATCCATCAGCAACAGGCGTTGCAGATCGCCGCCAAGGCCGGCGGAGATGAGTTTCTCCTCCACCAGATGCACGGTCGCCACGATGCCCATGGCGAAAGCCCCCGCCACCAGTGCGCTCATCAAGGCAAAGGCGATGATGATGCGCTGGGCAAGGCTCTGCTTAAACTCCATCACGACCCTCGGCCAACCGGTAGCCGACACCGTGCACGGTGTGCAGCAACGGCTTGGCGAACGGCTTGTCGATCACCTGGCGCAGTTGGTGGACATGGCTGCGCAGGCTGTCACTGTCCGGACAGTCATCGCCCCACAGGGCCTCTTCGAGGATTTCCCGGCGCAACACATGGGGGCTCTTCTGCATCAACACTGCCAGCAGCTTGAGGCCCACCGGGTTGAGCTTGAGCAGACGCCCTTCGCGGGTGACTTCCAGGGTATCGAGGTCATAACTGAGGTCACCGACCTGCAGCGCTCGACGACCACCGCCCTGGGTACGGCGCATCACCGCCTCGATCCTCGCGGCCAGTTCGGACAGGGCAAATGGCTTGAGCAGATAGTCGTCAGCCCCGGACTTGAAGCCCTGAAGCCGGTCATCCAACTGGTCGCGGGCCGTGAGCATGATCACTGGGGTATCGCGCCGGGCATCTTCGCGCAGGCGCTTGCACAGGGTGTAGCCGTCGATCCCTGGCAGCATGATGTCGAGCACGATCAGGTCGTAATGCTCGGTGGCAGCCAGGTGCAACCCCGACAGACCATCCTGGGCGCAGTCCACGGTATAGCCCTTGAGTCCCAGGTAATCCGCCAGGTTGGCGAGAATATCGCGGTTGTCTTCGACCAGTAGAATTCGCATCGGCACTCTCTCCGCACACAGTTAGGGCCGTCTTGGCTCGCGCAGCTTAAGGCCAAGTCCGACTCGCCGCCAGCCTTGTCTGACCGCTCCTGGGGCACTTTTCACCCCTTCAATGGCTTAACAAATTTTTCACCGCTGGCTCACAACCTGACTACAGGGGCAAGCCCAGACTGCCGACCGTTTGCCGACAAGAAACAGACAGGAACAGCCACTTCCTGGCTTACCCGCCAAGCAGAATGAGCCAATGCGTTTCATTGGCCAGAACTCAGTGGATGTTCGCCGCGCCAGCGCTGTTGGGTTGTTGAACCTGAACGACGAATCGAGCGTCCTGGAACTGTTGCAAGACACCCCACGGCCACTGCGCTCCTGGTGGGCAACCACCAACACCTGGGACTGTTCGACGGCAAGGGCCTGGCCATTCTCAGTCCATGCCAAAGGCGGCACCGACAGGCGCCCCTCAATTTCAGGCACAAAAAAGCCCCGCCGGTTTTCACCGGCGGGGCTTTTTCAGTACGGGGGTAAGGCTGGCTTACATCATGCCGCCCATGCCACCCATGCCGCCCATGTCTGGCATGCCGCCAGCTGCAGGCTTGTCTTCCACGATTTCAGCAACAGCGGCTTCGGTGGTCAGAATCAGACCGCCGATGGACGAAGCGGCTTGCAGCGCGGAACGGGTTACCTTGGTTGGATCCAGGATGCCCATTTCGATCATGTCGCCGTATTCGCTGGTGGCAGCGTTGTAACCGAAGTTACCAGCGCCCTGCTTGACCTTGTCCACCACCACGCTTGGCTCGTCGCCGGAGTTGGCAACGATCTGACGCAGTGGGGCTTCGATCGCGCGACGCAGAACAGCGATACCCACGTCCTGATCGGCGTTGTCGCCTTTGAGGTCCTTGATGCCTTGCAGAGCACGGATCAGGGCTACGCCACCGCCAGGTACCACGCCTTCTTCAACGGCTGCACGGGTCGCGTGCAGGGCGTCTTCAACGCGGGCTTTCTTCTCTTTCATTTCAACTTCGGAGCCAGCGCCAACCTTGATCACTGCAACGCCGCCGGACAGCTTGGCCAGACGCTCTTGCAGTTTTTCACGGTCGTAGTCGGACGAAGTGTCGGCCACTTGTTGACGGATCTGGGTCACACGAGCCTGGATGTCCGCTTCAACGCCAGCACCGTCGATGATGGTGGTGTTTTCTTTGGACAGGATCACGCGCTTGGCGTTACCCAGGTGCTCCAGGGTGGTGCTTTCCAGGCTCAGGCCGATCTCTTCGGAGATCACGGTACCGCCGGTCAGAACGGCGATGTCCTGCAGCATGGCCTTGCGACGGTCGCCGAAGCCCGGTGCCTTGACGGCAGCGACTTTGACGATGCCACGCATGTTGTTCACAACCAGAGTCGCCAGGGCTTCGCCTTCAACGTCTTCAGCCACGATCAGCAGTGGGCGGCCGGCTTTGGCAACGGCTTCCAGCACTGGCAGCATTTCGCGAATGTTGGAGATCTTCTTGTCCACCAGCAGGATCAGCGGGCCGTCGAGTTCGGCGACCATGGTGTCCGGCTTGTTGATGAAGTAAGGGGACAGGTAGCCACGGTCGAACTGCATGCCTTCTACAACCGACAGTTCGTTTTCCAGGCCCGAGCCTTCTTCAACGGTGATCACGCCTTCTTTACCGACTTTTTCCATGGCTTCGGCAATGATGTCGCCGATGGAGTTGTCGGAGTTGGCGGAGATGGTGCCGACCTGAGCGATGGCTTTGGAGTCAGCGCATGGCTTGGACAGACCTTTCAGCTCTTTGACGATGGCGATGGTGGCCTTGTCGATACCGCGTTTCAGGTCCATCGGGTTCATGCCGGCAGCGACGGCTTTCAGGCCTTCGTTGACGATCGACTGAGCCAGAACGGTAGCGGTGGTGGTGCCGTCGCCAGCGTCATCGTTGGCACGGGAGGCAACGTCTTTGACCAGCTGCGCGCCCATGTTTTCGAAGCGATCTTTCAGCTCGATTTCTTTGGCTACGGAAACGCCGTCCTTGGTGATGGTCGGAGCGCCGAAGCTCTTCTCGATGATCACGTTACGGCCTTTCGGGCCCAGGGTCGCTTTTACTGCGTCAGCCAGAACGTTGACACCAGTGAGCATTTTCTTGCGGGCGGAATCGCCGAATTTAACTTCTTTAGCAGCCATGATCGATATTCCTTAAATACTGTGTAGTAGCGGGGAAATACGTGGGAAATCAGCCTTCGATAACGGCGAGAATCTCGTTCTCAGCCATTACCAGCAGATCTTCGCCATCGACTTTCACGGTGTTGCTGCCGGAGTACGGGCCAAACACCACTTTGTCACCCACTTTCACGGCCAGCGCACGTACTTCACCGTTGTCCAGCACACGGCCGGTACCTACAGCGACGATTTCGCCACGGTTAGGTTTTTCAGCAGCCGAACCAGGCAGAACGATGCCGCCAGCAGTTTTCGATTCTTCTTCGCTGCGACGGATGACGACGCGGTCATGCAGAGGACGAAGCTTCATTGTCGATCTCTCCTAATTGTGGTTTTCAACGGCCGGTGTCGATACCGGCGGGTTAGCAAATCCGGCTTTGCCGGGTGCGGCTCGACGAGCGAGCCGCGGAAGTCTGTCTGGTGTCAGCACCAGAAACCTTGCGGTGACCGTTACATAAGGGCGCATAAGGTTATTACAAGGGCTGGCTGATGAAATTTTTTACATCACCCGGGTTAAAACGAACACGGCACCCGAAGGTGCCGTGTGTTTGAGGCCAGTTATCAAGAATCTCGGTGCTCGAACTCACCTTCAATGACATTGGGCTCACGGCCCAACGGCTGTTGCGGCGCCGGGCCGCCACGGGCCGCACGCATGTCATCGGCAAAGGCGCGTTGGCGCAGGGCCTGCTCCTCGGCACGCTGGCGCATTTTATTGGCCATCAGACGACGACTGATAGGGAGCAGCATCAGCAGGCCGAATACATCGCTGATGAACCCCGGCAGGATCAGCAGGCCGCCACCCAGGGCCAGCATCAGCCCTTCGAGCATCTGCTGAGCCGGCAGCTCGCCGCGATTGAGACTTTCACGAGCACGCAGTGCCGTGGCCAGACCGGCCACGCGCAACACCAGCACACCGAGCATCGAACCGAGAATGATCAGCAGCAGTGCCGGGAAAAACCCGATGGCCGCGCTGACCTTGACGAAGACGAACAGCTCCAGCACCGGGAACAGTAAAAAGAGCAACAGAAAAGGGCGCATCAAATGGTTTCCTCTGCGGAAGAATGCCTTCCAGTAGACCGTAAATGACGTCGCCAATTCGTGAATTCAAGCACCCGGTGCCGGATTTTTCGGCCATTGATCGGCGTGGGCCAGAAAAACCAGGGCTTCGCGCACTTGTGTCGGCGTGTTGCAAAGGCTTGGAAAGGGCAGCCAGTAAAGAGCCTGGCCAATGCGCAGGTGCATGCCTTCACTGTCGATTCCGGCCAGTTGCGCGGGCTCGCTGTGCGGCAGTCCGGCCAACTCCACATAGTGGGCAATAGCTTTGGCGTGGTCGCTGTTCATATGTTCCACCATGCTCAGCTCGGCCTTGCCGGCGAACGGGTTGGCCAGGGCCACTTGATCCACCCAGTGAATGGCGCCGAAACCGCCGATATAGCGGTGACGCACGGGCTTGAGCACCCAGAAATCGAAGTCATGGGCCTTATGGTAGTTCTGGGATTCCGGGAAATAGCGGTAGTAGCGCTCGGCGGCGGCCTCGATGGCGTCCTGATCCTCAAGCTTCTCGGCTTCGGCCAGGTAGGTCAGGCGCCCCACTGCTTGCACGTCGTCGGCATCGCGCTCGCCCACCAGCAGCGAACACTTGGAATCCTTCTGCAGATTGTGGGTGTGCTGGGCAATGCGGCTGATAAGAATCAGCGGTCGCCCCTCGGCATCCAGGCAATAAGGCACTACGGACCCAAAGGGAAAACCCGGCATGGCCTTGGAGTGCGTCGACAACACGCCGCGGTATTCCTTGAGCAGCAATTCTCGTGCATTCTTGGCAGCTTCAACGCTCACTTTATGACTCCTTCTTTAGAATCCGTCGAAAACGGACGGGCGCCTGGAGCATTGTTCCAGCTACGCCAACGGGGCAATTCTCTTCTGCAGCCAGGCCAGGTCCGGCAGCCAGCCGAGGTGCCCCCAAAAGGACCACCCCTCAAGACCTGCTAGCGGGACATGCGAATGCAACTCACTGACAAAGTAATCATTATCACCGGCGGTTGCCAAGGTCTGGGCCGCTCCATGGCCGAGTATTTCGCCGCCAAGGGCGCACGGCTGGCCCTGGTGGACCTGAACCAGGAAAAACTCGACCAGGCGGTCGCGGCCTGCAAGGCCCACGGCGTAGAAGCCCGAGCCTATCTGTGCAACGTCGCCAATGAAGAACAGGTCAACCACATGGTGGCCCAAGTCGCCGAGGACTTCGGTGCCATCCACGGCCTGATCAACAATGCCGGGATCCTGCGCGACGGCCTGCTGGTCAAGGTCAAGGACGGCGAGATGACCAAGATGAGCCTGGCCCAGTGGCAGGCGGTGATCGACGTCAACCTGACCGGCGTCTTCCTCTGCACCCGTGAGGTGGCGGCGAAAATGATCGAGCTGAACAACAGCGGCGCGATCATCAACATCTCGTCAATCTCGCGCGCCGGCAATATCGGCCAGACCAACTATTCCGCGGCCAAGGCCGGCGTAGCGGCAGCTACCGTGACCTGGGCCAAGGAACTGGCGCGCTATGGCATCCGCGTGGCCGGCATTGCCCCGGGCTTTATCGAAACCGAGATGACCTTAGGCATGAAGCCTGAGGCCCTGGAGAAGATGACTTCCGGCATTCCGCTCAAGCGCATGGGCAAACCGGAAGAGATCGCCCATTCAGCGGCGTACATCTTCGAGAACGACTACTACACCGGACGCATCCTGGAAATGGACGGCGGCCTGCGAGTCTGAGCCCCCAAGAAAAAGCCCGATGTTTGCACATCGGGCTTTTTCTTGGGGGGTGCCGGCACCTAGAAGTACGGCGAATCAGTCATCGCTGACAGTGATGCTGGGCATCGCCGGAGCGCTGGCTTCCTGCAAGACGATGCGCGCGCCGACATGCCGCGCCAGTTCCTGATAGACCATGGCGATCTGGCTTTCAGGCTCGGCGATCACCGTCGGCTTGCCACCATCGGCCTGTTCGCGGATCAGCATCGACAACGGCAACGAAGCCAGCAGTTCAACATCGTATTGACTGGCCAGCTTCTCGCCACCGCCTTCGCCAAACAGATGCTCGGCATGGCCACAGTTCGAGCAGATGTGCACCGCCATGTTCTCCACCACGCCCAGCACCGGGATGTTGACCTTGCGGAACATCTCGACGCCCTTGCGCGCATCCAGCAACGCCAGGTCCTGCGGCGTGGTGACGATCACCGCACCGGCCACCGGGACTTTCTGCGCCAGGGTCAGTTGGATATCGCCAGTGCCCGGCGGCATGTCGATCACCAGGTAATCGAGATTGCCCCAGTCGGTCTGGGTCACCAGTTGCAGCAAGGCGCCGGAGACCATCGGGCCGCGCCAGACCATCGGCGTGTTGTCGTCGGTGAGGAAAGCCATGGACATGACCTCGACCCCATGGGACTCGATGGGCACGAACCACTTCTGGTCCTTGATCTTCGGCCGGGTGCCTTCGGCAATGCCAAACATGATGCCCTGGCTCGGACCATAGATATCAGCGTCGAGAATCCCCACCTTGGCGCCTTCGCGGGCCAGGGCCAGGGCCAGGTTGGCCGCAGTGGTGGACTTGCCCACGCCGCCCTTGCCGGACGCCACCGCCACCACGTTCTTGACGTTGGCCAGGCCCGGGATCTGCGCCTGGGCCTTGTGCGCGGCGATCACGCTGGTGATCTCGACCTTGGCCGAGCTCACGCCGTCCAGGCCCTCGATGGCCAGTTGCAGCATCTGCGCCCAGCCGCTCTTGAACAGGCCGGCGGCATAACCCAGTTCCATGCGGACCGTGACCCGGTCGCCCTGGACGTCGATGTCGCGCACGCAGCCGGCGCTGACCGGGTCCTGGTTCAGGTAAGGGTCGGTGTATTGGCGAAGGACGGCTTCCACCGCTGCGCGATTGACGGCGCTCATGGGCAACTCCGATAACAAGACTGGAAAATCAGGCGGCTATCCTACGCCGCCGACTCCTTCGTGGCGAGAAAGCTTGCTGTGCACAATGTGCCCGGAAGGGTGAAAAATCCGCGCTGGCGCTTTATAGTGGCCGACCTCCGTTTCATCAAGTAGCCGAGCCCCATGTCCGAGCCACGCAAGATCCTCGTCACCAGCGCCCTGCCCTATGCCAATGGTTCCATTCACCTTGGCCACATGCTTGAGTACATCCAGACCGACATGTGGGTGCGCTTCCAGAAGCATCGCGGCAACCAATGCATCTATGTTTGCGCCGACGACGCACACGGCTCGGCCATCATGCTGCGCGCGGAAAAGGAAGGCATCACCCCGGAACAACTGATCGCCAACGTCCAGGCCGAACACAGCGCCGACTTTGCCGACTTCCTGGTGGACTTCGACAACTTCCACTCGACCCACGCCGAAGAAAACCGTGAGCTGTCGAGCCAGATCTACCTCAAGCTGCGGGACGCCGGGCACATCGCCACGCGCTCCATCACGCAGTATTTCGACCCGGAAAAGAAAATGTTCCTGGCCGACCGCTTCATCAAGGGCACCTGCCCGAAGTGCGGCACTGAGGACCAGTACGGCGACAACTGCGAAAAATGCGGCGCCACCTATGCCCCGACCGACCTGAAAGATCCAAAGTCGGCGATCTCCGGCGCCACCCCGGTGCTCAAGGATTCCCAGCACTTCTTCTTCAAGCTGCCGGACTTCCAGCAGATGCTGCAAAGCTGGACCCGCAGCGGCACCCTGCAAGACGCCGTGGCCAACAAGATCGCCGAGTGGCTGGATGCCGGCCTGCAGCAGTGGGACATCTCCCGCGACGCGCCGTACTTCGGCTTCGAGATCCCGGACGAGCCGGGCAAGTACTTCTACGTGTGGCTGGACGCGCCAATCGGCTACATGGCCAGCTTCAAGAACCTCTGCGCCCGTCGTCCTGAGCTGGATTTCGACGCGTTCTGGGGCAAGGACTCCACCGCCGAGCTGTACCACTTCATCGGCAAGGACATCGTCAACTTCCACGCCCTGTTCTGGCCCGCCATGCTCGAAGGCGCCGGCTACCGCAAGCCGAGCGGCATCAACGTCCACGGCTACCTGACGGTCAATGGCCAGAAGATGTCCAAGTCCCGGGGCACCTTCATCAAGGCCCGCACCTACCTGGAGCACCTGTCGCCGGAATATCTGCGCTACTACTACGCCTCCAAGCTGGGCCGTGGTGTCGACGATCTGGACCTGAACCTCGAAGACTTCGTACAGAAGGTCAACTCCGACCTGGTGGGCAAGGTTGTGAACATCGCCAGCCGTTGCGCCGGCTTCATCCACAAGGGCAATGCCGGGCTGATGGTCGACAGCAATGCCGCCCCCGAGTTGACCGAGGCCTTCCTGGCCGCCGCGCCAAGCATCGCCGACGCCTATGAAGCCCGCGACTTTGCCCGCGCCATGCGCGAGATCATGGCCCTGGCCGACCGCGCCAATGCCTGGATCGCCGACAAGGCCCCATGGTCGCTGAACAAGCAGGAAGGCAAGCAGGATGAAGTCCAGGCCATCTGCGCCACTGGTATCAACCTGTTCCGCCAGCTGGTGATTTTCCTCAAGCCGGTGCTGCCGCTGCTGGCCGCCGATGCCGAGGCGTTCCTCAACGTTGCACCGCTGACCTGGAACGATCACCTGCACCTGCTGGCCAACCATCAACTCAACGAATTCAAGCCGCTGATGACGCGGATCGACCCGGTAAAAGTACAAGCCATGACCGACGCCTCGAAAGAAGACCTGACCGCCAGCCAGACCGACACCGGCGCAGCCGCGCCAGCAGGCAACGGCGAACTGGCCAAGGATCCGCTGTCGCCGGAAATCGACTTCGACACCTTCGCCGCCATCGACCTGCGCGTCGCCTTGATCGTCAAGGCCGAAGCCGTGGAAGGTGCCGACAAGCTGCTGCGCCTGACCCTGGATATCGGTGATGAGCAGCGCAACGTGTTCTCCGGAATCAAGAGTGCCTACCCGGATCCGTCCAAGCTCGATGGTCGCCTGACCATGATGATCGCCAACCTCAAGCCGCGAAAAATGAAATTCGGCATCTCCGAGGGCATGGTGATGGCCGCCGGCCCTGGCGGTGAAGAGATCTACCTGCTGAGCCCGGACAGCGGCGCCAAGCCGGGCCAGCGGATCAAGTAAGGCTGCAGGCTGGACCCCGTCCCCCCGTTGTGCCCGGCGCAACGGGGGGATTTGCATATCTGGCGGCCCTGCGCCCGCGCCGGAGTTTGCCTACTCTTGAGAGACCGCCTGCCCGTACCGGCCCAACCATGACCCACTTCCTCCTCGCCCTTGTCAGCACTGCCCTGATCAACAACTTCGTGTTGCAGTGGCCGCTGGGCGTCGATCCACTGCTGCAGGCCCCAACCGATAGCGCTCGGCAGCGGATTCACGCGCTGGGCCTGGCGACCACGGTCCTGATGCTGGTCAGTTGCGTGCTCGGCCATGTCCTTTATCGTGGCGCGCTGCTGCCTTGGGGGCTGGAATCCTTGCAGTTGTTTCTCTGGCTGCCCTTGAGCGTGCTGCTGATCAAACCGCTGTTGCAGTTGCTATCCCGGGCCTTGCCCAATGTTCCATTCGACGGCCTTTGGCCGCTGCTGCTGGGCAATGCCAGTGCGCTCGGCCTGCTGCTGATCGCCACTGGGGAAAACCTCGGGCTCGCGACCCTCAGCGCCATGAGCCTGGGGGCCGGACTGGGCTTCTGGCTGGTACTGAGCCTGTTCAGCGATCTGCGCCAGCGTATCTCCAACAACGATATTCCCCTGCCCTGGCGCGGCCTGCCGATCGACCTGATCAGCGCCGGCCTGCTGGCAGTAGCGTTTTTCGGCTTCAACGGACTGATCAAAACATGAGTCTGATTCAACGCATCGATGCCCTCCTGCCCCAGACCCAGTGCGGCAAGTGCGGCCACCCCGGATGCAAACCCTACGCCCAGGGCATCGCCAACGGCGAGGCCATCAACAAGTGTCCACCCGGCGGCGAGGAAACCATCGCCGGCCTGGCGCAACTCCTGCAGTTACCGGTGCTGGAGCTGGATCGCAGCCGCGGCGAAGCTCCGGCCCAGATCGCTTATATTCGCGAGGCCGAATGCATCGGCTGCACCAAATGCATCCAGGCCTGTCCAGTGGACGCCATCGTCGGCGCGGCCAAATTGATGCATACCGTGCTGGTCGACGAGTGCACCGGCTGCGACCTGTGCGTGGCGCCCTGTCCGGTGGACTGTATCGATATGCTGCCGCTGCCCGAGAGCAAGGTGGTACCGATCGTCGGCGGCCTGGCCACCAGCCCCGAGCAGCTGCAAGCCCGCAGCAGCAAGCGCGAGCAGGCGCGACGACGCTTCGAACAACGCAACGAACGCTTGCAACGGGAAGACGCCCGGCGCCTGGCCGAGCGCCAGGCCCGCGCACAACGAGCCGCGCAAACCACTGACGACAGCCAGAACCCGGTGCAGGCCGCCATCGAACGAGTCCGTGCGCAGAAGGCCGCGGCGGCCGATGCAGCACTGAAGAAAGCCAAGATCGAGCTGGCCATGAGCCGGGCCCAGTTGCACAAGTCGCTCAAGGCTTTCGGCCATCCACCGACCTTCGAGCAGCAAATGCAATTGATCGTCCTGCAGCGTCAGTTCGAAACCGCCGAGCAGGCCTTGGCCCAGCTGGAGTCCCAGGCGCCACCTGCTCCGCCGCCAGTGGCCAAGGATGCTGAGCTCAAGCGCGCGAAAATCCAGTTGGCGACGCGCCGCGCCGAACTGAAGAAAGCTCAGGCGGCTGACGCATCCAGTGCTGAACTGGAAACCCTGGGCGCAGCCCTGGCGGCGGCCGAACAGGCCCTGCATGCCGCCGAGGACGCCAGTGCGAAACCGGCGCCGACACTGACTCGTATCGAAAAACGTCCGATCGATCCACAGCTGCGGCAACTGAAAACCGAACTGGCCTACGCCCGCGCCGATCTGAACAAACTACAGCGCCAGCCCGACACCCGAGCAGAACAGCTGGCCCAGGCTCAGACACGCTTGTACGAGGCCGAGCGCCAGGTGAAGGCCCATGCTGATAGCTGACGGCGTCGACCAGCGCCTGCGCCAGGCCATGCAGCGAGTGCTGCTGGCCACGCTGCCGGGCCTGTTGGTGATGCTGTGGCTGTACGGATGGGGCGTGCTGCTCAATCTGCTGCTGACCGTCAGCGGCGCCCTGGCCATGGAAGCCCTGGTCCTGTACCTCAGAAGACGCCCGCTGCCGCCCAACCTAGGCGATGGCAGTGCCTTGGTCAGCGCCACGCTACTGGCCCTGGCCTTGCCAGCTTACTGCCCCTGGTGGCTGCCGCTGAGCGCGGCCGCTGCCGCCATTGTCCTGGGCAAGCACTTGTACGGCGGTGTCGGCCAGAACCCGTTCAATCCGGCCATGCTCGGCTACGCCCTGGCCTTGTTGTGTTTTCCCCAGTCGATGACCCATTGGCCTGCGCCCCACGCCATGGACCTGCTTGGCGGCCTGCAACAGGTATTCGGTGTCGCGGACGGCCTGCATGCGGACGCCTGGGTCCAAGCCACGGCACTGGACAGCCTGCGGATCAACAAGAGCCTGACCCTCGACGAACTCTTTGCCGACAACCCCGCCTTCGGGCACTTCGGCGGCCGTGGTGCCGAATGGATCAGCCTGGGATTTCTTGCCGGGGGGCTGTTTCTGCTGCAGCAACGGGTCATCAGTTGGCAGGCGCCCGTGGGCATGCTGGGCAGCCTCTTTGTCATCAGCCTGCTGTGCTGGAACGGCTCGGGCTCCGACTCCCATGGCTCACCGCTGTTTCACCTGCTCAGCGGCGCCAGCATGCTGGGCGCATTCTTTATCGTCACCGAACCGGTGTCCGGCCCCAAGGCAGCGAAAGCCAGGCTGCTGTTCGGCGTCGGCGTCGGCCTGCTGACCTACCTGATCCGCACCTGGGGCGGCTACCCCGACGGCGTTGCCTTCGCCGTACTGCTGATGAATCTGGCGGTACCGGGGCTGGAACGCCTGTGCCTCTCGGAACAGGAGAAAGCTTGAGCATGAAGAGAACGCGCGGTCTGCTCCTGCTGGTGCTGCTCGGCGTTCTCGGCGTGGGCGCCACCCTGTGGCTGCAATACGCTGGCGCACCGCGCATCGCCGCCGAGCAACGGGCGTTGCAGGCCCGCAAGTTACTCGACCTGCTACCCGCAGCAAGCTACGACAACCAGCCACTGGAGCAACCTCTGCCCTTGAGGGATGTACAACTGGACAACAGCCGCTTGCTGGACGGCTACCTGGCCACCCGCGCGGGTCAGCCCAGTGCCGTGCTGCTACGCACTCGAGTGAACGGTTACGCTGGCCCCATCGAGCTGCTGATCGCCATCGACAGTCATGGCCGCCTGCTGGGCAGCAAGACGCTCAAGCAGGATGAAACCCCGGGCCTGGGAGGCCGTATCGCCGAACAGCCCAACGCCTGGCTGCTGGGGTTTTCCGGCAAATCCCGCACGTCCCCGGACGATGCTGCCTGGGCCCTGAAAAAGGACAATGGCCAGTTCGATCAGATCGCCGGCGCCACCATCACCTCCCGCGCGGTGATCAGCGCCCTGCACGATGCCCTGCGCTACTTCGATGAGCATCGTCAGCAACTGCTTTCGGGAGCCGCCGATGAGTAAGCCACTGTCATTGCCGGGCCTGCTGATGCTGACGCCGTTGATCGGGGCCACGGATTCCTGGGTCAAGGCCCTGGGCCTGGCTCTGGCGTCCACGCTGCTGATCGGGACCTTCGGGGCCGGCATGGGCCTGCTGCGGCCACATTTGCAAAGCCGTCAGCAGTGGCTGGCCAGCCTGTTGCTCGCCGCCACTCTCGGCAGTTGGCTGTGGCTGGTGGTGCAAGCCTGGAGTTATGAGTTGCACCAGCAGTTGAGCCTGTACCTGGGCCTGCTGCCCCTGCAATGCGTGATATTGGAACAGGCGGGCTTCTTCCAGCACCGCGACCGGCTACGCCTAACTGCAGGTTTCTGTGGCGCGCTGGTGCTGGTGGGCGCGCTGCGCGAATTGCTGGGCACCGGCGCCCTGGGCAGCCATCTGGGCTGGCTCGCCGGCCTGCCCGGAGATAGCGCCGGTTGGGTGTTGCTGCCCCAAGGCGGATTGCGCCTGCTGACTCTGGCCCCTGGGGGTTTTATCCTGCTTGGCCTGCTGCTGGCGGCAAAGCGGGCCTGGACCACCTCTTCATCCTTCAACCGACCGCCTTCGAGGAAATGAACCACCGATGAATGCCGCCAAACGCCTGGAAATATTTCGCCGACTTCACGAAGACAACCCCGAACCAAAAACCGAACTGGCCTACTCCTCGCCGTTCGAGTTGCTGATCGCGGTGATTCTTTCGGCGCAATCGACCGACGTCGGGGTCAACAAGGCGACCGCCAAACTCTTCCCCGTGGCCAATACACCGGCAGCTATCCATGCACTGGGGGTCGAGGGCCTGTCCGAATACATCAAGACCATTGGCCTGTACAACAGCAAGGCCAAGAACGTCATCGAGACCTGCCGCCTGCTGGTGGAACGCCACAACAGTGAAGTGCCACAGACCCGGGAGGAGCTGGAAGCCTTGCCCGGCGTCGGCCGCAAGACCGCCAATGTGGTCCTCAACACCGCTTTCCGGCAATTGACCATGGCCGTGGACACCCACATCTTCCGGGTCAGCAACCGCACCGGGCTGGCCCCGGGCAAGAATGTAGTAGAAGTGGAAAAAAAACTGCTGAAGTTTGTACCCAAGGAGTTTCTGCTGGACTCCCATCACTGGCTGATCCTTCACGGTCGCTACGTCTGCCTGGCCCGTAAGCCACGTTGCGGTAGCTGTCGAATCGAAGACCTGTGCGAGTACAAGCAAAAGACTTCTGACGATTGAGGCAGCATTGATTTTGTTGATGAGTCGATTGAAAAAATCTTTTTTACCCGCCAGGAGAATATCGATATAAGGAGCGCCAATGGCAGTCTTAGCCTGGAGTTGACCTTATGAGCACTGGCAAAGAACAACTGGACGTGGAAGAAGACTTCATCGCAGCAGACACAGACGATGCTGAACCGGTGGTCGAGGTGGCGAAAACCAATCTGAGCAAGCGCAGAACCATCGACAATCTTCTGGAAGAACGACGGCTGCAGAAACAACTGGCCGATTACGACTTTGACCTCTAGTCACAAAAGAACCTCCAGACGGAGGTTTTTTTGTGCCTCTCTCGCCCTGAAACTCGACCGGTCAGCCCCTCGGCATGACCGGTCCGTTCCGAATTAGCAGATTGCTCCATTCAGGCTGTCGCTTCAGTCATCCACACTCATACCAACTGATGGCGCTGGGCAAATTCGATCAGGTCAACCAATGAACGAGCATTGAGCTTGGCCAACAACCGCCGCTTGTAAGTGCTGACGGTCTTGTTGCTCAAACACAAGCCCTCGGCGATTTCCTTGTTACTCATGCCATTGGTGAGCTGCTTCAATACGATCAACTCACGCCCTGAAAGAAGCTCGATCATTTCTTCCTCGCTGCTGATGCCCTGACTGGAACGAAAGGTGTGCAACGCCTCGTTGGGAAAGTAGCTGTAACCTGCCAGCACCGCCCGCACCGCACTGATCAGTTCGGTAATGTCCTGCTGCTTGCACACGTAGCCGGCGGCCCCGGCCTGCATGCAACGCATGGAAAAGGGTCCGGGAACTTGCAGGGTCAACACTAGAATTTTGATCGGCATGCCTCTGGACATCAGGCGGGTTATAACTTCAAGCCCATCAAGTTGTGGGATACCAATATCCAAAATCAAAATATCGGGAACATATTCAAGAGCCAACTTTAAAGCGTCCGTGCCGTTATCTGCTTCTGCTACTACTTCAAAACCATGGCGTTCCATCAACATGCGCACAGCCAGGCGAATAACAGGATGATCATCCACGATCAATACTCTTTTCATAGGTCCATCCAAGTCCTTAGAGTTTTTTAGAGCCCGCACAATACCCCAGAGAATTGACTCTGACACCGTGCTACCAGGGGCTACGACCCTACGAGGACGATCCTTACAAACAATACCGATTTACCTTACAAAAAAATTTAGATAAAGGTCACTTAACTGGAAAAGCGCTTAAGATTAATCGCTAGAGCAGCTACTTTTCGTACTAAAAGCCACATCATCAGGCAGCACTTTCAGCAGCGGGAGGGTGATTAACAAACTGCACTCAATAGCACTTCTTCGTTCAATCAACTGCCCTACTCAGCCTCTGCCCGTAGGCACCATTAATCAGAAGCAAAAAAAACCCCGCTTATCGCGGGGTTCTTTTAGCAACTCAAGGTATCAGACCAGGGTCCGGCCCTTGTTTGCAGCGATGCGCATGCGCAATGCGTTGAGCTTGATAAAGCCTGCTGCGTCCGCCTGGTTGTAAGCACCACCGTCTTCTTCGAAGGTGGCGATGTTGGCGTCGAACAGCGACTCATCGGACTTGCGACCGGTAACGATCACGTTGCCCTTGTACAGCTTCAGGCGCACTACACCGTTCACGTGGGCCTGGGAGGCGTCGATCATCTGTTGCAGCATCAGACGCTCAGGGCTCCACCAGTAGCCGGTGTAGATCAGGCTGGCGTACTTGGGCATCAACTCGTCTTTGAGGTGAGCCACTTCGCGGTCCAGGGTAATGGACTCGATGGCGCGGTGGGCGCGCAGCATGATGGTGCCACCCGGGGTCTCGTAGCAGCCACGGGACTTCATGCCCACGTAACGGTTCTCGACGATGTCCAGACGACCGATGCCGTGTTCACCACCGATGCGGTTCAGGGTCGCCAGCACGGTAGCCGGAGTCATTTCCACGCCGTCGATGGCGACGATGTCACCGTTGCGGTAGGTCAGCTCCAGGTATTGCGGGGTGTCAGGAGCCTTCTCCGGGGAGACGGTCCAGCGCCACATGTCTTCTTCGTGCTCGGTCCAGGTGTCTTCCAGCACGCCGCCTTCATAGGAAATGTGCAGCAGGTTGGCATCCATCGAGTACGGCGACTTCTTCTTGCCGTGACGCTCGATCGGGATACCGTGCTTCTCGGCGTAGTCCATCAGTTTCTCGCGGGACAGCAGGTCCCACTCACGCCAAGGGGCGATCACTTTGACCCCTGGCTTGAGGGCATAGGCGCCCAGCTCGAAACGCACCTGATCGTTGCCCTTGCCGGTGGCGCCATGGGAAATGGCATCCGCGCCAGTCTCGTTGGCGATTTCGATCAAACGCTTGGCGATCAACGGACGAGCGATGGAAGTACCCAGCAGGTACTCGCCTTCGTAGACGGTGTTGGCGCGGAACATCGGGAAAACGAAATCACGCACGAACTCTTCGCGCAGATCGTCGATGTAGATCTCTTTGACGCCCATGGCTTGCGCCTTGGCGCGGGCCGGCTCGACCTCTTCGCCTTGGCCCAGGTCAGCAGTGAAAGTCACTACTTCACAGTTGTAAGTATCCTGCAGCCACTTGAGGATCACCGAAGTGTCCAGGCCGCCCGAATACGCCAGAACGACCTTGTTTACGTCCGCCATGCCATCACTCCACGGGGTTGTACGGAAAGCCGTCGAGTCTACCGATCCACGAGGATAATTTACAGAGGCGCGACAGCTTATGACGACCAAGCGACAGATTATGTCGAGCGCGCGACGACGACAGCCGTATCAGGAAGTCGCCGCAGCGCTGGAACCGGAGGTGGCCTGAGGCGCCGGAGCCGGTTTTTCGGTGGGGGCGACCCGTTCCAGATGCACATTGACCCGGCGATTCTTCGCTCGGTTGGCAGGATTGGTGTTGGGAGCCAGGGGATAACGCTCACCATGGAAGCGCACCACAATCTGGTTTTCCGACAAACCGTTGGCCTTGAAGAACTCCATCACCGCCAAGGCCCGGCGGCGGGACAGGTCGCGGTTGGTCAAGCGATTGCCGCTGTTGTCAGAGTGGCCATCCAGTTCGACGTGATTGACCGTCGGATCGGCCTTGATGAAGTCCACCATCACCTGCAACTTCGCCTTGGCTCGAGCATCGAGTTCGATACCGCCGCCCGGGAACCCGATCTCGCCCTGTTTCACCTGTTCGTAGTTCATCGGCAGCAGTTTGGTCATGCAGCTTTGATAGTCGCTGTAGGCCTTGCTGAATTTCACCGGAAGCAGGCGCACCTCGGAAACCCCACCCTCGCGGGAAAAATGCCGGACCACCGGACTACGCCCCTCCAGCAAACCGATGATCAGGCGACCGGCCTGCATCTGATTGCTGTTGTACAGCACCCCATCCGTGCCGGCCTTGACCGCCCCGAGGTTGATGTCGCCACGCCCCGGCTGCCAGGGCGCCGCGGCCGCAAGCAGCGTCGCCGAGCCACCTGCCTGCATCGGGTTGAAACTCTTGAGGCGAAAAATCGCCTGCTCACCGGCGCGGCGAACGAATTCGCCGGAACCGAAATCGGTGACGGGCTGGATCAAGCGGCACTCGAATTTGTCACCTTCGACCGTCCACTCAATGCTCTCCAGACGGGTCTGGAAAGTGAGAGCCATCGCGGGCAGGCTGGCAAACACACTGAGCAAGGCTAGATAACGCTGGCGCACGGGAGGCTCCACTGACGTGTACAACAGAAAAATCGACAGGCGTTAATACGCCATACCTTCGGGATATCGGTTGCTCGTCGCAAAACTTGATAGCGAGTGCCTGGAAGAGTCTTTTCCGGTAGCATTCCCCCCGAGTTTTACCCGCCTGGAACCTCCAATGTCCGACCGCCTGACCCTGCTGCGTCCCGACGACTGGCATATTCATCTTCGCGATGGTGCCGTGTTGCCCAATACAGTCGCAGATGTCGCGCGCACCTTTGGCCGCGCCATCATCATGCCCAACCTGGTACCTCCGGTGCGCAACGCCGCGGAAGCCGACGCCTATCGCCAGCGTATTCTAGCTGCGCGCCCGGCCGGCAGCCGCTTCGAGCCGCTGATGGTGCTCTACCTGACCGACCGCACCCAGCCGGACGAGATCCGCGCAGCCAAGGCCAGCGGTTTCGTGCACGCCGCCAAGCTGTACCCGGCCGGCGCGACCACCAACTCGGACTCGGGCGTGACCAGCATCGACAAGATCTTCCCGGTGCTCGAAGCGATGGCCGAAGTTGGCCTGCCGCTGCTGATTCACGGTGAAGTGACCCGCGGCGACGTCGACGTCTTCGACCGCGAGAAAATCTTCATCGACGAGCATATGCGTCGCGTGGTCGAGCGCTTCCCCAGTCTGAAAGTGGTGTTCGAACACATCACCACCGGTGAAGCCGTGCAGTTCGTCAAGGAGGCTTCGGCCAACGTCGGCGCAACCATCACCGCGCACCACCTGCTGTACAACCGCAACCACATGCTGGTGGGCGGTATTCGCCCGCACTTCTATTGCCTGCCGATTCTCAAGCGCAACACCCACCAGGAAGCTCTGCTGGATGCGGCCACCAGTGGCAGCGAGAAGTTCTTCCTCGGCACCGACTCGGCGCCTCATGCCCAGCACGCCAAGGAAGCCGCTTGCGGTTGCGCCGGCTGCTACAGCGCCTATGCCGCGATCGAGCTGTACGCTGAAGCGTTCGAACAGCGCAATGCCCTGGACAAACTGGAAGCCTTTGCCAGCCTCAACGGCCCGCGCTTCTACGGCCTGCCGACCAACACCGATCGCATCACCCTGGTTCGTGAAGAATGGACCGCCCCCGCCAGCCTGCCGTTCGGTGAGCTGACTGTCATTCCGCTGCGCGCCGGTGAAAAACTGCGCTGGCGCCTGCTGGAGGATCACTCGTGAGTGACGACCATTTCGACGACGAACAAGAAGGTAACGGCGGCGGCCCTCGACACCCGATGGCAGCTCGTTTTCGCGGTTACCTGCCGGTAGTCGTCGACGTTGAAACCGGCGGCTTCAACTCGGCCACCGACGCCCTGCTGGAGATTGCCGCCACCACTATCGGCATGGATGAAAAAGGCTTCGTGTTCCCGGAACACACCTATTTCTTCCGGGTCGAGCCTTTTGAAGGCGCGAACATCGAAGCCGCGGCCCTGGAGTTCACCGGGATCAAGCTCGACCACCCGCTGCGCATGGCCGTCAGCGAGGAAACTGCACTGACCGATATTTTCCGTGGGGTGCGCAAGGCGCTGAAAGCCAATGGTTGCAAACGCGCCATCCTGGTCGGCCACAACAGCAGTTTCGACCTGGGCTTCCTCAACGCCGCTGTGGCGCGCCTGGATATGAAGCGCAATCCGTTCCACCCGTTCTCCAGCTTCGACACCGCCACCCTGGCTGGCCTGGCTTATGGACAGACCGTTTTGGCCAAGGCCTGTCAGAGCGCGGATATCGACTTCGACGGTCGCGAGGCTCACTCGGCCCGCTACGACACCGAGAAGACTGCCGAGCTGTTCTGCGGCATCGTCAACCGCTGGAAACAAATGGGCGGCTGGCAGGATTTCGACGACTGATCAATTCTTCGTCGGGTTGAATTGCCTGCATAAAAAAACCGGCCCTGAGGCCGGTTTTTTTTTATGCGTGACGCCTGGCTTACAGCTTGCCAGCGTTCTCGCTCAGGTAAGCAGCAACGCCTTCTGGCGAAGCGGTCATGCCTTTGTCACCTTTTTTCCAGTTGGCAGGGCAGACTTCGCCGTGCTCTTCGTGGAATTGCAGAGCGTCAACCAGACGGATCAGCTCTTCCATGTTACGGCCCAGTGGCAGGTCGTTGACGATCTGCGAACGAACAACGCCTTTGTCGTCGATCAGGAACGCGCCACGGAAAGCCACGCCGCCTTCGGACTCAACGTCGTAGGCCTTGGCGATGTCGTGCTTCATGTCAGCCGCCATGATGTATTGAACCTGACCGATGCCACCGGCATTGATCGGGGTGTTACGCCAGGCGTTGTGGGTGAAGTGCGAGTCGATCGAAACAGCGATCACTTCCACGTTACGTGCCTTGAAGTCAGCCATGCGGTGGTCCAGGGCGATCAGCTCGGACGGGCAAACGAAGGTGAAGTCCAGTGGATAGAAGAACACCAGGCCGTATTTGCCTTTGATGGCCGAGGACAGGGTGAAGCTGTCAACGATTTCGCCATTGCCGAGAACGGCCGGTACGGTGAAGTCAGGGGCTTGTTTGCCTACGAGTACGCTCATTGGATATCTCCTGGTGTGGACGTAGTAATGAAGAAGGGGATTGGCCTTGAGTCTGCCACGCGGATGCGACAGCTCCGTGACCTGACCCCGCTTCGCAAGGACCGGCCATCATACACCGCGTCTTTGAGCTGTCCTTAACGGTTTTTCATCAGCCCGGCTCACAAGGCGAAAAATGCGAATCATCTGTCACTATCGCGAACAAAACCGTTCGTCACCCTGGTAGGAAACTGCAACAAAGGTCGCCGAAACCACTTTGACAATCATTCTCGTTAACATTAAGATCCATCGCAATTGAGCCCTAACCAGCGACGGTTCTCATCCTATGTATGTCTGCCTCTGCACCGGTGTCACCGACGGACAAATTCGCGAAGCCATCTATGAAGGTTGCTGCAGCTACCGCGATGTGCGTCAGGCAACCGGCGTCGCCAGCCAATGTGGTAAATGCGCATGCCTGGCCAAGCAAGTGGTCCGCGAGACCCTGACCGAACTGCAGAGCAGCCAGGCAGCAATTTCCTATCCAGTGGAATTTAATGTCGCCTGATTTCTCGGATAAATAGCACTGTTTTAAACAACCGGACCTAGCGTCCGGTTTTTTTATGCCTGTAATTCAATCGCTTAGGGTCAAAACGCGGAACACAAACATTCTTATTCCGATTAATTTTCATATATTATTCAATAACTTAGGTTTGACAGTAATGTTTGCGCGGCTCAGACTCTGTCCTTATTCCACTAATTAAAGGGCAGGACCCCATCATGAAAGGCGACATTACAGTCATCCAGCATCTCAATAAAATCCTTGCCAATGAACTGGTCGCGATCAATCAGTACTTCTTGCATGCACGCATGTATGAAGATTGGGGCCTGAACAAGCTGGGCAAGCACGAGTACCACGAGTCCATCGACGAGATGAAGCATGCGGACAAGCTAATCAAGCGCATTCTCTTCCTCGAAGGCCTGCCGAACGTTCAGGACCTGGGCAAGCTGCACATCGGCGAACACACCAAGGAAATGCTCGAGTGCGACCTGCGTATCGAACGCACCGGCCATGCAGACCTCAAGGCAGCCATCGCCCATTGTGAGTCGGTGAGCGACTTCGGCAGCCGTGAACTGCTGGAAGATATTCTTGAATCCGAAGAAGAACACATCGACTGGCTGGAAACCCAATTGGGCCTGATCGATAAAGTCGGCATCGAGAACTATCTGCAATCGCAAATGGGTGACGAGTAACTTAACTCGTAATACTCACGCAATAAAAAGCCCCGCCCTCGAAAGAGAGGCGGGGCTTTTTATTACGCGGATATATTCGCGTCAGGCTTCAGTCTTGGCCGCGGCTTTTTCGGCTGCGTCCTTGATCAGAGTCTGCAATTCACCGTTGGCAAACATCTCAGCCATGATGTCGCTACCACCGACCAGCTCACCTGCCACCCACAGCTGTGGGAAGGTCGGCCAGTTGGCGTACTTAGGCAGGTTGGCGCGAATTTCCGGGTTCTGCAGGATGTCCACATAAGCGAACTTCTCACCACAGCCCATTACGGCCTGGGCGGCTTTCGCGGAGAAGCCACACTGCGGGGCATTCGGCGAGCCTTTCATGTAAAGCAGAATGGTGTTGTTGGCAATCTGCTCTTTAATAGTTTCGATGATATCCATGGAACACCTCGGCTGAACTTTCCGACGCTGTTGTCGGCACGGTGGCGCATTGTAACGGAAACCTGAGCGCCCTGCTCGGCCTCTCCGACAGACATCTCAGGCCGCTTCCACCTTGACTGGCACCCCGTTCAACGCCGCATTCCCAGACAACGCATCAAGCTGACGCTCATCGGTCAGATCATTGGCGCTGCAACCGGGCTGCGCCATGGCAATGCTCAGTTGCACCCCTGGGCGCCCGTGCCCCCAACCATGAGGCAAGCTCACCACCCCCGGCATCATTTCAGTGCTGGCCAGCACCTCTACCTCCACCGCACCAACCCGAGAGCTGATTCTCACCCGCTGACCGTCATTCAGCCCGCGACTGGCCAGGTCATCCGGGTGCATCAGCAACTGGTGACGGGGCTTGCCCTTCACCAGGCGGTGATAGTTGTGCATCCACGAGTTGTTACTGCGTACATGGCGACGACCAATCAGCAGCAACTCATCCAACGGCGGCACGCTCAACGCGGCAAATCGCGCCAGATCCGCCATGATTGGCGCTGGCGCCGCCTGAATCCGCCGATTCTCGGTTTTCAAGCGTGCCGCCAGATTCGGCTGCAGCGCCCCCAGATCAATACCGTGGGGATACTGGTCCAGTGTTGCCAAGGACAGTTTGAGCGGCGATGCATCGCCGTAGGCACCGGCTCGCAACCCCATGTCAATCATCTGCGCAGGGGGGATGGTCGGCTTCAGCGGTTGTTCGGTTTTCGCGGCAAACGCTTTGGCCAGGCCGACAAAGATCTCCCAGTCGTGCAGCGCACCCGCAGGCTTGGGCAGGATCGCCCGGTTGAAGCGACTGACGTTGCGCACTGCAAGGAGATTGAACGTGGTGTCGTAGTGATCGTTCTCCAGAGCCGAGGTGGACGGCAGGATCAAGTCGGCATAACGGGTCGTCTCATTGATGTACAAGTCGATGCTGAGCATGAACTCCAACCCGTCCAGTGCTTGCTCCAACTGCCGGCCATTGGGTGTGGACAACACCGGGTTGCCTGCCACGGTGATCAATGCCCGAACCTGCCCCTCGCCCTCAGTGAGCATCTCTTCGGCCAGGGCCGATACAGGCAGCTCGCCGCCATACTCCGGAAGCCCGGAAACCCGACTCTGCCAAAGGTTGAAATGCCCCCCCGAAGTCGCCGCTACCAGATCCACCGCCGGCTCGGTACACAGGGCCCCACCTACCCGGTCAAGGTTGCCGGTGATCAGATTGAGCAGTTGCAGCAACCAATGGCACAACGTACCGAAGGCTTGGGTCGAAACCCCCATGCGTCCATAACAGACCGCTCGCTCCGCCGAGGCGAACTCCCGGGCCAACTGCCGAATCTGCGGCGCCGCAATCGCACACAGCGGGCTCATGGCCTCTGCGGTGAAGCGGGAAATCGCCTGGCGCACCTCTGCCAATCCATCGACTTGCAGATGACTGTCGCGAATCAGCCCTTCCTCAAAAATCGTGTTCAACAGGCCAAACAGCAAGGCCACATCGCCTCCAGGACGGATGAACAGATGCTGATCGGCCATGGCCGCCGTTTCACTGCGCCGAGGATCGACCACAACCACCTTGCCACCACGAGCCTGGATTGCCCTCAAACGCTTTTCCACGTCCGGCACCGTCATGATGCTGCCGTTGGACGCCAAGGGATTGCCGCCGAGGATCAGCATGAAGTCGGTGTGGTCGATGTCCGGAATCGGCAGCAGCAGACCGTGGCCATACATCAGGTAGCTGGTCAGGTGCTGGGGCAACTGGTCGACCGACGTGGCCGAGAAACGGTTACGGGTCTTGAGCTGGCCAAGGAAGTAGTTGCTGTGAGTCATCAGCCCGTAGTTGTGAACGCTGGGGTTGCCCTGATAGACCGCCACCGCATTATTGCCATGACGCTGCTGGATGCTCGCCAGCCTTTCGGCTACCAGGGCGAAAGCCTCGTCCCACTCGATCGGCTGCCATTCATTGCCCACGCGCCGCACCGGCTGACGCAGGCGATCGGGGTCATTCTGAATATCCTGCAGGGCCACAGCCTTGGGGCAGATGTGGCCGCGACTGAAGCTGTCCTGAGCGTCCCCCTTGATCGAGGTAATGCGCGGAGCGCCACCCTCTTCCTCGGTGACTTCCAGGGTCAGGCCGCAGATCGCTTCGCACAAGTGGCAGGCACGGTGATGGAGAGTCTTGGTCATGGCCAGTCTCTATTGTTTGAAGGCAACCCATAGGGGGCCGCTGGAAGCAAAAACTATGGCGGCTGACCGCTGCTGACACCAGCGACGTTCGCCCCATGAATTCAGGGCCATCAGCCCCAGCCATGATCAGTGCTGTCAGTTCGGCGCCAAGCGCGGCAGGCCATCGGCAGCAATTGAGCAGCAATTCAAAAAAGGGCTGTCACTGAGGCGGTCATGTCAGTGAGCGTCCGGGCCGTGCCCTCCCCCAAAAGCGCCATCAGTTGCTGCTCCTTGGATTCCATCGCGCATCTATCCCGGCCGCAGATTCGCCTTGGTAACCGCAGTACTTTGCATTAGGAAATGTTTCAGACTGCCCCCCCCTGGCATGCCCATGGCAGCGATCTCGGCCCACAGGTCAGAAAACGACTGCAAGCGAACAGCCGGCGCCCCGCTGGATTGCCAAGGCGCGCCAGGGCAGTGTACAAATGCCTGGCTGCTGTCTGGAAACTGGTCTCAAAAGCGTCAGCGCAATCGCGTCCTGACCTCTCTTGCCCGTAATCGCCGTAGCACTATTGGTAAGACGCGACATTTAATTATAAGATCGCGCCTTCCCCTATTTCGTCGCCCCGTGCGGCTTTCGCCGCAGGTCCAGCCCGTTGTTCGATTAAACAAGGCTTTGAGAATCTGCGGTCCGTTGCAAAAAGGTAGTTAATGATGAGCGCAAGGCACTTTCTCTCCCTGATGGATTGCACGCCCGAAGAGCTGGTCAGTGTGATTCGTCGAGGCATCGAGCTGAAGGACCTGCGTAACCGCGGCGTACTCTTCGAGCCCTTGAAAAATCGTGTGCTCGGCATGATTTTCGAGAAGTCGTCGACCCGTACCCGACTGTCTTTCGAAGCCGGCATGATCCAACTGGGCGGCCAGGCCATCTTCCTTTCGCCACGGGATACCCAACTGGGACGCGGCGAGCCCATCGGCGACTGCGCCATCGTCATGTCGCGCATGCTCGACGCAGTGATGATCCGTACCTTTGCCCATAGCACCCTGACCGAATTTGCGGCCAACTCCCGGGTACCGGTGATCAACGGCCTGTCCGATGACCTGCACCCCTGCCAACTGTTGGCGGACATGCAGACTTTCCTTGAACATCGCGGTTCGATCCAAGGCAAGACCGTGGCCTGGATCGGCGATGGCAACAACATGTGCAACAGCTATATAGAAGCGGCCATGCAGTTCGATTTCCAACTGCGCGTCGCTTGCCCTGAAGGCTACGAACCCAACCCCGAGTTTGTCGCTCTGGCCGGCGATCGCGTGACCATCGTCCGCGATCCTCGCGAAGCGGTAACCGGCGCCCACCTGGTGAGCACCGACGTCTGGACCTCCATGGGCCAGGAAGAGGAAACCGCCAAGCGCCTCAAGCTGTTCGCGCCATTCCAGGTAAACCGCGCCCTGCTCGACCTGGCCGCGCCGGACGTACTGTTCATGCATTGCCTGCCCGCCCACCGCGGCGAGGAAATCAGCCTCGACCTGCTGGACGACCCACGTTCGGTGGCTTGGGACCAGGCGGAAAACCGTCTCCATGCGCAAAAGGCCCTGCTCGAGTTTCTTGTCGAACCGGCGTACCACCACGCATGAGCCAGCCATTACTGCTCAACCTGCGCAATCTGGCATGCGGCTATCAGGACCAACGGGTGGTGCAGAACCTCAATCTGCACCTCAATGCCGGTGATATCGGTTGCCTGCTGGGTTCATCCGGCTGCGGCAAGACCACCACCCTGCGGGCCATCGCCGGATTCGAGCCCGTACACGAGGGCGAGATCCAGTTGGCCGGCGAAACCATCTCCAGCGCCGGCTTCACCCTGGCGCCGGAGAAACGCCGGATCGGCATGGTGTTCCAGGACTACGCCCTGTTCCCACATCTGTGCGTGGCGGACAACATTGCCTTCGGCATTCGCAAGCACCCACAGAAAGATCGGGTGGTCGCTGAATTGCTGGAACTGGTCAACCTGAAGAACCTCGGTCAGCGCTTCCCCCACGAACTGTCTGGCGGCCAACAACAACGGGTGGCTCTGGCCCGCGCCCTGGCACCGGAACCCCAACTGCTGCTGCTGGACGAGCCCTTCTCCAATCTCGATGGCGAATTGCGCCGCAAGCTCAGCCATGAGGTGCGTGACATCCTCAAGGCTCGGGGTACCAGTGCCATCCTGGTCACCCACGACCAGGAAGAAGCCTTTGCCGTGAGCGATCAGGTCGGGGTGTTCAAGGAAGGCCGCCTGGAACAGTGGGATACCCCCTACAACCTCTATCACGAGCCGCAGACGCCCTTTGTCGCCAGTTTCATTGGCCAGGGCTACTTCATTCGTGGCCAGTTGAGCAGCCCGGAATCGGTGCAAACCGAACTGGGTGTGCTGCAGGGCAACCGGGCCTACACCTGGCCGTCCGGTGGAGCGGTGGACGTACTGCTGCGCCCCGACGATATCGTCTATGCGCCGGACAGCACTCTGAAAGCGCGGATCGTCGGCAAGACCTTTCTCGGTGCCTCGACCCTGTATCGCCTGCAACTGCCGACTGGCAGCCTGCTGGAGTCGATCTTCCCCAGCCATGCCGATCATCAGGTTGGAGCGGATGTGGGGATTCGGGTCGCCGCAGAACACCTGGTGCTATTCCAAGCCTCGGGCAGCACCGCCGCGCAGATTCCACACAGTGAATCAGGGGTACGCCGCTACAGCAGCGCGCACTGATAACGCTTCCCCTGGCCAACCGGCCCCTACAAGATCGCAACGAACTGTAGGAGCCGGCTTGACGGCGAAACACCGGGCACAGTCATTCCAGGTGCAAATGTCCGCTGGCAATCAGCCGCGCATGGCCACCGATCTTCACCCGCTCTCCCTCCAACCGACAGAACAAGGCTCCACCTCGCGCCGAACACTGATAAGCGCTCAACTGCTGTTTATCCAATTGCCGTGCCCAGTAAGGCGTCAGGCAGCAATGGGTCGAACCGGTCACCGGGTCCTCGTCGATGCCAATGGCCGGGGCAAAATACCGCGAGACAAAGTCATGCCGGTCTCCACGCGCCGTGACAATCACTCCAGGCCAGGGCAGCTTCGCCAACGCCGCCATATCCGGCTGGCAATCGCGCACCGCCTGCTCCGACTCCAGCACCGCCAACAGCTCATTGGCGCCCAGCAGCTCGATGACTCGAGCACCCAGTATCTGCGCCACGTCTTCCAGCCCAGCCTGGCTGCTGGGGCTGCGCAAAGGGAAATCAAGCCATAGCAGCCCGTCTTCGCGGGTCACACTCAAGGGCCCGGAACGGCTCTGAAAATCGATGCGTTGCGTCGGCTCGTCGTAGACCTCGAACAACACATAAGCACTGGCCAGGGTGGCATGCCCGCACAGGGGTACTTCAGTGGTCGGAGTAAACCAGCGGATTCGCCAGCCTTGCGCCTCGCGCACCACAAAAGCGGTTTCCGCCAGGTTGTGCTCGGCGGCGATCTGCTGCATCAGCGCCTCGTCAAGCCACGCCTCAAGCCGGTAAACCATGGCCGGATTGCCGGCGAAGGGGCGATCACTGAAGGCATCGATCTGCTGGAACTCAAGCGGCATAACTGTGCTCCTTGGATAGTCGGCCGCCAGCATGAGGCCCGGAACAAGGAACCCGACAGACACAGAAGGGAAGATTTTCCGGCATACAGCAGCAGCCCGGGCCGCTGCCGACGCCTGGGCTCAAGAGCGACCGATGTCGGCGAACTTCGCCTGGGTGTGCTCGGCCAGCACGGCCGCCGCCAACTCCACCTCCAGGCCACGGCGACCGGCACTGACGAAAATACTGGCCAACGGCTGGGCACTGTTGTCGATAAAGGTCCGCAGTCGTTTTTTCTGCCCCAGCGGACTGATGCCCCCCAGCAGATAACCGGTGGCACGTTGGGCAGCGGCCGGATCAGCCATCTCAGCCTTCTTCACCCCCGCAGCATGGGCCAGGGCCTTCAGATCAAGACTTCCGACGACCGGCACCACCGCCACCAGCAATTCGCCCTTTTCACTGCTGGCCAGCAGGGTCTTGAACACTTGCGCCGGATCGAGATTGAGCTTCTCCGCCGCCTCCAGGCCGTAGGACGCTGCCTTGGGGTCATGTTCGTAACTGTGGATGCGATGTTCGGCGCGAACTTTTTTCAGCAGGTCCAGTGCAGGGGTCATGGCAGCTCCAAGGGGGACGAAAAGGCAAAACCGAGCGGGCGAATTTTAGGCCATTCATCAGCAAAAGGCTCTATTCCAAGCCTTGATAACGCCCCATGAGAGCTGCCAGCACAACGTTCTCTGTCACTCCCGAGACTGCCACCCAGGATCATTCATCTGATTGATATCTATAAAATGACCAGTCGTTCACTTTCGACCTTTGACAGCGGTGTTTCTTGTCTATATTTTTTCGTTTCTGAATATCCTGCGGTAGATCCAAGGTTGCACCCAGTAGCAAGACGAGGCCGGAATGGGGATTCCGTCTTCGTTGGAAGTCGCGCTCCATGCCTTTTGCAGCAGCGCCAGACAACAACAAAAATCGAGGTTCACAATGACAACTGCTCTGCAACAACCGTCGCTATCGGGCCAATGCATGGCCGAGTTCCTGGGTACTGCGCTATTGATCTTCTTCGGCACCGGCTGTGTCGCCGCGCTCAAGGTCGCGGGCGCCAGCTTCGGTCTGTGGGAAATCAGCATCATCTGGGGGATCGGCGTGAGCATGGCGATCTACCTGACTGCCGGGGTCTCCGGCGCGCACCTGAATCCGGCCGTGAGTATCGCTCTGTGGCTGTTCGCCGACTTTGATAAACGCAAACTGCCGTTCTATATCCTGGCCCAGGTCGCCGGCGCCTTCTGCGCGGCGCTGTTGGTTTACACGCTGTACAGCAACCTATTCTTCGATTTCGAACAATCCCACCAAATGATCCGTGGCTCCCAGGCCAGCCTGGAACTGGCCTCGGTGTTCTCCACCTTCCCCAACCCGGCACTGTCCACTGCCCAGGCGTTCCTGGTGGAAGTGGTGATCACAGCGATTCTCATGGGGGTGATCATGTCCCTGACCGATGACAACAACGGCCTGCCTCGCGGCCCGATGGCGCCGCTGCTGATCGGCCTGCTGATTGCCGTGATCGGCAGCGCAATGGGTCCCCTGACCGGCTTCGCCATGAACCCGGCACGGGACTTCGGCCCTAAACTGATGACGTTCATGACTGGCTGGGGTGAAATCTCCTTCACCGGCGGCCGTGACATTCCGTATTTCCTGGTACCGATCTTTGCCCCGATTCTGGGGGCCTGCCTCGGTGCTGCGGCCTATCGCGGGCTGATTGCCCGGCATCTGCCCAGCGCTGTTGCCGCCTCCGAGGCCGAACCGGCCATAGAGGGCAAAGTCAAAGTTTCTTGATTCTCGCGGCGCATGATCCTGCCCAAATCGATCACGCGCCTGTTCTCACTCCCTTATTTCGTCCAAGGCAATCGACATGACCGACATTCAGAATAAGAACTACATCATTGCCCTTGATCAGGGTACGACCAGCTCCCGGGCGATCATTTTCGACCGCGATGCCAACGTGGTCTGCACTGCCCAGCGTGAATTCGCCCAGCATTACCCTCAGGCCGGCTGGGTCGAACATGACCCGATGGAAATCTTCGCCACCCAGAGCGCGGTGATGGTGGAGGCCCTGGCACAAGCCGGCCTGCATCACGATCAGGTAGCGGCCATCGGCATCACCAACCAGCGTGAAACCACAGTGGTCTGGGACAAGACCACCGGCCGCCCGATCTACAACGCCATCGTCTGGCAGTGCCGCCGCAGCACCGAGATCTGCCAGCAGCTCAAGCGCGACGGCCTGGAAGACTACATCCGCGACACCACCGGCCTGGTCACCGACCCCTACTTCTCCGGCACCAAGCTCAAGTGGATCCTCGACAATGTCGAAGGCAGCCGTGAGCGCGCCCGTAGCGGCGAACTGCTGTTCGGCACCATCGACAGCTGGCTGATCTGGAAATTCACTGGCGGCAAGACCCACGTCACCGACTACACCAACGCCTCGCGCACCATGCTCTTCAACATCCACACTCTGGAGTGGGACGCGAAGATGCTGGAGGTGCTGGACATCCCGCGGGAGATGCTCCCGGAAGTGAAGTCCTCGTCGGAAATCTACGGCCGTACCAAGAGTGGCATCGCCATCGGCGGTATCGCTGGCGACCAGCAAGCCGCATTGTTTGGCCAGATGTGCGTCGAGCCGGGCCAGGCCAAGAACACCTACGGCACGGGTTGCTTCCTGCTGATGAACACCGGCGACAAGGCGGTGAAGTCCCAGCACGGCATGCTCACCACCATCGCCTGTGGCCCCCGCGGCGAAGTGGCCTATGCCCTGGAAGGCGCCGTGTTCAACGGCGGCTCCACTGTGCAGTGGCTGCGCGATGAACTGAAAATCATCAACGACGCCCATGACACCGAATACTTCGCCGGCAAGGTCAAGGACAGCAACGGCGTGTACCTGGTACCCGCCTTTACCGGTCTGGGCGCTCCCTACTGGGACCCCTACGCCCGCGGCGCGCTATTTGGCCTGACCCGTGGCGTACGCGTGGACCACATCATCCGCGCCGCCCTGGAGTCCATTGCCTATCAGACCCGCGATGTGCTTGACGCCATGCAGCAGGATTCCGGCGAACGCCTGAAAGCCCTGCGGGTTGACGGCGGCGCAGTGGCCAACAACTTCCTCATGCAATTCCAGGCGGACATTCTCGGCACTCAGGTGGAGCGCCCGCAAATGCGCGAAACCACAGCCTTGGGCGCGGCCTACCTGGCGGGCCTGGCCTGCGGTTTCTGGGGCAGCCTGGAAGAGCTGCGAGGCAAAGCGGTGATCGAGCGCGAGTTCGAACCACAGCTGGCGCAAGAGGAAAAAGAAGGCCTGTATGCAGGCTGGAAGAAAGCGGTGAGCCGCACCCGCGACTGGGAACCCCACGACGAGGCCAAATAAGCCAAGCCGTGGATTGGTAACCGCTTGTAACTGGTCGGGAGGGGATTCCTGCGGCATCATGGGCAAATTTTGCACGGCAGCCCAAAGGAAGCCCCATGAATCTGCCTCCCCGTCAGCAACAAATCCTCGATCTGGTCCGCGAACGCGGGTACGTCAGCATCGAGGAATTGGCCCAGCTGTTCGTTGTTACCCCGCAAACCATCCGCCGCGACATCAACCAGCTGGCGGAAGCCAATCTGCTGCGCCGCTATCACGGCGGCGCGGCCTATGATTCCAGCGTCGAAAACACCGCCTACGCCATGCGCGCCGATCAGATGCGCGACGAAAAGCAACGCATCGGTGAAGCCGTTGCCGCGCAGATCCCCGATCACGCCTCGTTGTTCATCAACATCGGCACCACCACCGAGTCCATCGCCCGCGCCCTGCTCAACCACAGCCACCTGAAGATCATCACCAACAACCTGCACGTGGCCTCGATGCTCAGCGCCAAGGACGATTTCGATGTGCTGCTCACTGGCGGCAATGTGCGCCGTGACGGCGGCGTGGTCGGCCAGGCCAGCGTCGACTTCATCAATCAGTTCAAAGTGGATTTCGCCCTGGTGGGCATCAGCGGTATCGACGAAGACGGTAGCCTGCTGGACTTCGACTATCAGGAAGTACGGGTATCTCAGGCGATCATCGCCAACGCCCGACAAGTGATCCTCGCCGCCGACTCCAGCAAGTTCGGGCGCAATGCCATGATCCGCCTGGGTCCCATCAGCCTGATCGATTGCCTGGTCACCGACCAGCAACCGGTACCGGCCCTGACCCAACTGCTCAACCAGCACAAGATCCGCCTCGAAGTGGTCTGACCCCCTCCTCCCCTCCCGGATCCGGCTGTGTCCGAACGCCGCCCAGCAAGGGCTGCATCGTTTTCGGAATCGACACGGCCGATCACTCGCACACAGTCAAAGCCCGCGGCAGCGACTACAGTTACCCCTCGTTAATGTTCGTAAACTTTCCTTTCAGGGCATTTCGATCAGTTTTTTCAATCGAAACTTGCTGGATACGCCCTTCTTTATGCGCTAGTATTTTCGAAAATGAACATTAATGTTCGAATTCAAATATCAAAGCAACACGAGGCCTGTCGATGCCCACTTCTACCTTGCCCGCGCGCCCTCTCTCCGAGGTTTACGATATCGCCGTCATCGGCGGTGGGATCAATGGTGTTGGAATTGCCGCGGATGCGGCAGGTCGCGGCCTGTCCGTGTTCCTTTGCGAAAAAGACGATCTGGCCAGCCACACCTCGTCGGCCAGCAGCAAGCTGATCCACGGCGGCCTGCGCTACCTCGAACATTACGAGTTTCGCCTAGTGCGCGAAGCCCTGGCCGAACGTGAAGTGCTGCTGGCCAAGGCCCCGCACATCGTCAAGCCCATGCGCTTTGTACTGCCGCACCGGCCGCACCTGCGCCCGGCCTGGATGATTCGTGCCGGCCTGTTCCTGTATGACCACCTGGGCAAGCGCGAAAAACTCGCCGGCTCGCGCAGCCTGAAGTTCGGCGCCGACAGCGCCCTGAAGGCCGAGATCACCAAAGGCTTCGAATACTCCGATTGCTGGGTCGACGATGCCCGCCTGGTGGTGCTCAATGCCATGGCCGCCCGGGAGCACGGCGCCCACGTGCATACCCAGACCCGTTGCGTCAGCGCCCGGCGCAGCAAGGGCCTGTGGCAGCTGGAACTGGAGCGTGCCGACGGCAGCCTGTTCTCCATCAGCGCCAAAGCCCTGGTGAACGCAGCCGGCCCCTGGGTCGCCAAGTTCATCAAGGATGACCTGAAACTGGAGTCGCCTTACGGCATCCGCCTGATCCAGGGCAGCCACCTGATCGTGCCCAAGCTGTACGAAGGCGAGCACGCACACATTCTGCAGAACGAAGACCAGCGTATCGTCTTCACCATTCCCTACCTCGATCAGTTCACCCTGATCGGCACCACCGACCGCGAATACACCGGTGATCCGGCCAAGGTGGCGATTACCGAAGCGGAAACCGATTACCTGCTGCAAGTGGTCAATGCGCACTTCAAGAAGCAACTGAGCCGCAGCGACATCCAGCACAGCTACTCCGGGGTTCGCCCACTGTGCAACGACGAATCCGACAACCCTTCGGCGGTGACTCGCGACTACACCCTGGCCCTTTCCGGCACTGGCGAGGAAGCTCCGCTGCTCTCGGTGTTCGGCGGCAAGCTGACCACCTATCGCAAGCTGGCGGAATCGGCCATGGCGCAACTGGCGCCTTACTTCAAGCAGGCCAAGCCCAGCTGGACTGCCACAGCCACCCTGCCCGGCGGCGAGAACATGAGCACGCCACAGGCCCTGGCAGAAGCCATCCGCAAGAAATTCGACTGGGTGCCCAGCCAGATCGCCCAGCGCTGGGCCAGCACCTATGGCAGCCGCACCTGGCGCCTGCTGGAGGGTGTACACAGCCTCAGCGACCTGGGCGAGCACCTGGGTGGCGGCCTCTATACTCGTGAAGTGGATTATCTGTGCGCGGAGGAATGGGCACTGAAAGCCCAGGACATCCTCTGGCGCCGGAGCAAACTCGGCCTGTTCACCACCGTGGCGCAACAGCAGCAACTGGAAGACTACTTGCAGAAGGTCGAGCACAACCGCGGCAAGATCAAGGCCGCCTGAGTAGCTCGGATAGACAAAGCCCCTGCGCCCTAAGGTTCAGGGGCTTTTTTGTGGGCGACGCATTGAACGTTTCACCAGCACGCCGGCTCCTACAGGTGCCGGATGCGCATTCGGTTTTCCGAACACAGCACCGAAAATGATTCGGATAACCGGATAATCCGCAGTAAAAACCTTCGCAACAAATATTTAATAGCCTTTAAAATCAAGGCGTTGCCCATGAACAATGGGTCTGGCACGACTCATGCTCTACACTGTGCGACGAATGCCTGTCGTGCCAACACAACAGGAGCCGTCAAGGCATTCGCTGTATAAAAGAGCCGTCGAACTGGCTTCATAAAAAAAACAAATGTCGAGGAAATATTGATGCGCATCGTTCCCCATCTGTTGGGCGCAGCTATCGCTGCCGCTCTGATTAGCACTCCAGTTTTCGCAGCCGAACTCACCGGCACACTGAAGAAAATCAAAGAATCCGGCACCATCACCCTCGGACATCGCGACGCTTCCATTCCGTTTTCCTACATCGCTGACGCTTCCGGCGTGCCAGTGGGCTACTCCCACGACATCCAGCTGAAAATCGTCGAAGCGATCAAGAAAGACCTCGACATGCCTGACCTCAAGGTCAAGTACAACCTGGTCACCTCCCAGACCCGTATCCCACTGGTGCAGAACGGCACCGTAGACGTCGAGTGTGGTTCCACCACCAACAACGTCGAACGTCAGCAACAGGTCGACTTCTCCGTCGGCATCTTCGAAATCGGTACCCGTCTGCTGTCCAAAAAGGACTCGACCTACAAAGATTTCGCTGACCTCAAAGGCAAGAACGTGGTGACCACCGCTGGCACCACTTCCGAGCGCATCCTCAAGGCGATGAACGCCGACAAGCAGATGGGCATGAACGTGATCTCCGCCAAGGACCACGGTGAGTCGTTCCAGATGCTGGAATCGGGCCGCGCCGTGGCCTTCATGATGGACGACGCGCTGTTGGCCGGTGAAATGGCCAAGGCCAAGAAGCCTGCCGACTGGGCCGTGACCGGCACTCCTCAGTCCTACGAAATCTACGGCTGCATGGTGCGCAAGGGCGATGCCCCGTTCAAGAAAGCCGTGGATGACGCCATCGTCGCCACCTACAAGTCGGGCGAGATCAACAAGATCTACGACAAATGGTTCCAATCGCCGATCCCGCCAAAAGGCCTGAACCTGATGTTCCCGATGAGCGACGAGCTCAAGGCCCTGATCGCCAACCCGACCGACAAAGCGGCTGACGACAAGAAGTCCTGATTCCTGACTAACCTTATCTCCTGAAGGGGTCCTGCCCTTTCAGGAGCCTGTCACTACCTGCTGGCATTTTTTGGAAACACTCGAACCGGTGGTTGTCGAGCCGCTCGTGTGTGCCTGATCGTCATGATCAGGCGGGAACGGACGTCCCCAGGCGGGTGCTTGTACATCGAACGATCTGAGGGGTAACCCTAATGAATTACAACTGGGACTGGGGCGTATTCTTCAAGTCCACCGGTGTGGGCAGCGAGACCTATCTCGACTGGTTCATCAGCGGTTTGGGCTGGACCATCGCCATCGCCGTGGTGGCCTGGATAATCGCGCTGCTGCTGGGGTCGATCCTGGGCGTCATGCGCACCATACCGAACCGTCTGGTGTCGGGCATTGCCACGGTCTACGTGGAGATTTTCCGTAACGTGCCGCTGCTGGTGCAGCTGTTCATCTGGTACTTCCTGGTGCCGGATCTGCTGCCGGCCAACCTCCAGGAGTGGTACAAGCAGGACCTCAACCCGACCACCTCAGCCTACCTGAGCGTTGTCGTGTGCCTGGGCCTGTTCACCGCCGCACGGGTTTGCGAGCAGGTGCGTACCGGCATCCAGGCGCTGCCACGTGGCCAGGAATCCGCAGCCCGTGCCATGGGCTTCTCGCTGCCGCAGATCTACTGGAACGTGCTGCTGCCCCAGGCCTACCGGATCATCATTCCGCCGCTCACCTCGGAATTCCTCAACGTCTTCAAGAACTCCTCCGTGGCGTCACTGATCGGCTTGATGGAACTGCTGGCCCAGACCAAACAGACCGCCGAATTCTCGGCCAACCTGTTCGAAGCCTTCACCCTGGCTACCCTGATCTACTTCACCTTGAACATGAGCCTGATGCTGCTGATGCGCCTGGTCGAGAAAAAAGTATCGGTCCCCGGCCTGATCTCCGTGGGAGGTAAATAATGGAATTCGACTTCTCGGGCATCATCCCGGCCATTCCCGGCCTGTGGAACGGCATGCTGATGACCCTCAAGCTGATGGTCATGGGCGTGGTGGGCGGGATCATCCTCGGCACCTTGCTGGCACTGATGCGCTTGTCCCACAACAAGCTGCTGTCGAACCTGGCCGGTGCCTACGTCAACTACTTCCGCTCGATTCCGCTGCTGCTGGTGATCACCTGGTTCTACCTGGCGGTGCCGTTCGTGCTGCGCTGGATCACCGGCGAAGACACCCCGATCGGTGCGTTCACCTCCTGCATCGTGGCCTTCATGATGTTCGAAGCGGCGTACTTCTGCGAAATCGTCCGTGCCGGCGTGCAGTCCATTCCCAAGGGCCAGATGGGCGCTGCCCAGGCACTGGGCATGAGCTACAGCCAGACCATGCGCCTGATCATCCTGCCTCAGGCGTTCCGCAAGATGACTCCGCTGCTGCTGCAGCAGAGCATCATCCTGTTCCAGGACACCTCCCTGGTGTACACCGTGGGCCTGGTGGACTTCCTCAACGCCTCGCGTTCCAGCGGCGACATCATCGGCCGCTCCAATGAATTCCTGATCGTTGCCGGTCTGGTGTATTTCACAATCAGCTTTGCCGCCTCGCTGCTGGTCAAGCGTCTGCAAAAAAGGTTCGCCGTATGATCTCTATCAAGAACATCAACAAGTGGTATGGGGACTTCCAGGTGCTGACTGATTGCAGCACCGAGGTCAAGAAAGGTGAGGTGGTGGTGGTCTGCGGGCCGTCCGGCTCGGGCAAATCCACCCTGATCAAATGCGTCAACGCCCTGGAACCCTTCCAGAAGGGCGACATCGTGGTCGATGGCACCTCCATCGCCGACCCGAAGACCAACCTGCCGAAACTGCGTTCTCGCGTGGGCATGGTGTTCCAGCATTTCGAGCTGTTCCCGCACCTGACCATCACCGAGAACCTGACCATCGCGCAGATCAAGGTCCTGGGCCGCAGCAAGGAAGAGGCCACCAAGAAAGGCCTGCAACTGCTGGATCGCGTCGGCCTCTCCGCCCATGCCCACAAGCACCCGGGCCAGCTGTCCGGCGGCCAGCAACAGCGTGTGGCCATCGCCCGCGCCCTGGCCATGGACCCGATCGTCATGCTGTTTGACGAACCCACGTCGGCCCTGGACCCGGAAATGGTCAACGAGGTGCTGGACGTGATGGTGCAACTGGCCCAGGAAGGCATGACCATGATGTGCGTGACCCACGAAATGGGCTTTGCCCGCAAAGTGGCGAACCGGGTGATCTTCATGGACAAGGGCCAGATCATCGAAGACTGCCAGAAAGAGGAATTCTTCGGTGACATCAGCGCCCGCTCCGAACGTGCCCAGCACTTCCTCGAGAAGATCCTGCAGCACTAAACCTGTGCTTCTGTAGGAGCCGGCTGGCCGGCGAAGGGGACGCACCGGGCTCCCCTATCGCCAGGTTCGCCCGCTTTGCCGGCCGGCCGGCTCCTATGGACACCGCACAGTGGTTGACCCAAGGCATCTGTGATGAAATGCGACCCCACTCTCTATCGCGCCGCGCCGCCATCACTCGCCGTGAAACCCCGCCTGATCCGTCACCTGTTCCTGCCGCCCCTGGTCATCCTGCTGATGATCGGCCTGGGCTACGTCGGCTTCTGGATCAGCGAACACAATGGCATTCGCAGCCTCAGTGAAAATGGCGAACGCCAGCTGGAACTGCACGCCCGCGCCGTAGAAAGCGAGATCAGCAAATACACCTATCTGCCTAGCCTCCTGGAACTGGAATCCAGTGTCTCCAGGCTGCTGGCCGATCCCTCGCCGGAGCACCGGCAAACCGTCAACCAATACCTCGAAGGCCTGAATCGGCGCAGCCGCAGCCGGGCCATCTATGTCATGGACACCACCGGCCGGGTGCTGGCCACCAGCAACTGGCGCGATGTCGACAGCTACCTGGGTGAAGACCTGTCCTTCCGCGCCTACTACCAGAACGCCGTACGTGGCCAGCCCGGACGTTTCTACGGCATCGGCAGCACCAGCGGCGAGCCCGGCTACTACCTGGCCCACGGCCTGGAAGAACACGGCAAGATCATTGGCGTGGCGGTGGTCAAAGTGCGCCTGGAGGCCCTGGAGGAACGTTGGCAAAGGGCCCGCCTGGAAGCCTTCGTCAGTGACGAGAACGGCATCATCATTCTCTCCAGCGACCCGGCGCGACGACTCAAGTCGGTCCGCCCGCTCAGCGACGACACCAAGGAACGCCTGGCCCGCAGCCTGCAGTACTACTGGTTCCCCCTCAACGAACTGGAACCCCTGGCCCGGGAACGCCTGGCCGAAGGCGTGGAGAAGCTGACCTTTCCCGCCAATACCGAACTGGTATCCGATGACAAGGCCATCAGCTACCTGTCCCAGACCCGGCCGCTGAGCGACACCCCGTGGAACTTCACCCTGCTCACCCCGTTGCAGGACCTGCGCCGGGAAGCCATCAACCAGGGCATCCTGGTGGCCGTGGCCTTTGCCCTGGTGGCCTTCCTGCTGATCGCCTGGAATGAACGGCGCAAGGTCATCGCCACCCGCCTGGCCGCCCGAGAAGCCCTGCAGGAAGCCAACAGCCAGCTGGAGCGGCGGATCACCGAACGCACCGCCGACCTGCGGGCCAGCAACGAGCGCCTCAAGGGGCAGATCCGCGAACGCCGCCAGGCCGAAGAGACCCTGCGCCGGGCCCAGGACGAACTGGTCCAGGCCGGCAAGCTGGCGGCCATCGGCCAGATGTCTACCAGCATCGCCCACGAGTTGAACCAGCCGCTGGCGGCGCTGCGCACCTTGTCCGGCAACACCGTGCGCTTTCTTGAGCGCGGCGCCCTGGACACCGCCAGCGCCAACCTCAAGACCATCAATGAACTGATCGACCGCATGGGCCGCATCACCGCCAGCCTGCGCTCCTTCGCCCGCCGCGGCGACGACCAGGGCCAGGCCAGCCTGGACAAGGCTGTGGACGCCGCCCTGCAACTCCTCAACGCGCGCATCGAACCCTTGCCCCTGCAACTGCACCGAGCCTTCACCGAACAGACCCTGCAGATCGACCAGACCCGCCTGGAACAGATCCTGGTCAACCTGATCGGCAACGCCCTGGACGCCATGCAGGCCCAACCGGCGCCGGAGCTGTGGCTGGAAGGCGAGCTCGGCGACGGCAAGTATCGCCTGCGGGTCCGCGACAACGGCCATGGCATCGATCTTGAGGCGCGCAAGCACCTGTTCGAACCCTTCTTCACCACCAAACCCGGCGAGCAGGGCCTGGGCCTGGGCCTGACCCTGTCCGCCAGCCTCGCCGCCGCCACCGGCGGCAGCCTGGGGGTGGAACATCCGGCAAGCGGCGGCACCGCCTTTGTCCTCAGCTTGCCCCTGGCAAGCCCCAATCAAGCCGAGCCGATATGAACAACGAGCTGACCGTGCTGATCGTCGAAGACGACCCCCATGTCCTGCTGGGTTGCCAACAGGCCCTGGCCCTGGAAGATATTCCCTGCATCGGCGTGGGCAGCGCCGAAGAAGCCCTGGCCCAGGTCGGGGAGAACTTTCCCGGCATCGTGGTCAGTGATATCCGCCTGCCGGGCATCGATGGCCTGGAACTGCTGACCCAACTCAAGGCCCGGGATCGCAGCCTGCCGGTGGTGCTGATCACCGGTCACGGGGATATTTCCATGGCCGTGGGGGCAATGCAGAAAGGCGCCTACGACTTCATGGAGAAACCCTTTTCTCCCGAGCGTCTGGTGGACGTGGCCCGCCGCGCCCTGGAACAACGGGGACTGGCCCGGGAAGTGACCTCCCTGCGCCGCCAGTTGGCCGAACGCAGTTCCCTGGAGGGACGGATCATCGGCCGCTCGCCGGCCATGCAGAACCTGCGGGAGCTGATCGCCAACGTCGCCGACACTTCGGCCAACGTGCTGATCGAGGGCGAAACCGGTACCGGCAAGGAACTGGTCGCCCGCTGCCTGCACGACTTCAGCCGCCGCCACCAACAACAGTTCGTCGCCCTGAACTGCGGCGGCCTGCCGGAAAACCTCTTCGAAAGTGAAATCTTCGGCCATGAGGCCAACGCCTTCACCGGCGCCGGCAAGCGCCGTATCGGCAAGATCGAGCACGCCCACCAAGGCACGCTGTTCCTTGATGAAGTGGAAAGCATGCCGATCAATCTGCAGATCAAGCTGTTGCGGGTATTGCAGGAGCGGACCCTGGAGCGCCTCGGATCGAACCAGAGCGTGGCCGTGGATTGCCGGGTGATCGCGGCCACCAAGTCGGACCTGGACGAACTGAGCCGGGCCAAGGCATTTCGCAGCGACCTGTATTACCGCCTCAACGTGGTGACCCTGGAACTACCGCCCCTGCGCGAACGCCGCGAGGACATCCTGCAACTGTTCGAACACTTCCTGCAGCAGTCGTCCCTGCGTTTCGACCGCACCGTGCCAGAGCTGGACAACCAGACCCTATCGACCCTCATGAGCCACGACTGGCCGGGCAACGTGCGCGAGTTGCGCAACGTCGCCGAGCGCTTTGCCCTCGGTCTGCCGGCGTTCAAGAAGTCCGGCAGCAGCAACGCCCAGGGCCTGGGTTTCGCCGAAGCGGTGGAAGCCTTTGAACGCAACCTGCTGAACGATGCCTTGCAGCGCAGCGGTGGCAACCTGACCCAGGCCAGCCAGGAACTGGGCATGGCCAAGACCACGCTGTTCGACAAGGTCAAGAAATACGGCCTGAGCCACTAGGCTCTGTACGAAAAGCTTTGAGACGAAGGTCAGGCAAGGCGAAAACGGTCGAGGAAGCGGAGTTTACGGGTTGTAAATGAGCATTCCGAGACCGTTTTCAACGCAGCATCACCGAGTATCAAGGCTTTTCGTACAGAGCCTAACCCAAGGCGCAAACATTTATGGATCTATTATTGAAGGCCGCCCTGGGCGCGGCGGTGGTGGTGATTCTGGCGGCCCTGGCCAAAACCCGGAACTACTACATCGCCGGCCTGGTGCCGCTGTTCCCGACCTTTGCCCTGATTGCCCACTACATCGTCGGCAAGGGCCGTTCTCTGGATGACCTGAAGACCACCATCCTGTTCGGCATGTGGTCGATCATTCCCTACTTCGTCTACCTGGCGACGCTCTATGTAATGGTCGATCGCCTGCGCCTGGAAGCCTCCCTGGCGGTGGCCGCCGTGGCCTGGTTGATTGCCGCCACCCTGCTGGTCAGCGTCTGGGTCCGCCTCCACGCCTGAGCCCTAGCATTCCCGTAGGAACGAGCTTGCTCGCGAAGCCTGCGCCGCGGTCTCTCGCCGGCAACCTGGCCACGACCCTGGCCCGACCCTTGCATTTACCCTGTAAAGCCCGCCCAGCCTGCGTTTTCGCCTGATCACGCAGTTTTCTGGAGGGCGCTGCCATGGGTAAAGAACACCTTGAACATCTTAGATCTCGACCACAGCCTGACCGCCCAGGAGCCCATAGTCCGGCGCCTGAAAAGCGGCCAGGCGCGACGCCTGGACCTGCTGGACCTGGGCCCCAAGCTGCGACTCTGGTCCACCGAACGCACCTACCGTCATTTCCGCGAACGCCTGGGCCAACGCCCCCGGCACAGCGGCCCGCAACCGGAAATCTTCTTTGTCGGCTCCGGCGACTATCACCACCTGACCCCGGCCTTTCTCTACGATCTGCCCGAACCGATCAGCCTGATCCACTTCGACAATCACCCGGATTGGGTGCGCTTCGCCCCCCGCCGGCACTGCGGCTCCTGGGTCAACCGGGCGCTGCAGCTGCCCAATATCCAGCGCATTGTCACCCTGGGCCCGTGCAGTGAAGATCTGCACAACCCACAACTGCGAGGCGGCAACCTCGGCGCCCTGAAGCACGGCAAGCTGCAGCTGTTTCCCTGGCAGCACGCGCCGTCCAAGGTCTGGGGCCGGGTCGGCGATGGCGCCGGGCACCAGCAACAGGAAAACCACCTGCACTGGCGCAATCTGGCGGACCAGGACTGGGCCGCCTTCCTCGCACAAATGATCGACAGCCTGCCCACCGCAGCGGTGTGGATCACCATCGACAAGGACGTGCTGGCCAGCGAAGACGCCGCCACCAACTGGGACCAGGGCGGCATGCGCCTGACCCACTTGCTGCAAGCGATACGCGAACTGGCGGCGCGCAAGCGGGTGCTGGGCATCGATGTCTGCGGCGAGTTCGCCAAACCCGCCTTCAGCAATGCCTTCAAACGCTGGGAAGCCAAGTCGGACCAACCTCCGGCCGAGCGCTGGAGCCAGGACGACCTGCTGCGCAACTCAGTGACCAATGAAGCCCTGATCTCGCTGTTCGAGGAGCTGTTCCCGTGACCTTGACCGTTGTTCTGCTAGTCGCTTTTTCCATTGTGCTGGACGTCATCGGCCAGCTCTGTTTCAAGCTCGGCCTGGACCGCCTGCCGGAGCTGGACGGCGGCTTTCGCCTGAATGCCTTCTGGGGCCAGGTGTTCAACGCGCCCCTGCTGTGGTGCGGTATCGGGGCCTATGTGATCGAGTTTTTCGTCTGGCTCGAAGCCCTGTCCCGGGCCCCTCTGAGCCTGCTGTTTCCAGCTGCGGCCCTGGCCTATTGCGGCGTGGTGCTGGCGGGCAAGCTGGTGCTGGGCGAGACCGTCAGCCGGCGGCGCTGGATGGGCACGCTGGTGATCACCGCCGGGGTGATGCTGGTGTGCGTGGCCAGTACCTGAGCCTTATTCAACGAATAGAAGGAAACCTTTCATGAGTTCGAACACCTCCCACGGCTGGCTGCACGAGCGTCTGGGCACCATCGTGCTCTGGGCCCTGCTGATCGGCTTCGAGAGCGCCGGCCAGATCGCTACCAAAGTTGGCGGCGACCAATTGGGGCAGATGGATTTCAACCTGCAATGGCTGGCGGCGGTAGCGGTCAATCCGGGCGTGTTGCTGGCAATTGCCTGCTATATCGGCGCGTTTTTCGTGTGGATGCTGATCTTGCGTCGCAGCAGCCTGTCCCTGGCGTTCCCCTTGAGCTCCCTGGTCTTTGTCGTGGTGCTGCTGGGCTCCTGGCTGGGCCTGGGCGAACAGATCAGCCTGCTGCACTGGGTCGGGGTCTTGGTGATCATCGGCGGGATTGCCCTCTTGGCGGAGGGTGAAGAGGCCTGAGGGCCTCTTTGCTACAGCGAAGGGATGTTGTGTGAGAGCCGGCTTGCCGGCGAAGGCGATCTTGCCGACCCCTTCGCTGGCAAGCCAGCTCCTACAGCCACGGGGTTTAGGCCTTGCGGTGGGCAACCAGGAATCCCAGGCCGTGGGACACGGGAATCACTTTCACCCCCGCCGCCCGCTGCTGTTCGCGGATCTCGCGGTGGAAGGCCTTGACCTTGGTCCAATGCATTTTCGGCCGGTAATGGTGCTCGGCGTGATAGCCGTTGTTCATCCAGATCAGGTTGTACAGCGGGCTGTAGGAACTCACGCCCCAGGCAATCGGCAGGTCCGGATTGCCCCCCAGGTGCTCGTAGTAGCCATTGAGCGAAGACAGCGACTGCCCCAGGTACCAGAACGGCAGCAGCACCAGCACCGCATGCCAGTCATACAGCGCCAGGGCCAGATAGAACGCCACTGTGACGCCGATTTCCACTTTTACCCATCGAGCATCGTCAGGCCGTTTGCGCTGCATTTCCTGATAGATCTCCTTGGGATCGTCACGGAAAAAGCTCAGAAAAGTGTAGGCCCAGGGATTGTCCGGTTGGCCATTCTTGCCATGCAGGTAGATCGACAGCGGGTCCACAGTCTTGCCGTGGGCGTCCGGCAGGTCGGAGTTGCCCCGGTGATGGCGGTTGTGGATATCGCGGTACAGGGTCTGGGAGAAACCTATGGTCACCGACAGCAGCAGATCGAAGGCGCGGTTCATCCACCCGGGGGTGAAATAGGCGTTGTGGATCTGGTTGTGGGAAATGCTATTGATGCTCCACGACAGGCTGACTGAATACAGCAGCGCTGCCGGGACGATCAACCACCAGGACAGGGCGTGGAAATCCAGCACCAGCCACAGGACGAAGGCGAAATGCGCCACGGCCATGACAATCGGAATCAGGTCCCAAAGGGAATAGGCCAGTAGACGGTAGGCAGGTCGAGCCATGAAAAACTTCCTAAGAAATTGAGTGCATGGCCGTCATTGCAAAGGCCAGACCAGTTTTCCCTGGAAGCGCCGCAGGCCGGGGGGCGGCCTGCAGCAACGCGCCTCAGAACTTGTAGCTGACGGCGGTCTGCACCTGGCCCTGGTTGACTTCGCCCCGCTGACGAACAATGGAGCTGTTCGCTGCGGAGTTGACCAGACGGATCCAACTGGCACTGGCCACCAGCGACCAATTGTTGCCCAGCGGCACCTGGATGTTCTGGCTCAGGCTGAAGTTCTGCAGGCCACCGCCGGCACTGTAGCGATCGATACCCGAAGCCAGGGCTTCCTTGGCGTTGACGCCAAAGAAGGTCTGACTCTGGCGGGCGTCGGCAAAGTGCAGGGTCAGGTTATTGCTGCCGATGATGCCCATGCCCAAGGGATAGCCGATCTCCCCTCCGACCTTGCCCAGCATGCCGCCCTGGCCACCGGCACCGCCGACGGCCTGGCCCACGGCGGCGAACACCCGCCAGAAGTCGTCCGGGGCGTATTGCACGAAAGCCCCGACATCGGCCATGTCGCGCACATCCCGCAAACCGCGCAGCTCACCATCGGCGTTACGTCCCTGCAGGTAGTTGATATAGGGGCCGGCGCTGAAACCATTGCCCTTGAACGCATCCCAGGTCAGGCCGTCGTCGGTACTGAGGCTGACATCGCCCCAGTCCAGATCCAGGTACGGCAGCGGCACCGTGTCATAGCGGCTGCCCGTGGGGTCATGGGGTTGATAGCCGACGCCCAGACCGAGTTCGCCCGTGATGTCGGAATCGGCAAAGGCACTACAGGCAACGGTCAGCGACAGCAGGCCGGCGAGTAAAGCAGGGGAAGAAAGCCGAGGCATGAATGAGTTTCCTTGTCTGAACATGCGCGCATCAATCATCAGAGCGCCCCTGGAACGCAAGCACTGATGTTGTTTGTAGCGACCTACAAAATTTGTAGCAAGAACGCTACAAATCTCCCGCCGCCCTCGCCAGAGGCCCAGCCCTGCTGGGTTTTCGCAACTTGGCACAGTCCCTGCTCTACCCCTGTCGCAAGCGCAAACAGCGCTCTTATTCAACAGGTAACAGCAGATGATGCACTGGCATATCGTATGTGACTTCGACGGGACCATCTCCCGCGCCGACGTGATCGATAACGTTCTCCAACGCTTCGCCGACCCGAGCTGGGAAGGCATAGAACAGGAATGGCTGGACGGTCACATCGGCTCCCGAGAATGCCTCAGTCGCCAACTGGCCCTGGTCAAGGCTTCGCCCGCCGAACTGCTGGGCTACTTCGACAGTGTCGAAATCGACCCGGACTTCCCCGACTTCGTCGATCACGTGATCGGCCTGGGCGCTTCCATTGAAGTGGTCAGTGACGGCATCGAGCAAGGCATCGCCCGCATCCTGGCACGCAACTACGTGACCCTGCTGCCGATCCTCGCCAACCGCCTGCGCCAGGTCGACCACAACAGCTGGCGCATCGACTTTCCCTACGCCAGCGACGCCTGCCGCGCCGCCTCCGGCAACTGCAAGTGCAAATCCACGCCACGGGGCAAACGGGTGCTGGTGATCGGTGATGGCCAGTCGGACATGTGCGTGGCTGCCACCGCCGACTTCGTCTTCGCCAAGGATCGCCTGGCCGACTACTGCGAACGCAACAAGATTCCTCACGCTCGGTTCGACTCCTTCGCCGAACTGCCGGCGCTGTTGGCAAAACTGCCGAACAACGCGGCCAACGCCACCCATTTCTCCCTTGAAACCCAGGAACTCTTCCACCATGTCTGATATCCGCATCGCTACCGCCGAAGACCAGATCCTTCTGGAAAAAGAAGCCAAGTACTGCTCCTACGGCGATACCGTTCACTACATCGAACCCCCGCGCATCTTCAGCCGCTGCGAAGGTTCCTACGTCTGGGACACCAGCGACCAGGCCTACCTCGACCTGCAGATGTGGTACTCGGCGGTGAACTTCGGCTACGCCAACCCGCGCCTGAACAATGCCCTCAAGCAACAGATCGACACCCTGCCGCAGATTGCCAGCCAGTACCTGCACAAAGGCAAGATCGAGCTGTCGGAAATGATTGCCGTGGACGCCAAGAAGAAGTTCGGCCTCGACGGTCGCGTGCACTTCAACGTCGGCGGTTCGCAGTCGGTCGAGGACTCGCTGAAAGTGGTGCGTAACGCCACCAACGGCAAGAGCCTGATGTTCGCCTTCGAAGGCGGCTACCACGGTCGTACCCTGGGCGCCTCGTCGATCACCTCCAGCTACCGCTACCGTCGCCGCTACGGCCACTTCGGCGAGCGCGCGCAGTTCATCCCGTTCCCGTACCACTTCCGCGGCCCTAAAGGCATGACCAAGGAAGAGTACGGCAGCCACTGCGTGCAGCAGTTCGCCCGCCTGTTCGAGACCGAATACAACGGTGTGTGGGACCCGAAAGTCGGCCAGAGCGAATACGCCGCCTTCTACGTCGAGCCGATCCAGGGCACCGGCGGCTACGTGATCCCGCCGATGAACTTCTACAGCGAGCTCAAGCAGGTGCTGGACCAGCACGGCATCCTGATGGTGGTGGACGAAATCCAGATGGGCTTCTACCGCACCGGCAAGCTGTGGTCCATCGAGCACTTCGACGTCCAACCCGACGTGATCGTGTTCGGCAAGGCGCTGACCAACGGCCTCAACCCACTGGGCGGCATCTGGGCCCGTGAAGAGCTGATCAACCCGGGCGTATTCCCGCCAGGCTCGACTCACTCCACCTTCGCCTCCAACCCGCTGGGCACCGCCGTGGGCCTGGAAATGTTCAAGATGACCAGCGAGATCGACTACGGCGCGATGGTCATGGAAAAGGGCAAGTACTTCCTGGCCGGCCTGCAAGACCTGCAGAAGCGCTACCCGATCATCGGCGATGTCGACGGCCTGGGCCTGGCGCTGCGCTGCGAAATCTGCACCACCGACGGCTTCACCCCGGACAAGGCGACCCTGGACTTCATGGTCGAGGAAGGCATGAAGGGCGACATCGAGATCGACGGCCAGCGCCTGGGCCTGATCCTCGACGTGGGCGGCTACTACAAGAACGTCATCACCCTGGCCCCGTCGCTGGAAATCAGCTACGCGGAAATCGATCTGGGCATCGCACTGCTGGACCGCCTGCTGGATCGGGCCATGAAGCGATGAGCGCCGCTGAGATCGATCTGGGCGAAGGCGACGCCGGCTTCGTTCTCGGCACGGGTCCGGTCGGGGTCTTGTTGATCCACGGCCTGACCGGCACCCCGACGGAACTCCGTCGGGTGGCCCAGGGCCTGGCCAAGGACGGAACGTGCACGGTGTACGTTCCGACCCTGCCCGGGCACTGCGGGGACAACAGCGACCTGCAGGCCACCGGCTGGCAGGACTGGTACGAGGGCGTGCGCAAGACCTTTGTCGGCGTGCAACAGCGTCACGAGCAAGTGTTCGTCGGCGGTCTGTCCATGGGCGCCGTGATGTCCATGTACCTGGCGTCCGAGCATCCGGGGCAGATCAGCGGCCTGCTGATGTATTCCACCACCCTCAAGTACGACGGTTGGAGCATCAACAAGCTGGCGTTCCTCACCCCGTTGCTGATGAAGATTCCCTTCGGCGTGCACATCTGCCGCTTCGAGGAAAAGCCGCCCTACGGCATCAAGAACGAACGCCTGCGGGCCATTGTCGAGAAACAGATGAAGGCCGGCCAGAGCAGCGATGCAGGCCTCTTGACCATGGAGGGCGTGACGGTGCGCGAGTTGCACCGGATGAACGCCGTGGTCAAGAAACGCATGCCTTCGATCATGACCCCGGCCCTGGTACTGCACTCCAGCGAGGACGACATCACCAGTCCGTGGAATGCCGACTACGTGGAGCGCAAGCTCGGCGGCCCGGTGACCAAGATCCTCCTCGACAACTGCTATCACATGATCACCGTGGACCTGCAATACCAGCGGGTGATCGAGTTGAGCGTGGACTTCATCCAGCAGCGAGTGGTTGCACCTGCGGTGCGCGAAGACTATCGCCAGCTGGCATGACTTAAGGAAGATACGTGATTACCGCCCAAGCCTTTTCCACCATCCAGGCCATTGAACGCAGCGCCTGGAACGACTGTTTTCCAGACGCCCTGGAGGATTGGGACTACTACCTGGCCGTGGAAAAAGCCGCCATCGCCGACTTCCAGTGGCGCTACCTGGCGATCTACGAGGGCTCGACCCTGGTGGCGGTAGCGCCGGCCTTCACGACTCAGTATCGGCTCGACACCACGGTCTCCGGCCTGGCCAAACGCTTCACCGAACGCCTGGCACGCCAGTGGCCAGGTGCCCTGGAGCTGCGCCTGTACGCCATCGGCTCGCCCGTGGCCGAACAGTGCAGTGCCGGCACCGCCAGCCACGTTCCCCTGGAACGTCGTCAGGCGTTGCTGGAGCAGTTGTTGCAACTGGCCCGGCGCGACGCCGACCGCTTCGGCATCGGCCTGATGGCGGTCAAGGATGCCCCCAGCAGCGACCCGCAATGGGCCGCCAGTTGCCGGGCCGCCGGCCTGCAGGCGATGCCGAGCCTGCCCAGCGCGCTGCTGCCGGTGCCCTTCGCCTCGATCGACGCCTATCTTGGCACCCTGGGCAAGTCCACTCGCAAGGACCTGCGGCGCAAGCTGCGCGCCCCGGCGCCGCGCATCGAGTGGCGGCGGCAGATCGACGACGTGCTGCCCGACATCATGCGCCTCTACGAAGCCACCCTGGAACGCAGCGACCTGCAGTTCGAGCGCCTGCCGGCGGCCTATTTCACCGGCATTCTCGAACAACTGGACCAGCGCGCCGCCTGCGTCCTGTACTGGGTCCAGGACCAACTGGTGGCCTTCAACCTGGTACTCATCGACCAGCATCGGCTGATCGACAAATTCTTCGCCCACGACTTGAACGTCACCCGTGAGCACAATCTGTACTTCCGCAGTTGGCTGGCCAACGTCGACTACTGTATCCAGCAGCACATTCCCCTGTACGAGTGTGGTCAGGCCGGTTACGCCAGCAAGTTGCGCCTGGGTTGCCAGTTCACCGGTAACATGTTGTTTTTCCGACATCGCAATCCCTTGCTCAATGCCCTGCTCAAGGTGATAAAACGCTTTGTCCGTCCGGATCGCTCCGACCCCGCCATGGCTGCTGCAATAAGCGAAAGTACATGACCAGAAAAGATCGTCGCCCGCCCCGCCCTTTTGCCATCTCCCGCTGGAGCCTGCAGCGCAAGCTGGTGTTGGCGTTCTGGCTGGTCAGTGTGATTCCCACCATGATTGCCGCGGAGCTGGCGGCCACCACGTTGTCGGAGATTTTCGACAGCAACGTGCGCATCTGGCTGCAGGAATCCACCAAGATCGTCGAGGACGAGATCACCGAGATCCTCCATGACAACGCGCGGATCGCCCAGCTGTTCCTGCGCTATACGCGCCCGCCCACGGACCGCAATGCAGCCAAGCATGACAAGCTCACCGCCGACATTGCCGACTCCATGGGCATCGACGTGGTGGCGCTGATCCGCAAGAGCGACCACAAGGTGATGTTCACCACCGCCGCGGACGACGTGGTAGGGCAGATCAGCACCGCTTCCAACGCCGTCCTGCAGACCATCCAGGTGGGTGGTGTGGCCACCGGGGCGGTGGTCTCGACCTTCCAGACCCAGCTCGACGGGGTCGACTATCAGCTGTTGATCGCCACCTACCTGGACGCCAGCTTCCTCACCAGCGTGGCCGATGTGCACTCCCTGGACCTGCGCCTGTACCTGGCCAAGGCCGATGATTTCTCGGAGATCTTCGCCACCCAGCGCTTCGAGGACCATCCCCCCCGCGTGCCGCACAAGATCGAAGACATCCTGCGCGCCACCCGCCAGCCCACCGAGCAGTTCACCAGCCGCTACAGCGGCCTGTACCGGCCGATCTTCAACGACAGCGGCGACCTGGTGGGGGTGATTTTCAGTGGCCTGCTGCGCCACAGCAGCCTGGTGGGCCTGGTTAACCAGAGCAACCTGTTCATCCTGATCTTCCTCCTCAGCTCGGCCGCCTCGCTGTGTGTCGGCTGGCTGGTGTCGCAACGCCTGACGCGGCCGCTGCGGGGCCTGTCCAAAGGCGTCCAGGCGGTGATCGCCGGCGACTACCGGCAGCGGGTGCCGGTGATCGGTGGCGACGAACTGGCGGAGCTGAGCAGCACCTTCAACCACATGAGCGAGCGCCTGGGAGAACTGCAGCACCTGGAGGGCCAGTTGCGCCGTCGCGATCGCCTGCACGCCCTGGGCGAGGTGGCCATGGGCCTGGCCCATGAAATCCGCAATCCGCTGGGCATCATCAAGACCGCCACCCAGTTGCTGCACCGTCGGGCCAACCTGCCGGAAAACGACAAACGCCACCTGGAATACGTGATCAGTGAAGTCAGCCGGATCAACGACCTGATCACCGACTTTCTCGACTTCGCCAAGCCCAGCGCGCCCATTCGTGCCACTCAGGCGGCACGCCCGCTGGTCGAGGAACTGCTGGGCTTCTGCACCCCGGAACTGGCGACCCACAATATCGAAGCGCGGATCGACGACCAGGCACCGGGTGCGACCATCCACGCCGATGCCCGGCAGCTCAAGCAGGCCTGCCTGAACCTGATCCTCAACGCCATCGACGCCATGCCCGAGGGCGGCCGCCTGACCCTGGGCATCGCCCAGCAGGAAGACGAAACCATCCTCAGCGTCAGCGATACCGGCCAGGGCATCGAGCCGGACATGCTGGAACGCATCTTCACCCCCTTCGTCACCACCAAGGCCTCGGGCACCGGCCTGGGCCTGGCGAAAGTCTTTTCGATCATGGAAAGCCATGACGGCCACATCGAGTGCGTCAGCGAAAAAGATGCCGGCGCCACCTTCAGCCTGTACATTCCGGCCAACGGTGAAGAGGACGACGAGGACACTGATGACGCATAACCTGCTGGTGGTCGATGACGAACCCAAACTCTGTGACCTGCTGTCTTCGGCCTTGAGCCAGAACGGCATCCAGGTGTTCACGGCGAGCAATGGCCTGCACGCCCTCAAGGTGCTGGAGCAGGAAGACATCGACCTGGTGATCAGCGACTGGCGCATGCCGGGCATGGACGGGCCGCAACTGCTGGCAGAAATCAAGCAGCGCTACCCGAACCTGCCAGTGATCGTGATGACCGCCTACAGCACGGTGAAGAACGCTGTGCAGTCCATGCGCAACGGTGCCTACGACTACATTGCCAAGCCCTTCGATATCGATGAGCTGGACATCACCGTCAGCAAGGCCCTGCAGTTTCGCGACATCCTCAAAGACAACCAGCGCATGCGCGCCGAGCTCGACGAGCACCAGCAGTTCGACAGCCTGGTGGGCGACAGCCCGGCCTTTCGCCAGGTACTGCAGGCGGTGGACTCGGTACGCGAGAGCAGCGCCACCATTCTCCTGACCGGAGAAAGCGGCACCGGCAAGGAGATGGTCGCCCGGGCCATCCACAAGCACGGCAATCGCGCGGACAAACCCTTTGTCGCCGTCAATTGCGCGGCCATTCCCGAAGGCTTGCTGGAAAGCGAGATGTTCGGCCACCGCAAGGGCGCCTTCACCGGCGCCGTGGCGGACCGGGTCGGACGCTTCCAGCAGGCCGACAAGGGCACCCTGTTTCTCGATGAAGTGGGCGACATGCCCCTGGCCTTGCAGGCCAAGATCCTCCGCGCCCTGCAGGAACGCGTGATCGAGCCGGTGGGCGATCCCCGGGAGCGCAAGGTCGATGTGCGGGTGATCGCCGCGACCAACAAGAACCTGCTGGAAGCCGTGGCCAACAAGGAGTTCCGCGAGGACCTGTACTACCGCCTCAACGTCTTCCCCATTCCCTTGCCGGCGCTGCGCGAGCGGGTCGAGGACATCGCTCCACTGGCCCGCCACTTCGCCCACAGCCTGGGGGCCACCGCCGGCAAGCGCATCACGGGCTTCAGCCCCCAAGCCCTGCAGGCCATGGCCTCCTACACCTGGCCAGGGAACATCCGCGAACTGCAGAACTGCGTGGAGCGGGCCACCATCGTCGCCCGCGCATCGGTCATCGAAGAAAGTGACCTGCCAGGCTATCTGTTCGACACCCCACCAGCAGGAACCGAGGGCAACGTGGCCCTCAGCGTCGGCCCACAAGTGCCCAGCGACCTGGACGCGGCCCTGGCCGAAGTGGAGCGGGCCTACATTCTCGCGGCCCTGCACCAGAGCAACGGCGTCCAGGCGGCAGCGGCGCAGATGATCGGCATTTCCGAACGCAGCTTCTGGTACCGCCTGAAAAAGCTCGGCATTCAGGTAGACAAGATCATTCGTTGAGCGGGGGTTGCCTCATTCGCCGGCAAGCCGGCTCCTACTGGCGCATGACCTCACAGCACATTCGCGCTATCCACCGGCTCGATCTGGGCCCAGTGGGAAGTGTCTGCACGGTGGGTCTGCAGATAAGGCAGCACCGCCGCCAGCAAAGGCGCCTTGAAGGCGTCCTGGAAACGATGGGCCAACCCCGGAATCAGCTTCAGCTGGCTGCCCTGGATCTGCGCCGCCAGGTGCACCCCATGCATCACCGGCAACAGCGGATCGGCGGTGCCATGCACCACCAGGGCCGGCACCCGCAGTTGCTTGAGCAAGGCCACCCGACTCGGCTCGGCGAGGATCGCCATGATCTGACGCTTGACGCCCTCCGGGTTGAACGCCCGGTCATAGGACAACGCAGCCTGATGCAGCAGAACCTGACGGTCATCCGCGACCTTCGGGCTGCCCAGGGCCGCCAGCAGGTCCGCCTGCTGCTCCAGGGCGGCTTCACGGTTCGGTGCATTGCGCCGGGACAGCAATTGCACCAGCGCCTCGTTCGGCGCCGGCAGGCCTTCGGCCCCGGAACTGGTCATGATCAGCGTCAGGCTCTCGATTCGTTGTGGCGCCATGGCCGCCAGATGCTGGGCAATCATGCCGCCCATGCTCGCCCCCAGCACATGGAACTGCTCGATGTGCAGGGCATCCATCAACCCCAGGGCATCATCGGCCATGTCGCTCAGGGTATAAGGCGCAGCCACGGGCAGGCCGAGCTTGTAGCGCAGCACTTCGAAGGTCAGGTTGGCGCTGGCCGGAGCCTGGCGCCAGGTGGACAGGCCGACGTCGCGATTGTCATATCGAATCACCCGAAACCCTTGCTGACACAAGGCCTCCACCACTTCGTCCGGCCAGTGGATCAATTGTCCGCCCAGGCCCATGACCAGCAGCAATGCCGGATCGGAACTTCGACCGATGCTTTGGTAGGCCAGGCTCACCTGCGCCAGGTCGACCCGTTGCGTGGGTACGTTGACATCGCAGCGCGAGGCCGCAAAAGACAGCTGGCCGAGCAAAAGCCCGGCCAGCAGGATGACAGTGGAAAACAATCTTGCCCGCATGGAAAACACCGAAACGCAGAACCCCAGTAGAGCGCGAGTCTGATGAACTTCGATGTTTCGCGCTGCCACAGTTGCGTGACAGTTTGATGAAGCCCGCCCAGCGGTCATCGCTTAGGGGCGCTCGGGCGACGCCTCGTTTGCCGACGAGGTGGAGCTGATGATCGCCTTCGTCGGCAAGCAGGTTTCTACTGGCTTTCAGGCCAGCTGGCTGCGCAGCTGGCGGGCCGCGGCCACCATGTTCACCAGGGCCGCTTCGGTTTCCGGCCAGGCGCGGGTCTTCAAGCCGCAGTCGGGGTTGACCCACAGTCGCTCGGCGGGAATGCGTTTGACCGCCTTGCTCATCAACTTGACCATCTCGGCAGTATCCGGCACCCGTGGCGAGTGGATGTCATACACCCCCGGGCCGATGTCGTTGGGGTAGTCGAAGGCTTCGAAGGCTTGCAGCAACTCCATGTCCGAGCGGGAAGTCTCGATGGTGATCACGTCGGCATCCATGGCAGCGATGGACTGGATCACATCGTTGAACTCGCTGTAGCACATGTGGGTATGGATCTGAGTTTCGTCCCGCACACCCGAAGCGCTCAGGCGGAAGGCCTGCACCGCCCAGTCCAGGTACTCCTGCCATTGCGCGCGGCGCAGGGGCAGGCCTTCGCGGAACGCCGCCTCGTCGATCTGCACGATCTTGATCCCGGCCTGTTCCAGGTCCTGCACTTCATCGCGCAGGGCCAGGGCCAGTTGCTGGGCCTGAACCTTGCGCGATACGTCTTCCCGCGGGAAGGACCACATGAGCATGGTCACAGGACCAGTCAGCATGCCCTTCATGACCTTGTCGGTGAGGCTCTGGGCGTACTGGATCCAGTCCACGGTCATGGCCCGGGGCCGGCTCAGGTCGCCGTAGATGATGGCCGGCTTGACGCAGCGCGAGCCGTAGCTCTGGACCCAGCCAAAACGGGTGAACAAGTAGCCGTCCAACTGCTCGGCAAAGTACTCCACCATGTCGTTGCGCTCGGCTTCACCGTGGACCAGCACGTCCAGGCCAAGGCTCTCCTGAATCTGCACTGCGTGGCGGATCTCGCTGTGCATGGCATCGGTGTAGTCGTTGAGCGACAGCTTGCCCTGCCGGTAGGCCTGGCGCGCCAGGCGAATCGATGCAGTCTGCGGGAAAGAGCCGATGGTGGTGGTGGGAAAGACCGGCAATTGCAGGCGCGCTCGCTGCTGTTCGATACGTTGCGCAAAGGGCGACTGACGCTGACTGTCGGCGGCGCTGATGGCCTTGATCCGGGCCTGGACCTGGGCCTTGTGAATCCGCGGGGACTGGGCACGACTGGCCTGGACCTTCCGGCTTTGCGCCAGGGCCGCTTGCACCGCCGGGGCCTGGGGATCGTTCAGGGCATCACGCAGGACCGAGATCTCGCCGCACTTCTGCACGGCAAAGGCCAGCCAGCTTTTCAGTTCGGCATCCAGCTGGTCTTCCCGGGACAGGTCCACCGGGCTGTGCAGCAGGGAGCAGGAGCTGCTGACCCAAAGGTTGTCGCCGAAACGCTCCTGGGCCACCTGCAACTGCTGCAGGGCCTGTTCCAGTTCGCAGCGCCAGACGTTGCGCCCATTGACCAGGCCCACGGAAAGAATCTTGTAGGTCGGCAGCCGGTCCAGGACCTGGCCCAGTTGTTCCGGAGCCCGCACCGCATCGATGTGCAAGCCGTCCACCGGCAGGCCCACCGCCAGGCCAAGGTTGTCTTCCAAACCGCTGAAGTAAGTGGCCACCAGTTTTTTCAGCGGCGAGTACTGGAGGATGTGGTAGGCCCGCTCGAAGGCGCTCTTCCACTCCTGGGGCAGGTCGAGGGTCAGGATCGGCTCGTCGATCTGCACCCATTCCACGCCCTGGGCCTTGAGCCGGTTGAGGATCTCGCCGTACAGCGGCAGCAGGCGCTCCAGCAGGTCGAGCTTGTTGAATCCATTGCCCTTGGCCTTGCCCAGCCACAGGTAGGTCAAGGGGCCGATGATCACCGGCTTGACCTGATGACCCAGGGCATGGGCTTCCTCGACTTCGTCGAACAGTTGCTCCCAGCTCAGCTGGAACGGCTGGTCGGCGCTGAACTCGGGGACCAGGTAGTGGTAGTTGGTGTCGAACCACTTGGTCAGCTCCTGTGCATATTGCGCCTGGCCCTGCTCACCGCAGCAGCCAGCACTGGCGCCACGGGCCATGGCGAACAGAGTGTCCAGGGTCAGGCGGCCCTGGGCATCGCGAAGACCGTCGAAACGCTCGGGAATCACCCCGAAGGTCAGGGAGTGGCCGAGCACCTGGTCGTACCAGGCAAAGTCGCCCACTGGCAGCAGGTCGATGCCGGCGTCTTTTTGCACTTGCCAGTGCCGAGCCCGCAGCTCGCGACCGACCTCTTGCAATGCAGCCTGATCGAGGTCGCCCTTCCAGTAGGCTTCGAGGGCTTTTTTCAGTTCGCGGTCAGCGCCGATGCGGGGAAAACCGAGGGTGTGGGCCAGAGCCATGGGAAAGCGCCTCCTTGTCAAAGATGGCGCTATTGTCGACAGCCCGGGCAACATGAGACAAACTCAACCTTTTCGTGTTGATCACAAAATTTACTCATGGAGATCCTGGTGCTCGAAATCCGTCACCTGAAGACCCTGCACGCCCTGCGCGAAGCCGACAGCCTGGTTGAAGCCGCCGAACGCCTGCACCTGACCCAGTCCGCCCTGTCCCACCAGTTCAAGGAACTTGAAGAACGCCTGGGCATGCCGCTGTTCGTGCGCAAGACCAAGCCGGTGCGCTTCACCAGCGCCGGCCTGCGCCTGCTGCAACTGGCCGATGCCACCCTGCCGCTGCTGCGCGGCGCCGAACGGGACATTGCCCGCCTGGCCGGCGGCACCGCCGGCCGCTTGCACATGGCCATCGAGTGCCATAGCTGCTTCCAGTGGCTGATGCCCACCATCGACCAGTTCCGCGACGCCTGGCCGGAAGTGGAGCTGGACCTGGCCTCCGGCTTCTCCTTTGCACCGCTGCCGGCGCTGGCCCGGGGTGACCTGGACCTGGTGGTGACCTCCGATCCCCTGGAACTGGCCGGCATCACCTATGTGCCGCTGTTCACCTACGAAGCCATGCTTGCAGTGGCCAACCAGCATCCCCTGGCAAGCAAGCCCTACATAGTTCCGGAAGATCTGCTGAACGAAACCCTGATCACCTATCCGGTGGAGCGGGATCGTCTGGACATCTTCACCCGCTTCCTGGAACCGGCGGACATCGAACCGGCGCAGGTCCGCACTTCGGAACTGACGGTGATGATGATGCAGCTGGTGGCCAGTGGCCGCGGGGTGTGCGGCATGCCCCATTGGGCCCTGCATGAATACAGCTCACGGGGTTATGTGAAGGCCAAGCGACTGGGTGAAAAGGGACTGTTCGCCACCCTGTACGCAGCGATTCGCGCCGACATGCTGGACGCGCCCTATATGCGTGACTTCCTGCTGACCGCCAAGGACACCTCGTTCTCGACCCTGGACGGCGTCAGCGCTGTACGCTGAGCGCCACCCTCACGCAGGCGCCGGCTGGCCAGCGAGCAGGATCAGCGTGGCACTTCGCGCCACATGTGGATCTTGTCGAGATAGTCCTCCCCCACGCACACCGCCTGGGGTTCGAGCCCGAACTGGACAAAGCCGCAGCGCTGGTACACGGACAGCGCTGCGTCATTGCCCGCCGTCACCGTCAGTTGCACCAGGCGCAGCCCTTCATAATCGGCCGCCTCTGCCAGTAACCTCTGCACCAGCTGTCGCCCCAGGCCGCTGCCACGTTGCTCGGCCGTGACGTAGAGGCCGAACAGGGTCGCCTTGTGCCGGGCCTTGTCCCGCAGCTCGAAGGCCAGGCCGACGATCCCCGCCAGTCGCCCTCGGTCAAAGGCTCCCAGCATCAGGTCCAGTTCCCCATCCAGACGGGCACCCCACCAGGCCAAGGGCAGCTTCTCGCGCTCCCTGACGCTGGAAGTGAACGCCTGGGGATGGCGCTCATAGGCTTCGAGCATCAAGGCCCGGTATTGCGCGGCATCGTCAGGAGTCAGGTGTTGGATCTGCAGGCTCATGCGAGATCGTCAGTCCATCATGTTCAGTTGGTACGGCGTTGTTCGAACATCAAGCGCACCGCCAGCCCCGCCAGCACGAACCCCATGAAGTAACGCTGGACCGAAAGCCAGGTGGGGTTGCTGGCGAACCAGGAGGCAATGCCTGCGGCAAACAGGGCAATCAGCAGGTTCACCGAAAAGCTCACGCTGATCTGGGTCAGGCCGAGAATGAGGCTCTGGGAGAACACCGAACCGTGCTCGGGATGAATGAACTGCGGAAAGATCGACAGGTAGAACACCGCGATCTTGGGGTTCAGGGCGCTGGTCAGAAACCCCATGATCACCAGCTTGCGGGGCGAGTCCACCGGCAACTGCTGGGCTTCGAACGGCGATCGCGCGCCAGGCTTGAGCGCCTGCCAGGCCAGCCACAGCAGATACAGGGCACCGGCCCACTTGAGCACTTCATAGGCCATGGGCACCGCCATGAAGATCGCGGTCAGGCCCAGTGCAGCGGCAAACAGGTGGACGAAAAAGCCCGCCACGACGCCCAGTAACGACGTCACCCCGGCCTTGCGCCCCTGGCAGATCGAACGGGAAATCAGGTAGATCATGTTCGGGCCTGGGGTCAGCACCATCAGCAACGAGGCCGCGGCGAAAATCAGGTAGTCGTGAAGTGGGATCATGGCAGTCCTTGGCAACGGGAGGTCAGGCGAGGCTCGCCTGGGCCTTGCGATAAAACGGCAAGATCAGATCCCGTGTCAACGGCGCCAGAAACAAATCACCATCGCTGGCCGGATCGATCCAGCGCACCTCCTCGATCTCCGCCGCCGGGGTCACCGCAGTGTCGATGCGAACAAGAAAGACCTCCGCCTGCACCACATGGCCGGGCTCGTTGGCGGCCGGTGCGCAAAACTGTTGCAGATAGCGGGCCTGGCTCGGATCGATGCGCAGACCCAGTTCCTCTTCCAACTCTCGGGCCAGGGCCAGCACCGGCGGCTCGCCGGCTTCGATCTTGCCACCAGGCTGCATGAAGGCCTGGGTGCCGCGTTTGCGCACCAGCAGGGTCTGGCCATCGGCCCCCAGCAACAGGGCGGCGGCGATACGGATGACGGAGGGTGCAACGGCGGAGGGCAGCGACATGGGGACCTGGACACCTTGAGAACGAAGGCGCAAGGATCACATGCCCGGCAGCGGGTCGTCATCCGCCAGCGGTATATTTCCCGTCGTTCCAGGGCGTTTCTCAGGTGCCCGACTGCGGCTCTCGCGCCAGCTTGACGAACACGCTGTAACGGGCGCCTTCCATGGTTTCAAAGGCGATCAGTTTGTCCACCAGAGGCTGGCTCAGCACCTTGCCGGCGTTGAGCAAAAGCATGCCGTTGTCGGCATTCAGGTTGCGCGCCAGCAGCATGCCCGCCGCCAGCTCCCGTGTGCCCAGGACCTTGACCGAAGGGTCGCCCAGGGTCACATCGCTGAGGTACACAGAACACACTTGGATAAACCCCTCCACCAACTCGGGGTCGTACAGCCGGCCGGCGTATTTACGGATGAACACCAGGGCCTCGTCGCTGTTCATGTGCCGTTCGAGAATCAGCCCGCACTGCAGTTCGATAAAATCCACCGCCAGCTTGAGCAGCCGCGAGCCCAGGGGAATCGCCTCGCCCTTGAGGTGATCGGGAAAGCCGCTGCCATCCCAGTGTTCCTGGTGATGGCGGATCAGGCGCGCCGCATCCTGCACCGGTTCCAGGGTCATCAGCAGCGATTCGCTTTGCGCCGGATAAGCCCGATAGCGTTCACGCTCATGGTGGTGCAACCAATCGGCCGGGGTGATCATCATGCTGTCGCTCCAGCTCAGCTTGCCGATGTTGTGCAGGGCCGCGGCCATGGCCAGGTCGCGCTGCGCCACGGCGTCGATGCCGTGGATCTTGCAGTAGGCACGCACCAAATCGATGATCCGGCGGTTGGTCTGCTTGTCGCTCGGCAGACGTTGGTTCACCAGCAGCGAGAACAGCTCGGCGCCCGTGGCATAGCTGTGCTTGAGCTCCTCATAGGCCAGGTCCAGCATGTCGGCGGTTTGTTGCAGCTCCGCGGTGCGCGACGCGACGCGTTTTTCCAGCTCGGCATTGAGGGCCTTGAGCTGAGTGTTCTGCTCTTGCGCCAGAGCCTCCAGGCGCTGGCGTTCACGCACGGAATGCTGATGCTCCAGCGCCTGGCGCAAGGTCAGCAACAGTTCCTGATCATCCCAGGGCTTGCTCAGGTAACGGTAGATTTCCCCTTCATTGATCGCCTTGGCGATCAGTTTCAGGTCCGGGTCACCGGTCAGCAGAATGCGCGTAGTGTCCGGATAGTGCTGATGAATGCGCGCCAGCAGGGACGGGCCATCCATCTGCGGCAGATGGGCGGCGCTGATTATCAGGTCCACCTCCCGGGTGGCCATGACCTTCAGGGCTTCGCTGGCGTCGTGGGCAAGGTGCAGCACGTAGGAATGAGCACTGAGCAGTTGGTGCAGGCGTTGCAGGATCGCGTCCTGGCTGTCCACCAACAGAACCTCGGGCTGGCGTGTGACTGTGGCAACGTTCAGCTCACCCATGAGACACCTCGGGTCAACATCGATGCACATGTCCTTCATTCTTTTCACTGGCAACACTGATCCTTGTTGCCTGATTCAAGCGTAGAAGCATTTCCGAGGGAAATGATGGCTTTTTAATACCATCCGTCCGCTGAAAGAGCTCCAACGGACGGCGGCGAGAATGGAGGCCAATGACCTCACTTGGCAGCGGCTTTACCGCTGGAACCGAAGGAGGCAAAACGTTTATTGAAGCCAGCGATACGGCCTTCGGACTGGGTCTTGCGTTGCTGGCCGGTGTACACCGGGTGCGAAGCGCTGGACACATCCAGGGTCACGTAGGGATAGGTCTGGCCATCACTGTGCTGGTAAGTGCGGTCGGTATCGACGGTAGAGCCAATGAGGAAAAACACGTCGGCGGCAGTATCGTGAAACAGCACGGGGCGGTAGTCAGGGTGGATGTTGGGTTTCATCGGAGTCTCCAGCGGCTGGGGGTGAAAAAAACAATGTTATACAGTAACAATAAAATCCTCTTTAAACGAGAACTTATCGCAATAAGCTTCTACAACAATGGTCTGACTCCTGCCTCGTTCCCCCGATTCAGGCTTGCCCGTAAGGCCCCAGCGGGCCAGTATGCTGGGCTGCAACGCTCTGACACAGCCGTGAATTCCTATAAGAAATGCCTGTGCAGCCCACCGTCCCAGCCGTTCGGTGTCGCTGTCGATTACCCGTTATCAAGGCACCCGGTGCCTGATTGACCTGATGAGTCCGAACCAAGGAAACCGTATGAGCCTGTCACTTCTGAGCCGCTACGCCTTCTTTGCTGCCTGCGTGATATTCACCCTCGCCAGCCTGCCCTTTCTCGAACACGACTGGCTCTGGCCATTCACCCTGGTCACCGGCCTGCTGAGCCTGCTGGGGATCTTCGATCTGCTGCAAAGTCCCCACGCGGTACGCCGCAACTACCCGATCCTGGGCAACATCCGCTACCTGGTGGAAGGCATCCGTCCGGAGATCCGCCAATACCTGCTGGAATCCGACAGCGACGCCCTGCCCTTTTCCCGCGCCCAGCGCTCCCTGGTGTACTCGCGGGCCAAGAATGAAAGCGCCGACAAACCCTTCGGCACCCTGATCGATGTCTACCAGTCGGGCTTCGAGTTCATCGGCCATTCCATGCGCCCGGCGCCCTTGAGCGACCCCAGCAGCTTTCGGGTCACCGTCGGCGGCCCGCAATGCACCCAGCCCTATTCGGCCTCGGTATTCAACATCTCGGCGATGAGCTTCGGCTCCCTGAGTGCCAACGCCATCCGTGCCCTGAACCAGGGTGCCAAGCTCGGCAACTTCGCCCACGACACCGGTGAAGGCAGCATCAGCCCCTATCACCGTGAACACGGCGGCGACCTGACCTGGGAACTGGGCAGTGGCTACTTTGGCTGCCGCACCGCCGACGGTCGCTTCGACCCCGAGCGCTTCGCCACCCAGGCGCAGAACCCGCAAGTGCGGATGATCGAGATCAAGATGAGCCAGGGCGCCAAGCCGGGCCATGGCGGCATCCTGCCCAAGCACAAGGTGACCCAGGAAATTGCCGACACCCGCGGCATCCGCATGGGCGAGGACTGCATTTCGCCGTCAAGCCACAGTGCATTTTCCACCCCGATCGAAATGATGCATTTCATCCAGCAACTGCGTGAGCTGTCCGGCGGCAAGCCGGTGGGCTTCAAGTTCTGCCTGGGCCACCCGTGGGAATTCATGGGCATTGCCAAGGCCATGCTGGAAACCGGCATCCTCCCGGATTTCATCGTGGTCGACGGCAAGGAAGGCGGCACCGGCGCAGCCCCCGTGGAGTTCACCGACCACATCGGCGCGCCCATGCGCGAAGGCCTGCTGTTCGTCCACAACACCCTGGTGGGCCTGAACCTGCGGGACAAGATCAAGCTCGGTGCCAGCGGCAAGATCGTCAGTGCCTTCGACATCGCCAGCGTCCTGGCCATCGGCGCCGACTGGGCCAACTCGGCCCGGGGCTTCATGTTCGCCATCGGCTGCATCCAGTCACAAAGCTGCCACACCAACAAATGTCCCACCGGTGTCGCCACCCAGGACAACCTGCGCCAGCGTGCCCTGGTGGTGCCGGACAAGGCCCAGCGGGTGTACAGCTTCCACCGCAACACCCTCAAGGCCCTGGCCGAGATGCTGGCCGCCGCCGGCCTGCAGCACCCGTCGCAACTGGAAGCCAAGCACCTGGTGCGACGCATGTCGGCCACCGAGATCAAGCTGTTCTCCCAACTGCATGTGTTCCTCAAGCCCGGCGAATTGCTCACCGGCGAAGTCAACGGCGAGTTCTACTCGCGCATGTGGCAACTGGCCCGGGCCGACAGCTTCGAACCCAATACCCAAGCCGCCGCTTAAGCACGTCTGTCCAGGCCTCCCCGGCTACCTGGGGAGCCTGGCGACTCACAAGGAAGATTGGAATGCTCAAAGTTATCGCTGAAGATTTCATCAAGCCCGAACACCTGGAAACCGTGCGCCCGTGGTACGCCGAACTGGTTGAAAAAACCCGCCAGGAGCCGCTGTGCATCGCCTACGATCTGTTCGTCGATCAGAAAGACCCCGGCCACTTCATCTTCGTCGAACAGTGGCCGGACCGCGCCGCCCTCGACGCTCATTGCAACACCGAACACTTCACCCGCCTGGTACCACAGATCAACGCCTTCCAAGCCCGTGAATGCCGCGTGCTGCTGATGGACGAATTCTAGAAGCCGACATCCTCCCGATGCTTGACCGGACCACCGAAAGCAGACTGAACCACCACTGACCTTTCGCAGTTCCAGCATGCCCTTGCTGTCTTTCGAGCAACTGTCCCAGCAACTGCCCGGCAGCCACGGCACCCTGGTGATCATCGACGTCTAGCCTCACTCGGCACTCGACAAGGGTTCACAACCCGAACCGGGGCCGACTGTGGACGCCCCCTTTATCAGGGACATTCACGCCCGCCACAATGCACAAGCGCATAATTAAATTGCATTGACGCATATCTCATCTAAGGTTGCTTGCAGACCCGGCCAGCGCACGCCATCGAGGCTGGCGCCGCGCAGCACCCAGCGCCGGGTCCGGCAACTTGCTGTAGCCCAGATGCCACAGCGACACCAGCCGGAGGCTGGTTTTCACTCATGGAGGATGAACATGTTAAGCACCACCTTGACCCCCACCGGCAACCCGCAGGCCCTGCCCCAATGCCTGGCCGGTACGCTGATCGATCCGCAACTGGCTGAAATCGACCCACGCGCCGAGGCGGCACCCCAGGCCGGCGCCCGACTCAATTTCAGCGTGCAGCCGCAAACCCAGAGCAACTGGTGCTGGGCGGCACTGTCGGCATCGGTCGGCAACTACTACGGCACCGGCTCCTGGACCCAGTGCGGGGTGGCCAATGCCGAATTGGGCCGCAACTCCTGCTGCAGCCAGCCCGGACCGTGCAACGTCTACGGCTACCTGGACTCGGCCCTCAGAACCACCCGCAGTTATGGCGGCATGCGGGAAAACCGGATGCAGATGCCGGCCATCGAAAACCAGCTCGGCATGGGCCGTCCCGTCGGCCTGCGTTGCGCCTGGTATGGCGGCGGCGCGCATTTCCTGACGATCTACGGCACCGATGGCAGCTACATCCTGGTCGCCGACTCCATCTTCGGTTACTCGACCCGTGCCCTTAACAGCTTCCCCGGTTCCTACAACGGCGGCGGCAATTGGACCCACACCTACTTCACCCGGAAAAACTAGGAGGCGTCATGCAACTGACTTACCCCAAGGCGCCCACCCACGGCGTCCAGACCTTGCACCCGGCACTGCAGGCAGCCCTGCGCACCCAGGGTTTCGGCGTCAACCGCGCCTTTGCCAATGCCGGCACCCTAAGCCTGTCCCAGGCATTTCGCGGCTACGCCCTCAGCCTGGAGGACCTGGCCAACGGCAAGGGCCTGGACCAGGCCACGACGGGGGACTGGCATTACCTGGTGTTCGCCGGCGGTGTATCCATCGCCGACGCGCAACTGACGGAAGTGGCCGGCAAGGTCGAGTTCGCGGCGCTCAATCACGGCGCTCTGGCGGCGTCCACCATCAGTGCCCTGAACCTGGCGGAACAGGCCCCCCTGCTGCAGGGGAAATCCTGCGAGTTGAGGTTGCTGTTCATCCCGGCGTTGCAGGTGACGGCGATCTGGCTGCACGCAGCCGATGCCGAAGTGCTGATTCCCATCGACCCCACCCCGGCGAACCTAGCAGCCCACCAGCTCTATGACGCAGCGACGCTGTTGAGCCTGCTGACCCCCTTGGCCCGACAAGCCAAGGCGGTTTTCGATGCCGATACCAGCGGCACCCTAGGAGGCTGAACCGAGGCAAAAAAATCCGGCGGCCCTGGCGGGACGCCGGATTCTTCTGTTCAGGCCGTTGGCCCGGGATGCTCAAGACAAGAGCCCCCCGGGCGAGGGATCACGACGCCGAACGCACCGCCCCCTGCTGGACATTGGTCGGTTGCAGCTTGAACAGGTAGAACAGCACAGTTAGCAGCACCAGGAACGCCGGGCCGACATACAACGCCACGCGAGTGTCCGGGAAGTAGGCCATCAGCCCCACCACCAGCACCAGGAACGCCAGGGCGAAGTAGGAACTGACCGGGTACAGCCACATGCGGTATTTCAGCGCAACCCGTTCGCTCGGGCTCAGGCCTTTGCGGAACTTGAGCTGGGCCAGCAGGATCATCACCCAGGTCCAGATCGCCCCGAAGGTGGCGATCGAGGTCACCCAGACGAACACTTTCTCCGGCACCAGATAGTTCATCAGTACGCCCAGCAGCAGGGCGAAGATCGACAGCAGCAGCGCGCGACGCGGTACGCCGTTGCTCGAGGTCTTGGCGAAGCCGGCCGGGGCCTGGCCGTTCTGCGCCAGGCTGTAGAGCATGCGCCCGGTGCTGAAGATGCCGCCGTTGCAGGACGACAGTGCGGCGGTGATCACCACGAAGTTGATGATGCCGGCGGCGGTCTTGATGCCCAGACGCTCGAAGGTCATCACGAACGGACTGCCCTGGGTGCCGATCTCATTCCACGGGTAGATCGACAGGATCACGAACAGCGCGCCCACGTAGAACAGCAGGATGCGCCAGAACACCGAGCCGATGGCGTTGGGAATGGTCTTCTGCGGGTTGCGCGCTTCACCGGCGGTGAGGCCGATCATCTCTACGCCCAGGTAGGCGAACATCACCATCTGCAGCGACATCAGCACGCCGGTCACGCCATTGGGCATGAAGCCACCGTGGGCCCAAAGGTTGGAAATCCCCAGCGCCACGCCGTCGTTGCCGAAGCCGAAGGCAATGATGCCAACGCCGCCGATCACCATGGCGATGATGGTGACGATCTTGATCAGGGCGAACCAGAACTCGAACTCACCGAAGGCCTTGACCGCGATCAGGTTGATCGAGCCCATGCTCACCAGGGCCGCCAGGGCCCAGATCCAGCGCGGCACATCGGGGAACCAGATGCCCATGTACACCGCCACCGCCGTGATCTCCGCGACACAGGTCACCAGCCACAGGAACCAGTAGTTCCAGCCGGTCAGAAAACCCGCCAACGGGCCCAGGTAGTCTTGTGCGTAACGGCTGAAGGAACCGGCGACCGGGTTATGCACCGCCATCTCGCCGAGGGCGCGCATGATCACCAGGATCGCCAGGCCGCCGATGATGTAGGACAGCATGATGGCCGGACCGGCCATTTCGATGGCCTTGGCCGAGCCCAGGAACAGGCCGACGCCGATACAGGCGCCCAGGGCCATCAAGCGAATATGCCGTTCGCCCAGTTCGCGTTTCAGCGGGCCGCCCTGAGCGGTCTCGCCGTGGGGCAGTTGGTTGCCAACTGACATAGAGATACAACCTCATTTTGTTATTGGATATGAACCACCGAGTCTGCGAAGCCATGGCGGATAGCCGCAGCTTGCTCAACCGTACCGGCCTTGTGGGGCGGCGCGTCTGTAGGACAAGACCTGCCAGATCAGCGGGGTGCGCAGTATAAAAAGCTCCCGACAGGGCTTTTCACTCTATAAGTAGCTAAATTCAGAGAGAAATCTCGGCAAATACCGCTTTCGCGGAGAAGCATTACCTGCTTTTTGCCCTTAAACCTCACTCGGAAAGGGCCCGGAGTATTGCACAGCCCTGGTGCATCGTCATGCCCCTACCTAGGGCGTATTTACCTGGAAGAAGGCTCTATCACAGCCCTTTCCCACCGGTTCCTGATCAGCCCTGCGGCCACGGCCCGGTTCCAGGCCCCATTGCTTTCACAATTTCTTCTGCCGCGGCTACCACCGACTAAGCTTCAGACAAGTCCGATCAATCTGCGTGAATGGATCAATCGACTATGGGCGCTCTGTGGCAGACCGATTCGCGTAAAAACGCAGTGCCAAACCACAGCGAGGACGAAGCGCCTTTACCCAAAAAACCCAGGGCCCACCGTTATGCCTGGCGCCTGTTCTGGCTGCTACTGCTGATCACGCTGATCGCCCTGGGTGTCGCCGCCACCCGGGAAATGCGTACCTCCAAGCTCCAGGCCCGGGAATTCAGCAAGCTGGCTCAAGACTTGAGCTATTCCCTGCAACCAGGCCCCAGCGACGCCATGCTCTATCCCGGCGCCGGCCCCTTCGACCGGCGTCTGGGCTATAGCGCCCTGGGCGAGTTCCTGCCGCGTCTGCTCAAGCGCGGCTACCTGATCGACGCTCAGACACGGTTTTCCCCGGCATTGATGGACTACAGCAAAAACGGTTTTTTCGTGCCCTATACCGAGAAAATCCAGGCCGGCCTGTCCATCACCGATTGCCGCGCCGCGCCCCTGTATCAATTCAATTACCCACAACAGCTGTATGCCAGCTTCAACCATATTCCGCCCCTGATGGTGCACAGCCTGCTGTTCATCGAGAACCGCGATCTGCTGGACCCCAAGCTGGCCCAGGCCAACCCGGCGGTGGACTGGCCGCGCTTCGCCAAGGCCGCCTGGTCCCAGGTGGCCAAGCTTCTGCACCTGCCCGGGCAGACCGCCGGCGGCAGCACCCTGGCCACCCAGCTGGAAAAATACCGCCACTCCCCCGATGGCTTGACGGTGTCCGGCGGCGAAAAGATCCGCCAGATGATTTCCGCCAGCGTGCGCGCCTATCAGGATGGCCCGCAAACCCTCGAGGCCCGACGCCGGATCGTCCGCGATTACCTCAACAGCGTGCCGCTGTCGGCGGTTCCGGGCCACGGCGAGGTTCATGGCATGGCCGAGGGCCTGCGGGTCTGGTACGGCGCCGATTTCGATCAGGTCAACCAGGCCCTGTCCAGCAACGCCACCGATGCCAGGAGCCTGGCCCAGCGCGGCCTGGCCCTGCGCCAGGTGCTGTCGCTGATGATCGCGCAACGCCGCCCTTCCTATTATCTGGTCAAGGGGCACGCTGAGCTGGCGGACCTCACCGACAGCCATATCCGCCTGCTGGCGCAGAACAATGTCATCGATCCCGCCCTGACCGCCGCGGCCCTGGCCAGCAAGGTCAGCTACCGCGACTGGCAGCAGCAGCCGACGATCCAGCCGATCGAAACCAACAAGGGCATCAGCGTGGCCCGCCGCCGTTTGGCAGCGCTGCTCAACCGCCCCTTGTACGACCTGGACCGCCTTGACCTGTCGGCCACCAGCACCTTGCAGAGCGACCTGCAGCGCCAGGCCACCGAGTACCTCAAGCAGCTCGCCGACCCGGCTTTCGCCGCGCAGATCGGTGTGCTCGGCGAGCGCCTGCTGACCCCCACCAGCACCACGCAAGTGCGCTACAGCTTCACCCTGTTCGAACTCACCCCCGACGGCTCGCGGGTGCGGGTGCAGACCGACAGCACCGACCAGCCTTTCGACATCAACGAAGGCAGCAAGCTGGAATTGGGCTCCACCGCCAAGCTGCGGGTGCTGACCACCTACCTGCAGATCATTGCCGAGTTGCACGACAAGCACGCTGGGAAAACCCCGGCCGAGCTGAAGAAGTTTGTGGTCAACGACCAGGACCGACTGAGCCGCTGGGCCCTCGACTACCTGATGCAGAACAGCGACCGCAGCTTGCCGAAAATGCTCGACGCGGCCCTGGACCGCACCTACTCCGCCAGCCCCGGCGAAGCCTTCTTCACCGGCGGCGGGTTGCATCACTTCAACAACTTCCGCAAAGAGGACAACGGCCGCAGCCCGACCCTGCGCGATGCCCTGCGCGAATCCATCAACCTGCCGTTCATTCGCCTGATGCGTGACCTGGTGCGCTACAGCACCTACGGCGGCGACAGCAGCAGTGCCGAGTTGCTCAAGGACGACGCCAACCCGCGGCGCCAGGAATACCTGGCACGCTTCGCCGACCACGAAGGCACCTCGTTCCTGCTGCGGTTCTGGAAGAAGTACCGCAACAAGGACACCCAGGCACGCCTGGACACCTTTCTCGACGGCATGCACCCCACGGCGATCCGCCTGGCTGCCGTGCACCGCTACCTGCTGCCGGACGCCAGCCAGGACAGTTTCAATCGCTTTGTCCGGGCCCATATGAAAAACGCCAAGACCGCCGAAAAACTCACCGACGAGCGCCTGGACAAGCTCTATGCCGGCTATGGCCCGGGAGCCTATGACCTGCCGGACCAGGGCTACATCGCCAAGGTCCATCCCCTGGACCTGTGGCTGCTGGGCTACCTGATGAACAACCCCGACGCGACCTTCAGCCAGATCGTCAAGGCCAGTGAATTCGAACGCCAGGAGGTCTACAGCTGGCTGTTCAAGAGTCGCCATCGCAGCGCCCGGGACAGCCGCATCCGTACCATGCTGGAAGTCGAAGCGTTCCTGGATATTCACCAGCGCTGGCAGAGCGTCGGTTACCCGTTCGACCACCTGGTGCCCTCCCTGGCCACCGCCATTGGCAGCTCCGGCGATCGTCCGGCGGCGCTCGCCGAACTGGTGGGCACCATCCTCAACGACGGCGTGCGCCTGCCGTCCCTGCGCATCGACAGCCTACACTTTGCCGCCGGCACGCCTTACGAAACCCGCCTGAGCAACGACCCAGGCAAGGGCAAGCGCGTGATGCCTTCGGAGGTCGCCACGGCGCTGCGCGGGGCCCTGTCACAGGTGGTGGATGCCGGTACCGCGAAACGGGTATCCGGCAGTTTCAAACTGGCGGACGGCACGCCACTGGCCATGGGCGGCAAGACCGGTACTGGCGACAACCGCATCGAGGCCACTGGTGCCGGCGGCCGGGTGCTGAGCTCCAAGTCCATCAACCGCACCGCAACCTTCGTGTTCTACATCGGCGACCACCACTTCGGCACCCTCACAGCCTACGTGCCGGGGGCTTCGGCCCAGGGCTTCAAGTTCACCTCGGCCTTGCCGGTGCAGGTGCTCAAGGGCATGGCGCCGATTCTCATGCCCTACCTGCAGCCTGGCAGCAGCACCCAGTGCCTGGGCAGCCTCGCCCAACGCTGAATCCATCCGCTGACCCGCCCCTGCACGCCACTCCATGGCGTGGATCGCCCGCCCATTGTGATTTTCCATCTCAGACCAACGGCAGCTTTGGATGGCGTAGAAGTGCTTGCGCAATCGTTAAGATATATCTTAAGTTATATCTGAACCGAACAGGAGAAAGAGAAAATGAGAGAGCCCCCTCACCACCGCGAACAGGGTGACGGCCACGACAGTCTCGAGCGCCGTCCCGCTCGCGAACGCGGCGGCCGCGGCCCCCGGGTGTTTGCCCCCGGCGACTTGAAGTTGCTGCTGCTGGCGTTGATCGCCGAGCAGCCCTGCCACGGCTACGACCTGATCCGCCAGATCGAAGGCATGTTCGACGGCGCCTACAGCCCGAGCCCCGGTGTGATCTACCCGACCCTGACCTTTCTGGAAGAAAGCGAAATGATCCAGGGCGACGCCGAAGGCGGAAAAAAGCGCTACAGCGTCACCGACGCCGGTCGTCTTTCCCTTCAGGAGCAGGCCATTGCCCTGGACGGTGTGCACATGCGCATCGAGGTCAGCAAGCGCTCCCTGCGCGGCCACGACCGCCCTGCAGAAATCCATGAGGCGGTGCACAACCTGCGCCACGCCCTGCAAATGCACCATGGGCGCTGGAGCCCGGAAGAAATCCTCCGGGTGCGTGACCTGCTGAACAACACCGCCAAGGCCATTGTCGATGGTCCTGTCAGCCACACTGCCCAGGAGAAATCCGAATGACTGCAACCCCAGAGCCATCCATTCACCGGGTCATGCACGAGATCAAGCGCCGGCGCCTGGAAGTCTTGCGCGTCGTCGACCTGACCCCGCGCATGCGCCGCATCACCCTCGGCGGGCCGGAGCTGGCCGGTTTCATCAGCCTGGGCAGCGACGACCATGTAAAGCTGCTGTTCCCGCAGAACGCCGAACAGCAAGCCGCCCTGGAAACCCTGGTGCTGGGCCCGGGCAAGGACAGCGGACCGATGCCCGCCATGCGCGACTACACCCCGCGCCGCTACGACCTGGAACAGGGCGAACTGGACATCGACTTCGTGCTCCATGGCGACGGCCCCGCTTCGACCTGGGCCGAGCAGGCCAAGCCGGGGCAGTACCTGCACATCGGCGGCCCGCGGGGGTCGATGATCGTGCCGGACATCTTCGACAGCTACTTGTTGATCGGCGATGAAACGGCCCTGCCCGCCATAGCCCGACGCCTGGAAGAACTGCCGGCCGGACGCCGGGTATTGGCGGTGATCGAGGTTCAGGATCGAGCGGAGCGCCAGGCACTGCATAGCGCCGCCGAGGTCGAGGTGATCTGGGTGGAGCGTGATGGCGGCGCGCAGGACCTGATCAGCACTGTGCGTCAGTTGCAGGTCCCGCAAGGCAAGCTGTATGCCTGGGTGGCCACCGAGAGCAAGGTTTCGCGCCAGGTGCGTCGGGTGTTGCTGGATGAGCACCGGCTCAACGACGAATTCGTCAAGGCTGCCGGTTACTGGCGCCTGGACGGCAGCGAAGCAGAATAACCCCGCCTCACGGTAGGAACTGGCGCGCTAGCGGAGGCGATCTCAAGGCCCCCTTCGCCGGCAAGCCGGCTCCTACGGAGTGACCGGGAATGCATTTCCCTTGTAGGAGCGGGCTTGCCAGCGAAAGCGGTCTCAAGGACCCCTTCGCTGGCAAGCCGGGGCCTACCGGGGTGGCGCCGGGCGCTTGCCCAGCCAGCGATCCAGGCCCAGCAACAACAACGACACCAGGACGAATCCCGCCAATATGCCCAGGGCATTGAGCAGCACTTGGGGATAGCCGAGCTTGTCCACGGCGATAAAAGGATAGGGGTACAGCCCCAGCACATTCCCGCGCAAGAGCAGATAGGCGAAATACAGTATCGGATAAAGCATCCATAAGCCGACGTGCCTCAGCCGCAGCCCACCCTTGGGCACACAGCACCACCAGTAGATCAGGAACAGCACCGGCATCACGTCATGCAGCAACTCATCCGCCAGCCATTGCCAGCCCTGGGGATGCCACAGATGACGCAACAGCAGGCTGTAAGCCAACCCCACCAGGACAATGCTCGCCGCTACCGCGCCACTGACCGCCGGACGCAGCATGAACGCCTGCCCCCGGGAAATCCGCAGATTCAGGGCACAGGTCAGCACACTGGCCACCAAGGTATTGCTGAGCACGGTGAAGAAGCTGAAGAAGTTCACCAGCCCACCCAGCAGGCTGGCCCCGGCCTCCCAGCGCAACAACAGAATCAGGTACAGCTGAACCGTCAGCCCCAGCCAACCCAGCACTGCGGCAATGGCGATCAGCCCGCGTCGGCTGAGCAGCCCCTGCAGCGATACACCGGCCATGGAATTCCTCAGAGCGGACGCTTGGTGCGCTGCAACTTCACGTAGAGCTTCTCGACCTTTTCCCGTGCCCAGGGCGTCTTGCGCAGGAAGGTCAGGCTCGACTTGATGCTCGGGTCACTTTTGAAGCAACGGATATCGATGCGCTCGGCCAACCCCGACCATTCGTAGTGTTCCACCAGCGCCTTGAGGATCTGTTCCAGGGTTACGCCATGCAGCGGGTCGGTGTGGGTGTCGGTCATGCCAGGCCTTTGCGGGAAGAAAATAGGGAAAGCCGCGCACCTTAGCCGAGGGCATGCGCCCGCGCCAGAGCGCTGTTTTAACTGTAGCCGCCGTAGACAACCACGGCGATTGAGCATGAGAAGCAAAAAGTTCCTGGCTTTTCGCGATAAAAGAGATGTTATATTGTATCAATCAATAACAACTCACCCGCATCCTGGGCACCCCCGTGTCCTGCCTGTTTTCTGACTCAAAGCGCGCTGCGCAACGCTTGCCAAGGAATGACCGATGTCCCTTTCAGTCCCTCGCCCTTCCCGCTCTTTACTGTGGCGCCTGTCGCCGCTGTCCGCCGCCTTGCTGATTGCCTCCCAGGCCCAGGCCCTGGATTTGCCCCAGCAAGTCATCACCGCCAATCCTCTGGGCAGCACCGAGCTGGCTGCCCCCACCACCGTGCTGGAAGGCGATCAACTGACCCTGCAACAGAAAGGCAGCCTCGGTGAAACCCTGAACAAGCAGCCGGGGGTGTCCTCGTCCTACTTCGGTCCCGGTGCCAGCCGCCCGGTGATTCGTGGCCTGGACGGCGACCGCATCCGCATCCTGCAAAATGGCGTCGGCGCCCTGGATGCCTCGTCGCTGTCCTACGACCACGCCGTGCCCCTGGACCCGGTCAACGTCGAACGCATCGAAATCGTTCGTGGGCCGGCAGCCTTGCTGTACGGCGGCAACGCCATTGGCGGGGTCATCAACAGCTTCGACAACCGCATTCCCACCGAAGCCATCGAGGGCATTCACGGGGCCGGTGAACTGCGCTACGGCGGCGCCGACACCACCCGCAGCAGCGCCGGCAAACTGGAAGCCGGCGACGGCACCTTCGCCCTGCACCTGGACGCCAACTCCCGGCAGTTCAATGACCTGAAGATTCCCGGCTACGCCCGCAGCCGCCACGCGCCAGCGAGCGAAGATGGCGACGGCAAGAAAGGCCGCCTGGGCAACAGCGACGGTCGCCAGGACGGCGGCGCCATCGGCGGTTCCTACACCTGGGACGACGGTTATGCCGGCCTGTCCTACAGCAACTACGACGCCAACTACGGCTCCCCCGCCGAAGACGACGTGCGTATCCGCATGAAGCAGGATCATTACGCCTTTGCCTCGGAGCTGCGCAACCTGCAGGGCCCGTTCAGCTCGCTCAAATTCAACGCCGGCTACACCGACTATGAACACCGGGAGATCGAAGGCGGTGAAACCGGCACCACCTTCAAGAACAAGGGTTACGAGGCGCGGGTCGAGGCTCGGCACCTGCCCATCGGCCCGCTGGAAGGCGTGGTCGGCGCCCAGGTCAATCGCAACGAGTTTTCCGCACTGGGTGAAGAAGCCTTCGTGCCGAAGACCGATACCAACAGCGGCGCCCTGTTCATTCTTGAAGAACTGCAAGCCACCGAGCGCCTGAAACTCAGCCTCGGCGGACGCCTGGAACACACCACCGTGGACCCGGACGGCAAAGGCAACGAGCGTTTTGCCCAGGCCGACAAGTCCAGCAGCTTCACTGCCGGCAGCCTGTCCTCCGGCGCGGTTTATACCCTGACGCCGGTCTGGTCCCTGGCCGCGACCCTGGGCTACACCGAACGCGCCCCGACCTTCTATGAGCTGTATGCCAACGGCGCCCACGTCGCCACCGGCACCTATGAGCTGGGCAACGCCAAGCTGTCCAAGGAAAAGGCCGTGTCCAGCGACCTGGCCCTGCGCTTTGACAACGGCACCCACAAAGGCAGCGTCGGGGTGTTCTACAGCCACTTCTCCAACTACATCGGCCTGCTGGGCACGGGCCGAACCCTCAACGATGAAGGCGAAGAAGAGGCAGGCGCAATTCCGGAATACGCCTACAGCGGAGTACGAGCACGCTTCACCGGGATCGAAGCCCAGGATCGCTGGAGCCTGGGAGAAAGCGCCTACGGCAAGTTCGCCCTGGATCTGTCCGGCGACTACACACGGGCCAAGAACCTCGACAATGGCCAGTACCTGCCGCGCATTGCCCCGCTGCGCCTGAACAGCGGCCTGCTCTGGGAACTGGATCGCTGGCAGGCGCGCCTGGATGTGCAGCATGCCGCCGGCCAGGGCCGAGTGCCGGACCACGAAAGCAGCACCGATGGCTACACCACCTTTGGCGCCAGTGCCGGTTATCGCTTCGATATTGGCCGTAGCCAGTGGCTGGCCTTCGTCAAGGGCGAGAACCTGACCAACCAGACCGTGCGCTACGCCAGCTCGATCCTGCGGGATATCGCCCCGGCCGCCGGGCGCAGTGTGGAAGTGGGGTTGCGTACCACCTTTTAAACCGTTCGCCGGCAAGCCGGCTCCTACAGATCTGTGTAGGAGCCGGCTTGCCGGCGAAAGCGGTTCTCAGCAATAACGTCGCGGGTCCGCCTCGATCAAGCTGGCCAACTGAGTCAGGGCAAAACGCAACTCGTCCTGGGTCGTCGGCGACATCAGCACCACCCGCACGCAACGAGAACTGGCGCCACGCTCCACCTGGAACTGGCTGCCGCTCATCACCAGAACTCCATTGGCTCGGGCCAGGGTGGCGAACTCATCGCCAGTCCAGGGCTCCGGCAAGGTCAGCCACAGGTGATAGCTGTGGGGCTGAGTCTGAATCTCCAAGCCGGCAAACACTTCCCGGGCAATCGCCTGACGCGCCGCCGCTTCGTTGCGCTGGGTCTGCACCAGCTTGCGGTCCAATCCCTCGACAATCACGTTGCTGGCCAATTGCGCGGTCAGGGGCGACGGCATCCACACACTGCTGCGGACCATCGAGCTCAGGCGCGACAGCAACTTCGGCGGGCTGTAGAGATAGCCCACGCGCAACGCCGGCATGATCGCCTTGGACAGGCTGGTGAGGTACACCGAACGCTGCGGCGCATAGCTGGAAAGCGGTTTGATCGACGGATCGGTGGCGAGAAAGCCGTAGATATCATCGTCGATGATCAAAAAGTCGAACTCTTCGGCAATCGCCGCAATCTGCGCCCGACGCTGGGGTGACATGATCGCCGTGGTGGGGTTCTGGCAGCTGGCGACGCACACCAGCAGCGCCGGTTTTTCCCGCAGGCACTGCTCGCGCAAGGCCTCGGGAATCATCCCCTGCTCGTCCATCGCCACGCCCCGCAGGCGCCGCTCCAGGCCGTGGGCCACGGAGATGATGCCCGGGTAGGTCAAGGATTCGCAGAGCAGCAGATCGCCGGCATTGCTCAAGGCGCTGATGGCCACCATCAACCCGTGCTGGGCACCGGCAGTCATCACCACCTGCTGCCAATGGGCTTCGGGCAGGGAATGGCGCAGCCACTGGGCACCGGCTTCACGATGGGCCGGATGACCACCGTCGGGGGCGTAGTCCAGGGCACGACCGAAATCGCTGCTGCGGGCCATGCCCACCAACGCGCCGCGCAACCAGTACTCCAGGGTTTCGCTGTAAGGCTTGATGATCGACAGATCCAGGGCTTCGGACTGCCCCAGGGACAGCGACGGTGCGCTGGAACCTTCCGGCAACACCAGCGGCGGCTGCGCCAGCACATAAGTGCCGCGCCCGACTTCGCCCTGCACCAGCCCGCGCCGCTGAGCTTCGCTGTAGGCGCGGCTGATGGTGCCGGGGGTGACATTGAGGGTCACCGCCAGCTCGCGCAAGGTCGGCAAGCGGTCACCGTCGTTCAACAGGCCGCTGCTGATGTCCCGCGCCAAGGCGTCGGCAATGGACAGGTAGACCGGCTGATTGAACTCGCTTAACTGGGGAACCCACATGGAGGCTGATCACCATCGGCTGCATTGAAGTGGGCCGGAGCATATCACAGGCCAGCATGGCCCCTTAACATCGACTCAATCGACCTATTGATTCGATCATCAGGCAAATGAAATAACCGCAAGCGACTCGAACACTTTATTCATGATCAAGATAAATACTTATAAATCAATAATTTACACACAAACCCAAAAGATCCCTGGCAAATCCTTCCTGAGAAATAATTGAATCGATTCAATTCATTGAAATACACTCAGCCAGCACCAACCCAATCGACTCAATTTTTCTCTCACCCACGCCAGTCGAGATGCCATGCACAGTCTCAGCAAGGACCTGTCCCTCTCCGCCGTGATCGCCGGCCTGATCGCCGTGATCATTTCCTACGCCGGCCCCTTGATCATCGTGTTCCAGGCCGCCCGCGAAGCCCACTTGCCCAGTGACCAGGTGTCGTCCTGGATCTGGGCCATCTCCATCGGCAGCGGCCTCACCGGCCTGCTGCTGAGCTGGCGCCTGAAGGTGCCGGTGATTACCGCCTGGTCAACGCCCGGCGCAGCGCTGCTGGTGTCGATGCTGCCCACGGTGTCGCTGCCCCAGGCCATAGGTGCCTATATAGTCGCCTCGCTGATCATTGCCGTGGTCGGGCTGTCCGGGGCCTTCGACAAGCTCATGAGCCGCCTGCCCAAGGCCATTGCCGCGGCCATGCTGGCGGGCATCCTGTTCCGCTTTGGCGCCGAGCTGTTCACTTCGGTCACCCTGCAACCGGCCCTGGTGCTGGCAATGATCGCGGCCTATCTGCTGGGCAAACGTTTCTCGCCACGCTACGCGATCCTGGCAGTGCTGCTGGTGGGCTGCGCCGTGGCCGCCGGCCTCGGCAATTTCAACGGCGGCTCCATCACCCTGGCACTGGCCAAACCAATCTTCACCGCCCCCGAGTGGAGCTGGCACGCCATCGTCAACATCGGCCTGCCCCTGGCCCTGGTGACCCTGACCGGACAGTACGTGCCGGGCATGGCGGTGATGCGCAGTGCCGGCTACACCACCCCGGCGCGCTCGATCGTGTCCTGGACCGCCATCACTTCGGCGCTGCTGGCCCCCTTCGGTTCCCATGGCATCAACCTTGCTGCCATCACCGCCGCCATCTGCACCGGTCGCGAAGCCCACGAAGACAAGGACAAACGCTACATCGCCGGGATCGCCTGCGGCCTGTTCTACATCCTCATGGGGATTTTCGGCGCGACCCTGGCCTCGGTGTTCGCCGCCCTGCCCAAGGAGCTGATCGCGGCCCTGGCCGGCCTCGCCCTGTTCGGCGCCATCAGCGCCGGGCTCAGCGGCGCCATGGCCGATGAGAAACAGCGTGAAGCCGCGCTGATCACCTTCCTGGTCACCGCCTCGGGCATGAGTTTTCTCGGCCTGGCCGCCGCGTTCTGGGGGTTGATCTTCGGCCTGGTGGCGCACTTCGCCCTGAGCTACACCCGGCAGAAACAATCCCTCGCCGGGGCCACCGCCCCGCGCTGAACCTGCCCGGGCCCGGTGACTGTTACCGAATCCGAAACGGTTCATGTCAATAAAAGCGCTTTCTCTTGATGAGACGGCGCTTTATCCTTAGCCCCCTAATAAAGCTGAACCGTTTCATCTTTCCCTTTGAAATCAGTGGCCTGCCGTCCTCGATCAACCCGTATCGATGCCACGTGCCGCGCCCTTGCTTCTGCCTATTCCTAGAAAAAGACCTGACTCGAATGCCTATGCCTACTTTTCAGCGCCTAAAAGACAGCGCTGTCCTGACTCCCGTTGCCCTGCCCAAGACCCTGAGCCTGCTCGGCGCCCTGGGGTTTGCCGCCTGCGCCCAGGCCGCACCGGCCTTCGACAGCGACTCACCGTGGATGCTCGGCGACTGGAATGGCGCGCGCACGGAACTGGCGAACAAGGGCTACGACTTCAAGGTCGACTACGTCGGCGAAATGGGCGCCAACCTGCATGGCGGCTACGACCATGACCGCACCGCGCGCTACAGCGACCAGTTCGCCTTTGGCAGCCACCTGGACCTGCAGAAGATCCTTGGCTGGGATGACGCCGAGTTCCAACTGACCGTGACCAAGCGCGACGGCGACAACATCAGCAACGACCGGATCAACGATCCACGGGTAGGCGGCTTCACCTCGGCCCAGGAAGTCTGGGGCCGTGGCCAGACCTGGCGCCTGACGCAGATGTGGTACCAGCAGAAATTCTTCGACCAGAAGCTCGACATCAAGGCCGGCCGCTTCGGCCAGGGCGAAGATTTCAACAGCTTCCCCTGCGACTTCCAGAACCTGGCGTTCTGCGGTTCCCAGGTGGGCAACTGGGCTGGCAGCGTCTGGTACAACTGGCCAGTCAGCCAGTGGGCGCTGCGGGTCAAATACCACCTGACCCCAGAGGTCTACGCACAGATCGGCGCCTATGAGCAGAACCCGTCGAACCTGGACCGCGACAACGGCTTCAAGCTCAGCGGCAGTGGCACCCAGGGCACCCTGTTGCCGGTGGAGTTGGTATGGACACCGAAACTCAACGGCCTGGCCGGTGAGTACCGCGCCGGCTACTACTACAGCAGCGCCAAGGCCAGCGACGTGTACAAGGACAGCAACGGCCAGAGCGCGGCCCTGAGCGGCGAAGCCTACCGCAGCAGCTCGAGCAAGCACGGCCTGTGGTTCGGCGCGCAACAGCAAGTCACCAGCTTGGCCGGCGACCATTCCCGCGGCCTGAGCCTGTTCGCCAACGTCACCGCCCATGACAAGAAGACCAACGCCATCGACAACTACGTCCAGGCTGGTTTGGTCTACAAGGGCCTGTTCGATGCCCGCGCCAAGGACGACATCGGCTTTGCCCTGGCCCGGGTCCACGTCAACCCGGCGTACCGCAAGAACGCCCAGGCCCGCAACCAGGCCCGCGCGATCTACGACTACGACAACCCCGGCTACCTGCCGCCCCAGGACACCGAATACAGCGCTGAGCTGTACTACGGCGTGCACCTGGCCAACTGGCTGACCGTGCGCCCCAACCTGCAATACATCCGTCATCCCGGTGGTGTCAGCCAGGTGGACGACGCGCTGATCGGCGGGATCAAGATCCAGAGTTCGTTCTAAAGCCGCGAGGCAAAAAACGACGCCATTCACAGTTTTCAGCTGAACCAAGCCCGCGCCTGATCGTCATCTACAGTGAAAAAGCGCGGGAACACTCTTAACGTCACGGAGAACCACACTATGAGCACTGAGGGTGCTTCAAGTCCGAGCCGCCGGCTGCCAAGCCTGCTCGGAGTCTTGCTGCTGCTAATGGGCCTGGCCTTGCTGGCCGGGGGGATCAAGCTGAGCATGCTCGGCGGCTCGCTGTACTACGTCCTGGCCGGTATCGGCCTGACGCTGACCGGCCTTCTGCTGCTGGCCGGCAAACGCGCCGCGCTAGGCCTTTATGCTTTGGTACTGTTCGCCAGTACCCTCTGGTCGCTGTGGGAAATCGGCCTGGACTGGTGGCAACTGGTGCCACGTCTGTCCCTGTGGTTCGCCCTGGGCGTGGTCCTGCTGCTGCCCTGGTTCCGTCGTCCGCTGCTGCGCGATGGCCCGGCTCCGATCGGCACCGCGGCCTTGAGCGTGGCCGTGGTCCTGGCCGGTGGCGCCGCCATTGGCAGCCAGTTCACCAACCCTGGGGAAATCTCCGGCGACCTGGGCCGCGACAGCACCGACATGGCCAGCACTGCACCGGCCATGCCTGATGGTGACTGGCAGGCCTACGGTCGCACCGAGTTCGGCGACCGCTACTCGCCGCTGAAACAGATCACCCCGGCCAACATCGGCAAGCTGCAGGAAGCCTGGCGCATCCGCACTGGCGACATGCCGACCGCCAAGGACCCGGTGGAGATCACCAACCAGAACACCCCGCTGAAGGTCAACGGCAAGCTCTATGCCTGCACCGCCCACAGCCAGGTGCTGGCTCTGGACCCGGATACCGGCAAGGAAATCTGGCGCTTCGACCCGCAGATCCAGGGCCCCAACGGCGACGACTTCCGTGGCTGGGCGCACATGACCTGCCGTGGCGTGTCGTACTACGACGAAGCCAACTTCAAGAACGCCGACGCCATCAGCCAGCCGGCCACCCTGTCCCCAGCGGGCCAGGCCATCGCCGCCAGCTGCCCGCGTCGCCTGTTCCTGCCCACCGCCGATGCGCGCCTGATCGCCATCAACGCCGACACCGGCAAAGTCTGTGAAGACTTCGGCAACAAGGGCGCCGTGGACCTCAAGGCCGGTATCGGCCCGTTCACTCCGGGTGGCTACTACTCCACCTCGCCAGCGGCCATCACCCGCAACCTGGTGATCATCGGCGGCCACGTCACCGACAACGAATCGACCAACGAGCCGTCCGGCGTGATCCGCGCCTTCGACGCGCACGACGGTCACCTGGTGTGGAACTGGGATTCGGGCAACCCCGACGAAACCGCTCCCCTGCCAGAAGGCCAGACCTACACCCGCAACTCGCCGAACATGTGGTCCCTGGCCAGCGTCGACGAGAAACTGGGCATGGTCTACCTGCCACTGGGCAACCAGATGCCTGACCAGTGGGGCGGCAACCGCACCGCAGGCGCCGAGAAATTCAGCGCCGGCACCGTGGCCCTGGACATCGACACCGGCAAGCTGCGCTGGAACTACCAGTTCACCCACCACGACCTGTGGGACATGGACGTGGGCAGCCAGCCGACCCTGCTCGACATGAAGACCGCGGACGGCGTCAAGCCGGCGCTGATCCAGCCGACCAAGCAAGGCAGCCTGTATGTGCTGGACCGTCGCGACGGCACCCCGATCGTGCCGATCCGTGAAGTACCGGCCCCGACCGGCGCAGTCGAAGGCGACCACACCGCCCCGACCCAGGCCCGTTCGGACCTGAACCTGCTGCCGCCGCCACTGGACGAAAAAGCCATGTGGGGCGCCACGCCGTTCGACCAGATGCTGTGCCGCATCCAGTTCAAGGAACTGCGCTATGAAGGTCAGTACACCCCGCCGTCGGTGCAGGGCAGCCTGATCTACCCGGGCAACGTCGGCGTGTTCAACTGGGGCAGCGTCTCGCTGGACCCGGTGCGCCAGTTGCTGTTCACCAGCCCGAACTACATGGCCTTCGTTTCCAAGCTGGTGCCGCGCGCCGAAGTCGCCGCCGGCAGCAAGCGCGAAAGCGAAACCTCGGGCGTGCAACCCAACACCGGCGCGCCTTACGCGGTGATCATGCACCCGTTCATGTCGCCTCTGGGCGTACCTTGCCAAGCACCGGCCTGGGGCTACGTGGCCGGTATCGACCTGACCACCAATAAAGTGGTGTGGAAGCACAAGAACGGCACCAGCCGCGACAGCTCGCCGATCCCCATCGGCCTGCCAATCGGCGTACCGAGCATGGGCGGCTCCATGGTTACTGGCGGTGGCGTGGGCTTCCTCAGCGGTACCCTGGACCAGTACATCCGCGCCTATGACGTGAAAAACGGCAAGGAACTGTGGAAATCCCGCCTGCCAGCGGGCGGCCAGGCCACGCCGATGAGCTACACCGGCAAGGACGGCCAGCAGTACGTCCTGGTGGTCGTGGGCGGCCATGGCTCCCTGGGCACCAAGATGGGCGACTACATCATTGCCTACAAACTGGCGGAATAAGCTTTACCGGCAGGCATGAAAAAGGCGGCTACCTGGGGGTAGCCGCCTTTTTTTGTGTTCAGGGTAGAGGGGATGGTGTGTATATCCGTTGCTGCGGGGGTGGCCATTTGTGGTTGCGCTTTTACAGCGGGGGTTGGGGTACATATCCGGTGCCGCGGGTGTGGCGGCTGGCGGTTCCGCTCTTACAGTGGGGTTTGGGTACATATCCGGTGCTGCGGGTGTGGCGGCTTATGGTTTCGCTCTTACAGCGACTCACTTTTGAAGAGCGCAAAAGTAAGCAAAACGCTCTGCCCCTCCACTCGGTGCCTCGCCTAGGCTCGGCATGCCCGAACTCCGGCATTGATCCGTGGGCCGCCGCCACCGGCCATCCATGGCCGGGTGGCGGCTAACCCGGCGTCCTGCCGGGTTACCCACGGCTCAATGCCTGCGTTCGGCCATCGTGGTTAACGGGGCGTTCAGATCAAGATCAAAATCAAGAGCGCGACGGCGGCCTTGCGGCCGGCCTGAAGATGGGGCGGTGTGTAGCGCCTCCCGTGTAGGAGCTGGCTTGCCAGCGAAGGTGTCAGCCCAGGCGATGCATGTCTCACGGGCCTCTTCGCCGGCAAGCCGGCTCCTACAGCGAGATGCGGTGTTTGGGCCACCGTAGGAGCTGGCTTGCCAGCGAAGGCGTCCGCCCAGGTGCTGCATGTCTCACAGGCCCTTTCGCCGGCAAGCCGGCTTCTACGAAAAGCGCGTAACACGCGCTTGGCTTTTGCTCTTGATCTTGATCTTGATCTTCAGGCCCCTTCCCAGCCGGCCGAGCGTAGGCGTTGCGTAGGGGGCAGCTCGGCAAGGATGCCGAGCTAGCCGCCACCCGGCCATGGATGGCCGGTTGGCGGCGGGCCCCCGGAGCAATGCCGAAGCGAGGGAACCCCGAGCCCCAGCGAGGGGCCCATGGAGGGGCAAGCGTTTTTGGTTCCTTTTTAGGCGTTTGTAAAAAGGGACTCGCCGTAAGGGCGAAACCGCCAGTAGCCACACCCGCAGCAACGGATATGTACACAAAAAGATCCCGGTTTTACGACTAGCTTCCCCACCGTTCAAGACCAAACCCTCCCCCCCCTTCCCCTCAAACCGCGATCACCGAAAATTCCTACAACTCGCGTCCAATTGCATCACCTTGTCCCTCCAAGGCGATGCCCTTAAGGTCTGGGGGTCATTGCAAATTCAGTGACAGGGGTGTGGAAGCCCCTATATCGTTAGGCGCGCAAAGCACCAGCAACCGTCAGGCATGTTTGTAGCCTGCACTTTATGGTGGCTGTGCGCGGGGCACTCTTGAGTGCGCCGGGTGCCTAACGTCCCGGTCTTCCACACCTGCGTACAGCCGCCACCTAATTACGTGGAAGTGATTTTTGGCGACTCCGACTCATACGTTAGGAAGCAGACCAATGAAGAAAATCACACCCGATCCACCCATCGATACAGTGGATAAAAACGTGGAGCACTACATGCCCCTCACCAGCAACGACTACAACATCCCCGCCCTGCTGGTGGACACCCAGGCCCCGCTGGACGCCCTCCACGAAGCCGCCGCCCACCGCATCCGCGCGGCCACCCAGTTGCTGGAAAACATCGCCAGCCACGACAACCTGCAGAGCAATCCCGCCCTGCTCCAGGACTTCGCCCAGCTGTGCGTCATCCCCCTGCGCGACGGCTGCGACCTGCTCGATGTGCTGGGCCGGCGCCTGCAGGAACAACTGCTCACCTGACCCCTGATCCGGGCCCGGCTCACCCCGCCGGGCCCATCAAGCCGCCCTGATCTCCGCCCCCCTGCGCCCCGTAATTGCAAAGCGACATTAGCCCATTTGTGCTAATCGACCCTCCCCCAGGCCGGGGCTATAGTGCCGAGCAACCACCCGCTCTCCTCCAACACCGCCGTTCTGCGGTGTCGGGAGCGGCTGCGCCGTTGAAAACACAACAACACCAAGGAAGATTCATCATGAAACTCCATTCCAGCGTCCGTCCTCTCACCCTGCTCAGCGTCCTGGCCCTCGCCCTGGGCGGTTGCGCCATCGCCAAACCGAGCAACGACGACCTCAAGAACCGCGCCCAGACCACCCTCGGCAAGCCCGTGAGCACGGTCTCGAACGTACGCAGCGACGCGTCCCAGACCTACTTCACTGCCAGCACCAGCAACGGCGAATATGACTGCGTATTGCCCAGCGGCGGCATGGTCGCCTTCGCCACCATGGGCGGCGCAGTAGCGCTCCCCGCCCAGTGCACCAAGCAGTAAGCCGGCAGTCCCTGACTACCCAGGTTCGCGGCGACCACCGGCCACTGCGCCATGGCAGGGCTGTGTCGCGCGAACACTGCAACCTCTGCAAAGGTTCTGAACCCATGAACTCCCGCTTATTCATGGTGGCAGGCACAGTCCTGCTCGCCTGTGCCTTGAGTGCCTGCGCGCCGCGCCAGGGACGAACCCTGGACGAATACCCGCCGGTAAAGATCCCCACCGTGCAGTACCCCACCGTCCCCTTCGATACCCAGGCCGCGCGCGCCGCCCTGCAACCCGGCAACGCAACGCTCACCGGCAAGTTCTGCATCGTCGGCAACGACGGCATCGAGAACAGTGGCAATGTGGAGATCTATCTCTACCCGGTCACCCCGCACTTGCAGGCCTGGCATGACTTGCGCAGGTCCCAGCCCGAGGGCGCGCCGGTGAGCATGGCACCCGAGGCCGTGGCCGTGCACCGGGTGACCCGGACCAACGGCAACGGCATCTTCCAGTTCACGGGGCTGCAACCGGGCCGCTACTTCGTCCAGGGCCAAGACATGGTGTACGGCACCAGCCGCTGGAATGAGTACGTGGGCACCGGCCAGAGCAACACCAACTACGGGCCGGTGACCACCCACTACTACACCGAGCGCAGTTCGATCTCTTCGTACTCAGGCATGCTGGATGACTTCGTCGAACTCGCCAGTGGCGAGAACAAGAAGCTGACCATGACCAACTATCCCCTGCTTATCCCGTGCCGGACCTGGTAGCCGCCTCTTGCGTCACGGCCCTGTGACTGGACGCCAGCGGCGTCTCGCGCAGGGCCCGCAAGGTGCCCCGCAGTTCCACCGGACGCACCGGCTTGGAGAGGATGGCGATGTTGCGGTCGTGCAGGGCGGCGTGGATTTTCTCGAGGTCGTGTCCGGTGATGATCAAGGCTGGTACTTCCCAACCCCGTTGTTGGCGAATGCTGTCGATGCACTCGATGCCCGAGGCGCGGGTGCCCAGGTCATAGTCGGCGACGATAATGTCGCAATCGGTCAGTAGATTCTCCCCGCTCGATTCGGCCTGGACCACACAGCCCCAGCGTTCCAGCAACGCCGAGGTGGCCAGCAGGACGTTACGATCATCTTCCACCAGACAGACTCGCAACCCGGTCAGCAAGCCGCTCTGCACCGCTTCGTCACGGCTGTGCAAACGCTGCGGCGCGGCCAATACCAAGCCATGCAGGCTGACGGTAGTACCGTGATCGACCCGCGAACGGATCGTCACCTGCAGGTCGGTCATCTGCCCCAGGCGCTTGACGATGGACAGGCCCAGGCCAACGCCTTCGACGTCCTTGTCGCGCACCTGGCGGACCCGGTAGAACTCATCGAAGATCTTTGGCAGATGCTCCTCGGCGATGCCCCGGCCCTGGTCATAAATGACAATGGCCAGGCCCTGTCCACGACGGCGCACACCGATCAGCACCGGCCGTTCTGCGGCGTACTTGAAGCAGTTGGACAGCACGTTCTGCACCATGGTCGCCAACAACCCCGGATCAACCCGCACCCAGTAACTGCAGGGGCGCAAGCGCAGTTCGACCCGCGCCCAGCGCGCCGCTTCGGCGTTCTGGCGCACCAGATCCCGCAGTAACTCCCCCAGGTGCACGGTTTCGTACTTGGGCTGCACGCGTCCGTTGTCCAGGGTGTAAAGGTCGAGGATCGAACGGAACAACTGCGACACGTTGAGCAGCGAACGGTCGATGTTGTCCACCAGCCGCCGCTCTTCGCCCCCCAGGTTGGCCTCGCGCAGGCAAGCAGTGAACAGGCCGATGGAATGGATCGGCTGGCGCAGGTCGTGGCTGGCCTGGGCCAGGAATCGGGACTTTTCCAGGTTGGCGGCAATCGCCTCTTCCGAAGCCAGACGGGTGCGCTTGAGCAGGATGTGGGCGTACACCGGAATCACCGTGCTGGTGATCATCAGCATCAGCACCATGTAGGGCTGGGCCTGCCAATACGGGGTCAGCAGATAGACCATGAACAGCGCAAACAGCGCCAGAACAGTGGCAATGGCCAGGTAGCGCGAGCCGAAACGCATGCCATTGCCCAAGTTCACCCAGACCATCACCGCATAAATCGGTAGCGCCCCCTCGCCGCCTACCACCAAGCCGTAACAGGTGCCGGTGTAGTCGTAGACCATGCCCAGGATGCGCCGCGCCGGGTAATGCCCGGGCCAGCGGGCAATGGCCATGCGCAGCAGGATCGAACCCAGCATGAACAGGGCAATGTAGATCATCACCGGCACATAAGGGGCGACCTGCTGCCCCGGGAGAAAGCCGATCACGGTAAACCAGACCAGGGCGCACCCGGCCACGATAATCCGCAGGGTGGCCTGGTCGAGTTCGCTGTCCTTCTCAACGTTCATGCAATCACCTCCTTGTGCAATCTGTGTTGCCGTGGTCTTTTGCCGCTCGGCAATACCGTGTATCGAACACGACCAGCGGCCAGTTACAACGCCGCGCGTCAAGTTAGCATGCGCGCAGGACTGGATGTTTCAAGGAGTTTCACGACATGACATGCCGGATTATCGTCGCCGACGACCACCCGCTATTCCGCGAGGGCATGCTGCGCACCCTCCAGCGCCTGCTGCCCGACGCCCTGCTCGAAGAGGCTGGCGACCTGGCGGCGGTACTGGCCCTGGCCCTGACCGGCGAGGAGCCGGACTCGCTGATTCTGGACCTGCGTTTCCCCGGATTGACCTCGGTCAGCCTGATTGCCGACCTGCGCCGACAGCTGCCCCGAACCTCGCTCATCGTGGTATCGATGGTGGACAACCAGGACCTGATCGGCGAAGTCATGGCCGCTGGTGCCGACGGTTTTATCGGCAAGAGCATCAGCCCGGAGGAGATCGGCCAGGCAATCCAGGCCATTCGCCAGGGCGAAGTGGTGGTCAAGTACGCACCTTCCGGCTTGCTGCTGCCCCTGGATGCCGGCGCCGAGATCAGCCAGCTAACCACCCGCCAGCAAGAAGTGCTGCGCCTGATCGCCCAGGGCAAGACCAACAAGGAAATCGCCCGGGAGCTGGATATCTCGCCGTTCACCGTTCGCATCCATGTCTCGTCCCTGCTGCACACCCTGAAGGTGCCCTCACGGGCAGCGGCTGCGGTGAAGTTCGCCGGGGCCTGGTAACCCGGGACAGGCTCGCGCACCCATGCCAGAGAGTCGCCTCCGGCGCTGCACCGGCTGTTTGCCCCGGTTGCACCTTTAACGCTGGGAAGCTTGGCGCAAATGAGGCAGCATCGGTCCTGGCACGCCTGTATAAACGCCATGGCATTGGGCGGCACGCCAGGAACAGCGTGCTGGCGCGGCCGCCCCACGCAGGAGAAAAACATCATGAATACGGATGAACGTGATGAACTATTTGATCGGTTGCACCACTGGTTCGGTGACTCGGAAGCCACCAACTGGAACGAATACACCACCGAACAGGTGGCCAAGGGCGTGCTTCACGCCTTTACCCCGGCGCAATGGCAACGGCTCGGCGAGACACTGCTGTCCCGGCCCGAGTACTGGCAGCACCGCTGCGCCGTCTCCCTGGGCGAGTTGCGAACGGCACCGGCCATCGCCTTGTTGAAACGCCTGCTGGCAGACTCGCCTTACCTGGATGTACGGGTCATGGCGGTCTATGAGCTGGACTGGGCGCAAGCTGCCATCGAGCAGCGCTATGCGCCCTGTATCCTGGAAATCATGGACAACCTCAGTGAAGAAGGCATCGAGCCGGAGCTGCACAGCCTGCTGACCAAGGCCGAGTCGGCCACCCTCTGAAAGCCCCAACCCTGGATGCCGGCTCCCCGCCGGCCATCCAGCCCCTTCAGCTGGACACCCGAGACTTCAACATCCAATGCTCGAAGGCCTCGGCGGGCAACGGCCGGCTGATCAGGTAACCCTGGACCGTGTCGCAGCCCCAGCTTTCCAGCAGTTTCAGGCAATGCTCGTACTCCACCCCTTCGGCCACCACCTTGAGCCCCAGCTTGTGACTCATTTCGATGGTTGAGCGCACGATCACCGCATCACCGCTGGTTTCGTCCAGGTTGCGGATAAAGGACTGGTCGATCTTCAACTCCTGCACCGGTAGACGCTGCAACTGGGCCAGGGATGAATAGCCGGTGCCAAAATCATCCACCGACAGACTGATGCCGCAGCCACGCAAGCGCTGCAGCACCGCCAGCGACTGTTCCGGATGGCGCATGATGGCGCTCTCGGTGATCTCGAACACCAGTTGCTCAGCGGCCACCTGATAGCGCTCCAGGCACTGGCTGACCCGGACTTCCAGGCCGTCGTCCTCCAGGTCGCTGGCGGAGATGTTCAGCGACAGGCGCACGGGCAAAGCCCGGCGGTTCCACTCCGCCAACTGGCGAATGCAAGCCTCGATGACCCAGGAGGTCAGGCTGTGCATGCTGCCGGTGCGCTCGGCCAGGGGAATGAACTCCGCCGGCGACACCACGCCAAATACCGGATGCCGCCAGCGCAGCAGGGCTTCGGCCTGGTGCAGGTAATCCCGGCGCAGATCCAGCTTGGGCTGATACAGCAGGAACAGCTCGCCATCGGCGGCGCGACGCAGGTCACGGATCAGGCTGATCTGGCGCTGATGAGCCAGGTCGCGGTCTTGCTGGTAGACCTGCAGGTAACCGGGGTTGAGCGCTGCATCGTGGCGGGCGATCGCGGCACGGCTGATCAGCTCTTCGGCGGACTTGCCGTCGGCGGGATACACCGCCATGCCCATGCAGATCTGGCGCCGTACCTCATCCCCCTGAATCAGCTGGGGTCGGCTCAACAGGTCATGGAGGCGGTCGGCCATGGCAATGGCGCCATCGAGCTCGGTGTTTTCCAGCAGCAGGAGGAACTCGCTGGCGGTGATCCGCGCCGCGGTATCGCCCTGGGACAGCACATCACGCAGCCGCCGGCTCAGCTCCCCCATCATCTGCTCCAGCCCTTCATTGCCAAAGCCTTCGTTGATCGCCCGATAGTTGTCGATCCCCAGGTACAGCAACACCACGTTGCGCCGGGCAGCGATGGCCTGGCTCAGGCGCTCGATGGCCAGGGCCCGATTGGGCAACCCGGTCAGGGGATCATGCAGGGCGTTGTGGGCCAGTTGCCGCTCACGGGTGGCAATGGCGCTCTGCATGGCGTTGAAGGCATCCGCCAGCACACCGAACTCGTCGCTGCGCTTGATGGCCACCGTGGCCTGATAGTTGCCGGCACCGATACGTCGGGCAGCCTGGGCCAGGTCTTCCAGGGGCCGCGAAACCCGCCGAGCCATCAACAGGGCGAAGACCAGGGAAATCACCAGCGCCACCATGGCGATCCACAGGAACTCCCGGTCCAGTGGCGCAAAGGCTTGCAGTGCCTGTTCCAGGGGGCTCTGCAACAAGACCATGACCCGTGGATCGTGGGCATCCCCGGTATTGGCCAGTTGCAGTGCCTGGTTGAGAAAGCGTTGGCCATGGGTTTCGCTCATCTGCGGCAGGGACTGCCACAACGAGTCACGCAGGACATTGATGATCGGCGACCAGAAGAACTCCGGCTGGGTGCTGAACAACTCTCCGGGGTGCTCGCCGTCAACGGTCAGGAATGAGACTTCCAGGTTGCTCATGGAACGCAGTTCCCGGGCGAACAGCTCATCCATGGGAAAGCCCATCACCACCCGGGCAACGGGCAGCGAATCCAGCACTTCACCTTGCACCAACAGATAGGGGCGGCCTTTGATCGCAACGAACAGCATGTGGGTGTCGTGCCGCTGCGCTCGGCGCAACGCCCGGTCATAGGGAAACGGCTGCCCCCTGGCAATGTCCGCCAGCGTACTGGCGATTACCCGTCCCTCGGGACTGAGCACGAACATCTCGCTGGAACGAATACCCCCACGGTACTGCGCCAGGGACGCGAGGATGTCCACCGGCTTGCCGCTGACCACAGCGCGGTGAAACTCCGAATCCACCACCAGCCAGTCGATACCGTATTGCAGATTGCGGCCCCGCAGGTCGAGCAGGCGCTCGAACACGCGAGTGCCGATCTTCAATTGCAATTGCGCCTGCTTCTCCACTGCGTGAGTAGTGGCGGTCTTCACCGCAAAGTACACCGCGCCAATCAGCACCAACAGCAACAGCGCCAGCACCCCGACAATCCTTGCCTGAAAGGTTCGGCGCCACTTCATAGGGCTGCTCTCATCCACTCCGATCGCCCGCCGGGCCGGAAAAGCACCTGCGCGGGTGACGGCCGCCGGGAGCTGAAAAATCCGTTCTTCATACCCATCCCTCTAAGAAGCTGAATGCGCGCGTCAAATAAATGCCGATTTCACTCCGACATTCCGGACACTCAGATTAATCCTCAAACTGTAGAAGATCACGCAATAAAACAGGTGACATCCAAGTCATTTTATTGACATTTGATGTCCGTCAACGCCGTCCAATACGTCCACAGCGTCCACACCACACGTCTGGACAGAGCCTCAACGGACAGTTGAGGGCCGCTCGGAAAAAAGCTGAAACCAGTTTCCCATTGAAACCCGTCTCGACCTGCCCCATCTAACCTGCATAGCCCATCGCGCAGGAGCCTTCATGAGCGACCAGCAAGCATTTCCCGAAGATCCACGTGAGTACCTCGATCCGGAAAATACCGAACAGCCCAGTGCCCATGGCACCGGCCTGGCCCTGCCCGGGCAGAATCTGCCGGACAAGGTCTACATCATGCCGATTCACAATCGTCCCTTCTTCCCGGCGCAGGTGCTGCCGGTGATTGTCAACGAAGAACCCTGGGCCGAAACCCTGGAGCTGGTAAGCCAATCCGACCACCACTCCCTGGCCCTGTTTTTCATGGATACCCCCCAGGAAGATCCGCGCCACTTCGATACATCCGCGTTGCCGGAGTACGGCACCCTGGTCAAGGTCCACCACGCCAGCCGCGAGAACGGCAAGCTGCAATTCGTCGCCCAGGGCCTGACCCGGGTACGCATCCGCACCTGGCTCAAACACCACCGGCCGCCCTACCTGGTGGAAGTCGAATACCCGCACCAGCCCAGCGAACCCACCGATGAGGTCAAGGCCTACGGCATGGCGCTGATCAACGCGATCAAGGAGCTGCTGCCCCTCAATCCGCTGTACAGCGAAGAACTGAAGAACTACCTCAACCGCTTCAGCCCCAACGACCCTTCGCCCCTGACCGACTTCGCCGCCGCCCTGACTTCCGCCACCGGCAACGAGTTGCAGGAGGTGCTGGACTGCGTGCCGATGCTCAAGCGCATGGAGAAAGTCCTGCCGATGCTGCGCAAGGAAGTCGAGGTCGCGCGCCTGCAGAAAGAGATCTCCGCCGAGGTCAACCGCAAGATCGGCGAGCACCAGCGCGAATTCTTCCTCAAGGAACAGCTCAAGGTGATCCAGCAGGAGCTGGGGCTGACCAAGGATGACCGCAGCGCCGACCTGGAACAGTTCGAGCAGCGACTGAGCGGCAAGGTCCTGCCGGCCCAGGCGCAGAAGCGCATCACCGAGGAAATGAACAAGCTGTCGATCCTCGAAACCGGCTCGCCGGAATACGCCGTGACCCGCAACTACCTGGAATGGGCCACCGCTGTGCCCTGGGGCGTCTATGGCGAAGACAAGCTCGACCTCAAGCACGCGCGCAAAGTGCTCGACCAGCACCACGCCGGGCTCGATGACATCAAGACCCGCATCCTCGAATTCCTCGCGGTGGGTGCCTACAAGGGCGAGATCAGCGGCTCCATCGTACTGCTGGTGGGCCCGCCAGGCGTGGGCAAGACCAGTGTCGGCAAGTCCATTGCCGAATCCCTGGGGCGGCCGTTCTATCGCTTCAGTGTCGGCGGCATGCGCGACGAAGCCGAGATCAAGGGGCACCGCCGCACCTACATCGGCGCCCAGCCGGGCAAGCTGGTGCAGGCCCTCAAGGAAGTGGAGGTGATGAACCCGGTGATCATGCTCGACGAGATCGACAAGATGGGCCAGAGCTATCAGGGCGACCCGGCCTCAGCCCTGCTGGAGACCCTCGATCCGGAGCAGAACGTCGACTTCCTCGACCATTACCTGGACCTGCGCATGGACCTGTCCAAGGTGTTGTTCGTGTGCACCGCCAACACCCTGGACTCGATCCCCGGGCCGCTGCTCGACCGCATGGAAGTGATTCGCCTGTCGGGTTACATCACCGAGGAAAAACTCGCCATCGCCAAGCGCCACCTGTGGCCCAAGCAGTTGACGAAAGCCGGTGTGGCCAAGAGCAGCCTGAGCATCAGCGACAGTGCCCTGCGCGCCGTGATCGACAGTTACGCCCGGGAAGCCGGGGTGCGCCAACTGGAGAAACAACTGGGCAAACTGGTGCGCAAAGCGGTGGTCAAGCTGCTGGACGAGCCGGATGCAAACATCAAGATCGGGACAAAGGATCTGGAGGCCTCCCTGGGCATGCCGGTGTTCCGCAACGAGCAGGTCCTGAGCGGCACCGGGGTCATCACCGGCCTGGCCTGGACCAGCATGGGCGGCGCGACCCTGCCCATCGAGGCGACGCGGATTCATACCCACAACCGTGGTTTCAAGCTCACCGGTCAGTTGGGGGATGTGATGAAGGAGTCGGCGGAGATCGCCTACAGCTACGTCAGTTCGCACCTCAAGCAGTTCGGCGGCGACAGCAAGTTCTTCGACGAAGCCTTCGTCCACCTGCACGTTCCTGAAGGTGCCACGCCCAAGGATGGCCCGAGTGCCGGGGTGACCATGGCCAGCGCCCTGCTGTCCCTGGCACGCAACCAGCCGCCGAAAAAAGGCGTGGCCATGACCGGCGAGCTGACCCTCACCGGCCACGTGCTGCCCATTGGCGGGGTGCGGGAGAAAGTCATCGCGGCGCGGCGCCAGAAGATCTTTGAGCTGATCCTGCCGGAGCCCAACCGCGGGCATTTCGAGGAACTGCCGGACTACCTCAAGGAAGGCATCACCGTGCATTTCGCCAAGCGTTTTGCCGACGTGGCCAAGGTGCTGTTCTAAATCCCTTCGCTGGCGCCGGCTCCTACAGGTTGTCCCTTGTAGGAGCCGGCTTGCCGGCGAACAGGCCATAAGCGCCAACCTCCGTCCCCCGACCCACACCGCCCATCATCTTCAGTTATGCTCGCCGTTCGTCACGAATGATCGGAGCTTCCTGACCCATGTCCGCACCTCGCCTGCTTGCCCTGCTCAGCCTCGCCCTGCTGGCCGCCTGCGCCAGCCAGCCCAAGCAAAACGTCACCGTGGAAAACCAGAGCCAATGCCCCCTGCAATTGCACAACGGGCAAACCCTGACCCTGACCCTGCCCAGCAATCCCACCACGGGCTATCGCTGGGCAATCCAGGATTCGGCCGGCGGCATCCTGCGCAAGGTCAGCCCCGAGGTCTACAGCAATCCCGAGAACACCGGTCTGGTGGGCAGCGGTGGTCAATCCACCTGGCGTTTCCAGGCGTTCGCCAGCGGCCAGGGCCGACTGCTGCTGACCTATCAGCAACCCTGGGCACCGGAAGAAGCACCGGTAAAAGCCTTCGACTGCTCGATCACGGTCAACTGACATGGGCTGGCTGATTCTTGCGCTAATGGGCGCCGCCACCTTCATCTACGGGATCAGCGTGCACGCCACGTTGCTCTGCCTGTTGGTCAAGCCGTTGCCGGTACTGGCCCTGCTGGGCTGGTTGCACGATGCGCCGCCGGGGGACTATCGCCGCTGGATCGCCATTGGCCTGTTGTTCTCAGTGCTGGGGGACGTGCTGTTGGCCTGGCCTTCGGACCTGTTCGTGTTCGGCCTCGGGGCGTTTCTGGTGGCGCACCTGGCCTACCTCAAGGCCTATCTCTGCGACTGTCGGCGCCTGGCGCTGTTGCCGCTGGTGGTGGCACTGGCCATTGGCGCGGGGCTGTTGAGCATCCTGATTTCCCACGGCCTGGGCCCGCTGCTGATCCCGGTGATCGTCTACGCCCTGACCATCAGCGCCATGCTCTGGCGCGCCCTGGCACGCCTGGGCTCGACAGTGCCCACGCGCTCGGCGGCCCTGGCCGCGGTGGGCGCCTTGAGCTTTGCCTTCTCCGACAGCCTGATTGGCATCAGCCGCTTCGTGGTGGCCTTCGATGCCGCGCCCTACTTGATCATCATTTTCTACTGGCTGGGCCAGTGGGGTATCGCCGCTTCGGCGTTCAGCCAGAAGCCGCGCTGACCTACCTTCGCCGACAGGCCGGTCCCTACAATCTGTAGGAGCCGGCTTGCCGGCGAACAGCATCACACCTTGCGTCGCCCTTGCGCTCCTGAAGGCCCTGCGGGCCTTATCGCAGCCTGCGCCAGCGGCTACAATGCCGCCCTCTTTTTATCTCCATCGCTGGAAATGCCGTGAGCAAAGAACCCGACCGCCTATTCGCCCAGCCCCTGGCCCAGGTGCCCGACTTCGCCTTTAACGAGGATGTGGTGCGGGTGTTCCCGGACATGATCAAGCGCTCGGTGCCGGGTTACCCGACCATTGTCGAGAACCTCGGGGTGCTGGCCGCGCAGTTTGCTCAGCCCAACAGCGTGCTCTACGACCTGGGCTCATCCCTGGGCGCGGTGACCCAGGCCCTGCGCCGCCATGTGCGCAGCGACGGTTGCCGGGTGATCGCCGTGGACAATTCGGCGGCCATGGTCGAGCGTTGCCGGGAATACCTCAACGGCCAGGATTCGATGTTCCAGGAGTTGCTGCCGGTGCAGGTGATCGAAGGCGATATCCTGGCTCTGGAGTTCCAGCCGGCCTCGGTGGTGGCCTTGAACTTCACCCTGCAGTTCATCGCCCCGGAGCAACGCCTGGCCCTGCTCGGGCGCATCCGCCAGTCGTTGCTGCCCGGCGGCGCGCTGATCCTCTCGGAGAAGCTGCGCTTCAACGACACCGAGGAACACGCCCTGCTCACCGACCTGCACATCGCCTTCAAACGCGCCAACGGCTACAGCGAACTGGAAATTGCCCAGAAGCGCAGCGCCATCGAAAACGTCATGAAGCCCGACAGCCTCGAAGAACACCGCGAACGCCTGCTGGCCGCCGGGTTCTCGAAAGTCGTGCCGTGGTTCCAGTGTCTTAATTTTGCCTCGTTGATTGCCCTGCCATGATTGATCTGTCTCCCCTCGCTCGCCGTCTGGCGGGCACGCCCCTGGCCGAATGGGCCAACGGCCTGCAAGCCCAGCTCGATGCCAAGATGGAAAAGGGCCATGGCGACCTGGAGCGCTGGCAGAGCGCCCTCGACGCGTTGCCGAAGATCCAGCCCAGCGAAGTCGACCTGATCAACGGCCTGCGCCTGGACACCGACTGCGACGACGCCACCCGGGCGCAGATGCGTACCGCACTGATGGGCCTGTCACCGTGGCGCAAGGGCCCGTTCGACCTGTTCGGCGTGCACGTGGATACCGAATGGCGTTCGGACTGGAAGTGGTCGCGGGTCGCACCGCACCTGAACCTTGAAGGCAAACGCATCCTCGATGTCGGCTGCGGTAATGGCTACTACATGTGGCGCATGCTCGGCGCCGGCGCCCATAGCGTGATTGGCGTGGACCCCAACTGGCTGTTCTTCTGCCAGTTCCAGGCGGTGCAGCGCTACCTGTCGGAGCCCTCGGTGTGGCACTTGCCGTTTCCTTTCGAAGACCTGCCGGCCAACCTGGAAGGTTTCGACACGGTGTTTTCCATGGGGGTGTTCTACCACCGGCGTTCGCCCATCGAGCATCTGCTGGCGCTCAAGGACTGCCTGGTCAAGGGTGGCGAACTGGTGCTGGAAACCCTGGTGGTGGAGGGCGATCAGCATCAGGTGCTGGTGCCGGAAGACCGCTACGCGCAGATGCGCAATGTGTGGTTCCTGCCCTCGGTGCCGGCCCTGGAGCTATGGCTGCGGCGCGCCGGGTTCAGCGACGTGCGCTGCGTGGATGTGAGCGTGACCAGCATCGAGGAGCAGCGCGGCACCGAGTGGATGAAGTACCAGTCCCTCAGCGATTTCCTCGACCCCAATGACCACAGCAAGACCATCGAAGGCCTGCCCGCACCGATGCGCGCGGTGATTGTCGCCAGAAAATAGGCACCGCCCTCCTCCTGTAGGAGCTGGCCGGGCGGCGTTCAGCTTGCCAGCGAACGCGCCCGCCAGAGCGGCGCAAGGCTCAAGGGCCTGTTCGCCGGCAAGCCGGCTCCTACGGTTTTTGCAGGAGCGAGCTTGCTCGCGAAAACCGCAGACGCGTTTGAGATCAGCGCGCTCGACGCGCCTTGAAGAACTCGCTCAGCACCGTGCCGCACTCTTCGGCCAACACCCCGCCCTCGTACAGCACTCGATGATTGAGAAAGCCCTGGGTGAAGAACTGACCCTGGCTCTGCACGATGCCCGCCTTGGGTTCCAACGCGCCGTACACCACGCGGGCAATGCGCGAATGGACGATCAACCCGGCGCACATGCTGCAAGGCTCCAGGGTCACGTACAGGGTGCTGCCGGGCAGCCGGTAATTGCTCACCGCCTGGGCCGCCGCGCGGATCGCCACCATTTCGGCGTGGGCGCTGGGGTCGCTGCCGCTGATGGGGCAGTTGTAACCGCGGCCTATGACCTCGCCATCCAATACCAGTACCGCGCCCACGGGTACTTCCCCCAGGGCTGCGCCTTGGGCGGCCAGGGCCAGGGCTTCGCGCATGAAGTCCTGGTCGCGGCTGCGGTCGATGATCGGCGCCGGGCGTATCTGACGCATCACGCCACCTCGATGGCGGCCATCAGACCGGTTTCCATGTGGTCGATCACGTGGCAGTGGAACATCCAGACCCCAGGGTTATCCGCCACCAGCGCCACGCGGGCACGCTCGTTCTTGCCCAGCAGGTAGGTGTCGGTGAAGTAGGGAGTGATCTTCTTGCGATTCGAGGCGATGACCTTGAAGCTCATGCCGTGCAAGTGGATCGGGTGTTGGTACTGAGTCATGTTCTTCAATTCGAAAATGTAGCTCTTGCCCTTTTTCAACGTGGCAATCGGGCGGTCGGCGCAGGTCTTGTCGGTAATGTCCCAGGCCTGGCCGTTGATCTGCCACAGGCTCGGCGGCTGGCCATTGTCCACGTTCACCGAGACCGAGCCAACCCACTCGAAATTGAAGTTGAGCTTCTCGGCGTTGTCGAGATCCGGCTCGGCCACCGGGTTGGCCGGCAGGGCTGGCGGCCACTGGGTCGGCGCATCGTTGTTGGCCACCGAACGCAAAGTGCCCAGGCGCACCGGACCGTTGCGCAGGGACAGTTCCTGCCCCGCCGCCGGCGCCTTGATCGCCAGGCAGATACGCATGCCCGGCCCCAGCCAGTATTCCTTGCCCAAAGGACGCGGCTCGATGGGGTTGCCATCCAGTGCATAGATCTGCGCTTCGACATCGGGGATGTTGATGCGGTAGGTCAGGGTGTTGTCCAGGTTGAGTAGACGCACCCGAGTAATCTGCCCGGCCGGCAGGTCGATCACCGCCTGGGACACGCCATTGATGGTGGACAGGCGCCCGGCCGTGCCGCCCCGCGCCGCTTCCCGGGGGATGCTGAAGGAGACGAACGCGCCCTCTTCGTCCACGTGCCAGCTTTTCAGGCTCAGGGTGCGCTCGTACTGGAAACCGGTGGGTTCGCGCTCTTCGACGATCAGCGGGCCCACCAGGCCGCGGCCCAGTTCTTCGCTGCTGTTCACATGGGGGTGATACCAGTAGCTGCCGGCATCCGGTACGCGGAATTTGTAGTCGAAGTATTCGCCGGGCAGCACCGGCAGTTGCGAGACATAAGGCACACCGTCCATTTCCAGGGGCAGGCGGATGCCGTGCCAGTGGATGGTGGTGGCCACGGGTAAGTGGTTGATAAAGCGCACCCGCAGCCACTCGCCTTGGCGTACCCGCAGTTCGGTGCCCGGTGCCGATGGCCCGAAAGCCCAGGCTTCAGTCTTGTGCCCTGGCACCAGTTCCACATCCAGCGGCGCGGCGATCAGCTCGTAGTCGTGGCCCGCTTCAGCGTCGGCCATTTTCCCCAGCCAGTAGCGTGAGGCGCCACCCGCTCCCACGCCCACCACTACCAGACCGGCCAGACCACCGAGTATTTGTCGACGGGTAAAGGACATGGACTCAACTACCTCACGTATCCGCGGCGGGCCCAGGCCCGCAAAAGGCGAATACGATACACCCGCAGTTGAGAAACAGTAAGGCCGGCGCGGCGACCGGACGCAGGCGGGACGGGGAAACGATGGGTGTTTTCGAGGGTGCGCTCGCTGGCAAGCCCGTTACTCTTGCAGGAGCCGGCTTGCCGGCGAACAAGCCCCTCAGCCCTGCAATCCCAACAGCAGATGAACCACACCACCGGCCAGGGGCATCACTGCCGGCACCCCCGCCACGCGCAGGGCGCTGCTGTCCAGCAACTGCGGATCGTGCAGTTCCAGGCGCAGGCGGGTCAGGGCCAATGGTTGCTGGCTCTTGATGTTGGCGCTGCCACCCAGCGCCGCCAGCATCGCGTCATTCAGAACACTGCCCTTGGCCTGGGGGGCCTTCGGCTGATCAGGGATCAGGTCTGGAGTCAGGGCCTTCCAGAACGCCCGTTGCAATTTCTCGAACATCTTCAGTTCTCCAGAACCAGTGAGTCGGCGGCGACTTGCTGCCTTTGCAGGCATTCACGTACCTGAACCGCGTCTTCCAGATCGATGATCCGCGCTGCCAAGGCCTGGCACTCGCTCAGATCCAACTCCCGCACCCGGGCCTTGATGGCGGGAATCAGCGGCACGCTCACCGACAGTTCGTCCACTCCCAGGCCCAGCAACAGCGGCACCGCCAGGGTCTCGGAAGCCAGTGCACCGCAGACGCCGACCCACTTGCCGTGGGCATGGGCGGCCTGCACCGTGCGCGCGATCAGGCGCAGCACTGACGGATGGAAGCTGTCGGCCTGACTGGCCAGGCGCGGATGATCACGGTCCATGGCCAGGGTGTACTGGGTCAGGTCGTTGGTGCCGATGGAGAAGAAATCCACCTCTGGAGCAAAGCGGTCCGCCATCAAGGCCGCCGAAGGCACCTCGATCATGATGCCCAACTTGGGCCGCTCCGCCAGGCCCAGGGCCTGAACCTCGTCATCGAGCAATTGGCGCGCCTGACGCAGCTCCGCCAGCTGGCTGACCATCGGCAACATGATGTGCAGGCGGGCCTGCCCGGCGCTGGCGAGAATCGCCCGGAACTGCTCCCGCAGCAGTTCGGGACGCTCCAGGCACAGGCGGATGCCCCGCAGGCCGAGAAAGGGGTTGGCTTCGCTGTCCATGGGCACATAGGCCAGAGGCTTGTCGCCGCCCACGTCCAGGGTCCGCACCACCAGATTGCGCGTCGGCCCCAGGGCCTGGGCAATGGCCAGATAGGTTTCGGCCTGCTCCTCGGCGCTCGGGGCGTGGCTGCGGTCCTGGTAGAGGAACTCCGAACGCAACAGGCCGACGCCTTCGCCGCCCAGGCTCATTGCCTGCTCGGCCTCCGCCAGAGAGGCAATGTTGGCCGTGACCTCCAGATGATGACCATCGCGGGTCACCGCCGGTTGCGCCGCCTGGGCCAGGTCCTGACGCTGGCGCAGGCGTTGCTGCTGACGCAGGGACTCCAGTTGCTGCAGACGCTGAGGGTCCGGGTCCGTATGCAGTTCGCCGCGATCGGCATCCAGCAGAACCCGGGTGCCGTTGGCCAGGGACAGGACCCGGGACGACAGGCCACAGATCGCCGGCAGGCCCAGGGCCCGGGCGAGGATCGCCACGTGGCTGGTGGCGCCGCCGCCAACGGTGGCAAACCCCAGCACCTTGGCCGTGTCCAGGCTGGCGGTCTGCGAGGGGGTCAGTTGCTCGGCAATCAGAATGGCCTGATCCGGCAAGCTCAGGGCATGCTCTTGCACCCCGAGCATCCGCTTGAGCACCCGTTGGCCGACGTCCGCCAGATCCACCGCGCGCTCAGCCAACAGCGTACTGCCCAGGCCCTTGAACAGCTCGGCGGTAGCCTCGATGGCACGGTTCCAGGCAAAGGCAGCGCTCTTGCCGGTGACGATCAGGGCCTCGGCCTGCTGCAACAGACTCGGATCGTCGAGGAGCTCCTGGTGGGCCCGAAAGATTTCCTGCTGCGCGCCACCCCGGGCATTGTCCCGCAGCTGCTGCAGGTCCCGGACCGCCTCCCCCAAAGCGCGCTCAAGCACTTCGCGCTCCTGCTGCGGGTTCGCCGCCCACTCCTTTATCTGCAGGCGCTGTTCAGCCACCTGCAGCACCTGGCCGACCGCCGAACCCGGTGACGCACAGACTCCCCGCAGAACCGTCTCCAACGACTCATTCCGCGCCGCTAGCGGCGCAAGACTCGGCGCCGCAGCACTGACTTTCTCGCCACAACCTGAGGCCAACAGTTCCACCAGAACCTGGAGCGCCCGCTCGGCATCCGCACCTGCGGCACTGACCTGCAAGACATCGCCCTGCACCGTCTGCAAGGCCATGATCGACACCAGGGACTTGGCATTGGCCGAGTCCTGGCGCCGGTGCAGGCAGATATTCGCGGCAAAGCCCTTGGCGGCCTGGGCCAGCAAAGCCGCCGGGCGCGCATGCAGGCCCTGGGGGTTGCCGAGGATCAGCGGTTTGGAAAACAGCGCCTCAGCTTCAGCGTCCTCGGCCTTGGCACCTTCCTCTGCGGAGGCGGGCTCGATCTGTAACACCGGCTGTCCCAGCTCCACCAGCAGGCTGTCGGACACCAGCCCCGTCACCGCTTCGCCACTGACCACCAGCATCAGGGTCAACAGGCTGCGGGCATGCAGGGCCAGGTAGTCAGCGTCGAACTCGATCAGCGGCTGGCCAGCCGAGACCTGCTGACCTTCCTCGATCAGGCAGGTGAAGCCCTTGCCCGCCAGGTTCACCGTGTCCAGCCCGATGTGCATCAGCACCTGCTGGCCCTGCTCGCCGGTAATACTCAGCGCATGGCCGCTACGCTGCAGGTTGCTGACCACCCCGGACAGCGGCGCGCAGAGGATCTGGGAAGTCGGGTCGATGCACAGCCCGTCACCGATCACCCGGCTGGAAAACACCGGGTCCGGGACCTGCTCCAGGGGCAGCAGCACCCCGGACAGGGGCGCGAGCAATTGCAAGGGTTGGGTTATGGCCATGACGTCACCTGCTAATGATTCCTTGAAGTGCCGATGGAGCGCGAGCCCCGACAGCATCGCTTATTTCCACCAGTACTCGACCTGCAAACCGACGTTCGCACCGTGCCGGGCGCTGCCGAACACACCGCTGTCGGACAGCGCGGAACCGGCCGCCAGCTCATTGGCCGCGCGTTTGGCGGCCTCGTTCCAGCTGGCATAGGTGTAGTACAGGCGCACCTCCGGCCGGGCCCAGAAGTCCGGTCCCTTGGGTGACCAGGTGGGCGCGAAGGTAAATTTACTGAGCTTGCGGGTGCCCCCGGGCGCTTCTACCTGATCGTGGCCAAACTCGGTCACCAGCTTGAACTGCTCGGTGATGGCATAGGCCGGACGCACGCCCAGGGAGATCCAGTTCTGGTCCTGGCCGTCGGGGCGAATGTCCTTCTGATAGACCGCCTCGACCTGGCCGCCGAAGCGCGGGGTGACCTGCCAGTCGAAGAACTCCACCAGGCGATAGCTCTTGTTGCCGTCATCCAGGTAGGGATTGCCGGTATAGCCCAGACCGGTACCGGGGCCCTCACCGTATTGCAGGGCCAGTTTGTTCTTGCCGCCGAAAAAATCTTTCTGCACATGCTGGGTGGTGATCGCCCAGCCATTGTGGGCACCACGGCGATCGGGCTTTTCCAGGTAGCTCAGGCCCAACTCCAGCTCGCCGCCGGGGTTGGTCTGGAAACCGGCAACGTTGAAGTCGTGACGGCTCACGGCCTGCTTCTGGTAGAGGTTGTCCTTGCGGGAAAAGGCGTAGCTGTACTTCAGATCGCCGATGCGCACGTCCTCGACCCCGCCGCCGGTGGCGCTCTGGTTCCAGTAGTAGAAGTCGGAAATATGGATGTCGTTACGCTTGTAGTAACGGCGCCCGGCCCACAGCGAACCGCCATTGAGGCTGGGCAGGTTCGACCACTGGGCGTACATCTGCGGCATGCGCGCCGAGCCGTTCTCGCCCTGGAAGCTCAGGTTGCGGTCGTAGCGGTTGTAGAGCGACGCCATGCCGTCGACGCTGAGCACCGAGCCATCTTCCAGGGTGTACAGGTCCTGGCGCAGCTCAAGCTCGGCGTACTGCTCACACTCGTTGCCCAGGCGGTACTTGGACTGCGCGCCGGGCAACTGGAAGCAGGACTGCGAGCCGCTGTTCACCGAGGTCCCCAGGCCGCTGCGCAGGTACCCGGCAAACTCCAGGGCCTGGGCCGGCAAGGGCAAGGCCAGACACAGGCAGGACGCCGCCAGAGCGCGATTTATTGTTGTTTTCATAAGCCACCGCATTATTTTTATTGTGTTGTTTGGATTCATCGGAACCGGCTTGGCGGCGCATGCGCCGGGCCAGAAAGATCGCCTGGCCCGGTTCGCCGGCAAGCCGGCGCCTACAGGGTCAGGTGCAGGACGAAGGATTCGTAGGGCCGCAGGTGCAAGTGCCGGCTGCGCGGCTCGTGGTCCGGGTAATTGCTGATCAGCAGGCGCTGTTGCATGCCGGTGCTGATCACCGCTTCCGGCAACTCGACCTCACACGGCGAGCCATAGAAGTTGTTCACCACCAGCAGACGCTCGCCGTCGCCCTCACGCACATAGGCCCAGATCTGCCGATGTTCGGGCAGCAACTGGCGATAGAGGCCGTGCTGGATCAGCGCCTCATGGCGGCGCAAGGCAATCAGCCGGCGATAGTGATGCAGCACCGAATCCTGGTCATCGAGCTGGGCCTCGACATTGATCTGGCTGGCGTTGGCCGGTATCCCGATCCAGGGCTCGGCGCTGCTGAAACCGGCATTGATCCCGGCATTCCACTGCATCGGCGTGCGCCCGTTGTCCCGGGACTTCTGCTGGATCGCCGCCATGATGGCCTGCGGGTCTTCACCGGCCTCGCGCTTGAGGCGGTGGATGTTCAGGGTCTCGACATCGCGGTACTGCTCGATCCGCTCGAAGTGCGGATTGGTCATGCCCAACTCTTCGCCCTGGTAGATGAAAGGCGTGCCCTGGAGCAGGTGCAGCGCGGTGGCCAGCATCTTCGCCGACACCACTCGGTGCTCACCGTCGTCGCCAAAGCGCGAGACCACCCGCGGCTGGTCGTGGTTACACCAGAACAGCGCATTCCAGCCGCCACCAGCCTGCATGCCGGTTTGCCAGTCGGAGAGGATGCGCTTGAGTTCGAGGAAGTCGAAATCGGCCCGCAGCCACTTCTGCTGGTTGGGGTAGTCCACCTTCAGGTGATGGAAGTTGAAGGTCATCGACAGCTCCTTCGACTCCGGATGGGAATAGCGAATGCAGTGTTCCAGGCGGGTGGAGGACATCTCGCCGACATTCACCAGATCGTGCCCGGCGAACACTTCCCGATGCATTTCCTGCAGGTACTGGTGCACGTTGGGACCGTCGGTATAGAAGCGGCGGCCGTCGCTCTGATCCTCGGGGAAATCCGCCGGTTTGGAGATCAGGTTGATCACGTCGAGGCGGAAGCCGCCGACGCCCTTGTCGCGCCAGAAGCGCATCATCTTGAACACTTCGGCGCGCACCTGGGGGTTGTCCCAGTTGAGGTCGGCCTGGGTGTGATCGAACAGGTGCAGGTAGTACTGCCCGGTCTGGGCCTCGTATTCCCAGGCGGAGCCGCCGAACTTGGATTCCCAGTTGTTGGGCTCATCGCGCCAGATGTAGAAATCCCGGTAGGGGTTGTCCAGGCTGCTGCGGGCCTGCTGGAACCAGGCGTGCTCGATGGAGGTGTGGTTGACCACGATATCCAGCATCAGCTTGATCCCGCGCTTGCCGGCTTCGGCGATCAGCAACTCGCAGTCGGCCATGCTGCCGTAGCTGGGATCGATGGCGTAGTAGTCGCTGATGTCATAGCCGTTGTCCCGTTGCGGCGAACGCAGGAACGGGGTCAGCCACAGACAATCGACCCCCAGCCAATGCAGGTAGTCGAGCTTGTCCACCACACCCAGCAGGTCACCGGTGGCCTGGCCTTGGTGGCTGTGAAAACTTTTCGGGTAGATCTGGTAGATCACCGAACGCTGCCAGTCTTGCATGGGGGAATCCTTTGGAAAGTGCGAGGGCATTCGCCGGCGAGCCGGCGCCGACAAGGCCGGTCAGGCCACTCGGTAGCCGGGGCGGATGATCTTCAGGCTCAGGCCGCAGGTCAGGACGAAGGGCACCACCAGGGCGATGACCATGCCAATCACGAACGTCGGGATGTACTGGGGAATGATCGAGATGAACCCCGGCAGCCCACCGACGCCGATGGCCGAAGCTTGGACCTTGTTCAGCGAGAGAAAGATGCTGCCCAGGGCCGAGCCGATCAGCGCGGCGTAGAAGGGAAACTTGTAGCGCAGGTTGACGCCGAACATCGCCGGCTCGGTGATGCCGAAGTAGGCGGAAATCGCCGAGGTCGAGGCCATGCTACGATCACGAGCGTTGCGGCTCATGGTGAACACCGCCAGGGCTGCGCTGCCCTGTGCCAGGTTGGACATGACGATCATCGGCCAGATAAAAGTGCCGCCCTGGGTGGCGATCAGTTGCAGGTCGACGGCCAGGAACATGTGGTGCATGCCGGTGATCACCAGCGGTGCGTAGAGCAGGCCGAAGATGGCGCCCCCGAGCACAGGAGCCAGGTCGAACAGGGTGACCACGCCTTCGGTGATGAGGATTCCCAAGTGCCGGGTCACCGGCCCGATGATCGCCAGGGCCAGTACGCCGGTGACCACGATGGTGGTGATGGGTACCACCAGCAGGGTGATGGCGTTGGGCACCCGGGCGCGCAGCCATTTTTCGATCACGCTCATCACATAGGCCGCCAGCAGGATCGGCAGGATCTGCCCCTGATAGCCGACCTTCTCGATCTGGAACAGACCGAAGATGTCGAAGTACGGCAGGCTCTGGCCGTCCAGCCCAGCCACGGCCTTGCCATAGTTCCAGGCATTGAGCAGGTCCGGGTGGACCAGCATCAGCCCCAGGACAATGCCGAGGATCTCGCTGCCGCCAAAGCGCTTGGCCGCCGACCAGCCCACCAGGGCCGGCAGGAATACGAAGGAGGTGTTGGCCATCAGGTTGATCAGGCTCCAGAGCCCATCCAGCCCCGGGTACGCCTCAAGCAGGGTCTTGCCCTCGATGAACATGCCCTTGGCGCCCAGCAGGTTGTTCACCCCCATCAGCAGGCCGGCGATGATCAGGGCCGGCAGGATGGGCATGAACACATCGGAGAACACCCGCACCAGACGCTGCATGGCGTTGGTCTTTTCCGCGCCCTTCTGCTTCACGTCGGCAATGGTGGAAACCGCGAGGCCCGTCTGCTCACGCAGGGCAGCGTAGACCTTCTCTACCTCGCCAGGGCCGATCACCACCTGGAACAGGCCACCGGTGAAGAACGAACCCTTGACCAGATCGATCTGGTTGAGGGTGGCGCTGTCGACCAGGCTCGGGTCCTTGAGGGCCAGGCGCAGGCGGGTCACGCAATGGGCTGCCTGTTCGAGGTTGTCGGCGCCACCGAGGCTGTGCAGCAACTCGCTGGCGATCGTTGAATAGTCGTGGCTCATGCTTGTTCTTCCACCTGAGATTTTTGTTATTGGCAGCACGCCGAGGGGCAAATTACTCGTCTGTACGAGTTAAATCAACAACTCGTACAGACGAGTTTGAAATTTTCTTCCGGCGTGGCCCTGCCCCATGCTTTTTCCACCCGCTAAAGCATCACCAGGGCGCATGGACAAATGCCCCGTCCAGCCCTTAAGGTGCCTGCCTTGAGCACAGTCCGGCACAGAGCCATCCCATGAGCAAATACAACCAGATCTACAGCGATCTGCTTGCCAGCATCACCACCGAACGTCTTGAGCGTGGCGCCCGCCTGCCTTCGGAAAGCGAACTGATGGACAGCTACCAGGCCAGCCGCGGCACCGTGCGCAAGGCCATCGAACTGCTGCAGGAGCGCGGTTTCGCGCAGAAGATCCACGGCAAGGGCACCTTCGTGCTCTCGCCCAACCCTATTGAGTTCCAGCTGGGCGGCATCGTCAGCTTCCAGGAAACCTATCCACGCCTGGGGGATGACGTCAGCACCGAGGTGGTGGAGTTCAGCCAGTTCCCCCTGCAAGGCGCCCTGCGCAACCATCTGCAGGCGCAAGAAGGCAGCCTGATCACACGGATCAAGCGCGTGCGGCGAATCGACGGCAAGCGGGTGATTCTCGACATCAACCATTTTGTCGCCGAGCTGATTCCGGGGCTGGACCGAGAGATCGCCGAGCATTCGATCTACGCCTACATCGAACAGACCCTGCAACTGAACATCAGCTATGCCCAGCGCACCATCGAGGCCAGCCCGCGGAGCAAGGACGACCAGCAACTGCTCGACCTGGACGGCCAGAGCCATGTGATCGTGGTAAGCAACCAGACCTTTCTCCAGGACGGGCGGCAGTTCGAGTACACCGAATCTCGGCACACCCTGGACAAGTTCTACTTCTCCGACGTGGCCCGGCGCTAAGCCCTACCCCGTCAGCCCAACAGAGCCACCAGCTCACCGCTGAGGGGGCCGATGCGCTTCGACTCCTTGGCGGTGTTCACCTGCTGTGCCACCCGCGCCACCTCGATCACCGGGTGTTTGAGAGGGTAACCGCCCTTGCTGTCCAGCCAGCTCAGGACCTCCGCCAGATGCCACAGCGAGGTGCTGCCCTCATGGATCGCCAGGGGAAAACTGTCGGCGTGGCCAAGCATCAGCTTGCGCATGTTCTGCCGTGACACGCCGACGATCTCGGCGATCTCGCTGAGGCCGACAAAGTCCGGGCTGGCCTCCACCAGCCGCGCCTCGGGGATGATGCGCTTGATATCCCCCAGGGCACTGAGCAGCGCCGCTTCGGCACTCTCGGCCTCGCGACTGAACTCCAGGGCCAGGCGCCCGGCCAGACCAGTGCCGACCAGAACATCGGTGCAGCCCGCCGCACCGAGGCGCTCCACCAGTTGCAGCGGATCGCAGCCCTCCAGCGGCAGCAGATAGTTGAGGGTGAACAGGTATTCCATGGTGCTTACTCCTGACGGGCTGCCGGCGCCTTGGCCCCACGCAGCTGATTCACGGTGCAGTTGTCGATCACCCGGCATAGCGCCCGGGCGTGCTGGGTCGGGTTCTTCGGCGTACGCCAGACACTGGTGATGCAGAACTCGCCGCAGCGGCACACTTCGTTGTTGTACGGGCAGTAGATCCGCCCCCACGCATGGCCACCACCGACCTCGATTCGCCAGCCCTGCCATTCGGCGTAGCGCAGAGCCATTTCAATGTCCTTCTTGGGATGAGTTGCACGAGCCATCCATAGCCTCCAGTATCGCCAGTCATACAGGGTTGTCAACTGACAACCTTATGCAATCCGATCAAACCCGCGCCACGAACAAGCCGCAGCAAAAACAGCGGGGGGAGACCCAAGGGTAGAGAGAAGCCCGGGGCAGAGCGCCGAACATGTCTTACGTGATATTGCCGGAAGGTGAAAAAGCAGCGTTTCTAAAGGTTCTGCAACACAAATGCCGATGTGTAACGGATTCAATCTCCGCAGAAACGACAATGGCGATCGATCCCCGAAGGTCCCGATCGCCATTGGTTAAAGCCAGTGGATCAAGCGCCGATCACTCGGCCCCGATCATTCCCACTCGATCGTTGCCGGCGGCTTGCTCGACACGTCGTAAGTGACGCGGGAGATGCCTTCGATTTCGTTGATGATCCGGCCGCTGACGGTTTCCAGCAGCTCGTAAGGCAGGTGCGCCCAACGTGCGGTCATGAAGTCGATGGTTTCCACCGCGCGCAGGGCCACGACCCAGGCGTAACGACGGCCATCGCCGACCACGCCGACGGATTTCACCGGCTGGAACACGACGAATGCCTGGCTGACCTTGTGGTACCAGTCGGCCTTGCGCAGTTCTTCGATGAAGATGTGGTCAGCGCGACGCAGCAGGTCGGCGTATTCCTTCTTCACTTCACCCAGGATGCGCACACCCAGGCCCGGCCCCGGGAACGGGTGACGGTAGACCATGTCGTACGGCAGGCCCAGCTCCAGACCCAGACGGCGGACTTCGTCCTTGAACAGCTCGCGCAGCGGTTCAACCAGCTTGAGGTTCATTTCTTCCGGCAGGCCGCCCACGTTGTGGTGCGACTTGATCACGTGGGCCTTGCCGCTTTTCGCGCCAGCCGACTCGATCACGTCCGGGTAGATGGTGCCCTGGGCCAGGTACTTGATGTTTTCCAGCTTGCAGGATTCGGCATCGAACACGTCGATGAAGGTACGGCCGATGATCTTGCGCTTCTTCTCGGGGTCCGACTCGCCGGCCAGGTTGTTGAGGAACTGCTCCTCGGCGTTGGCGCGGATCACCTTGACGCCCATGTTCTCGGCGAACATGGCCATCACTTGCTCGCCTTCGTGCAGGCGCAGCAGGCCGTTGTCGACGAAAACGCAGGTCAGCTGGTCGCCGATGGCCTTGTGCAGCAGGGCCGCGACCACCGAGGAGTCGACACCGCCGGACAGGCCCAGCAGGACGTTGTCGGTGCCGACCTGGGCACGGATCTGGGCAATGGCGTCTTCGGCGATCTTCGACGGGGTCCACAGCGCTTCACAGCCGCAGATGTCGAGGATGAAGCGCGACAGGATGCGGCCGCCCTGCTTGGTGTGGGTCACTTCCGGGTGGAACTGCACGCCGTAGTAGCGCAGGTCGTCGTTGAACATGCCGGCAATCGGGCAGCTCGGGGTGCTGGCCAGGATGTGGAAATCCTTGGGCATCTTGGTGACCTTGTCACCGTGGCTCATCCACACGTCGAGACCGAACAGACCGTCGGCGTCGACGTGGTCTTCGATGCCGTCCAGCAGGCGGCTCTTGCCGACCACATCAACCCGGGCGTAACCGAATTCGCGCAGTTCGGAACCTTCGACCTTGCCGCCCATTTGCTCGGCCATGGTCTGCATGCCGTAGCAGATGCCGAAGACCGGAACGCCCAGATCGAACACCGCTTGCGGGCAGCGAGGGCTGTTGGCTTCGTGCACGGACTCGGGACCGCCGGCGAGGATGACGCCTTTGGGAGCGAATTCGCGGATCGCTTCGTCGTCCATGTCGAACGGATGCAGTTCGCAGTAGACCCCGATCTCGCGCACGCGGCGGGCGATCAATTGGGTGTACTGGGAACCGAAGTCGAGGATCAGGATGCGGTGGGCGTGAATGTCGAGGGCCATGGTCAGTCTCGTCTAATTTCAGAAACGACACGGGGCTGAAAAACACAGCCCCGGTTACTAAATTCGTCAATCGCCTCCAGGCCTGGGCCTGGAGGCGATCACTATCAACCTACGCGATAGTTTGGCGCTTCCTTGGTGATCTGCACGTCGTGGACGTGGGATTCAGCCATGCCGGCGCCGGTGATGCGGACAAACTCCGGCTTGGTGCGCATTTCTTCGATGTTGGCGCTACCGGTGTAGCCCATGGAAGAACGCAGGCCGCCCATCAGCTGATGGATGATCGCGGTCAGGGAGCCCTTGTACGGCACGCGACCTTCGATCCCTTCCGGCACCAGCTTCTCGGCACCCGCGGAGGAGTCCTGGAAGTAGCGGTCGGAAGAGCCCTGGGCCTGGGACATGGCGCCCAGGGAACCCATGCCACGGTAAGCCTTGTAGGAACGACCCTGGAACAGTTCGATCTCGCCCGGCGCCTCTTCGGTACCGGCGAACATCGAGCCCATCATCACGCAGGACGCACCGGCCACGATGGCCTTGGACAGGTCACCGGAGAAACGGATACCGCCGTCGGCGATCAGCGGAACGCCCGTGCCGACCAGTGCCGCTGCAACATTGGCGATCGCGCTGATTTGCGGCACGCCAACACCGGCAACGATGCGGGTGGTGCAAATCGAGCCAGGGCCGATACCGACCTTGACCGCGTCGGCGCCGGCTTCGGCCAGGGCCTTGGCGGCAGCGCCAGTGGCGATGTTGCCGCCGATCACCTGCACTTGCGGGAAGTTCTCTTTGACCCAGCGAACGCGATCGATCACGCCTTTGGAGTGGCCGTGGGCGGTGTCGACCACCACCACGTCGACACCGGCGTTGACCAGCGCAGCAACGCGATCGCCCGTGTCTTTGCCGGTACCGACCGCAGCGCCGACACGCAGACGACCTTGATCGTCCTTGCTGGCCAGCGGGTAGGCCTTGGCTTTTTCGATGTCGTTGACGGTCATCATGCCCTTGAGGGCAAAGGCGTCATCGACGATCAGCACGCGTTCGATACGGTGCTTGTGCAGCAGTTCGCGGACGGCGGTCTTGTCGGCGCCTTCCTTGACGGTGACCAGACGCTCTTTAGGCGTCATCACTTCGCGGACGCTGACGTCCAGACGGCTTTCGAAACGCACGTCGCGGGAAGTCACGATGCCCACCAGATCGCCGTTGTGCAGCACGGGCACACCGGAGATGTTGTGCATGTTGGTCAATTCGAGCAGGTCACGCACGGTGGCGTCGGCTTCGATGGTGATGGGGTCTTTGACCACACCGGCTTCGAAACGCTTGACCTTGCGCACTTCGGCAGCTTGCTGCTCGATGGTCATGTTCTTGTGGATGATGCCGATGCCGCCTTCCTGAGCCATGGCGATTGCCAGACGGGCTTCAGTGACGGTGTCCATGGCGGCGGAAACCAGTGGAATATTCAGCTCGATGCCACGGGTCAAACGGGTCTTTAGACTGACTTCATTAGGCAGTACTTCGGAATAACCGGGCACTAAGAGGATGTCGTCGAAGGTGAGGGCTTCTTGGCTGATACGCAGCATCGCGGGGGCTCCCGGGCGGGAAAATGGAAGCGCGCCATTATACTCAGACACCTACCCGGGCTCAATGTAAAACTCTGTCTAATATCACTGGAGTGATAGATGGAGATATCAGCGCGCTACAACTCGACCTTGACCCAACTTATCGGTTGATCCAGCCACTCGGCGAACTCGTCGATAAAACTCTGTTTGAAACCCGCTTCGGCCCAGTTGTTGAAGATAAAGCCCAAGTTGGAAAAGCCGCATTCCTGAAGAAACAGAAAGCCGTTGATGTCATCTTCATGACCGCACTCGGGACAGGTGAAGTTATCGGTGCGCCCCGGCATCCAGTCTTCCAGGCTCTCGAACAGCGCTTCACCCACTTCCTGGCGGCATTCGGCACAGCCGGCTTCTTCGAGAAAGCCCTTGGCCGGGGTATAGATGCAGCGCTTGGTGATGATCTCCAGACCATTGATCGGCTCGCCGAAGGGCAGCGCCTGCGGCCGCAGCACCACCTCCCGTGCCCCCGGCGCAATCGCATGGCCCATGCGATTGCCGGTGCGCCCGCACGTGCTCAGGGTTTCCTCGACGATGTTCTTGCGCACCAGCCAACGCACAATGGCCCGAGCCCGGGGCTCGTGCACCGGCAGGGTGGAAATTTTCGGGACGAGGATGCTTTGCGAGTTCATGGATAAGCCTGAAACGTGCGGGACAGTACGAACGCTTTCGCCGGCAAGCCGGCCCCCACCATCAATTGTAGGAGCCGGCGTGCCGGCGAACGAATTTAAAGGCCCGCAGCTTAATCCCTGAACCCCGCAGGTCAAGTGCTCAGAAAGCGCCCGATCAAGGCAACACCACTGGCCAGCACCAGCCAGGTCACCAGGCGCACAAAGGCCTCCCGGGACAACCTCATGGTCAAGCGCCGTCCCACCCATAGACCCAACGCCATCGCCGGCAACAAGCACCCGGCCAACAGCAGCAGCGGCAACTCGGCATACACCCCGGCCAGTGCGAAGAGGCTCAGACGCACCACGGTACTGCAACTGATCAACGCACTTTGAGTGGCCCGTGCCGGGTCCTTGGGCAAACGACTGTTCAGGTAAATGGCATATAAAAAGCCGCCACTACCGAACAAGGCGCCAAACATTCCTCCCACTATTCCCATCGGCACCGACCAGCCGGCCGCCAACTGAGCCGGGCGTACCTTCACCCACAAGCTGTAGATGGCATAGGCACTGATAAACAGCCCCATTAATAGAAGCAGCAGATCGGACTTGAGATTGAGCAGAAAGATCACCCCCAAGGTGCAGCCCAGCGCCATGCAGGGCAGCAGGCGCAACAGCTCCGGCTTGGCCACGTCCTTGCGCGATGGCAGCAGGTTGCCGAAGGCCGCGACAAAGTCGAGCAGCACCAACAGCGGCACGATTTTCGACAACGGCATAAACAGAATCAGGACCGGTCCCGCCACCAGCGCCGTGCCGAAACCGGCGATGCCAAACACGATGTACGCCAGCGCGATGCCCAGGCCGATCGCCAACCAACCACCCGGGCCGAAAGACCACTGGTTCAAACCTTCGATTACCACGCTCATCACTGCGACTTCCCCCAAGCGGATCAGCAATGACTTTAGCCAGCGGCGAGCCTTGCGACTAATATCATCAAAGCCTTCAACCCATCGCAAAAAGGCATGCCTTGTGATTTCAACCCGTCAATTGCGCTATTTCGTGGAAATCGCCGAATGCGGCAGCTTCAGCGCTGCGGCAGAACGCCTGTTTGTCGCCCAATCAGCCCTTAGCCGGCAGATCAAGGAACTGGAAAGCCAGCTGCAAACCCCACTTTTCCAACGCACTGCCCGCCAGCCTCGGCTGACCGCCGCCGGTGAAGCCTTCCTGCCCAAGGCACGCAACCTGCTGAGCGAACTGCACAAGGCCGCCGAGCTGGCCACCCAGGTCGGCCAGGGGCAACTGGGCACTCTGCGCCTCAGTCACTCAAGCACCGTGCCCATGAGCGGCCGTCTGCTTGGAGGCATCAGCGAGTATCTACAGGCGTGCCCCGGCGCTTCGATGGACATCGTCAAGCTGTCGTCCGAGGCGCAGTTGCAAGAACTCGCCGAAGGCCGGCTGGATGCTGGCCTGCTGCGCCTGCCGGTACTGCGCCAATGCGAGGGAGTGCAAATCGTGCCCTTGTTCAGCGAACCCCTGCTGCTGGCATTGCCGCCGCAGCATCCCCTGGCCCTTGATCCTCCGGCCCACGGGGTGGAGCTTGCACAACTGCGCAACGAAGCCTTTATCTCCATCCCCCATCCCCAGCGTGGGGGCTTGAGCTACCTGTCGGCACAGCTTTGCATGCGCCAGGGTTTCTTTCCCAAAGCGGCGCGAGTGATGTCACGCAAGACCACTCAATTGCAGTTGATCCAGGCTGGTTTCGGCGTTGCCCTGCTGCCCGAATCGATGCAGGACATCGCCCCGGCCAGCGTGCGTTTCCTGCCTCTGGCCGATAGCGATTGCCAGAGCACCGTCGCCCTCGCCTATCGGCAAGACCCCACACCGCTGGTGGCGCAGTTTGTCGAACAACTGCGCAATCATTGGCAATCGAATTGCGTTGTTCCATGGACTGACAGCCCCTTAAACTGCGCCCCATGATTAAAGATCCCTTTGCACGACTCGGCCTGGACCGCGAGGTCCTCACTGTCACCCAGCTCAACGGCCGCGCCCGGGTGCTGCTCGAGGACGTGTTCAGCAATATCTGGGTCGAAGGCGAGATCTCCAACCTCGCTCGCCCGGCTTCCGGCCATGTCTACTTCACCCTCAAGGACAGCGGCGCCCAGGTGCGTTGCGCGCTGTTCCGGCAGAACGCCGCGCGGGTCCGCCAGGCACTGAAGGACGGCCTGGCGGTCAAGGTCCGGGGCAAGGTTTCGCTGTTCGAGGGGCGCGGCGACTACCAACTGATTCTCGACACCGTGGAGCCCGCCGGTGATGGTGCCCTGCGCCTGGCCTTCGATGCACTCAAGGAAAAGCTCAGCGCCGAGGGGCTGTTCAGTGCCGAACGCAAAGTGCCGTTACCGGCCCATCCGCAACGCATCGGCATTATCAGCTCCCCCACTGGCGCGGTAATCCGCGACATCATCAGCGTGTTCCGCCGCCGTGCGCCCCAGGTGGCACTGACGCTGATCCCCACTGCCGTGCAAGGTCGCGAGGCCACGGCGCAGATCGTCCGGGCCCTGCAACTGGCCGATGCCCGAGGCTTCGATGCCTTGATCCTGGCTCGGGGCGGCGGCTCTCTGGAAGACCTCTGGTGCTTCAACGAAGAGGCGGTAGCCCGGGCGGTGGATGCCTGCGTGACGCCGATCGTCAGCGCCGTCGGCCATGAAACCGATGTCTCCATCAGCGATTTCGTCGCTGACGTACGGGCCCCCACCCCTTCCGCCGCTGCTGAACTGCTGGCACCCGACGCCAGTGACCTGCAACACCGCGTCGACAGCCTGCATCGCCGCCTGGTGATGCGCATCCGCGACCGGCTGATGCGCGACCGCTTGCGCCTCGACGGTCTGGCCCGACGCCTGCGCCATCCCGGCGAACGCCTGCGCCAGCAGGCACAACGCCTGGATGACCTGGATATGCGCATGCGCAGGGCCTTCGAGCGCAACCTCAATACCCGTCGCGAGCGCCTGATCCGCCTGGAAACCCGCCTCGGCGCCCAGCATCCAGGCCGGCAACTGGCCCTATTGCGCCAGCGCCTGGACAGCCTCGCCGAACGCCTGCCCCGAGCCATGCGCGAAGGCCTGAAAGCCCGACGCCTGCAGTTGCACAGTCAGATGCAAACCCTGCATGTGGTCAGCCCCCTGGCCACCCTGGGACGCGGCTATAGCATTCTTCTGGACGACCGCGGCCACGCCATCCGTACTGCCGCCCAGACCCGCAATGGCCAGCGCCTCACCGCCCGTCTGGGCGAAGGTGAACTGCAGGTGCGAGTCGAAGACAACCACCTGACGCCTGTCACTCTTTCTCTACTGGACTGATCCATGCCGCGCTTTCTCACTTCCCTGCTGTTGCTGTGCCTGGCCTTCAACGCCAACGCCGACAGCTACATCACTCGCCTGTTGAACAAACCCGTGCCTGGTGGCGTGGCGGTAGTGGACCTGGGCAGCGCAGCCCAGGCGCCCAAGGTCAGCTACCAGGGTAAACCTGTGCTGGTGGTGAAGGAGCAGAACAACTGGCTGGCCATTGTCGGTATCCCGTTGACGGTCAAACCAGGCACCCAGCAGATCAGCGCCGGCAACCGCAGCCTGAACTTCGTGGTGGGCAGTAAAAAATACCCCGAGCAGCACATCACCCTGAAGAACCAGCGCCAGGTCAATCCAAACCCGGCAGACCTGAAACGCATTGATGGAGAACTGGCAGAGCAACTCCGTGCCTATCGCAGTTTCAGCCCCAACACCCCGAGCAACCTGCTGCTGGACAAGCCAGTGAACGGGCCGCTGTCGAGCAAGTTCGGGGTGCGCCGGTTCTTCAACGGCGAGGAGCGCAATCCCCACGCCGGCCTGGACTTCGCAGTGCCGGCAGGCACACCGATCAAGACTCCGGCAGCCGGCAAGGTGATCCTGACCGGCAACTACTTTTTCAATGGCAACACGGTGTTCGTCGACCACGGCCAGGGCTTTATCAGCATGTTCTGCCACATGTCGAAGATTGACGTGAAGGTGGGTCAGTCCCTGGCTCGCGGGGCAGTGGTGGGCAAGGTGGGTTCGACCGGACGCGCTACCGGCCCGCACATGCACTGGAATATCAGCCTGAACGATGCCCGGGTCGATCCGGCAATATTCATCGGGGCGTTTCAGCCCTGATCCCGAGCCCTGATCGCCGGCAGCCGGCTCCCTTGAGAATTGCGCAGCCCATCATGACTGCGCAATCGTTAGTATTCTTTCAAAGAATAGCCGGCATAAAATCTCGATATAGATTCGATTTCGAGTATTCCTCTCAATTTTTTTCGACTGCTTGCCATCTCTCACCTCAGTGGTTAGGGTTGAGCACATGAAAACCTCTCACACCCTCATTCAGCGTCGTCAACACCGGAGCCTCTGCCTCGTCAGCGCACGACTGCCAGGCTGAATCGCGGTGCCTCATCCCCCTGCGTCAACACTGCACTCTTGACTCACCGGTAGGCCGCCTCTTTTCGGCCCGGACCATAAGGATTTCTCCATGACCATGCTCAAAGACCCCTCCTCCAAGTACCGCGCGTTCCCGACCATCAACTTGCCGGACCGCACCTGGCCGTCGAAGACCATCACCCGCGCGCCGATCTGGTGCAGCTCGGACTTGCGTGATGGCAACCAGTCGCTGATCGAGCCGATGGATGCGGTCAAGAAGCTGCGTTTCTGGAAGACCCTGGTGGCCGTTGGCGTAAAAGAGATCGAGGCTTCGTTCCCTGCCGCCTCGCAAACCGACTTCGACTTCGTGCGCACCCTGATCGAAGGCGGCCACATCCCGGACGACACCACCATCCAGGTGCTGACCCAGGCCCGTGAAGACCTGATCGCCCGCACCTTCGAATCCTTGCGTGGTGCCAAGAAAGCCATCGTCCACCTGTACAACGCCACCAGCCCTTCGTTCCGCCGCATTGTCTTCAACCAGGACAAGGCCGGTGTGAAAGAAATCGCGGTGAACGCGGCCAAGCTGTTCGTCAAATACGCCGCCCAGCAGCCGGAAACCCAATGGCAGTTCGAATACTCGCCAGAAACCTTCAGCGCCACCGAACTGGAGTTCGCCAAGGAAGTCTGCGACGCCGTGGTGGAAGTCTGGAACGCGACGCCGACCAACAAGGTGATCCTCAACCTGCCGGCCACTGTTGAAGTGGCGACACCCAATATCTATGCCGACCAGATCGAGTGGTTCTGCCGCCACATCAACCGTCGTGACAGCGTGCTCATCAGCCTGCACACCCACAACGACCGTGGCACTGGCGTAGCCGCCACCGAGTTGGGCCTGATGGCGGGCGCCGACCGTGTCGAAGGCTGCCTGTTCGGCAACGGCGAACGTACCGGCAACGTCGATCTGGTCACCGTGGCCTTGAACCTCTACACCCAGGGTGTGAACCCGGAACTGGACTTCTCCGACATCGACGGCGTACGCAAAGTCGTGGAAGAGTGCAACCAGATTGCCGTGCATCCGCGCCATCCTTATGTCGGCGACCTGGTGCACACCGCCTTCTCCGGCTCCCACCAGGACGCGATCCGCAAGGGCTTCGCCCAGCAGAAAGCCGATGGCTTGTGGGAAGTGCCGTACTTGCCGATCGATCCGGCCGACATCGGTCGCAGCTACGAGGCGGTCATCCGCGTCAACAGTCAGTCGGGCAAAGGCGGTATCGCCTACCTGCTGGAACAGGAGTACGGCATCAGCTTGCCGCGCCGCATGCAGATCGAGTTCAGCCAGGTGGTGCAACGTGAAACCGACCGCCTGGGTCTGGAGATGACCGCCCAGCAAATCCACGCGCTGTTGCACAGCGAATACTTGCAGGCCAACACCCCGTACGCGCTGGTCAGCCATCGCCTGCAGGAAGAAAACGGCCACAGCGCTGTGGAAGTGGAAGTGTCGAGCAAGGGCCAGGGCGAAACCAACCTGAGCTGGCGCGGCAAGGGCAATGGCGCCCTGGAGGCCCTGGTGGCCGGCCTGCCGATTCCTGTAGAGATCATGGACTACAACGAACACGCCATTGGTGCGGGCACCAACGCCAAGGCTGCGGCCTACATCGAACTGCGGGTCAACGGTGAGCGTGCGGTCCACGGTGTTGGTATCGACGAAAACATCACCACTGCCAGCTTCAAGGCGCTGTTCAGTGCACTGAACCGCTCCCTGAGCGAGCAGGAAGCCAAGGCCGCTTAAGCAGCCCTGATAAAAAAGGCCCCGGGGAGTTCTGCTCCTCGGGGCCTTTTTGTATGTGGCATTAAGCTAACAACTGGAGATGTGTGCCTCAGGCATGCACATCGACGCTGAACATGGCCTGCAACAAGGCCGCCTGCAACACTTGCAAGGTGCTGTTGGTCACGGCGATCTGGGTCTGGATCTCCATCACTTGCTGGACTTTCTGCTCATCGCTGGCCTGGCCCTTCTCGACACTAGCCAGTTGCGCCTGCTGTTGTGTCAGGATCTTCTGGGTCTGTTCGATCTGCTTCTGCAACTGCTCGACCGGATCGCCGGCGCCTTTCACGGCATCGATACTGGCATCCGCGGAGTTGACTCGCAGTTCCTTGTCTTCGGCGTCCTTGCTTTCAGCCACCGGCGCCAGTGGGCTGGTGCTGGTGTCTTCGCCTTCACCCGTCACCGCTTTCGGCGCGGACAGCGGGTAAGGATTGACGACATTGGCATTGATGGTGGTCATGAGTGATTCCTCCTGAATGCCCGTCCTATCGGCTTTCATCCCTGAAGCTTGATATCGGCAACCTGTAAAAAAGTGTGCTGCCGCGCCCCAATCCTTCTAGGTGAACATGAAGGTATCGGCGTCGAGATTCGCGGGAAAGCGTGCTCGATAGGCCGCCAACTCGCTGGCGTTCAAACGTACCTGGAACACCCCATCCGCCTCACCGGCACTGAGAAGGGTCTCGCCCTGGTAGTCCAACACCTGGCTGTCACCGGTATACGCAAAGCCCTTGCCGTCGGTACCTATCCGGTTCACCGCAGCGACATAGCACAGGTTTTCAATGGCTCGGGCCGGCAACAAGCGGTTCCAGTGCAGCCGCCGAGCCCCGGGCCAGTTGGCGGTGTACAGCAGCAGATCAGTGTCCTGGGCATCGCGGCTCCACACCGGAAAACGCAGGTCGTAGCAGATCAGCGGACGAATCCGCCACCCCTTGAGTTCGAACTGTACCTGGCGCTCACCTGGGGTGAAGTGATTGTGCTCGCCGGCCATGCGGAACAGGTGGCGCTTGTCGTAATGCCAGACTTCACCGTCGGGACGCGCCCACAACAGGCGGTTGCGATGGCTGCCGTCCGCCGCCTGGATGATCACGCTACCAGTGATCACCGCATCGAGCTTCTTCGCCTGACAGCGCAGCCACTTGCTGGTGGGGCCGTTCTCCGCCTCCGCCAAGGTGCTGGATTCCATGGAGAATCCGGTGGTGAACATTTCCGGGAGAATGATCAGATCCGCACCGCGGGCCTGCTCCAGCAACTGCTCGAAATGCTCGAAGTTGGCCTGGCGGTCATGCCAGGCCAGGGTGGTCTGGATCAACGCCAGATTCAGATCGGGTAACGCACTCAGATCACGCATAGTTTCTCCGCTGCCTGACGCAGCGTCTCCTCGCGCTTGGCAAAACACAGACGTACCAGACGCTGCCCCTGGGGCGGCTGCTGATAGAACACCGACACCGGAATGGCTGCCACGCCGTGTTCGCGGGTCATCCAGGTTGCCATGTCGACGTCATTCAAGTCTGGACGAATCTGCGAATAGTCCACCAGTTGAAAGTAGGTGCCGGCCACCCGGGTAAAGCTGAAGCGCGAAGGGCTCAGCAAGTCGCAGAACAGATCACGCTTGGCCTGGTAGAAGGCCGGTAGCTGCTCGACATGTTCCGGGCATTCGGCCATGAAGTCCGCCAGAGCGTACTGCAAAGGGGTCACGCCGCAGAAGCTGACATATTGATGCACCTTGCGCAGCTCGGCGCTCAAGGCCGGTGGCGCTACGACATAACCGGTCTTCCAGCCGGTCACGTGGTAGGTCTTGCCGAAAGAGCTGACGACGAAAGCCCGCGGATACAGCTCCTCGTGGGCCAAAACACTGACATGGGGCACACCGTCAAACACCAGGTGCTCATAGACCTCATCGCTGACCAGGTAGATGTCGCGATCACGGATCAGCGCTGCCAACTGGTCCAGTTCGGCACGGCTGATCAAGGCTCCACTGGGGTTGTGCGGCGTGTTCAGAATGATCATCCGCGTACGCGGGCTCAGGGCTTCGCCAAGTTTCTGCCAGTCGATGGCAAAGTCATCAAGGCCCAGTTGCACATGCACGCAACGGCCGCCGGCTAGTTCCACTGCCGGCTCATAACTGTCGTAACAGGGATCGAAAACGATGACCTCGTCACCGCGCTGAATCACCGCCTGGATGGCACAGAAAATGGCCTGGGTGGCGCCCGGGGTGATGGTCACTTCGCTGTCGGCATTGACCTCGACGCCATAGCAGCGAGCGATTTTCGCCGCCACCTGTTGGCGCAAGGCCGGCAATCCGGTCATGGGTGCGTATTGGTTGTGGCCATTGGCGATATGCCGTCCAACCGCGTCACGCAAGGCTTGGGGACCCTCGAAATCAGGGAAGCCCTGGGACAGATTGAGCGCTCCGGTTTCAACCGCGAGCTGGGACATCTGCGTGAAGATGGTGGTGCCGACATTCGGCAGCTTACTGGTGATCATGAGGATTCCCTGCTGAACACCCGGCTCTACGACGGCGCGGGAGGTCCCGAGAATAGCCCAAACACCGGGCATGAAAAAGGGCGCATAAAGCGCCCTCTTACCCACACAAATCCCGGTCGCTCAGCGCTTGTCGCGGCGCTTCTTGTCGGCCTTCTTGTGGTGCGACATCAAACGACGCTTCTTGTTGACCTGGCGGTCGGTCAGCGTGTTCTTGTTGCCTTCGTACGGGTTCTCGCCACCCTTGAACTCGATACGAATCGGTGTGCCCACCAGCTTCAGTACGCGACGGTAGGTGTTTTCCAGGTAACGCACGTAGGACTTCGGTACCTTCTCCACCTGGTTGCCGTGAATCACGATCAGCGGCGGGTTGGCACCGCCCAAGTGGGCGTAGCGCAGCTTGATCCGACGGTTGTTGACCATGGGCGGCGCGTGCTCGCCAACGGCGTCTTCGAGAATCTGCGTCAGGCGGCTGGTCGGCCAGCGGGTCACCGCCGACTTGAAGGAGTTCTGCACCGACTGGTAGAGGTTGCCCACGCCGGTTCCGTGCAAGGCCGAGATGAAGTGGATATCGGCGAAGTCGACGAAGAACAACCGGCGCTGCAGCTCGGTCTTCACATAGTCGCGCTCGCTTGGCTGCATGCCGTCCCACTTGTTCAGGGCGATCACCAGGGCCCGACCGGCTTCCAGGGCGAAGCCCAGCAGGTTCAAGTCGTGGTCCACCACGCCTTCCCGGGCGTCCATGACAAAGATCACCACGTTGGCGTCTTTGATCGCTTGCAGGGTTTTGACCACCGAGAACTTTTCAACTTCCTCGTGGATCTTGCCGCGCTTGCGCACACCGGCGGTGTCGATCAGCGTGTACTTCTCGTCGTTGCGCTCGAACGGGATGTAGATACTGTCGCGGGTGGTGCCGGGCTGGTCGTAGACGATGACCCGGTCTTCACCGAGCATGCGGTTGACCAGCGTGGATTTACCCACGTTGGGGCGGCCGATGATGGCGATCTTGATCCCGTCTTTCTCGCTCGGACCAGGAATGCGCTTGGCTTCCTCGCCTTCGGCGACGATCTCTTCCTCACCTTCTTCCGGCTCGTCGGCGTCATCCTTGGGGAACTCGCTCAGGGCGATTTCCAGCATCTGGGTGATGCCGCGGCCATGAGCACCAGCGATTGGAATCGCATCGCCCATACCCAGTGGCGCGAACTCGGCGCGGGCCATGTCCGGGTCGATGTTGTCGACCTTGTTGGCGATCACGTAGGAGGTCTTGTTACGTTTGCGCAGGTGTTCGCCAATCATCTGGTCGGCCGCGGTAAACCCGGCCTTGGCGTCCACCAGGAACAACACCACATCAGCTTCTTCGATGGCCAGCAGCGACTGCTCGGCCATCTTTTCATCCATGCCATGTTCGTCACCGGAAATACCACCGGTGTCGATCAGAATATAGGTACGCCCTTGCCACTTGGCCTCACCGTATTGGCGATCACGGGTCAGACCGGACAGGTCGCCAACAATGGCGTCGCGAGTCCGAGTCAGGCGGTTGAACAAGGTGGACTTGCCGACGTTAGGTCGGCCCACCAGGGCGATTACGGGAACCATGCGGCTCTCCACTGCGTTAATTGCGAAAATACAAAAGCCGCTGCGAGGCAGCGGCTGGTGCTCGGGGCAGCACCTTGAAGTGCTGCGAACCTTGTCGAGACAAGGCCGCTTGGGGAATCAACCCCAAGCATAGTCAAACCATTACTTGATGGTCAGGGCTTCCAGTTTGCCGCTGTTGCCATACACATAAATCATGTCGCCCACCACCAGCGGACGAGCGCGCAAGCCGTCGCTATCGATGCGGGTACGGCCGACGAAACGACCGTCCACCTGACTCAGCAGGTGCAGGTAACCTTCCAGGTCACCCACCGCTACGTAGCTGGAGAAGACTTCCGGGGCCGACAGTTGACGACGGGCCAGGGAGTCGTTGCTCCACAGGGCCGTAGTCGAACGCTCGTCCACGCCTTCCACGGTGCCCGACGACAGGCTGACATAGACGCTGCCAAAACCTTGCGCCACACCGGCATAGCTGGAAGCGTCACGCTGCCACAGCGGACGACCGCTCTCCAGGTCCAGGGCAACCACACGTCCCTGATAGCTGGCGACGTACAGGGTACCGCCGGACAGCAGCAAGCCGCCGTCGATGTCCACTACCCGATCCAGCTCGGAACGGCCTTGTGGAATAGCGACACGCTGCTCCCACACCGGCACGCCGTTGCGGATATCCAGCGCCACCACCTTGCCAGTGGAGAGACCGGCCAGGGCCAGACGGTTGGTGGCCAACGGCGCACTGGTGCCCCGCAGGGTCAGTACCGCTGGAGTGCTGTCGTAGAGCCAGAGCTGGTTGCCGGTGCTGGCATCGAGGCCAATCAAACGGTCATCCTGAGTCTGGACCACGACCACGTCACCGTTGGTCGCCGGCGGAGCCAGCACTTCACTGGTGACCCGGGAGCGCCACTTCTCTTCACCGCTGGAAGCATCCAGGGCAACCACTTCGCCTTTCAGAGTGCCGATCATGACCAGGCCGTAACCCACGCCGACGGCGCCGGAAACAGGCAGTTCAAGATCTTTCTTCCATTTGACGTCGCCGTTCATGCGATCCATGGAAACCACAACGCCAGTGACGTCGGCGGCATAGATGGTGTCACCATCGATCGCCGGCACCAGCATGTTGTAGGTTTCGCCCTGACCGTCACCGATCGAACGGCTCCACTGCTTCTGCAGGACCACTTCTTCTTTGAAGTCGACCAGTTCAGCCGGCGGCAGTTCTTTCTTGCTATTGCTGCTGCAACCCGCGGCCAACAAGGCCAGGGCCAGCAATGCTGCATGTTTCCAACGGATCACGTCATGCATCCCCTTTGGCCAGGTCGTCCAGCTTGATTTGTAAGCCACCGACCGCCGCCTCATCCGAGAGCGCCGCCTTGGCTTTTTGGTATGCCGCATGGGCTTCATCCACACGGCCCAACTGGACCAGCAGATCACCCTTGAGTTCTTCGCGGGTCGCCAGGAACGCCTTGTCGGCATCACCCTCGAGCAGCTTCAAGGCCTCGTCAGCCTTGTTCTGCGCCGCCAGCACCTGGGCCAGACGCTGGCGCGCCACTTCACCCAGAGCCGGGCTCGCCGGCTTGTCGAGCACTGCTTTGAGCTGCGCCGCTGCGTCGTCCAGCTTGCCGGTGTCCACGGCTACCTTGGCCACGAACAGGTTGCCGTATTGCGCGTAGGCAGTACCGCCGAACTCGCTGTTGAGCTTGCCGGCCAGGTCTGCAACCCGGGCGGCGTCAGGCTTGCCATCTGGCGTCAGGGTGGTTTCCAGCAGTTGCTGATAGAGCACCGAAGCACCTTGCGACTGATTGTTCTGATACTTGTGCCAGGCCTGCCAGCCGAACACGATAACCAAGGCCAACAGGCCGCCAGTCACCAGGGGTTTGCCGTTGCGCTGCCACCAGTCTTTCAATTCCGCCAGCTGTTCATCTTCGGTACTCGACACCCCAATACTCCTTATTCGCTAAATCGGCTGTTTGACAGCTTCAACCCTGCACGATGCAGGTGGCCAGGTGCGCGGCGAGCGCATCCCAGGCAATGCTTTGTTGTTCACCCTGGCCACGCAGGGGTTTGAAACCTACCACTTGCTGGGCCAGTTCGTCGTCACCAAGGATCAGCGCGTACAACGCACCGCTCTTGTCGGCCTTCTTGAATTGGCTCTTGAAGCTGCCGGCACCGGCATTGATCTGCAGACGCAGGTTCGGCAATTGGTCTCGAACGCGCTCACTCAGCGCCAGTGCGGCCAGTTCGGCAGCCTCGCCGAAGGCGCAGAGGTAAACGTCGACCTGACGCGAGATTTCTTGCGGGATCTGCTCCAGGGTTTCCAGCAGCAGCACCAGACGTTCGATCCCCATCGCGAAGCCAACACCCGGTGTAGGTTTGCCACCCATTTGCTCGACCAGCCCGTCGTAACGGCCGCCGGCACACACTGTGCCCTGGGCGCCGAGCTTGTCGGTGACCCATTCGAAAACGGTCTTGCTGTAGTAATCCAGCCCGCGCACCAGCTTCGGGTTGATCACATAAGGGATACCCGCGGCGTCCAGACGGGCCTTGAGCCCCTCGAAGTGCACACGGGACTCTTCGTCCAGGTAGTCGGCCAGCTTGGGCGCGTCCACCAGTACGGCTTGAGTGTCCGGATTCTTGGTATCGAGCACGCGCAGCGGATTGGTCTTCAGGCGACGCTGGCTGTCTTCGTCCAGCTTGTCCATGCGCGCCGACAGGAACGCCACCAGCGCGTCGCGATAACGTGCGCGAGCCTCAGCAGTGCCCAGGCTGTTCAGTTCGAGCTTGACCGCATCACGGATGCCCAGCTCGCCCCACAGGCGCCAGGTCAGCACGATCAGCTCAGCATCAATGTCCGGACCGTCGAGGTTGAAAACCTCGCAACCGATCTGGTGGAACTGGCGATAACGGCCTTTCTGCGGGCGCTCGTGACGGAACATCGGGCCGATGTACCAGAGCTTCTGCACCTGGCCACCGCCAGTGATGCCGTGCTCGAGTACAGCGCGGACGCACGCCGCAGTGCCTTCCGGACGCAGGGTCAGGGAATCACCGTTGCGGTCTTCGAAGGTGTACATCTCTTTTTCGACGATGTCGGTCACTTCACCGATGGAGCGCTTGAACAGCTCGGTGAATTCGACGATCGGCATGCGGATCTGCTTGTAGCCGTAGTTATCCAGCAGACGCGCCACAGTGCCCTCGAAATAACGCCACAGGGGCGTCTGCTCGGGCAGGATGTCATTCATGCCACGAATGGCTTGCAGAGACTTGCTCACAAAAAATCCTTAAATACGTTCGGTTAGCCGCGAGCGATAAGCGCTGCGTCGGCTTCAACCTTTTCGGCCGCCTTCTGCCGGATCAGCTTTTCAAGCTCGTCCACCAGATTGTCATTGGTCAGTTTCTGTGCAGGCTTGCCGTCGATGTAGATCAGATTCGGCGTACCACCGGTCAGGCCGATATGCGCCTCTTTGGCTTCACCCGGACCGTTGACCACACAACCGATCACTGCGACATCCAACGGCACCAGCAAGTCTTCCAGGCGCCCTTCCAGTTCGTTCATGGTTTTCACCACATCGAAATTCTGCCGCGAGCAGCTCGGGCAAGCGATGAAGTTGATGCCACGGGAACGCAGGTGCAGGGACTTGAGAATGTCGTAGCCGACCTTCACTTCCTCGACCGGGTCGGCCGCCAACGAGATGCGAATGGTATCGCCAATGCCTTCGGCCAGCAGCATACCGAGGCCGACGGCGGATTTCACCGTGCCTGAACGCAATCCGCCGGCTTCGGTGATCCCCAGGTGCAGAGGCTGGATGATTTCCTTGGCCAGCAAGCGATAGGCTTCGACGGCCATAAACACGTCGGACGCCTTCACGCTGACCTTGAAGTCCTGGAAATTCAGGCGTTCAAGGTGCTCGACGTGGCGCAGTGCCGACTCAACCAACGCTGCTGGAGTCGGTTCGCCGTACTTTTTCTGCAGATCTTTTTCCAGGGAGCCGGCGTTGACCCCGATACGGATCGGAATTCCGCGGTCACGGGCGGCATCCACCACCGCACGCACCCGATCTTCGCGACCGATGTTGCCGGGGTTGATCCGCAGGCAATCGACACCCAGCTCGGCTACGCGCAGGGCGATCTTGTAGTCGAAGTGAATGTCGGCCACCAGCGGCACCTTGACCTGCTGCTTGATGCGACCGAACGCCTCGGCGGCGTCCATGTCCGGCACCGAGACCCGCACGATGTCGACACCGGCAGCTTCAAGGCGGTTGATCTGGGCGACGGTTGCGGCCACGTCGTTGGTGTCGCTGTTGGTCATGCTCTGCACTGCGATCGGGGCATCGCCACCGACCGGTACCGAGCCGACCCAGATCTTGCGGGACTCGCGACGTTTGATTGGAGATTCGCCGTGCATGACTTATTGACCTAACTTCAGGCGAGCGGTCTCGCCACTGGTGAACGGGGCGATATCCACCGCCTGACCGTTGTAAGAAATTTGTGCGCCACGGGCATACCCCAGACGTACGGCAAAAGGCGGCTTGCCGCTAACATCGACCGTTTCACCCTTGCGTTTTAAAGCACTGAGCAGAATCTTGCCATTGCCATCGATGACCTGGGCCCAGCAGTCGGCACTGAACTGGATCTGCACCTGGCCCGAACCGGCGACCGGAGTGGTTGGCGCCGCTGCGGTGGCAGGATTCGCTGGCGTAGCGGGTACGACAGCCGGAACCGGCGCCTGAACTGCTGGTGCGCTGACAACGGGCGCAACGGTCGGGGCGGTATGCGCAGGAGCGGTTGGGGCCGCAGGAGTCGCAACCGGAGCCGACGTTGCAGGCGCCACTGGATTGGCAGGCGCCTCAGCAGCAGCCAGGCTCTGAGTTTGCGCGGCGTTGTCCTGGGCTTCGCTCTGACCTTCGGCGACGGCCTGGTCTTCCGGCTCGTCGATTGGATGGATCTGCGTGGTGCCATCGGCACCCTCAACCTCAACGTGCTCGGGACTCAAGGAGATCGGCTCCTTGCCGCGCAAGGAGGACTGATCCTGCCACCAGATGAAACCGCCACCCACCACGGCCACCAACAGCAGCAAGCTGACGATGCGCAGGATGGTGTGGGAAACCCGTACCGGCTCTTCGATACGACCCAGAGCATGAACGCTGCTGCCTTGGGAGTCGGTACCGGTGTATTGATCGAATTCCTGTACCAGGATGGCCTGGTCCATGCCCAGCAATTTGGCGTAGGCACGGATATAGCCGCGAGCAAAGGTATGCCCTGGCAGTTTGTCGAACGCGCCGGCTTCCAGATTGCTCAGGGAGCTCACGGTGAGGTTGAGCTTGTGGGCCACTTCAGCCAGCGACCAACCATTGCTTTCGCGGGCCTGACGCAGGGTCTCACCGGGGTTTACGCGAGTCACTGCTTGAACTTCGGGATGCGCCGCTTTCATCATTGCTCCGACAGGTATTGCTGATATTCCGGCGTACCGGGATAAAGTCGTTTTAGTTGCAGGCCGTAACTGGCGGCCTTGTCGCGATCTTCGAACACCGTTGCCAGCCGAACGCCGAGCAATAGACTACGTGCATTTTGCTCGCCGAGCAGGCTAAAACGATCGTAATAGTCGCGCGCGGGCACATAATGCCTGTCTTCGTAAGACAACTCAGCCATTTCCAGCAATGCGCGGGGCTGTTGGTGATTCAGGCGCAGGGCTTTTTCCAGTTGCAGTTGGGCCAGCTCACGCTGGCCCAGCTTGGAAGCAGTCATACCGAGGTTTTCGAACACCCGGGAACGCTCGGGGTACAGAGTATCAGCAGCGGCCTGCTCGAAGCGCTGATAAGCCTCTTTGTAACGTTTTTCTTCGAACAGGAAGCTGCCGTAGTTGTTGAGGATACGCGCACTGTCCGGACGGGCCGCCAGGGCTTGGCGAAAGTGCTCATCGGCCAGCGCAGGTTCCATCTCGGCCTGGAACACCAGCGCCAGGGCGGCGTTGGCATCAGCATCGGCAGGCGCCAGCTCCAGGGCCTTTTTCAATGGCACCTTGGCCCTTTCGCTCATGCCCTGCTGCAAATACCCCAGGCCCAACTGTACGTAGGCCTCGCGCGCCTCATCACGGCCCTTGCTGGTGTTCATCGGACTGGAATCACCCGACAGAACACAGCCAGCACAGAGACTGGCAACAAGCAGGAGCAGCGCGAAGCGCAGGGTCATGGAGATCCTCTCTCAGGTACGGGTCGCGGCGCTTTGCGGCATATCGGCGTCGGCGCTCAGCTCACGCACGGCGATATAACGTTCGCTACGGCGGGTGCGATCCAGCACCTGCCCGACCAACTGACCGCAGGCGGCATCGATGTCTTCACCGCGAGTCGTGCGCACGGTGACATTGAAGCCGGCATGATGCAGTTGGTCCTGGAAACGACGAATGGCGTTGTTGCTCGGACGCTCGTAACCGGAATGAGGGAACGGGTTGAACGGGATCAGGTTGATCTTGCAAGGAATGTCCTTGAGCAACTCGATCATCTCAACCGCGTGTTCCAGCTTGTCGTTGACGTCCTTGAGCAGGGTGTACTCGATGGTCAGCACGCGCTTCTCGCCCAGGGAGGACATGTAGCGCTGGCAGGACTCCAGGAGCATCTTCAGCGGGTACTTCTTGTTGATTGGCACCAGCTGGTTGCGCAGCGCATCGTTGGGTGCGTGCAGGGACAACGCCAGGGACACGTCGATGTGCTTGGCCAGCTCATCGATCATCGGCACCACGCCGGAGGTGGACAGGGTCACACGGCGCTTGGAAATGCCGTAGCCCAGGTCGTCCATCATCAGGTGCATGGCGGCGATGACGTTGTCGAAGTTCAGCAGCGGCTCACCCATGCCCATCATCACCACGTTGGTGATGGCACGGTCGACGGTTGCCGGGACGCTGCCAAAGGATTTGTTGGCAATCCACACCTGGCCGATGACTTCGGCGGCGGTGAGGTTGCTATTGAAGCCTTGCTTGCCGGTGGAGCAGAAACTGCAATCCAGGGCACAGCCTGCCTGGGACGAAACGCACAGAGTGCCGCGCTTGCCCTGGGGAATGTACACGGTCTCGACGCAGCTGCCGGACGCCACGCGCACCACCCATTTGCGGGTGCCGTCGCTGGAGATGTCCTCGCTGACCACTTCCGGACCGCGAATCTCGGCAACGGCCTTGAGCTTCTCGCGCAAGGCCTTGCCGACATTCGTCATGGCGTCGAAATCATCGACGCCAAAGTGGTGAATCCATTTCATTACCTGACCGGCACGGAAACGCTTCTCCCCGATTGAGTCGAAGAATTTCTCCATTTCCGGTTGAGTCAACCCCAACAGGTTAGTTTTGCCGATCGATGTAGTCATGGTCTCACCCCTCACTCGCCAGCCTTACTCAGCGAGCGGTTACTTCAGTAGCTGCGAAGAAGTAAGCGATTTCGCGAGCAGCGGCAGCTTCGGAGTCCGAACCGTGAACGGCGTTGGCGTCGATGGACTCGGCGAAGTCAGCACGGATGGTGCCGGCAGCAGCTTCTTTAGGGTTGGTAGCGCCCATCAGCTCACGGTTGCGAGCAATGGCGTTTTCGCCTTCCAGAACCTGAACAACAACTGGACCGGAAGTCATGAAGGCAACCAGTTCGCCGAAGAAGCCACGCTCGCTGTGCTCAGCGTAGAAGCCTTCAGCTTCAGCCTTGGACAGTTGCTTCATTTTCGAAGCTACAACGCGCAGGCCGGCTTCTTCAAAACGGGAAACGATCTTGCCGATAACGTTTTTTGCAACAGCGTCAGGCTTGATGATGGAGAAAGTACGTTGAACAGCCATGGTGTAACTCCAGAAACGGTGATTAAAGCGAAAAATTAAACCCGCGAATTATACGCGGGTTTATAGGGATTGCCTAACTGCGTAGCCCGCGGATTCAGTCCGCTTCGTCGATCCAGGCGGCCTGAATTGCTTCAAGAACCTTCTCGCCTCCGCGAGCCGGATCGTCGCTGAACTCTGGCAGTGCCAGAACCCATTGGTGCAAGTCGACAAAGTTCACATAACGCGGATCCACATCCGGCTTGGAATCAGCCAGCTGGATCGCGATTTCCAGTACATCAACCCACTTCAGACTCATGACGACTCCTTGAATCAGTGCGGCGCTTCGGCGGCATGGTTGAGTGAGTACTTGGGAATTTCAACGGTCAGGTCTTCATCACCAACGATAGCCTGGCACGACAGGCGCGACTGTGCTTCCAGGCCCCAGGCCTTGTCCAGCAAGTCTTCTTCCAGCTCGTCGGCTTCGTTCAGCGAGTCAAACCCTTCACGAATGATGCAGTGGCAGGTAGTGCAGGCGCAGACGCCGCCGCAGGCGCTCTCGATCTCGATGTGGTTGTCGTGGGCCACGTCGAGCACCGAAACACCAGGCTCGACCTCGACAACCAGACCGTCCGGGCAGAACACGGCGTGTGGCAGAAAAATGATCTGCGGCATCAGTTATTCCTCGATTTCATTCAGGTTGCGCCCCGCCAAAGCGGCTTTCACCGTCGAATCCAGGCGGCGGGCAGCAAAGGCATCGGTCACTTGCGACAGACGCTTGGTCTGCTGCTCGATGGCGTAACCATCGGTGCCACGCATCAATTCACTCAGTTCCTGCATCTGCAGCTCGATGACCATGCGCTCTTCAGCATCCAGAAGACGGTCACCATCAGCGTCCAGGGCGCCCTGCACAGCCTCGATCAGCCGCTGGGCATCAACCTGCTGCTCACGCAGCACGCGGGCCACCTTGTCGTCACCGGCGTACTGGAAGGAGTCCTTGAGCATCTTGGCGATTTCACCGTCAGTCAGGCCGTAGGACGGCTTGACCTGAATGCTGGCTTCAACCCCCGAACCCAGCTCTCGGGCAGAGACACTGAGCAGGCCATCGGCGTCGACCTGGAAGGTCACGCGAATCTTCGCCGCACCGGCCACCATCGGCGGGATGCCACGCAGCTCGAAGCGCGCCAGGGAGCGGCAGTCACTGATCAGCTCGCGCTCGCCCTGCAGCACATGAATCATCATGGCCGTCTGGCCATCCTTGTAGGTGGTGAAGTCCTGGGCACGGGCAACCGGGATGGTGGTGTTACGCGGAATCACCTTCTCCATCAGCCCGCCCATGGTTTCCAACCCCAAAGACAGCGGAATCACGTCCAGCAGCAGCAATTCACCCCCTTCGCGCTTGTTGCCCGCCAGGGTATCGGCCTGGATCGCGGCACCAATGGCCACCACTTGATCCGGATCGATCTCGGTCAACGGCTGGCGACCAAACATTTCAGCCACCGCTTCACGCACACGCGGCACGCGGGTCGAACCACCCACCATGACCACTGCCTGCACTTCGTCCAGCTCGACATTGGAGTCGCGAACGGCACGACGGCAGGCCTTGAGGCTGCGGGCAACCATAGGCTCGATCAGGGCGTCGAAGGCCTCGCGAGTCAGGGCGGCGCGCCAATCGCCATGCACCACTTCCACGGATGCAGCACTGGTCAGGGCTTCCTTGGCCGCACAGGCGGTTTGCAACAGATTGCGCTGGGTGCCTGGGTCCAGGTCGGCGGACAGGCCCGCGCCCTCGATGATCCAGCCGGCAATGGCGTGATCGAAGTCGTCGCCACCCAGGGCGGTATCGCCACCAGTAGCCAGCACTTCGAAGACGCCGCCAGTCAGGCGCAGGATGGAAATATCGAAGGTACCGCCGCCCAAGTCATAGATCGCCACCACACCCTCGGCGTGCTGGTCCAGACCGTAAGCCACGGCAGCTGCGGTCGGCTCGTTGAGCAGGCGCAGCACATTCAGGCCAGCCAATTTGGCCGCATCCTTGGTGGCTTGACGCTGGGCATCATCGAAATAGGCCGGAACGGTAATCACCGCACCTACCAACTCGCCCCCCAGGGCCGCCTCAGCACGCTGACGCAAGACCTTGAGCACTTCAGCCGATACCTCCACCGGGCTTTTCGGCCCCTGGATGGTCTCGATGAACGGCATATGCGACTCACCATCAACGAAGCGATAAGGCAGTTGCTCACCCAATTGCTTGACGTCGGACAGGCCGCGCCCCATCAGGCGCTTGACCGAGAGCACGGTGTTCAGGGGATCGCTGGACGCAGCCAGGCGGGCGGATTCACCCACTTCGACGCGGTCGGCGTGATAACGCACGGCCGACGGCAGAATCACCTGACCCTGCGCGTCAGCCAGAGGCTCGGAAAGACCACTGCGCAAGGCAGCAACCAGCGAATTGGTGGTACCCAAGTCGATCCCCACAGCCAGACGACGCTGGTGCGGTTGAGGACTTTGGCCGGGTTCGGCGATCTGCAGTAGGGCCATGCTTATCTGGACTTATCTGTATATCAGGCGTGCGACCGGAGCGGCACTGGGTTAATCGTCGAGGCGCTCTTCTAACTGGCGCACTTCGTAGGTGAGCTTGTCGAGGAACTGCATGCGCCGCATCAGGCGTTCGGCCTGCTCGCGTTGCGCTGCATCATCCCAACAGGCTGCGAAGCTTTCGTTCAGTTCATCCTGTGCAGTCTTGAGTCGACGCTTGAATGCTGCCACTCCAGCCAGGTCGGCGCTGTCCTGCAAGTCTTCGAGTTCTTCGCGCCACTGCATCTGCTGCAGAAGAAACTCCGGATCATGCACCGTGACTTCCAGCGGCAACTCACCGCCATTCAAGGCCAGAAGATAACGAGCACGCTTTGGCGGACTCTTGAGGGTCTGGTAAGCCTCGTTGAGGCTCGCCGACTGCTCCAGGGCCAGACGTTGCTCGCGCTCGGAAGCATCGGCAAAACGGTCGGGATGAACCCCACGCGCCAACTCACGGTAGCGCGCAGCCAACTGCTCGAGATCCAGACGGAAGCTCGGTTGCAGTTCAAATAAAGCGAAATGACAAGGAGTACCCACAAGAAGCCTCAGATGTTGAAGCTTTCGCCGCAGCCACATTCACCGCGCACGTTGGGGTTGTTGAACTTGAAGCCTTCGTTCAACCCTTCCTTGACGAAATCAAGCTCGGTGCCGTCCAGATAGGTCAGGCTCTTCGGGTCGATGATCACTTTCTCGCCGTGACTTTCGAACACCTGATCGTCCTCGCCGATCTCGTCGACGAACTCCAGCACATAGGCAAGGCCGGAACAGCCTGTGGTGCGAACACCCAGACGAATCCCATCACCCTTGCCGCGCCCATTGAGGGAGCGTCGCACGTGTTGAGCAGCCGCTTCTGTCATGCTGATAGCCATCGTGACTCCTTACTTGTCGCCAAATCTGTGAAAGCCGATCGATCAGATCAGGCCTTTCTTCTGCTTGTAATCGCGAACGGCGGCCTTGATGGCGTCTTCGGCGAGAACCGAGCAGTGGATCTTCACTGGAGGCAGGGCCAGCTCTTCAGCCAGCTGGGTGTTCTTGATGGTTTCGGCTTCATCCAGCGTCTTGCCCTTCATCCACTCAGTGGCCAGGGAGCTGGAAGCAATGGCGGAACCGCAGCCATAAGTCTTGAACTTGGCGTCTTCAATGATGCCCTGCTCGTTGACCTTGATTTGCAGGCGCATCACGTCGCCGCAGGCTGGAGCGCCGACCATGCCGGTGCCGACATCCGGATCTTCCGCGTTCATCTTGCCGACGTTGCGCGGGTTCTCGTAGTGGTCGATGACCTTTTCGCTGTAAGCCATGATTCTTAATCCTCACTCATCAGAGAGTCGCTCTTGGGTTCTGCAAATCGCCGTTATCGGGACGCTCTACAGAACCCTGTGCGGCGACTTATATTCAGTGCGCCGCCCACTCGATCTTCGAGATATCGACGCCATCTTTGTACATGTCCCACAGCGGCGACAGAGCGCGCAGCTTGGTAACGGCTTCGCAGACTTTCTGCGCCGCGTAATCGATTTCTTCTTCGGTGGTGAAGCGGCCGAAGGTGAAGCGGATCGAGCTGTGAGCCAACTCGTCGTTACGGCCCAGGGCACGCAGCACGTACGAAGGCTCGAGCGAAGCCGAAGTACAGGCCGAACCGGAAGACACTGCCAGATCCTTAAGGGCCATGATCAGCGACTCGCCTTCAACGTAGTTGAAGCTCAGGTTCAGGTTGTGCGGTACACGAGCCGTCATGCTGCCGTTGATGTACAGCTCTTCCAGGTGTTCAACCTGCTTGTAGAAGCGATCGCTCAGGGCCTTGATGCGAGCATTTTCGGCGACCATGTCTTCCTTGGCGACGCGGAAGGCTTCGCCCATGCCGACGATCTGGTGAGTGGCCAGGGTGCCAGAACGCATGCCGCGCTCGTGACCGCCGCCGTGCATGGTGGCCTCCAGGCGCACGCGAGGCTTGCGGCTGACGTACAGCGCGCCAATGCCTTTAGGGCCGTAGGTCTTGTGGGCAGAGAAGGACATCAGGTCGACTTTCAGGGCCTGCAGGTCGATTTCGACCTTGCCGGTGGACTGAGCACCGTCGACGTGGAACAGAATACCTTTGGAGCGGGTCAACTCGCCGATGGCGGCAATGTCGTTGATGGTGCCGATTTCGTTGTTCACATGCATGATCGAAACCAGGATGGTGTCGTCACGCAGGGCCGCTTCAACCATGGCCGGAGTGATCAAGCCATCTTCGCCCGGCTCGATGTAAGTCACTTCAAAGCCTTCACGCTCGAGTTGGCGCATGGTGTCCAGGACAGCCTTGTGCTCGATTTTCGAGGTGATCAGGTGCTTGCCCTTGGTGTGATAGAAATGCGCGACACCCTTGATTGCCAGGTTGTCGGACTCGGTTGCACCGGAGGTCCAGACGATTTCACGCGGATCAGCGTTAACCAGGTCGGCCACTTGGCGACGGGCATTCTCCACCGACTCTTCGGCCTTCCAGCCGAACACGTGAGAGCGGGACGCCGGGTTACCGAAGTTTCCGTCGACCAGCAGGCATTCACTCATTTTTTGCGCAACACGCGGATCGACCGGCGTGGTCGCTGAGTAATCAAGGTAAATCGGCAATTTCATGGACTCTCTCCTAAATCAGGCTGGCTGGCGTGCCGCTAGCTCTTTGGCTGTCATTCGACGGCGGACGCTTCAATCTTGTCCAGGCGCGGCGCCTTACCATTACAACGGCGCTGGTCCTGACGCTGGGCTACTTCTTGTACCTCACGGCGAGTAACAAGATCAGCCAAGCTGATACCGCTCAGAAATTCGTGAATCTGCAGGCTCAAGTCGCACCACAGGTGATGGGTCAGGCAGGTGTCGCCGGCATGGCAATCACCCAGCCCCTGGCATTTGGTTGCATCGACCGATTCATTCACCGCATCGATCACCTGAGCCACCTGAATCCCCTGCATGTCACGGGACAGCTGGTAGCCGCCACCAGGACCACGGACGCTGGACACCAGGTTACTGCGGCGCAGTTTGGCGAAAAGCTGTTCGAGGTAGGACAGGGAGATGCCTTGGCGCTCAGAGATATCGGCCAGGGAGACCGGGCCATGTTGCGCGTGCAACGCCAGATCAAGCATGGCGGTCACGGCGTATCGGCCTTTAGTAGTCAGTCGCATGGACAAGTACCACGGAGTTTCGGAATGGACGCGAGTATGCAATACCCGAGTAATCGAGTCAACTATAAGACCAACTACTTTAGTCGGGTTTACCCGCAAAAGAGCGCGCGAATCATAGCAAAGTCTGCGACGTAATGGCACAGCAGTATGGCAACACCTGACCTGCGGGTCACTCAAAGGATATTAGGGCCTTTCGCTAGCAAGCCGACCCCGCAGAGGGGCCGGTTTTGCGCCATCAGCCGACCTGACTGCCGTCCTTGCCTTTGACTTCAGCGAAGTCTTCTTCACGCAATTGAGGCAGATCCTTGGCACAGTAGTCACTGCCCAGATCCTTCAGCGCGCCACACATATCCTCCAGACGACCGTCAACTGCCTGCAGGTGATCCAGCAACTGCCCGATAGCACGAGCCACCGGATCCGGCATGTCCTCGCCGACACCGTAGGCATCGAAACCGAGTTTTTCCGCCATAGCCTTGCGCTTGGCCGCCTGCTCGTCGCTGGACTTCATGATGATCCGCCCAGGAATGCCCACCACCGTCGCTCCGGCCGGCACCGCCTTGGTCACCACCGCATTGGAACCGACCTTGGCCCCCGCGCCCACAATGAAGGGACCCAGCACCTTGGCGCCCGCCCCCACCACCACACCGTCTTCCAGGGTCGGATGGCGCTTGCCCTTGTTCCAACTGGTGCCACCCAGCGTCACCCCTTGATAGAGGGTCACGTCATCACCGATCTCGGCGGTCTCGCCAATGACAATGCCCATGCCATGGTCGATAAAGAAGCGACGGCCGACTTTGGCTCCCGGATGAATTTCGATCCCGGTCAACCAACGACCGAAGTTCGACACCAGCCGCGCCAGCCATTTCCAACCCATGCCCCACAAGGCGCCGGACAAACGATGAATCCAGATCGCGTGCATACCTGGGTAGCAGGTCAACACCTCGAAGGCATTGCGCGCCGCCGGGTCACGATGAAACACGCTTTGGATATCTTCACGCAGACGCTCGAACATCACTGATCCTTCCGCTTTTGTAGCTCTCCACGGGCCGCTTTCTGGGTTTCCGTGAGAATGCCACGCAATATATTCATTTCCGCCCGGCTGACCGAGCTGCGACCGTATAACCGACGCAGGCGTGCCATCAAGTGCCGCGGCTTTTCCGGATCGAGGAAGTCGATGACCACCAGCGTCTGCTGCAGATGCTCGTAGAACCGCTCCAACTCATCCATGGTCGCCAGCTCTTCACTGCGCGGCGAAGCCACTTCATCCTTCTCTACCTTGGTTGGCCGGCCTTGGGCCGCCAGCCAGGACATGCGCACTTCATAAGTCAGCACCTGCACCGCCGTGGCCAGGTTCAGCGAGCTGAACTCCGGGTCCGACGGGATATGCACGTGGAAATGACATCGCTGCAGCTCATCATTGGTCAGGCCGGAATCTTCACGACCGAACACCAGGGCGATCTGCGCCCCCTGCCCGGCTTCCTCTACCACCTTGAGACCGGACTCACGCGGATCAAGCAAGGGCCAGGGAATGCGCCGGTCGCGAGCACTGGTGCCAAACACCAGCGTGCAACCCGCCAATGCCTCCTCAAGGGTGGCAACTACCTGGGCATTGGCCAGGATATCGGTGGCACCGGAAGCACGCGCATCCGCCTCGTGAGACGGAAATACCCGGGGCTCCACCAGCACCAGCCGCGACAAGCCCATGTTCTTCATGGCACGCGCAGCCCCGCCGATATTGCCCGGATGACTGGTATTGACCAGGACGACACGAATGTTCTGCAGCAAGGGATGCGCTCTCGGACACGATAAGGGGGAGCAAATCTTACCGAACAGGCAAGACTCCCGCCTCAAAAATAACCACTCGACAGATTCCAGCGCTCTATAAAGGCGCCCAGCAACCGGCTCAAACACTCGCCACCGGAGAACGCCACACAGCGGATCAATGCAATCAAAGCGAACACCAGCCTTCATCTGCAAAAGTTTTCTGCTAGAATGCTCGGCTTTCTTTAACAACCTTAGGTGACCTATCCATGCAGCCAATGCTGAATATCGCGCTGCGCGCCGCCCGCAGCGCCAGTGAATTGATTTTCCGCTCCATCGAGCGCCTGGATACCATCAAGGTCGACGAAAAAGACGCCAAAGACTACGTATCCGAAGTTGATCGCGCTGCCGAGCAGAAGATCATCGACGCGCTGCGCAAGGCCTACCCGACCCACGCCATCCTCGGCGAAGAAACCGGCCTGCACGCTGGCAGCGGCGAAGGCGAAGACTACCTGTGGATCATCGACCCACTGGACGGCACCACCAACTTCCTGCGCGGCATCCCGCACTTTGCCGTGAGCATCGCCTGCAAATACCGCGGCCGCCTGGAACACGCCGTGGTCCTGGACCCGGTTCGCCAGGAAGAATTCACCGCCAGCCGTGGCCGTGGCGCCCAGCTGAACGGTCGCCGCCTGCGCGTGAGCGGCCGCACCAGCCTCGACGGCGCCCTGCTGGGCACCGGTTTCCCATTCCGTGACGACCAGATGGACAACCTGGACAACTACCTGGGCATGTTCCGCGCCCTGGTTGGCCAGACCGCCGGCATCCGCCGCGCTGGTGCTGCAAGCCTGGACCTGGCCTACGTGGCCGCCGGTCGTTTCGACGCTTTCTGGGAGTCGGGCCTGTCCGAATGGGACATGGCAGCTGGCGCCCTGCTGATTCAAGAAGCCGGCGGCCTGGTGAGCGACTTCACCGGCGGTCACGACTTCCTGGAAAAAGGCCACGTGGTAGCTGGCAACACCAAATGCTTCAAAGCGGTCCTGACCGCCATCCAGCCGCACCTGCCGGCTTCGCTGAAGCGCTAAGCGCCAGCGACAAAAAAGCACCCCGAGGGGTGCTTTTTTTATGTCCGCAAGACCCGACCTGTAGGAGCCGGCTTGCCGGCGAAGGCGATCTCAAAGCCCATTCGCCGGCAAGCCAACCCCTACAAGCGAGGGTTATTGGCCGGGTTGATTCTGGTTCTGACCCAGAATCAGACGCCCCTCTTTATCCACCGGAATCTGGTTGCCCGGGTCACGATCCATGCGCACCTGGCCTTGCTTGCCGCCCAGGTCGTACTTCACGTCATAACCCACGACCTTCTCACTGATGTCATTGACTGTATTACAGCGAGTCTGGGTGGTGGTGTAGGTGTCACGTTCCTGCATGCCTTCCTGCACCTTGTTGCCGGCATAGCCACCGCCAACCGCACCCGCCACGGTGGCGATCTTCTTGCCATTACCACCACCAATCATGCTGCCCAGCAGACCGCCGCCCACCGCGCCCGCCACGGTGCCCAGGATCTGATGCTCATCCTTGACCGGGCGCTGGCGAGTCACGGCGACGTCCTTGCAGACTTCACGAGGAGTCTTGATCTGTTGTTTGACCGGCTGTACGGCCAGCACTTGCGCATACTCAGGGCCGCTTTTAACCAGGCTGTAGGTGGCAACAGCACCCCCGGCGGTGACACCGACAGCACCCAATACCGCACCAACCAGCAACGACTTGTTCACGTGAACCTCCTGACCATACAAACGGGACTTGGCCCGCGCTTCTCCCAGCGTTGGAGCAATAAAAAAGGCGCGAGTTCAACACTCGCGCCTTTTTAACTGACAGCCGGAAAAGGGCTAGATCCTCATGGACGGTCGTCCACTTCCTTCTCGGTATTGGCCGGAGGAATCAGATCCTCGCTGTTCAGGTTCAGCCAGATCAGCACCACGTTGGCGATGTAGATCGACGAGTAGGTACCCGCCAGAACACCGACAAACAGGGCGATGGAGAAGCCCCACAGGTTGTCGCCACCAAAGAACAGCAGCGCGATGATCGCCAGCAAGGTGGAGATCGAAGTCGCCATGGTCCGTAGCAGGGTCTGAGTGGTCGAGATGTTGATGTTCTCGATCAGGCTGGCCTTGCGCAGCACACGGAAGTTCTCACGCACCCGGTCGAACACCACGATGGTGTCGTTGAGGGAGTAACCGATGATCGCCAGCACCGCCGCCAGCACCGTCAGGTCAAAGGTGATCTGGAAGAACGAGAGGATGCCCACCGTCACGATCACGTCGTGGATCAGCGAAACGATCGCGCCCACCGCGAACTTCCACTGAAAGCGAAAGGCCAGGTAGATCAGGATGCCGCCCAGGGCCATGAGCATGCCGAGGCCGCCCTGGTCCCGCAGCTCTTCACCCACTTGCGGACCGACAAACTCGACGCGCTTGACCTGCGCCGGGTTGTCACCGCCAACCTTCTGCAGCGCCTCGGCCACCTGGTGGCCCAGTTGCGGGTCTTCACCCGGCATCCGCACCAGCAGATCAGTGGTCGCACCGAAGCTCTGCACGATGGCTTCGTGATAACCGGCATCGTTCAGTTGCGAACGCACCTTCATCACATCCGCCGGACGCTCGTAGGTCAGCTCAATGAGCGTACCGCCGGTGAAGTCCAGACCGTAGTTCAAGCCTTTGTGGAACCAGCTGAACAACGCCAGGATGGTGAGCAGCACAGTGACGCCGAACGCAACGTTGCGCACGCCCATGAAGTTAATAGTACGTAACATGGCAGCCCCTTAAATCCACAACTTCTTGAAGTCACGACCGCCGAAGATCAGGTTGACCATCGCACGGGTCAGCCAGATGGCCGTGAACATCGAGGTAAAGATCCCGAGGGACATGGTCACCGCAAAGCCTTTGACCGGACCGGTACCCATGGCGAACAGAATGCCGCCCACCAGCAAGGTGGTCAGGTTGGAGTCCAGGATCGCGGTGAATGCCCGGCCGAAGCCTTCGTTGATTGCCCGCTGCACACTCATGCCGGCGGCGAGCTCTTCACGTATCCGCGAGAAGATCAGTACGTTGGCGTCCACCGCCATACCCATGGTCAAGACGATACCGGCGATACCCGGCAGGGTCAGCGTCGCCCCCAGCAGGGACATCAGGGCCAGCAGCAGCACCATGTTCAATGCCAGTGCCACAGTGGCGATGACACCGAAGAAACGGTAGATGGCGATAATGAACAGCGACACGAACAGCATGCCCCACAGAGACGCATCGATACCCTTGGTGATGTTGTCAGCACCCAGGCTTGGACCGATTGTGCGCTCTTCGGCGAAGTACATCGGCGCCGCCAGACCACCGGCACGCAGCAACAGCGCCAGCTCGGAAGACTCGCCCTGGCCGTTCAGGCCGGTGATGCGGAACTGGCTGCCCAGCGGCGACTGGATAGTCGCCAGGCTGATGATCTTCTTCTCTTCCTTGAAGGTCTGCACCGCCACGTCTTTCTCGACACCGTTCACCACTTGTTTGGTGTAGGTGGTGGTCGGCTTCTGCTCGATGAAGATCACCGCCATGCTGCGACCGACATTGCTGCGAGTCGAACGGTTCATCAGCTCGCCACCGTGACCATCAAGCTTGATGTTCACCTGTGGACGGCCGTGTTCGTCGTAACCGGCCTGGGCATCGGTCACCTGGTCACCGGTGATGATCAGGCCACGCTCGATCAGTGCAGGAGGACGGTTGCCCTCACGGAATTCGAAGGACTCGGAAGTCGCCTTGGAAGCACCCGGCTCGGCGGCCAGACGGAACTCCAGGTTGGCGGTCTTGCCCAGGATCCGCTTGGCTTCAGCGGTGTCCTGCACGCCCGGCAGCTCAACCACGATACGGTTGGCACCCTGACGCTGAACCAGAGGCTCGGCCACACCCAGCTCGTTGACCCGGTTACGCACGGTGGTCAAGTTCTGCTTGATGGAGTATTCACGGATTTCCGCCAGCTTGGCCGGGGTCATCGCCAGACGCAGCACCGGTTGGCCATTGAGGTCGGCCGGTACGATATCGAAATCGTTGAAGTTCTTGCGGATCAGCGAACGAGCCTGTTCACGGCTGTCTTCATCGCTGAAGCCCAGCTGGATGGCGCCATTGAGCTGCGGCAGGCTGCGATAGCGCAGGCGCTCTTTGCGCAGCAGGCTCTTGACGTCGCCTTCATAGACTTTCAGGCGGGCGTCGAGGGCTTTGTCCATGTCCACTTCCAGCAGGAAGTGCACACCACCGGACAAGTCCAGACCCAGTTTCATCGGGTGCGCACCCAGGTTGCGCAGCCATTGCGGAGTGGTTTGCGCCAGGTTCAACGCCACCACATAGTCATCGCCCAGCGCCTTGCGCACTACATCCTTGGCCGGAAGCTGGTCTTCCTTGTTGGTCAAGCGCAGCAGACCGCCCTTGCCGTTGGCAGCAATGGAAGCAGCCTTGACCTTGATACCGGCGTCGGTGAGCGCTTTGCTCGCACGATCCAGATCCGCCTGAGTGACCTGCAACGCAGTGCTCGCACCGCTGACCTGAATGGCCGGATCATCAGGGTATAGATTGGGAGCGGAATAAATAAAACCGATCGCCAGCACCGCCAGGATCAGTAGGTACTTCCACAGAGGATATTTGTTCAGCATCACGCCGCCCGTTTATGACGCGGGGCGCCTTGCGCGCCCCGTCGATTGGTAAAAGATGAAACTTAGATGGCTTTCAGCGTGCCTTTTGGCAGCGTGGCAGCGATCGCGCCCTTCTGGAACTTCAGCTCAACGGAGTCCGACACTTCCAGAACCACGAAGTCGTCGGTCACCTTGTTGATCTTGCCGGCGATACCGCCAGTGGTAACAACTTCGTCGCCTTTCTGCAGGCTGCTCAGCAGGTTTTTCTGCTCTTTGGCGCGCTTGGCCTGCGGGCGCCAGATCATCAGATAGAAGATGACCAGGAAGCCAACCAGGAAAATCCACTCGAAACCAGTGCCAGCAGGACCGGCAGCGGCAGGTGCAGCGGCGTCCGCATACGCGGCAGGGATCAAAAAGCTCATTTAACACTCCGATAATTGCAAAATTAGTGGCTTAACGTCTTTAGAACTTATTCTAAAGGCGGCACGGGTAACCCGCGTTTGGCATAGAAGGAATCGACAAAGGCGGCCAATGTACCTTGTTGAATAGCCTCGCGCAAACCAGCCATAAGACGCTGGTAATGGCGCAAATTATGGATGGTATTGAGCATACTCCCGAGCATTTCCCCGCACTTGTCCAAGTGATGCAGATAGGCACGGGAGAAGTTCTGGCAGGTGTAGCAATCACAAGTTGGGTCCAGCGGCGAATCATCATGGCGATGGAACGCGTTACGGATTTTCAGCACGCCTGTATCGATGAACAGATGCCCATTGCGGGCATTGCGGGTTGGCATCACGCAATCGAACATGTCCACACCGCGGCGCACACCCTCAACCAGATCTTCCGGCTTGCCAACTCCCATAAGGTAACGAGGTTTGTCGGCAGGCATCTGGCCCGGCAGGTAGTCCAGGACCTTGATCATTTCATGCTTGGGCTCGCCCACCGACAGGCCACCGATGGCCAGGCCGTCGAAGCCGATCTTGTCCAGGCCTTCCAGGGAACGCATGCGCAGGTCCTGATGCATGCCACCCTGAACGATGCCAAACAGCGCCGCCGTGTTGTCACCATGGGCATTCTTGGAACGCTGGGCCCAGCGCAGGGACAGCTCCATGGAAATCCGCGCCACGTCCTCATCGGCCGGGTACGGGGTGCACTCGTCGAAGATCATCACGATGTCCGAACCCAGGTCGCGCTGCACTTGCATCGACTCTTCCGGGCCCATGAACACCTTGGCACCGTCCACCGGCGAGGCGAAGGTCACGCCCTCTTCCTTGATCTTGCGCATGGCGCCCAGGCTGAACACCTGGAAACCACCGGAGTCGGTGAGGATCGGGCCGTTCCACTGCATGAAGTCATGCAGGTCACCGTGAGCCTTGATCACCTCGGTGCCCGGACGCAGCCACAGGTGGAAGGTGTTGCCGAGGATGATCTCGGCGCCGGTGGCGACGATATCCCGCGGCAGCATGCCCTTGACCGTGCCGTAGGTGCCCACCGGCATGAAGGCCGGGGTTTCCACCGTACCGCGGGGGAAGGTCAGGCGACCGCGTCGAGCCTTGCCATCAGTGGCCAGAAGCTCGAAGGACATACGACAAGTGCGACTCATACAGTTTCCTCGGGGGCCAGATCCTTGGGAGCGGTCGGCGCAGGATTACGGGTGATGAACATCGCATCACCGTAGCTGAAAAAGCGGTACCCATTTTCCACCGCGGCGCGATAGGCGGCCATGGTCTCGGGATAACCGGCGAACGCCGAAACCAGCATCAACAGCGTGGATTCCGGCAGATGGAAGTTGGTCACCAGGGCATCGACCACATGGAACGGCCGGCCCGGGTAGATAAAGATATCGGTGTCGCCGCTGAACGGCTTGAGCACACCATCGCGCGCGGCACTTTCCAGGGAACGCACACTGGTGGTGCCCACCGCCACCACCCGACCACCGCGAGCACGGCATGCGGCAACCGCATCCACCACGTCCTGGCCGACTTCCAGCCACTCGTGATGCATATGGTGATCTTCAATACGCTCGACCCGCACTGGCTGGAAAGTGCCGGCGCCGACATGCAGGGTCACGAACGCAGTCTCCACGCCCTTGGCGGCAATGGCCTCCAGCAGCGGCTGGTCGAAATGCAGCCCCGCCGTGGGCGCCGCGACAGCCCCAAGACGCTGGGCGTACACGGTCTGATAACGCTCACGGTCCGCGCCTTCATCCGGGCGGTCTATATAAGGAGGCAACGGCATGTGCCCGACCCGATCCAGCAGCGGCAGCACCTCCTCGGCAAAACCCAGCTCGAACAGCGTGTCGTGGCGCGCCAGCATCTCGGCCTCGCCACCGCCGTCGATCAGGATCTTCGACCCAGGCTTGGGCGACTTGCTGGAGCGCACATGGGCCAGCACACGATGGCTGTCCAGCACCCGCTCGATGAGGATCTCCAGCTTGCCGCCGGAGGCCTTCTGGCCAAACAGACGGGCCGGAATCACCCGGGTATTGTTGAACACCATCAGATCGCCCGGACGCAAATGCTCCAGCAGATCGGTGAATTGACGGTGGGCCAAGGCGCCGGTTGGCCCATCCAGGGTCAACAGACGGCTGCCGCGACGCTCGGCCAAAGGATGGCGGGCGATCAGCGAATCAGGAAGCTCGAAGGTAAAGTCAGCAACGCGCATGATGGGGTTCGTCTAGCAGGGCCGGAAAGTTTAGCGGAATAACTAAAAATTGACCACGAAAGCCGATTGACCAACGGTAACTGCCTCTCTATACTTCGCCGCCATTGAGCCCTGATGGCGGAATTGGTAGACGCGGCGGATTCAAAATCCGTTTTCGCAAGAAGTGGGAGTTCGAGTCTCCCTCGGGGCACCAAGTACATATCTCAAGATGCCGCTCAATGCATCTTGAACCCAAAAAAACCGGCCACTTGAGCCGGTTTTTTTGTGCCTGTCCGAATACCTATTCGCTCTGAATCGGCCCCTTGGTTCCGGCATCGGTATCCATCCACACATCTTCATTCTTCAGGCGTCGATCACCTTGAATGGTGAACAGCAGCGTGCCCTGACGAAATTGCAGGGCACCATCCGTGCGTTTGGCTTTGACCTCTTTGCCGTTCACCCACACATGCTCTTTGGCATCAATACGAATGGTGGCGACTGTCGCGCCAGTATCGCTTTTGGCCGTCCACTGTCCGGCGTAGGGGGTTTGTTCCTTGGCGCTGTCAGCAGCAGCGGCGGGTGTGTAAGGGTCGGCAAATCCGGCCTTGGCGTTTTCCGCCTTGCTCTTGTGGATATCGCATCCCTGAAGCTCGGTCATTTGGGTACAGCCCGATTGCTCAAGCTGCTGGCGATACTTTTCATTGATGGCATGGGCCGGGGACTGGACGAACAGCAAAGCCATCAGTGCCGGCCAAACGAACTTGTTCATTGTGTGCTCTCTTCTGATCAAATCTCTGTGCTTAACAATAGTCCGGCTGCAAACACCTGTTAGGCAAAATCGGTCTGGCAAGGCTTGTGCTCAAGCCGTCCCTCGTCAGTAAACAATCTCACTGCGGATGGCCTGTATCACGATGTTCGACAGCCGCTCGGTCAGCGGGTCCGGGGTTGCCTCGCGGCGATGCAACGTGAGGGCTATCGAGGGCAAGGCTGGCAAGCCGCGGTCGCCGGCCTGCAGCAGCTCGGTACCTGGCTGCAGGCCCAGGGCCGTGCGAATGGTGTAGCCCAGGCCGGCTTCGGTCGCCGCGGATAGGCCATTGAGGCTGGAGCTGGTGAACGACAGTAACCAGGGAATCCCTTCGCGGTTGAGCGCTTCGGTGGCCATCGAATGAAAGGGACAAGGCGCGTCGAACGCGATAATCGGCAACGGTGTGCCGGACTCGGCGCGCCAGTCGAGGTACTGGTGCGATGAGCCGATCCACTGCATGGGCAGGTCCGCCACCACTTCCTGATACCCGGTGGTCCGCTCTGCCCCCCAGGCCACGGCGAGATCCAGGGAGCCGTTTTCGATGCGGCTGAGCAGATCGCCATTGCGCGCGATGCGGGCTTCGACCCGAACATCGGGATGGGCCCTGGCGAAGCGGCCCAGCACCGTGGGCAGGAAGCTGCCCAGGTCTTCCTGAAGCCCCAGACGCACCCAGCCTTTGAGCTTGAGCTCGGACACCGCGGTGATGGTTTCATCGTTGAGGCTTAAAAGCCGCCGGGAGTAATTCAGTAGCACTTCCCCGGTGTCCGTGAGTGCCAGCCTGCGACCGGCCTTCTTGAACAAGGGCGAACCCGCCTGGGCTTCGAGTTTCTTCAACTGGGCGCTGATGGCCGATGTCGAACGAGCGAGCTTTTGCGCCGCCTTGGCAAAACTGCCCAATTCGACCCCTGTGACGAAACTGCGCATGACATCCAAATCGAAATTTACTGGTCTCATGACAATCCTGTTTTTTGGGACTAACACGCAAAATTATTTGATATTCGAGACGATACTCCCATGAGAGTCTTTTGACCCACAACTATTTAACTAGTGGGATTCTTATGCCTGTAGATAACGGTCACCGTTGGAAAGTGCTCGGCGTCGGCGTTGCGGCCAACGCCAGCTTTTCCAGTGTGGTGGGTGGACTGCCCGCTACAGCGGTCTATATGCGCGCCACCTATCAGCTGGACAACGCGGAGCTGGGGCTGGTCCTGGGGGTGCTCGGACTGGGCATCGCCATCAGCGAAATTCCCTGGGGGCTGCTCACCGATCGCTGGGGGGATCGTCCGGTTCTGCTGACCGGGCTTTTGACCTCCGGCATAGCCTTGCTGATCCTGGCCATGCTGGCCTTTTATGCCCCCACGGTGGTCCTGCTGGCGGCGGGGCTGTTCACCGTGGGCCTGCTGGGCAGCAGCGTCAACGGCGCCAGCGGCCGGGCCATCATGGCCTGGTTCAAGGAAGGCGAGCGCGGGCTGGCCATGAGCATCCGGCAAACCGCTGTACCCGGGGGTTATGCCTTGGGCGCGGTGGTGTTGCCCTACCTGGCTCATACCTACGGTTTTATCGAAGTATTCACGGCATCGGCGCTGTTCTGCCTGGTGGCCGCCCTGTTTGCCTGGTTATGGCTGTATGAGCCGGACTTCTCCAGCAGCGCGGCAAAAAAACAGAGCCTGGAGAGCAGCAACAGCCCCTTGAAAGACCCGAGAATCTGGCGAATCGTCCTGGCCATCGGCCTGCTCTGCGCCCCGCAATTTGCCATTCTCACTTATGCGGCGGTGTTCTTTCATGACTTCGGCAACATCAACATCACCCTGGTTTCCGCGACTCTGGCAGTCATCCAGATTGGCGCGATCGTCAGCAGGATCTGGAGCGGACGCTGGACCGACAAAAACAAGAACCGCCGCAGCTACCTCAAGGCCTGCGCCTGGTTGAGCACCCTGACCTTCCTGGCCTTGAGCGGGACGGTATCGGCCGCCAGCTTCTATGGCATCAGCCAAACCCCGCTGGCCAGCGCCGTGATCATCGGTGTGATGGTCGTCGCCGGGATCAGCGTGTCCGCCTGGCACGGTGTTGCCTACACCGAACTGGCCACACTGGCCGGCGCCAGTCGCGCCGGTACCGCCCTGGCCATGGGCAATACCTGCGTGTTTGTGGTGCTGTTCGCGACCCCCATCGCGGCCTCCGCCCTGATGACTCATTTTTCCTGGAGCCTGGTGTGGTTGGCAGCCGCCTTCTGCGCCCTGTTGACCGTACCGCTGTTTCCTCGTGTTGAAAAAAACTACGCGCTGGAACTTGGCTCGGCTTGAAGTTGCTGTTCATAAAAGTTTCACAACTATAACGCGTGCCATACAACTTTAAGAACGGCACGCGTCGCGCACTGACTTATATACGCCAACTGCCTAACCATTCGATTAACTAGTCCGATCTTATTCCATGGAGGAAACCAATGATCCCGCTATTTATTTTTGAAGCCGGTGAAAAGTCGCAACTACTGAGTCTTCTTGAACAAGTCCAGCTATCGCCCTACAAGAACTACAGCGACTTCTCAGAAGCAATAAAAGAGCTGCACTCCCAGGTTCCACAGCGTTTTGTAAAGGCCTGCCAACTCATCAGCGATGAACGCGCTCGCCATCAGCAGAAGATCCACGTGATCCGCAACTGCCCCATGGACCAAGTCATCCCCGAGTTGGACCCGGACGATCCAGTCAGTGACAAACACCTGAAAAAGAACAAGTTCATCAGCGAAGCCTTTCTCGAACTGTTCGCCCAACTGACAGGCACTCCGCTGCTGTCCTACGAAACCAGAAACCAGGGTGACTTCTTTACCGATGTCATCGCGATCAAGAAATACAGCGGACAACTCACCGGCTTCAGCGACAGCGAACTGGTGTTTCACAATGACCGCACCGCCCATAAAGTCCGGGCCGACTACATCACCCTGCTGGGCATGCGCTGCCCCGATGATGACCTGATCTACACCGGCTACATCGACGGCGCGGACATCGTGAACAACCTGGAACCCAAGCACATCGCCTACTTGCGTGAACCACACTTCTATACGGTTTTCGATGTCTTCTCACGGGACATGAACAAACAACTGAGCACCTCCGAGAAACACCCGATCCTGAGTAACCTTCACTCCATTCGCTTCCTCGACACCATGACCTGCGTGGCTGAAGAAGCACCGCTCGAAGCGCGGGATGCCTTCATTGCTTTCAAAAGTGCAATGACCCGCTCTCAATGCAAGCGCCATCGCATTCTCACTGGCGACCTGCTGACGTTCGCCAATCAGGATGGCCTGCATAACCGGGAAAAGATCGACATCCTCAATCCTGAGAGTGCTGCTGCGCGCTGGCTGTTGAAGACCTATGCCTTCAAAGACTCCCGCACTGCCGAAAGTTACGAAGCGTACTGGGCCAATAACCGGGCCGGCTGCGTCATCGACTAAGTTCACCGCTAAAACAATAACTTCATTATCAGCATGACCAGTCAGGGTGATTTAAATGCGCCTACACGCATTCTCCAAACGGGTTGAAAACCTTGAGCTTTCGGAAACTTACGCCATTTTGGATATGGTGCGCAGCCTGCGTGAGCAGGGGGAAGATATCGTCGATCTCGGCGGTGGTGAACCTGACTTCAGGACGCCCAATCATGTCGTAGATGCTGCCGTTGAAGCACTGTCAGACGGTGACACTCATTACACACCCAGCCGTGGCACCAAGGCACTGCTGGACGCCGTAGCCCATAAATACAAGACCGAACATGGGCTCGATCTGGCCGCCGACAAGAACATCATTGTCACGCCATCGGCAAAGCACGCGCTGTTCATCACATTGATGACCTTGCTGGACCAGGGCGATGAAATCATCATCCCAACCCCCAGCTGGGTGAGCTACAAGGCCATGGCGGCCATGGCCGGTGCCACCGTCAAGGCCGTGCCGCTGGACGGCAAAAACGGCTTCATGCTCGAAGCCGACGCCCTGGAACAGGCGATCACGCCACGCACCAAAGCCATTCTGATCAACAACCCCAACAACCCCACCGGCCGCGTGCTGACCCGCGAAGAGGTCACCGGGGTGGTGCAGGTGGCGTTGAAACACAGGCTGTACATCATTTCCGATGAGATCTACGAAAAGGTCATCTACGGCCAGGCCCGACATATCAGCATCGCCAGCATCGAAGGCGCCCAGGACATCACCGTTACCATCAGCGGCTTTTCCAAAGCCTACGCGATGACCGGATGGCGCCTGGGGTACGTCGTCAGCTGCGAGCGCATTTCCAATGAGCTGCTCAAAGTCCATCAGCACACCGTCGGCTGTGCGGGCTCCTTTATTCAACGCGGCGGCGTTGCGGCCCTCAAAGGTTGCCAACACCGAATAGCCGACATGGTGACCTCCTATCAAAAGCGCCGCGACCGGCTGATTGAAGGCCTTCAGAGCATTGCCGGCATCCAGTGCGTAGCCCCCGAGGGCGCACTGTATCTGTTTGCCTCCATCGCCGACCTGGGCTTTGAAAACTCCCTGGCGTTTACCCGCTGGCTGCTCAGCACCGCGAAAGTCGCCGTCACCCCAGGCACCGCCTTTGGTGAGGGGGGCGAAGGCTATATCCGACTGTCCTTTGCCGGTAGCGATGAAGCCATAGACGAAGCCATCAGGCGCTTTCATCAAGCCTTCAAATAATTGCCCGCCCTTTGAACCGTCATCACATACAAACAGGAGTCAGTATGTCTCTACGACACATCACGCCTTCGTCGCCTGCACACCGTATCGCTATCATCGGCAGCGGCCCCCGTGGTCTGTCTGTGCTGGAGCGCCTGGCCGCGCTCATGCTCATGGACGCCCCGCTCAAACAAGTCATGGTCTATCTGATCGACAGCGCGCAAATGGGCTCCGGCCGGGTTTGGCGCACCGATCAACCACGCCACTACGTGATGAATACCGTCGCCGAGGAGGTTTCGTCCTTCTCCGGGCCCTTGGACGACGGCCCGATCAGGCCGGGCGCCGGGCCGTCGCTGGCACAGTGGTGGAGCTCCGTAGACCCGGCCTACCCGGGCCCCAATGCCTATGCGCCGCGCGCGGTACATGGCGAGTACATGCAATTCGTCCTGTCGACCATCGAGGCCAGCTTCACGCCGAACATTTCGCTGCAGCGCGTACCGGCGGTGGTCGTCGATCTGCTCAACGAGGAAAACGTCCAAACCCTGGAGCTGGATAACGGGGCTTTTCTCCAGGTCGACAAGGTGGTCATCGCCACCGGGCACCCAACCCCCGAGTTGATCGGCTGGGAAAGGGAGCTGCAACAGTTCGCCCAGCAGACGACCGGGCTGGAGTTCTTTCGCGGCGACTCCGCAGCCGACATGCCGCTGTCGCGAATCCAGTCTGAGCAGCAGGTGGGAATCGTCGGCCTGGGCCTGGCGTTCCACGACATCGTCGCCGCCCTGACGGTCGGTCGTGGAGGTCGCTTCAGCGTTGTTGACGGTGTCACCACCTACATCCCGTCGCACCGTGAACCCAAGCTGTTCGCCGGCTCCCGCAGCGGCATGCTGATCCCCGCCAGGGGCCGCAACCAGAAAGGCCCGAACTTTCAGTACCAACCGCTGTGCATCACCCGCGACAAGATCGACGCGCTGCAAAAACGCGGTCACATCGAGTTCGCTACCGAAGTGCTCCCGCTGTTGCTGGTGGAAATCAACATCGTCTACTTCGCCACCGCCATACGGGCCCAGGCGGGGCAGGCAGCCGAACAGCAGTTCAAGCATCGCGTGGCGCAACAGCAACTGTTCTCGTTGCCAGCCCTGGTCGCCGCGGCTGCCGATTTCGGCGTGAGCGACCTTCCGGTCCTGGAACTGGACCGACTGGCCAAGCCGTTCCGCGCCCAAGAGTTCCACAGCCCGGCAGACTTTGCCCTAGCCCTTGATCGGGTGCTGGAAGACGACTTGTGCAGCGCCCGCGAGGGCAACGTCGACAACCCGATGAAAGCCGCCCTGGATACCATTCGCGATACCCGCGCCCTGATCAGGAGCGTGGTGGATTTCGGCCGGCTGACTCCCCGCTCGCATCAAGAAGATTTCCTGCAGTACTACGCCCCTACCAGCCTGTTTCTCACCGCGGGGCCGCCCCTTTACCGCACCGAGCAAATCCGCGCCCTGATCGCTGCGGGGGTACTGACGCTGGTGGGACCTGAAACGGTCTATGGCATCGATACCCAGCACCGCAAGTTCAGCATCGAATCCCCTCGGGTCCGTCACTCCAGGCAATTGATCGATGTGGTCATCGACGGCCGAATCCCTTCGCCGGACTTGCTCCGAGACCCATCACCGCTGACCAGAAACCTGGTGCGGCGCGGGTACTGGACCAACTACATCAACCAGGGGGTCGACGAGGCCTTCGTCACCGGCGGCGTTGCCGTCACCCCCGGCCCTTATCACCCGATCGACCGCGCGGGCCAGCCCATCAAGGGGCTCTACGTCCTGGGCCTGCCTTCCGAGCACACCCGCTGGTTCATGCAGGCCGGCAGTAGCCGCCCGGGCTTCTGGACCGACTTTGCCCAGGATGCCCACTACGTGGCGTCCGATGCACTGCAGTTGGCCTACGCCCAAGCGCCTGTGGCAATCACTGAAGTGGCCTGATCGGCCCCTCATTTAAAGGAATGAATGATGTCTGCAAACAAAGCACTGCTGGTCATGGACTTCATCAATGAAATTGTCCATCCCGAAGGGGTTTATGCCCGTGAAGGCTATTACCAACAGACCCAGGAACGTCGGGTGCTGGAAAAGGCCGCGTCGGCCCTGAACTACGCCCGCAGCAATCACCTGCCGATCATCTTTATCGTCGTCGGTTTCAACGCCCACTATGAAGGCTTCCCCCCGCACTCCCGAGTCTTCGCTCCCGCCAAGGAGCATGGCGTCTTGAAGTTGCAGACCTGGTCGACCCAGGTGCACGACGACCTGCGCCCCCGCGAGGACGAAATCGTGATCGCCAAGAGCCGGGTCAGCCCGTTCTATCAAACCAACCTGGAATTGATACTCCGCACCCAAGGCATTGAAGAGTTGGTTCTGACAGGGGTGTCGACCGAACACGTCATCCTCGCCACCACCCTCGACGGGCATGACAGGGACTTCAAGATCACCGTTCTGGAAGATGCCTGCGCGGCGGTGACCCAGGAGCGTCACCTGGCGGCGATAGAAAGAATCTCCCGCACGGCAAACATCAGCTCGACCTTCAGCTTCATCACCTCTTCTCTATAACAGGCGCACATCCATGAACCCGACAGTTTTCAATCTGCTGAATGTATCCAGCGAGCCGGATTCGATCCAATGGTCGACTCATCAACAACTGGGTCGCAGCGGCGCCAGTATTCACACGCTGTTCGAGTGCCAGGAGAGTGCCCAGCGCATTGCCCTGATCCGTTGCGAAGCAGGCGCCAGCGCCCAATCTCACCACCACCACGGCCATGAAACCTTTCTGATCCTCGACGGTGACTTTGAGGATGAAAACGGGATTTACCTCAAGGGCGACCTGGTGATTTACCCGCCAGGCAGCACCCACGCCTGGAAGTCCTCCAAGGGCGCGTTGATCTATGCCACCTGGGGAGGCGCCGTGACCGCGAAACCAGCGCCAGCCGCCGAGGCCGCCAAGCATGCCGCCTACGACAACAGCGTCTATGACGGTCGGCACTTGATCTGAAACCGTCGGCCATTTCTTTTGGGGTAAATCATGGGTTTCAAGCTTGACGCAAAGTTGCTTTTTCTAAGCAGCGATCCTTTGAAAGTGTCACGGCAGTTGGGGGGGCAAACACTGACCCTCGAGGAGGCACAGCCCCTGCGCGATGACATTTCAACGGATGAAATAACGCCGATTCCGGTGCTGGCTTTCTTTGACCAGCGGCTGGGTTCATACCCTTATGTCGGCCTCAAGACGGGCCCGGTGCTGCCTATCGGCAAGGACGATGTCGCCTCCGGAGGCTTTACAGTGAGCGTGGCGGGCACCCGCTACGGCAAAGGTTCTTCCCGCGAGCACAGCCCGCTGGCGGAGAAAAAAGCCGGCATCCGCCTGGTCATCGCCGAAAGCTTCGAGCGCATCTACCGACAGAACGCCGACAACATCGGGCTGCTGACCTCCACCGACTTGTCCTTGGTGCCGCGCTTGCAGGCTGGCGAGGAGCTGGCGCTGGAGGAGCTGATCGGCAACAGGGATGCGCTGTCCACGGCCATTCTGCGCAGCGGCGGGCTGCTCAACTACGGGCGCGAACATTTGCGTCAGCAGCCGGACCAGCCCGCAGAAGCATCGCCGCAGCAGCCCACCGGGCCCCTGACTTTTGCCGAGAAGATCATTCATCGGCATTTGCTCAAGGCCCCCGGCGCCGAACGCGTCGAGCAGGGCGCCGGCATTCTGCTGAAGGCCGACTGGCGCTTTATCCACGAGTACTACACCGGGCTTTGCGCCCATTTGCTCCACGATGCCTTCGGCGAACGCTTCTCTGTGTACCAGCCGGAATCGATCCTGGCGTTTGAGGACCACTTGTCCTACAAGCACCGCAGCCCGGCGCACCTGCAACAGAGCCTGGTGGGCGAACTCGATGGCTTGTCTCAAGCCCATCGGGACTTCGTCGCCAAGCATCGACTCAGCGCCCACGGCTATCTGCCGGCCGAAGGCAGCGAGGGCATCTCCCACGCGATGATGGCCGAGCACTATGCCCTGCCCGGACAAGTCGTGGTCGGCACCGACTCCCATACCCCCCACAGCGGCGCACTCGGCTGCCTGGCGTTTGGCGTGGGCACCACCGACATGGCCAACGCCTTCATGACCGGCTCGGTCAGGACCGTGTATCCACAGGTGCTGCGCATTTCCCTGGTCGGCCGCTTGTCCGCCGGCGTGACCGCCAAGGACCTGGTGCTGGCCCTGCTGGCCGATAGCCGGATCAAAGCCGGCCACGGCGTCGGCAAGATCTTCGAATTCGGTGGCCCGGCCCTGGCGTTCCTGTCTACCGACGAACGCACCACCCTCACCAACATGACAGCGGAGCTGGGTGGTTTCAGCGGGATCGTCGTGCCCGATCAAGAGACCGTTCGTTTTCTCAAGGAGCGACGCCAGCTCGACTTCGTGCTCGAACCCTGGATGACCAGCGACCCCGAGGCGAAGTACGCCGACACGATCGTCCTCGACTGCGATCAGATCCTGCCGATGATTGCCGCTCCGGGCGACCCCGGCAACGGACAGCGCCTCACCGACCTGACCGAGCGGGTCAGGGTCGATATCGCCTATGGCGGTTCCTGCACCGCCGGCAAGCGCGATGACTTCGATCATTATTTCGAGGTGATCAACTGGGCGCTGGAAAACGACCTGCGGCTGCATCCCGAGGTCAAACTCTATTTGCAATTCGGCACCGTGGATGTTCGCGACTACTGCGAGGAGCAGGGTTACCTGCCGGCCTTCGAAACCTTTGGCGCGCAACTGCTGCAGCCGGCCTGCGGCGCCTGCGCTAACTGCGGCCCTGGTTCATCGACCCACCAGGAGCAGGTCACCGTCAGCGCCATCAACCGGAATTTTCCGGGGCGCTCCGGTCCAGGTCAGGTCTGGCTGGCCAGCCCGCCGACCGTGGTCGCCAGCGCCATTGCCGGTTACATCACCTCGTTCGGCGCCCTGCAAACCCGACACAGTGCCGCCACCTCGGCAGCCTCCAAGCCCGGCCAGCGCGATCCCGCGGACCGGCGACCGGCTCTGGCTCACTGAAAACGACAGGAGGCGGATTGATATCCGCCGTCCTTTCACCGCTGCGCGCACCAAGATCCTGCGGCGCCATCGTCAGCCGTTATGGCCAGCGCCCCAGGTCAGATAGCTCCCGAATGAGCCGCCGAAAAAATCTCAACTGATTACCGACTTTTCCTTATTACAAACTTGATCGAGATCAACGGCCGCCAACTGCCCAGCCCTAAAAATGACCGGAGGACATTGAACGCAACTACAGGCCCCCCTCCCATGAGTGAAGAATCCACCGCCCTGCCCGTGCCTCCCGCCCCAGCGCAAAACGCTCCGGCCACAACCAGCCCTGCCAGCACCAAGGCTGCTCCACGCAAAGCGGCTACGCCGCGCCCTCGCCGCCCACGCACAACCAAGACCGCCCCGGTGAAAGCCGCCGAAGCCGAAATCAACGCCATCAGCCAGAAGCCCATGGCCCTGCAAGTGGCCAGCGCGCCTCGCGGTTCCAATGAAGACAGCGTGTCCGCTGCGCTGCCGGGCAACTATCCGTATCGCAACCGCATGCGCCGCGCCGAGTACGAAAAGGCCAAGAACGAGCTGCAGATCGAGCTGCTCAAGGTGCAGAGCTGGGTCAAGGAAACCGGGCAGCGCATCGTGGTGCTGTTCGAAGGCCGTGATGCGGCCGGTAAAGGCGGCACCATCAAGCGCTTCATGGAACACCTCAACCCCCGTGGCGCGCGGATCGTGGCCCTGGAAAAGCCCTCGGAACAGGAAAAGGGCCAGTGGTACTTCCAGCGCTACATCCAGCATTTGCCCACCGCCGGGGAAATGGTCTTCTTCGACCGCTCCTGGTACAACCGCGCCGGGGTCGAACGCGTGATGGAGTTCTGCTCGCCCCTGCAATACCTGGAGTTCATGCGCCAGACCCCGGAGCTGGAACGCATGCTGTGCAACAGCGGCATCCTGATGTTCAAGTTCTGGTTCTCGGTGAACCGCGAAGAACAGTTGCGGCGCTTCATCTCACGCCGGGACGACCCGCTCAAGCACTGGAAGCTCTCCCCCATCGACATCAAGTCCCTGGACAAGTGGGACGAATACACCGCCGCCAAGCAGGCGATGTTCTTCCACACCGACACCGCCGATGCACCGTGGACGGTGATCAAGTCCGACGACAAGAAGCGCGCGCGGATCAACTGCATCCGCCATTTCCTGCATGAGCTGGACTACCCGGGCAAGGACCTGAAAGTCGCCCACGCCCCGGACCCACTGCTGGTGGGCCGCGCCTCCCGGGGGCTGGAAGAAGATGAGCGCACCCAGGCCCAGGCGACGGCGGACGTCGGCGCTACAAAACTGGCCCTGTCAGCCTGAGCATCACTGCAACACGCTACGGGGCGCCAACCTTGAGGTTTACGCCCCGTTCGCCACCTCCCCTCCTTCAAACGGTTTGATCACCCCACCTCCACTGAAACCGCCTACACACCGCGGCCCCCATGACCGAACCGTGCAGACAAACGCTGTCCTTGCGCGCCGCCAACGGATTGTTCATTCGTCAGCAACCCCGCAAAATCGCGACCGCGCTTGCGCGCCATACATGCCCAATCATCAAGGACTCGATCAATGCCCACCGTTGCCACCGCGCACTACACCCAACTGCCTCCCGGCGCCATGGCCTTTCCCGACGCCAAGGACGTGTTCGTCGCCGACCAGCAAGAGCTGGCCGAACACCTGCTGCCGCTGCTGTCCATAGACGCCAGCCTGATCAACCCCGAATGGTCCGGGCGCCTGCACCTGTTAAGCCCCATCGAACCTCACGAGGGGTTGGTGGGCGAGTTGACGGAACACTGCGGCTTTGGCAGCGAGCTGCTGAAAACCAACTGGATCGGCTTCAAGATCGAGCACGGTCGCTACCGCCTGTGCGGCGACCCGCGCTACTTCTTTCTGCACCCGGACAACGCCCAGTTGCCCGAACCACAGCGTAACTTGCGCAGCGAGCTGCAACGCCATTACGCCGAGCAGCATGCCGCCTACCAGACCGCGCGCCAGCGCTACCAGCAATTGGGCTACCTGACCTGGCCGGAAGATGACGAGCAGCGCCTGACCTTTATCGATGAGATCGGCGGTGTCGCCGAGGGTTACGGCAATTGGGTGGAAACCGTGGAGTTCCCCATGGATATCGTCGAGGCCACCGATGACAGCGGCGACATCGACGTCTGGCCTTTGAGCCCCGCGGGCCGGCGCTTCCAGCACGTACTCGGGGCTCCGGCTTACCACTATGGCATCAGCGGCGCCGACCTGATCGTGATGTTCTATGAGCCGGTGGAAGGCCTGGTGCTGTTCTGCTTCGACTGGTCCTGAGCCGCAACGGATTCAGTGTTCCCAGGCTGGGATCGGCCGGCCTGGGCGCTCGAAGGACTTCGCAAGGCCCTTCGGGCCTTGTCGCAGCCTGCGGCAGCGGCTACAGCGGCAACTCCACCCGCGCTTCCAACCCACCGCCTTCACGATTGAACAGGCGCAACTCGCCGCCATGCTCGCGGACGATGGCCCGCGCCGCCGACAGCCCCAGGCCCACGCCACCGGTGCTCTTGTTGCGCGAACTCTCCAGCCGGTAGAACGGCGCAAATACCTGCTCCAGCGCCTCGGGCGCAATTCCCGGGCCACGGTCCAGCACCCGCACCCGCAATTGATCGGCGCCCTGCTCCAGCACGATGGCCGGCTCGCCCCCGTACTTGATCGCGTTATCCAGCAGGTTGGTCATCACCCGCTTGAGCCCCAGGGGCCGGCCGCAATACACCAGGCGCGGCGGGCCGCTGAAAAGGATCTCCATGGACTGGTCGCGATAGTCGTCCACCAGGGTCTGCAGCAGCTCGGCCAGATCGAAATGGGTGGCCTGTTCCAGCCGTGCATCGTCGCGAAAGAACTCCAGGGCCGAATTGATCATGGCCTGCATTTCGTCCACATCACGAAACAGGCGCTGCTGCTGATCGGCATCTTCGATGAACTCGCCGCGCAGGCGCATGCGGGTCAGCGGTGTGCGCAGGTCATGGGAGATGGCCGCGAGCATCTGCGTGCGGTCCTTGATGAAGTGCTGCAACTGCGCCTGCATGGCGTTAAAGGCGAGGATGGCCTGGCGGATTTCGTGGGGGCCCACCGGATCGATGGGCGGCGCGCGAAAGTCCACGGCAAAGCGCCGCGCACCCTGGGCGAACTGCTGCAGCGGCTTGGCCAGCCGGCGCGTGGCGATCAAGGCCACAAGGCCAGTGGAGATCAGCACCAGGGCGATCACGATCAGGTTGCGCGTGCCCTCCTCCAGGCCCCAACTGCGCGACGCCGAGGAAAACATCACCCAACTCTGATCAGTCAGTTGCACCAGCAACGCGTAACGCCCATCCGGGCCCGGCCAGTCACTGGGCTGGTAGGCCTCGATATGTCGCTGGGGCGGTTGCAGCATGGCGCGGATACCTTCCGAGCCGACCCGATACTCCGGGTCGTCCAGCTCAGGCAGGGCAAAGCCCTGGCGAGTCGGCTGCCAGCGGATACTCAGGTGATCACTGCTGACCGCCGCCGCCAGTTGCGGGCGCTGGCCCGGCTCCGAGGCTTCGATCATGCGCACGATGGCCGCGGACTTTTCCAGCAACCCGGTTTCCGCCAGCGGTGGATAGGCCCAGACCCCGGCCAACTGCACGAACAGCGCATTGAACGCCAGGGCGGTGAGCATGGCCATGATGATGGTCAGGGCAATCCAGCGCGCCACGGTGTCGCGCAGTCGATAGCGCCACAGGGGCTTGATCAGCTTCACTGGCGGGTCACGCTGGGGGTGAACAGGTAACCGCCGTTGCGCACGGTGCGAATCATCGCCGGGCGCTTGGTGTCGAACTCCAGCTTGCGCCGCAGACGGCTGACCTGCACATCGATGCTGCGATCAAAGGCGTCATGGGCCTGGCCCCGGGCCAGGTCCAGCAACTGCTCGCGGGTGAGGATGCGCTGCGGGTGCTCGACAAACACCAGCAGCAGGTCGAACTCCCCCGCCGACAACGGAATCATCACCTGGTCCGGCGAGCGCAGCTCGCGGCGGGTCAGGTCCAGTTGCCAGTCGGCGAACTTGATCAAGGGCCGTGGCACCTCGCCGCTCACCGGCCGGCTCTCCCCAGCCCGGCGCAGCACCGCCCGCACCCGGGCCAGCAGCTCACGGGCATCGAAAGGCTTGCTCAGGTAATCGTCGGCGCCCATCTCCAGCCCCACCACCCGGTCGCTCAACTCGCCCATGGCGGTGAGCATGATCACCGGCGTGGCGTGCTGCTGGCGCAGACGCTGGCACAGGGTCAGGCCGTTGTCGCCGGGGAGCATCAGATCGAGGATGATCAGGTCCGGCACCTCGCGCTCCAGCGCCGCCCACAGCGACGCACCATCGGTGGCCACGGCCACCTGATAGCCCTGTTGGACAAAGAATTTCTTCAGCAGCGCGAGGACTTCAATGTCGTCGTCCACGATCAAGAGACGGCTCACCAGCGGACATCACTTCAAGTCGGAGTAAGCGGTTATCTAAAACCATTCGCCGCCCGGCGTCATATATTTCAACGCAGTAACAAACCTTCAGCGGCGCAATAAAGCAGACATCTTTGCGCAAGGTTTGCCTGCCAGCATCGGCTTCCCCTTGCTGGAGAACCCTGACCATGCGCCTGATCAACCCCGCCCCGGCCCCTCTCGTCGCGCAGGATCTGCCCCTGCCGACCTCCGATCAACACGCCCTGATGCTGCTGCAACGGGTGACCAAACTCGCCGACGCCAGCCTGCATTGCCGCGAAGTCAGCCTGCGCCTGTCCGACGACCAGCACTACCTGGTGCTGACCCGCTACAGCGAGCACTACAGCCCCGAAGGCATGGAATGGGTGGAACGCAAGCACCGGGTGTCGGTGACCGAGCTGCTGCGCTGGGTGATCGAACAAGGCCAGCCGCAGAGCATTGAACGCGGCGAAGAGCATAAGGCCTCGGCCTGAGAGAATCGCAGGCGGGGAGCAACTCACCTCCGGGCTCCCTGCGCCTGCACAGACCTTTAAAGCTTCACCTCAACCCGCGCGCTGCCCTTCCCCGGCAGCCGGCCAGCTCCCCAGGCACAAATCATCGACAATCGCCTTGCCCATCTCGCTGAAGTAATGAGCGGCCCAGGCATAGCGGTCATCCCGCTCCAGCGCCGCGTCCCGAGCCAGATGCTTGGCGTGGAACAGCAATTGCGACACCTGCTCCAGGGCTTCGCGCAGCGGCACGTCTGGATGTAGGAGCGAGCTTGCTCGCGATGGACGTTAACGATGTGGCACTGACAAACGCTTTTATTGCGCCGCATAGGTGACTAAATTAGACACATGATCACTGACCTTCCCCCCTTGAACGCCGTCCGCGCCTTTGCCGCCGCCGCTCGCCATGAGAGTTTCAGCCGCGCGGCTGAAGAACTGCACGTGAGCCACAGCGCGGTAAGCCGCCATATCAAACTGCTGGAAGAGCACCTGGGTGTGTTGCTGTTCGAACGGCGCATTCGCCAGTCGGTGCTGACCCCCGCCGGGCAAGCCTTCTATGAACAGGTCAGCGTGGCCCTGACCCAGATCGCCGCGGCCGCGGTGTCACTGCGCCGCGGCGCGGCCCTGCGCAAGGTGACTGTCAATGTGCGGCCGTCCTTCGCGGTGCGCTGGCTGATTCCGCGCTTGCCGCAGTTCATGGCGCTGTACCCGCAGATCCAGCCGGAAGTGGTGACCAGCACCCTGCTCCCCGACCCGGCCAAGGAAACCTTCGATCTGGTGATTCGCCGCGGGCGTTCGGGCTGGGCGCCATCGCTGCAGCCTCAGCGCTTGCTGGAGGATGAAATCCTGGTGGTGGCCGCGCCCTCGCTGTTGCAAAGCGCAGCGCTGAACAGCCCCAAGGATCTGGGACGCCATACCCTGCTGGTCAGTCGTACCCGCGCCAACGACTGGCAAAAATGGCTGGAACACTGCGGTCTGAAGCCACTGCGCCAGCCACCGACCTTGCATTTCGACCATCTGCACTTCGTGCTCCAGGCCTGTGTCGACGGCCTGGGGCTGGCGCTGTGCCCGGCCTCGTTGCTGGCCAAGGATCTGAGCAGCGGCCGGCTGGTCTGCCCGTTGCCGGAACTGCACCAGCCGCTGACCCGCTATTACTACGCGCTCGCCGCCGATGCCGCCCCCGAAGCCCAGGTGTTTATCGAGTGGATGCTGGCGCAGATTCAGCAGGACGCGGTGACTAATCGGACCCAGGTGCCCGCCCGGGCCAGCGGCGCCTGACACGCTTTGTAGAGCCTGTGCATGGATCTGATTTAGGCACATCAGCCGTGCAATTAAAGCGTTTGTCAGGCCGCCAACCGCGGAGCAGGCTGCGCCCCTTCAATGGCTCATTTCTGGAGTGCTCCATGGCAAGTTATGGACTGTTTTTACTGCTGGCCACCCTGACCATTCTCAGCCCCGGCCCCGGGGTGGTGCTGACCCTGTCCAACGCCCTGCGCCACGGCTGGAGCGGGGCACTGCCGGGTATTCTCGGTATCGCCCTGGGCGCCTTTGTGGTGGCGGGGATTTCCGCCAGCAGCCTGGGTCTGGTCCTGGCGGCCTCAACCACCGCCTTTACCCTGCTCAAGTACATCGGCGCCCTGTACTTGCTGTATCTGGGGGTGAAGATGTGGCGCACGCAGAGTTTCATTCCGCCACTCCAGGACACTAAAAGCCGCCCCGGACGGCGCTTTGTCGAGGCCCTGTCGATCCAGTTGCTCAACCCCAAGGCCGGTTTTTTCTTTCTCGCGGTGTTCCCGCAGTTCATCCAGCCGCAAGGCGATTACTACAGCCAGTTCTTTGTGCTGGTGGCGTCCTACAGCCTGTTGGTGATTGCGCTGCACAGCGGTTACGCGCTGATGGCCAACGGCGCCAGGGGCTGGCTGTCCAGTAGCCGAGGGGCCAGGATCGTCGGCAAACTGTCGGGGATGACCTTTCTCGGATTCGGTGTGATGCTGGCCAGCGCCCATAAATAATCGGATACAAAAGCCTTGACCCGGCGCCCGCAGCCGACGTTTCTTCGACATCGGCTGCGCTACCATTGCGCCCCCTTTGCTACCGCTAGAGACCCCGCAGCAGATGCCACTGACTAAGCCCGCCCCTGCCCTGCCCTCCGTTCTTGCCGGCCCGCTGCTGCGCCGCCTGGAGCCAACGCGGCTGGTGCTGTGGCTGGTGGGTTCAAGGGCGTTGCCGCTGACCCTGCGCCTGCAACCCACGGGCGGCCCGGCCCTGGAACGGCCCCTCGATCAGCAGCAATGCCAGGTCATCCCCGTCGGGCGCCAGGCCTTTATCCATCTGATCGATGTGCCCCTGGACGACGCCCTGCCCCAGGACGTGACGATTGCCTATGACCTCTTGATCAACGACGCCGAGGACGGCGCCCGATCCATTGCCGACTGGGCGCCGCACCTGCTGTATGGCGATGCCAGGACTCCGGAGTTCGTGCTCCACAGCCGCATCGACAACCTGCTCCACGGCTCCTGCCGCAAGCCCCATCACCCGTCCACTGATGGCCTGCTCTGCGTCGACCGCCTGCTGGCGCAACAGCCCGAGCCCGCACAGCGCCCCGCCTTGTTGATGATGAGCGGCGATCAGGTGTACGCCGACGATGTGGCCGGGCCCATGTTGCGGGCGGTTCACGCCCTGATCGAGCGCCTCGGGCTGTTCGATGAAGAGTTGGAGGGCGCGGTGGTGGCCGACAGCCAGGCGCTGTACCGCCATGGCGCCAGCTACTACCGACGAGCCGAATTGCTCCCGGCGCTGAAGAGCAATGAAACCCTGCGCGAGCGGTTTTTCGGCGGGGTGAAAAAGCCGATCTTCACCAGCAGCAATGCCGACAACCACCTGGTGACCTTCGCCGAGGTGCTGGCCATGTACCTGCTGGTGTGGTCACCGGTGCCCTGGACCCTGATCGCGCCACAGCCACCGCAACTGACACCGGAACAGCAAACGCGCTACACCCGGGAACAGCAGCGCATCGATGATTTTGTCCAGGGTCTGAAGGGTGCCGCGCGGGTCTTCGCCCACCTGTCGTGCCTGATGATCTTCGACGACCACGACATCACCGACGACTGGAACCTCAGCGCCCAGTGGGAAGAAACCGCCTACGGTCATCCCTTCTCCAAACGCATCATCGGCAACGCGCTGCTGGCGTACATGCTGTGCCAGGGCTGGGGCAACAACCCGGACGCCTTCACCCAACTGCTGGACCACACCCGCGCCTTGAGTGCCACGCCACAAGGCCCGAAACACCTGTTGCAACGTCAGGCCCAGGACGATTTGATCGACCAGTTGCTGCGCTTTGCACAGTGGCAGTACGTCTTGCCCAGCACCCCGGCCCTGGTGGTGCTGGACACCCGCACCCGGCGCTGGCGCAGCGAGTCCAACCTGGGCCAGCCCTCGGGCCTGCTGGACTGGGAGGCCCTGTGCGAACTGCAACACGAACTGCTGGATCACCCCTCGGCGATCATCGTTTCACCGGCGCCGATCTTCGGCGTCAAGCTGATCGAGACGGTGCAGAAAGTCTTCAGCTGGTGCGGTTACCCGCTGCTGGTGGACGCGGAAAACTGGATGGCCCATCGCGGTTCGGCCCAGGTGATCCTGAACATCTTCCGCCACTCGCGAACCCCGGGCAGCTACGTGATTCTCTCCGGCGATGTGCATTATTCCTTCGTCTACGAAGTGCTGATCCGTCACCGCCAGGGCGGCCCGCGCATCTGGCAGATCACCAGCAGCGGCATCAAGAACGAATTCCCCGACACCCTGCTGGAATGGTTCGACCGCCTCAACCGCTGGCTCTACTCGCCGCGCTCGCCGTTGAACTGGTTCACCAAGCGCCGGCGGATGAAGGTGATACCCCACGTGCCCGAGCATGCCGAAGCCGGGGAGCGACTGTGGAATTCGTCGGGGATCGGCCAGGTGTTTTTCAATCAGCAGGGCCAGCCGGTGACCATCCTCCAGCACAATGCCAATGGCGCGGCGCCGACGCGAATGATTGCGCCGAGATAGAATCCGCCAGCGCGCCAGACAGATCCCCGAAAGCCCAAGGAAGGAGCACCGCGTGTCATCAGACATCACCCCGAAGCAGCGGGACGATATTCGCTACGTGTTATCGGACGCCTTTGTCGATAACGAGGTGGACTACGCCTACATCGCCCGCGAAACCCAGGCCTATGACCGGGCCGAGGTGGAGCGCATTCTCTACGAAGAGGTGGCGCCGGTGTGCTACATCAACCTGATGGCAGTGATCCCGGAAATCTGGATGGGCTTTGCTCGCGAGCCCTTGCTGGAGGAGATCGAGGCAAGCCTGGCGCTTCGGCGCAGCAACCGCTGGCAGGCGTTTCGCGTGCGCTTGTTCATCCGTTGGATCCGCTTTCGCGGGGCCTATATCTGGGAGGAAATCTGCAAGCACTATGCGCCCTAGGTTCGAGCCCTAACGCGCATCAGCACTGCAGTAATCGGTAGGCCGCAGTGCCACCCGTTCCGGCAGCATCTCGCCCTGATCGTCGATCTTGCGCAGCATCGCTGTGCACATCTGGTCCTGGAGAAAGACCATCTGATAGGTCGCACCGGCCTCGGGAACGAAGGTCACGCTTTGTTCGCAGACAAAGCGGTAGTCCTTATCCATCCCGGGCTCGGTGTTGTAGAACATGAAGGCGAACGGACGATTGGCCGGGATCTTCAGCTCGTTGGCGCCAAAGCCTTCCTGACGGCGCATGCGGTCGGTGGCGGCCGTCATGGGGATGCCCAGGTTGCGGAAGTTGGGATGGGCAATACCACGATGGGGGCGAACCATCAGCCCGGAGCTCGGTTTGCGCCAGTCGATGCAATCGCTGTAAGGCACGCCACGCACCAGCCCCTGGGCAACGATGCGGATCAGCGCGGTGTCACCGGCATCGGCCGGCACCCGGTAGCTCACGGTGGTGGCCTTGAGGGTGGAGACAAAGGTACAGCCGCCGAGCCCCAGTGACAGGCTCAGCAACAGGATCGAATGCAGCCGCATGATTCATCCTTGATGGGACCGCCAGCGAAGGCTGAGGCAAAGGATGGCGATCTTACCTCGGCGCCAGGGAGCATCGGCAGATTTTTCTGCGGGGCCTGTAGCCGCAGCTCAAGGCGGCGGCTACAGGGTCAAGCCCTCAGTAACGAGCGTCCACCGGACGGCCACCGTTGGGCCAGTCCTTGACCTTGTCCGGGAAGTCCGGCCGCGGTTGGTGGGAGAAGTACTCGGCCACGTCCAGGGCTTCCTGATCCGAGAGGCCGCCCTGGCCCAGGGGGAATTTCTCGTGGAAGCCAATCGGCATGTTGCGTTTGACGAAGGCCGCTGCGGTGTAGGTGCGGGCCATGCCGGCGCCGATGTTGAAGGATTGATCGCCCCACAACGGCGGGAAGATCAGGCTGCCGTCGGCCCGTTTCAGACCTTCGCCGTCGACGCCGTGGCACACCGCGCATTGCTTGGCATAGACCTGCTTGCCATTGTCGGCGTTAGGCTTGAGGGCCGGGTCGATCTTGCCCACGCCGCGTCCGGCCACCTTGTCTTCGGGACGAGTGTTCATCTTCATCCACTCGAAGTAGGCCACCATGGCTTGCATGTCGGCGCCGTTCACCGGCAGCGGCTTGCCATGCATGGAACGGCGGAAGCAGCCGTTGATGCGCTCTTCCAAGGTGATGGTCTTGCCCGCCCGCGGCGCGTAGCCGGGGAAGAACGCCGAGACACCGACAAAGGGAGAACCGTCAGCCACGGTGCCAGCGTTGAGGTGGCAACTGGTGCAGTTCAGCGAGTTGCCGACGTTGTCCGGCAACAGGGCTTTGGTTTCCAGGTGCAGGCGCATGCCACGCACCACTTGCTCGGCATTCGGCGCCGCCAGCAGGTTGGCCAGGCGCGGGGTTTCGAACAGGGTGCTTTCCACTTGCGGGCTCAGTTGCGCACGCATCTTTTTCACTTGCTCGGCGCTGATGGCCGAACCGTTGTTGCCCCAACTGCTGCGGATAAAACTGAGGATCTCGGCGATCTCGCCGTCCGCCAGCTGAGCAAAACCAGGCATGGTGTAGACCCGCGGATGAGCCGCGGTCTGCGCGGTCTGCCAGCCGGTCAGGGTGATGTGCAGCAGGGAGGTCGGGTTGGCCGAAGCGACGCTGGGGTTGCCCGCCAGGGACGGGAACATCTGCGGCACGCCGGCGCCGTCCTGGCGGTGGCAGTCGGAACAGAATTGCGCGTAACCCAGGCCGCCACGGGAGGTGAACAGGTTGTTCGGCGGGGCCGCCGGGGTCAGGGCCACCGAAGGCATGGGCAGGTCATCCTTGCCGGCCGGCAGGGACTTGAGGTACGCGGCGATGGCGGTCAGGTCGGCGTCGGTGAAGTGCTGGGTGCTGTGGTGGATCACGTCGGCCATGTTACCGGACACCGTGGCGAAGCGGTTCTGCCCGGTCTTGAGCAGTTGCACCGTGTCTTCCACGGTCCACAGGTTGCGCAGGCTCAGGGCCCGCCACTCTTCCACCGTCTCGCCGGCCAGGTAGTGCTGGCCGCCGGACTCGGTGTCGCTCATGGCCTTCTCCTGGAAGGCAATGCCCCGTGGCGTATGGCAGGAACCGCAGTGACCCAACCCCTGGACCAGGTAGGCGCCGCGATTGAGCTGCTCGTCCTTGGCTGGATCGGGCTTGAACGGCTGCTTGTCGACGAAGGCCAGGTTCCAGAACCACAGGCCCCAGCGCTGGTTGAAGGGGAAGCCCATGTCGGCTTCCAGGTTGCCCTGGGCCACCGGTTCCACGCCGTGCATCAGGTAGGCGTAGAGAGCGCGCATGTCCTCTTCGGTCATCTTGGCGTAGGACGGATAGGGCATGGCCGGGTAAAGATGGCTGCCGTCAGGGGTGACGCCTTCGCGCATGGCGCGATCGAACTCTTCAAAACTGTAGCGGCCGATACCGGTGTTTTTATCCGGGGTGATGTTGCTGGAGTAGATGGTGCCCATGGGCGTCTTCAGCTCCAGGCCACCGGCCATGGTGGCCCCGCCCTTGGCGGTGTGACAGGCGATGCAGTCACCCAGCTGGGCCACGTACAGGCCACGCTGGATCAGCTCGGAGTCGGGTGGGGTAACCGCCGTTGCCGGGGTCGGCTCACTGGCTTGCAGAGGGGGTACGCAGAGCAACGCAGCGCCTAGCAGGCACAGGCGCGACAGAGAAAAAGCCATCAGGTTATTCCTTTAAAATCCGCCTGGGGTGGTCCCCTCGGCCGATATCCACAAAGGTTTTTATTGGTTATCCCGACCTTCACGGTGCAGGTCAGGGGCTCGATACCTCGTGAGTCCGAGCCTGGTGCCCTTGTATAGGATTTTTCTGAAAGCCCTGTTGATATGGATCATGGCGCCCTAGGCAATGTCCTGTATGCCCGCCTACGTGACGCTTTTACTCACTGGTTTCCACCTCCAATCCGACCGCTTGCCAATCGCTGAACCCCTCATCAAGGCGTCGCACCTTGAAGCCCTTGGCCCGTAGCAGGGCTGCGGCATTCTGTGACAGCACGCAGTACGGACCACGGCAGTAGGCCACCAGCTCTTGATCGGTGGACAGTTCGGCCAGACGCTGTTCCAGGTCCGCCATCGGGATGTTGATTGCCCCAGGCAAATGCCCTTGAGCGAACTCCTCCGGCGAACGTACGTCCAGCAGGGTCATGCCGCCTTCCTGCAAGCGTTGACGCAGTTCCTCACGGGATATGCCCTCCAGTCGCATCGGCTGTTGCTCGCTGTCGGCCAGCAGTTGGCGAATCTGCCCATGGTTGTAATCGACGTACTGACGCAAGGCGTCCAGCAGGCTCACCAGCGGCCCCGGGCTCAGGCTGTAGAGCACCCGTTTGCCATCACGCCGGGTCTGTACGAACCCGCCTCGCCTCAGCTGCTGCAGGTGTTGCGAGGTGTTAGCCACCGAGAGCCCCGAGGCTTCCACCAAGCGCTCCACCGGCTGCTCGTCGCGGGCGATGTGCTCCAGCAGGATCAGGCGATGGTGGTGGCCGAGAATACGTGCCAGCTCAGCCATCTCGGCCAGGGGCTGCTGGGGGGAAATCGAATCGCTCATTGACAGCTCCTGCTGTTTTATTGATCATTCAATCACTTAATTGAATGAAAACCTATCACACCCATGCACAAGGCTGAAGCACAGCCCGTCGCACTTCAAGGAGTCCTTAATGCATGAGTTCGTCGCGTTGATTTCACAGGCGCTGCTGTTGGGCATAGGCGCTACCTTGATCCTTGATCTTTGGACGCTGCTTCTGGCGCGGGGGCTGAACATTCCTGGTGCCAACTGGGCCATGGTCGGCCGCTGGATAGGGCATTTTCCTCGCGGGCGCTTCGTGCATCCAAGCATCGCCCAAGCCGCCGCGGTACCCGGGGAGCATGCGCTGGGCTGGCTGGCGCACTACCTGATCGGCGTCGGCTTTGCCGCCCTGTTGCTGCTGATCTGCGGCCTGGAGTGGGCGCGACAACCGACCCTGGCACCGGCCCTGATCATCGGCGTGGTGACGGTGGCTGCACCGTTCCTGCTGATGCAACCGGGCATGGGCGCCGGAATCGCGGCGAGCAAGATGCCCAAGCCGAATGTGGCCCGGCTGCGCAGCCTGATGGCGCATTCGGTGTTCGGGCTGGGGCTGTATGGCGCGGGGATGTTCTGGGCCTGGGTCCAAGAGCTGACCGCGTGATCGGCCATCCAGCCCGGGTCCACTAGGCTCCGTTCTCAAACCGTCACTCGGGAACAGGTGCCCCCGGCTGGTTTTCACTGATCAATGTCAGCCCCAAAGTAGGTTCTTTTCCGGAGTGGCAGATTTTTCTGCCCCCTGTATCAGCTCCATCAAGATGATGGAGCTGACGCACTCACCCCCCTCAGAAACAAGGCACTCACAGCCAAGATCACGACTCGACGTCGTTGCTGTGGTAGCACTGGTCGCCGTTGTCGCGCTGATCCGTCACCTGCGCAAACGGCGCAAGACCCGGGATCGTTGACACGGCACTTTGGGCACATCGGGAATTTTCATACTGAACCGACGACTTTATTTCGTTTGTCCCAAGCCCTCGCCAACGGCTTAGATAACGGCTCGTTTCCGGCACCCAGAGCCCGCATCCATGAGCCACGAGAACATCAGCCGTTCGCTTTCCACCGTCCACCCGATCCGCCTCAGCCACGGGCGCAACGCCGAAGTCTGGGACAGCGACGGCAAGCGCTACATCGACTTTGTCGGCGGTATCGGCGTGCTCAACCTGGGGCATTGCCATCCGCGGATCATCGCGGCCATCCAGCAGCAGGCCACCCGGCTCACCCACTACGCCTTCAACGCCGCGTACCACGAGCCCTACATCGAGTTCATGCAGCGCCTGGCGGACTTTATCCCGGTGCGTTACCCGGTCAGCGGCATGCTTACCAACAGCGGCGCCGAGGCCGCGGAAAATGCCCTGAAGATCGTCCGCGCAGCCACCGGGCGCAGTGCGGTCATCGCCTTCGACGGCGCCTTTCACGGGCGCACCCTGGCCACCCTCAACCTCAACGGCAAGGTAGCGCCCTACAAGCAGAAGGTCGGAGTGCTACCCGGGCCGGTGTACCACCTGCCCTTCCCCAGCGCCGACAACGGCGTCACCTGCGACGAAGCGCTGAAGGCCATGCAGCGCCTGTTCAGTGTGGAAATCGATGTCGAGGAAGTGGCCTGTTTCATCCTCGAACCGGTGCAGGGCGAAGGCGGCTTCCTGGCCCTGGACGCCACCTTCGCCCGGGCGTTACGCAGCTTCTGTGACGAACACGGAATTCTGCTGATCGCCGATGAAATCCAGTCTGGCTTCGGCCGCACCGGGCAGCGCTTTGCCTTCTCTCGCCTGGGCATCGAGCCGGACCTGATCCTGCTGGGCAAGAGCATTGGCGGTGGGCTTCCGCTGGGCGCGGTGGTAGGTCGCAGGGAGTTGCTGGACGTGCTGCCCAAGGGCGGCCTGGGCGGCACCTATTCAGGCAACCCGATTGCTTGCGCGGCCGCTCTTGCCACCCTGGAGGAAATGACCGATGCACATCTGCAAGCCTGGGGCGAACGCCAGGAACAGGCCATCGTGCAACGTTATGAGGGCTGGAAAGCCGATCGGCTGAGCCCGTATCTGGGACGCTTGACCGGCGTCGGCGCGATGCGCGGCATCGAGTTGGTCAATGCCCGCGGCGAACCGGCGCCGGAACAGTTGAGCGCCCTGCTCGGCAACGCCCGGGAGGCCGGGCTGCTGCTGATGCCCAGCGGCAAGTCGCGGCACATCATTCGCCTGCTGGCGCCCTTGACCACCGAGCCTGAAATCTTTGAGGAGGGCCTGGATATTCTCCAGGAGTGCCTGGCGCGCCTGTGATTCCCGGCGCGCCTCAGGGCGAGGCTAGAACAGGTAGCCCATGTAGGTGGCGATGCCGCCACCGGCCTGTGGTCCGACGTTCATGCCAGCCATGACCACTGCGCCCTTGGCCGAACGCAGCAGCTGCTCGTTGACCTTGATCGAAGCCATCATGGTCGCCGGGTTGCTTCCCAAAAAGACGGCCAGGGCCAGTAGCTTGGGGTCCAGGCCGAACAGCAGGGCCGTGGCCGAACCGCCCACCACCAGTCCGCCACCGACTTCGGTATAGAAGCAAGGCCCGGTGATGTCGTCCTCGGTCAGGTCCCGGCTGCGAAGGGCATCGCTGACAAAGACCTTGCCGGTGCTGGGAAAAGCCTCCGCCGCACCGGCACCACTGACGCTCTTGCCCTTGACCTGGATATTGACCTTGCCGAAACGCGGCAGGCGCCCACCAAAGCCGGCGCCCACCCCCAGACCGCCGTAGCGATAGCTGACGTCCTTGCCCTGAGGCGAACGCAGGGTGATCGATCCACCACCGCCGGCCACTAGGGCGATGGTCAGGCCGCCACCGCTGGCGGTCTGGTACAGCCATTTACTTTCGTTGACCGGAATCGGAATGCTGAGGTTCATGGGGTCAAAGTCCTTTTGCTCTTTGTGTGGCTCGTCCGCGCTGGCTGATGACACCCACCAGGCCGGCCAGGGTAAATACCAAACCGATCAGGCCGAGCACACCCGGGGTGGCCCAGAGTGCTGCCGGGTCGTCGATGACCGCGCTGTTGGCCGGCCGCTCAGGCTGGTAGTACACCCGCACGGGCTGATCTTTCTGGTAGCCGAAGATAAAGCCGCCCTGGGGGTAGGAAATTTTCTCACCGCTGCCGGTGGTAAAGGCGATCTCGGGGTGCGAACCACCGGCGTTCAGGTCGCTGACGATACCGTCGGCGATCTGGGCACTGGCGATGAATTCGCGACGATCGAGGGTGAGATTGACAGCAATGGCCAACAGGCCAATGCCGATCAGAACAAACAGCAGACCCTGGAGGATCTTGCCGAGGCGTGACGGGGTGGAGTTAGCCATGGGCTGTCTCGATATTCGTCCGTGAAAGAGGGAGGCCACGATAGCAAGAAACCTACCCCCAGAAAAACCGCCGCAGCGGCGTTCAGGCGCCCAGGAGATCCGCTTGAGCGCCTTTTGCCAGCGCTTACAAACCGAATACCCGACGGGCATTGCCCTGGAGGAATTTGTCCGCAATGGCCGGCGGAAGTTCCAGCACTCGCACCTGTTCCAGGCATTTTTTCAGCGACAGCTGGGGGAAGTTGCTGCCGAACAACACCTTGTCCTGGCCATAAGTGCGCATGAAGTGCAGCAACTGAGGGGGGTAATAGGCCGGCAGGTAGGCGGAGGTATCGATGTGGATGTTGTCGTGCTTCCAGGCCAGACCGATCATCTCGTCGGTCCAGGGATGCCCGATATGCCCGCCAACGATCACCAGTTCGGGAAAGTCCAGGGCCACCTCGTCCAGGTACGGCACGGGCCGCCCGGTTTCCGAGGGCATCAGCGGCCCCGTATGACCGACTTGGGTACAGAAGGGAATGCCCAATTCGATGCACTTCACATACAGCGGGTAATACCAGCGGTGATTGGGCGGCAGTTTCCATAACCAGGGCACGATGCGCAGAGCCTTGCAGCCCAGTTCCTTGACGGCCCGTTCCAACTCGGCCACCGCCGCCATCGGCCGGCTCAGGTCCACCGTGGCCACGCCGACGAAACGTTCGGGAAAGGCCCGGGTATAAGCCGCAATCTCATCGTTGCTGAACACCCATCCCTCGGGCCGGCACCAGGCCGAAAGCATGAGTTTCTCCACACCTGCCTGGTCCATCAGTTCCACCGTGTGTTCAATGCTCAGGGCCTGGTCCAGCAAATGCGCGGACCCGGACTTCTCGAACAACCGCGCCACTTCCGGCAACAGCGCCCGGGCACGGCCGTTGGCCGGCTGCGCCCAGGCATCGATGGCGCCCCGTTTCAAGGTCATTGAGCGGTCCCCCCTATGTATTCAAGATCGAAACCACAGGCTAGATCCGGACCTTGCCGCCAACAATGTCCGCAGCGCTCATCAGGCTTGACCCATGTGTTCAAGCCATGGATAAAGCTTTCCCCTTCCCGACACCCTCGCAAGGACGCTCCATGACCGATCAAACCACCCCCGAGCAATGGCCCCCTGCCGGCTGCCCGCCCCTGGCCTGGCCGGATCTGCCTAATCAAGCCGCGCGGCTGAGCTGGTACCTGGCGGTCATCGGTGCCTACGGTGCGCTGTGGGAAGGACACGTCAACCAGCCTGAATTAACCCCCGTCAGCGAGGAAGCGCTGGTGGCCCTGGAGCAGCGTCTGGGCTGTGCCTTGCCGCCCTCTCTGCGCGACTATCATCGGCAGCTGGGGGGCTTGTCCCTGGCGGAGATCCTTTGCAGCGTAGGACCCGGCCATACCCCGATCCAGCCTCTGCTGGAGGCCTACCCTGGCATTGTCGATATCCCCGAGAGCGATCTGGACCTGACACTGGCGCACCAGTTGGTTGCCTTTGGCGACTACCTGGGCAACGGCAACCTGTTCTGTTTCCACCGGGAAAGCGGCGCGGTCTACTACTTCGATCACGACACCGGCGTAGCGCTGACACGTTTCTTCGACTCCCCCGAGGAGTACCTGGATGCGCTGATGCTGCTGTGCCTGGCCGAGGTGTACGAGGACGACGACGGCGCCGAAGCGCTGATCAGCCAGCGTTACGGCGACGACTTGGTGCGCAAGTGGCGCTACTGAAGAACAAGGACCTCGGTCTCTACTAACGCCAATGCCGGCGCACAATCTGCGGTTCTCAACCCCGAACAAGGATGCTCCATGTTTCAGCGTGCCCTGATCTGCACACTCCTGACACTGCTTGCCTTACCCGCCAGCGCCGCTCCGGCCAAGGTCGAACGCCGATGCGGCTGGTTCGAGAACCCGACGCCGGCCAACGCCACCCTGACCGACCGCGACGGCGTCTGGGAAATTGCCAGCCAGGGCGGTTATCAGGCCGAGGGCGACTGGCCCACCTTCAACGACCAGCAATGGGTGCGCACCAACAACCACTACGGCTACGGCTGTGCCTGCGTCAGCGCCAGTGCTGATCCACAGACACATCGTCTCGACCAATTGCACAAGGCCAAGGCCCGCCCGCTGTCCGCCTGTCGCAACGATCCCAGCCTGTACGAACCCTTGCGCGAGGAAGCCGGAGTTCCGGTATTGCCCATGGATTCACCACGCTTCAAGGCCCAGGGCTTCAGCCTGCAATACCCCAAAGGCTGGAAGCTTGGCCAGGCGCAGAACTGCCTCACCCTGAACCACCCGAAAAAACGTCCCCAGGAGGAATACACCCTGCACCTGTGCCTGCAGCAGGGCAGCCTGGAACAGGCCGCCGAAGGTTTGTTTTTCTATCAGGAAAACGGCGTGTGGATGCGCAGCGCCGGAAGGGATGAACCCAGCCCGGTGCAAGAGATTTCAGGCCCCGGCTGGAAAGGCCTGCTGGCCTATCAGACCTGCGGCATCAGCGATGGGGACACCGGCTTTCACGCCTATGGCGGCACCTGCCTGATGGCGCTGATCGACAGCGGCCAGCGTCAGGTGGTGGCTGATAGCGTCGGGTTCTTTCAGGACTTCGCCACCCTGAGGGCGATTCTGTACTCGATCCGCTTCGACCCGGCGCCGACAACGCCACCCCACTAGCCCTGTGACTCGGCCCGATACAGGGTTTGCAGGTGGGACAGGCGCAAGCCGTAGTGCTCCAGGTTGCGCCGGCTTTGCGAGTTCACCAGGGCCGTGGCCGCGACACTCCGGGCGCCAAGAGCGGCGGCCTGCTGCACGCGATGGCCGATCAGGGCCCGATGATGGCCCTGCCCCCGGGCGGCCCGGGTGGTAAAGGCAGTGCCCAGGTAGGCCACGCCATTGTCAGCGATGAACAGCGCTGCGCCAGCCACTGCAACACCCCGGTCCCGCAGCAGGTACAAATGCCCGCGCCCATCGTTGAGCAAGCCGCTGAAAGCCGCCTGGTTGATCGGCCGCGCCGCCGCAGGGGTATTGAAGCCTTCGCTGTGCAGCGCGCAGAACCTTTCAAGGTTCAAGGCCGTCACCGGCTCGATATCCAGCGCGGAAGACGGCGGCGCCAGTTCGTCGATCGAAGCGAACAACTGCCCGTGGGTCCAACCCTTGAGGCGCTGCAATGGCTGCCCCTCCAGTTCCAGGGTGCCCGCCACCTTGGCTGACTCAGCGATCAAGGCGATCGCCGGGGCGCAGGCCGCGCAGGTCTGTAACAGCTCGACGAGGCGGCAGGCCTGTTGCGCCCAGTCGCCATGTACCCGGTTCATCATCGGACTGGGATTACCAGCGACGACGAAGGCGCCACACCCCGGCTCGCCCAGCAGGCTGGCCCCATGGGGGTTGCCTGCCAAGTTCGCCAAGCCCTGAACCCGGGCCCGCAGGTATTGGTGCTCCGCGTATTCAAGCGCCAGGGCGCGGCGGCGATCCATATCAGCGACCGCCCATCGGGGTTTCGCTGACCCAGGGCACGCGCACTTGTTCGGCGATGCTGGCAGCCTGCTGCTGCAGGACCTCGAGTTTGGCGCGACGCCCAAACAACCCGCTGAAATGCAGCAGCAGGCGCCCGGCAAAGCCCAGGGCATCGCCACGCTTGCGCGGGATCAGGTGCAGATGGGCATGGGGGATGTGCTGGTTGGTGGCCCGACCATCATTGACCAGCAGGTGGGTGCCTTCGACGCCGTAGCCGGCACGCCGCTGCGCGGCCAGCAATCCATCGAACACCTGATACAGGTGCTGACGGACGAAGCCGGGTAATTGATCGAGCTTTTCCACATGGGGCTGGGGAATCAGCAGGACATGACCCGCCCCCAGGGGATGCACGTCCATGAAGGCCATGCAGTGTTCATCGCGGTAAACCACGGCCGCCGGCAGGGTGCCGGCGACAATCTGGCAGAAAATGCAGTTCATCCATGAATCCTCAAGTGACAAGGTGCGTCCTGGCGGGCTACGTCAATGTAACCCACCTTATCCCTCGAAGGCCTGTCCCTTGAAGACTCATTCTTGGAGAGCCTGTCCGCGAAACAGGCCTGCGGATCAGTCCAGGGCCAGATAGGCGCCGGCGTCGACTTCGATCATCACCGGCTGGCGGATATCCCTGAGGCTCTGCAGCAGTTCCTGCAACTGCGCCGGGGTGTCGGCGCGATGGTGCGCCACATGGAAGCTCTGGGCCATGGCCCGGAAGTCCGGAGTGAGGATGTCCACCCCCAGCGGCGCGATGTCCCGGGCCTGCATGTAGTCGCGGATCTCGCCGTAGCACTGGTTGTTCCACACCAGCAGAATCACCCCGATCTGCGCTTCCTTGGCGGCGATCAGTTCGCTGCTGGCGAACTGCAAGCCGCCGTCCCCCACCAGCGCCACCACCGGACGCTCGGGCCGTGCCAGCTTGGCGCCCATGGCTGCCGGCAGGCCGTAGCCCAGGGTGCCGTAACCGCTGCCGGCGTTGAACCAGCTGGCCGGGGCCGGTGCCTGGTAGCCGCAGGCGCCCTGGTACACCGGTTGGGTCGAGTCGCCCACCAGGATCGGACTGCCCAGAGTGTCGCGCAGCAGGTCGAGCAAGCCTTGCAGGCCTTGTTGCTTGGGCGTCCAGCCCATGCGTTCGGCCTGGTTGACCCTCTGTACGCTGTCCACGGCCCAACGACCGCGAGAGCTGGGTTGCAGCACTTTGCCAAGCAAGGCTTGCAAGCCTTCCAGGGCATCGCCTACCAGGCCGACATGGGCCCGCTGCACGCCCATGACCTGCATCGGGTCGATGTCCAGGCGGATCAACGAGCCTTTGAAACGCAGCGGGCCCAGGCCAAAGAAGTCGTAGTCGGTTTCCCCCAGTTCAGTGCCCACGGCCAGCACCACGTCGGCTTCGTCGATCAGCGCCCGGCCATGGGCCGATGACTGCACGCCGTCGAGCAACAGCGGGTGCGCGCAGGGCAACAGGCCCCGGGCGTTGGTGGTCAGGGCCACCGGCGCTTGCAGGCGTTCGGCCAACTGGCGCAACGTCTCGGCGCAACCCCGGGCGCCGCCGCCGGCCAGGATCAACGGCCGGTGAGCGCTGTTGAGCAAGGTCGCGGCCGCTTCGATCGAGGCTCCGGCCGGGGCCGGAGCACCGGGCAGGCTGCGGGGCATCAGGTTGAGGTCGGTGGCGGGCATGTCCAGCACATCCAGGGGAATCTCGATGTGCACCGGCCGTGGTCGCGCGCACTTGAACACGGCAAAGGCCCGGGCCAGGAGCTCCGGCAGTTCCGCAGGCGACTGCAGGGTATGACTGAAAGCGCAGACCCCGGCCACCATCGCCCGCTGGTCCGGCAGTTCATGCAGATGGCCGTGGCCCAGGCGCAGGTGCTCGCGACGGTTGACCGTGGAGATCACCAGCATCGGCACCGAATCGGCGTAGGCCTGGCCCATGGCGGTGAGGATGTTGGTCATGCCGGGGCCGGTGATGATGAAGCACACCCCGGGCTTGCCGCTGGCCCGGGCATAACCGTCGGCCATGAACCCGGCGCCCTGTTCATGCCGCGGGCTGACATGGCGCAGGCGGCTGCCGTGCAGGCCGCGATACAGCTCGACGGTGTGCACGCCGGGAATCCCGAACACCGTGTCCACGCCATAACCTTCCAGCAAACGAACCAGCGACTGGGCACAGGTGGTCATCGACTACTCCTCTTGTTCTTATGCGTCCGGACGACACCCTGCGCCCGGCTGATGTCGAGGGACATTAGTCGCTGCACCCGAGGCGCAACAATCGAAAAAAATCGCGACGATTGCTCAATAAAATTCACGCTTTGCCGTTGCGGCGCGGCTCCGGGTGCAAGCGGGTGATGCCCTGCAACTGGGATTTGACCCATTCGCTGAAGGCCAGCACCACCGGACGCTCGGCCTTGAGCAGATCGGCCACCAGGTAGTAACCGCGGTTGGATTCGATCTCGGTGCCGAAGGGCTGCACCAGTTGCCCCCGGGCCAGGGCCTCGCCGCTGATCAGGTTGTCGCCCATGGCGATGCCCTGGCCGGCGATGCAGGCCGATTGAACGAAGTGCGCGTCGGCGAAGATGATGCCCCGGCGCACATCGACATTCGGCGCCCCGGCCGCCGCCAGCCAGACCCGCCAATCGGAGTAGTCGATCATGTGCAGGAGCAAGGCGTGATCGAGCCCGTCGAGGGTTTTCAGGCCGCCCATGGCATTCACCAGGCTCGGGCTGCACACCGGGAAGTAACGCAGGGAGACGATCTTCTGCACATGCTGGTTGGGCCAGTCACCCATGCCATAGGCGACGAACAGATCGACGCTGCTGTCGCTGGTATCGCCCGGAGTGCGGGGTGACACCAACTGCAGTTCCACCTGGGGATACAGCGCCTGGAACTCGGCGATATGGGTGCACAGCCAGTAGGTGGCGAACCCCGGCGGGCTGCTGATGCACAGCCGGCCACTGACCTGCTGGCCATCGGAACGCTGCCCGGCCTCGAGGATATTGGCCAAAAGCAGGTGAATGTCCCGAGCGTAGCGCTCGCCCTGATAGGTGATGCGAATGCTGCGGCCCTGGCGCTCGGTCAGCGCAAACCCCAGGGTCTGCTCCAGGCTCTTGATCTGGTGGCTGATGGCACTGGGGGTCAGGTTCAGCTCATTGGCGGCTTCGGCGACACTGCCCAGGCGGGCCACCGCGTCCAGCGCGCGCAGGGCGGTCATGGAGGGATAACGCATACCGATCAGGCCTCGACTGCAAAAAAACGAGTGGCAGCACCATAGCTGCAAACGTGGTCCGGCAATAGCCTTGTCCGTCGCCGGAAAAACCGTCCATTGCTGAAAAAAATTACCGGGTCCAGCTAAAAAAGCTCGATTGACCCCAGGCCATCGATGGCTAATTCTCCAGCCCTACCCTGTGCCGGGTACTGCCCGGCCATCGCACAATAACAAGAGGGTCGACCCTTGCAATCGCAGCCCAACTCCGTCAATCCCGTGGTGGCGATCGATGATCTGCACAAGAGCTACGCCGATCACCACGTGCTCAAGGGCATCGCCCTGCGCGCCAATGAAGGTGAAGTGGTCTCGCTGATCGGCTCCAGCGGCTCGGGCAAAAGCACCCTGCTGCGCTGCATCAACCTGTTGGAAATTCCCTGCAGCGGCAGCTTGCGCATCAATGGCGAAGAGGTGCGCATCAAGACCGATCGCGCCGGCAACCCCCAGGTCGCCGACCCGGCCCAGGTGGCACGCCTGCGCACCCAACTGAGCATGGTGTTCCAGAGCTTCAACCTGTGGCCCCATCGCACCGTGCTGGAAAACGTTATCGAGGCGCCGGTGTATGTCCTCGGTGAAGATCGCAAGGATGCCATCGCCCACGCCGAGCACCTGCTGGAAAAAGTCGGCCTGGCCAACAAACGTGACACCTTCCCGTCCTTTCTGTCCGGTGGCCAGCAGCAGCGTGTGGCCATCGCCCGGGCCCTGGCCATGCGCCCCCAGGTGCTGTTGATGGACGAACCGACCTCGGCCCTGGACCCTGAGCTAGTGGGCGAAGTGCTCAAGGTCATCCAGGGCATCGCCGAGGAAGGCCGCACCATGATCCTGGTGACCCACGAGATGGCCTTTGCCCGGGATGTGTCGAGCAAGGTGATGTTCCTCCACCAGGGGCTGGTGGAAGAGGAAGGCCCACCGCAGCAAGTGTTCCTCAACCCGGTCAGCGAACGCTGCCGGCAATTCGTCATGGCTCAGGAAAACCGCGTCTGACGTCCCGCTTCAATCCTTGAAAACAACAACTTCGATAAAGGGTAAAGCCATGAAAAACCTGCTCAAGGTGCTTGCCACCGGTTGCCTGTTCAGTGCATTGGCCAGCCACGCCGTGGCCGCCGACAAGATCGTCTTCGGCATCGCCCTGGAACCCTACCCGCCGTTCTCGATGAAAAGCGGCAACGGCAACTGGAGCGGCTTCGAGCCGGAGCTGATCCAGGCGCTGTGCGAGCGCATGCAGGCCCAGTGCCCGCTCAAGGAAGTGGCCTGGGACGGGCTGATTCCGGCCCTGCAATCGAGCCAGATCGACGCCATCCTCAATTCCCTGAGTATCACCGAGGAGCGCGAGAAGGTCATCGATTTCTCCGCGCCCTACTACCAGACCCCGGCCATGTGGGTCGCCGACCAGAGCCTGGAGCTTGCGACCACTCCCGAAGGCCTCAAGGGCAAGCTGATCGGCGTGCAGGGTTCGACCTCCAACGCCACCTTCGCCAAGACCTACTACGGCAAGACCTCGACCCTGCGCTACTACACCACCCAGGACGACATGATCGCCGACCTGCAGAGCGGGCGCATCGACGTGATGCTGGCCGACGCCCTGACCATCGAGCCGATCCTCAAGACCGCGGCCGGTGCCGGCCTCGCGGACAAGGGCCTGGCGCCGAAAGACCCGCTGTTTGGCTCGGGCATCGGCGTCGGCCTGCGCAAGGGTGACAGCGCCCTGCAACAGCGGATCAACACCGCCCTGGCCTCGCTCAAGGCCGACGGCACCTACGACAAGATCCGCAGCCGCTACTTCAGCGTCGACATCTCTGCCAACTAAGCCGTCCGGCGCGCCCGTTTGCGCGGGCCGCCGGCGTTGACTGGATACGTCATGATTTCTCTGTCCGACCTTTCCCAACTGTTCGTCGCCGACGGCTGGCTCGGCGCCCTGGCCCAGGGCGCGCTGGTGTCCCTGCAGATTTCCGCCGGGGCCTTCGTCCTCGGCCTGGGCATCGGCCTGCTGGTGGCGATGATCAAGCTCAAGGGCCCGCGCTGGCTGGTGAAACTGGCCAACGTCTACACCACCCTATACCGGGCCATGCCCGAGCTGCTGCTGATTCTGTTGCTGTACTACGCCGGCACTGACCTGTTGAACATGGCCATGGCCGCCATGGACCGTCCGAGTGTCACGGTCAACGGCTTTATCGCGGCGGTACTGGTGCTGGGGATTGTCCAGGGCGCCTATTCGGCGGAGATCATCCGCGGCGCGATCCAGGCCATTCCCCACGGCCAGATCGAAGCGGCGCGGGCCTACGGCATCGAGCGCTGGCTGCTGGTGCGGCGCATCCTGCTGCCGAGCATGCTGCCCTACGCCATGGCCGGGCTGTCGAACCTGTGGCTGGTACTGGTCAAGGACAGCGCGCTGATCAGCATCGTCGGTTACAGCGAACTGCTTTCAGTAGGCAAACAGGCGGCCGGTTCCACCAAGCACTACCTGGTGTTCTACCTCGCGGTCGCGGCTTTCTACTTCGTCATCACCCTGGTGTCCGGCAGCCTGTTCCGTGTGCTCGAACGTCGCACCAATCGCTGGCTGCCCCAGCACTAGGAGACTCGGATGGACTTTTCCTGGATCAACGGTTTTTCCACAGAGCTGCTGCGCGGCCTGGGCATCACCCTCAAGCTCCTGCTGCTGAGCGGAATCTGCGGCTTTGCCCTGGCGGTGGTGGTGGGCCTGGGCCGGGCGTCGCGCAACCCTCTGATTCGCGCACCGATGCAGTTCTATATCAGCGTGTTCCGCGGTACGCCGCTGCTGGTGCAGATCTACATCCTCTATTACGGGGTCGGCAGCCTGTTCGCCGCCTACCCGCCGATTCGCGGCAGCTTTCTCTGGCCCTACCTGCGTGAAGGCTTCTGGTACGTGGCCCTGGCCCTTACCCTGAGTGTCGGTGCCTATGTCGGTGAAGTGCTGCGCGGTGGCCTGCGGGCCGTGCCTCGGGGCGAACTGGAAGCCGCCCGCGCCTACGGCATGGGTTACTGGCTGACCCTGCGCCGGGTGTGGCTGCCCCGGGCCCTGGAGCTGGTGCGCCCGACCCTGGTGGGCGAATGCGTGCTGCTGCTCAAGGCCACTGCGCTGGCGTCCACCGTGGCGGTCACTGATTTGCTCGGCGCCGCCAACCTGGTGCGCGCCCAAACCCTGAAGGTCTACGAGCCACTGCTGGCGGTGGCGCTGATCTACATCATCCTGGCCTTCGCCATTGAGCATCTGTGCGCACGCCTGGGCAACCCCGAACGAAACCGGGCCCCCCAGCGTCAGGCCTGAACCCATTGATTGCACAGGCAACCAAGCCCGTGAGGAGAACAACATGCGTTACTCACCTTTCGTTCAGCGCATCAGCGGCGAATCCGTCAGCGCCTGGGATATTCACTACGCAGCCATCGAGGCTCGGGGGCGCGGCGAGGACGTCATCGTCCTGAGCGTCGGTGATCCGGACTTCGCCACCGATGCGCGCATCAGCGCCGCCGCCAGCGCCGCCCTGGAGCAAGGCGACACCCATTACACCCATGTCCTCGGCCGCCCGGCCCTGCGCGAGGCGATTGCCGCCAAGCAGCGGCGCCTGCTGGGCATCGATGTCAGTGCCGATAACGTGGCCCTGGTGGCGGGTGCACAGAACGGTCTGTTCGCCACCTGCCTGTGCCTGTTCGGCAGTGGCGACGAAGTGCTGGTGCCCGAGCCCATGTACCTGACCTACGAGGCCTGCGTACATGCCTCCGGGGCGCAGATCGCCTGCGTCCAGCAGCCGGCGGCCAACGGCTTCCGCCTGACCGCCGCCGCGCTGGAAGCGGCGCTGACCGACAAGACCCGGGGCATCGCCCTGGCCACGCCGTGCAACCCCACCGGCAACGTCTACAGCCGCGAGGAGCTGGAGGCCGTGGCCGAGGTGGCGCGCAAGCATGACCTGTGGGTGATCTCCGACGAGGTCTACGGGCAACTGACCTATGACCGCGAACACCTGAGCATCGCCTCAATGCCAGGCATGGCCGAGCGCACGGTGATCCTCAACAGCCTGTCGAAAACCCACGCCATGACCGGCTGGCGCGTGGGCTGGGTGATCGCCCCACCGGCCTTGGTCGGGCACCTGGACAACCTGCTGCTGTGCATGCTCTACGGCCTGCCCGGGTTTATCCAGGAAGCCGCGCTCAAGGCCCTGGAGCTGGATGAAGAAGTGATCGGCAGCGCTCGCGAGGTCTATCGCCGGCGCCGCGATCTGGTGGTGGCCGGCCTCAAGCCGGTGCAACTGCTCGATTGCCGCGAGCCCGAGGCAGGGATGTTCATGCTGGTGGACGTGCGTCGTACCGGGCTGTCGAGCATGGATTTCGCCTGGCAGCTGTTCCGCGCCACCGGGGTCTCGGTGCTCGACGCCCAGGCCTTCGGCGCCAGTGCCGAGGGCTTCGTGCGGATCTCCTTCACCGTCGCCGACGACGTGCTCAAGGACGCCTGCCAGCGCATCGCCGGCTTTGTCGAAACCCTGGGCGCCACACGCTGAACGCATGACTCGGGCCGCCCCTGCGGCCCTTGTAACTCTGACAAGAACACTGCTGCGCCTCACTTTTTTGCCCACCTTTGAAGGGCCCCCCTGCTTGAGAGGTTGACCCCGTGACCGCTTCCGACCAATTCAACTCCACCCATAGCGCCGTCGATCAATACGCCGAACTGGTGCTGCACAACGGCCGGATGTACACCCTCGATCCGGCCCAGCCCTGGGCCGATGCCGTAGCGATCCGCCAGGGCAAGCTGATCGCGGTGGGCAGCCTCGCCTCCCTGGCTTCGCTGATCGGGCCCAACACCCGTCAACACGATCTGGATGGGGCCTTCTGCATGCCCGGCCTGCACGACATGCACACCCACCCGGACCTGGCCCTGGCGCCGCGCTACGCCGACGATCTGGACGTGGGCATCGAAGACCCGACTCCCGAGCAACTGGCCGCGGCGATCCACGCCTATGCCGACAGTCACCCAGGCGATGGCTGGATCTACGGCCAGTACTGGGTGCGCTACACCTTCCGCGAAGCCGGCCTGATCCCGGGCCGCGAGTGGCTCGACAGCGTCATGCCGGACCGTCCGGTGGCCCTGCTGGACCGCATGTGGGGCACCATGATGGTCAACTCCAAAGCCCTGGAACTGGCCGGTATCGACCGCCACACCAGCGACCCGCGCAACGGCTACCTGGAGCGCGATGAACTGACCGGCGAACCCAATGGCCTGCTGATCGACGGCGCCTACGCCCTGATCCACGCCGCCATGCCGCCGACTCCGGTGTCGGTACTGCGCCGCGCCTACCGTGATGGCGTGCACTTCCAGACCTCTCGCGGGGTCACCGCCACCAAGTACGTGCACGTCTGCGAGAACCGCCTGCAAGCCCTCAAGGAACTGGACGATGCCGGTGAGCTGACCCTGCGGGTGGAGGCGGCCATCAGCTGGCAGGACGATATCTTCCCGGTGCGTCGGCGCTGGGAGCTGCTCAGCGGCGAGCGGCATTTCTATCGCAGCGCCCGCCTGAATGCCAACGCGGTGAAGTTCCATTTCGACGGCACCGTGGAGCCCAAGTCGTCCTACCTGCTGACCCCCTGGCCGGAAGAGTCGAGCTGGCGCGGCAAGCTCAACCTGACCCCGGAACACATCACCGACATGGTGGTGGACATGGACAAGCGCGGCCTGCGGGTGATCGCCCACTGCACCGGCGACGGCGCCTCCGACGTGTTCCTCGACGCCGTGGCCGAAGCCCGGCGGCGCAACGGCAACAGCGGCATCCGTCACCAATGTGCCCACAGCACCCTGCTGCACCCGGGCAACCTCAAGCGCTTCCAGAGCCTGGACGTGATTGCCGAGTTCTCCCCGGCGGCCTGGTACCCGACGCCATTCGCCAGCGGTGCGCGTTCCGGCTACGGCCAGGAGCGCCTCAAGCGCATCTATGACTTCAAGGGCGTGCTGGCGGCCGGCGGCATCGCGGTGTTCGGCACCGACTGGCCGGTGGCGTCCATCGATCCGTGGCTGGCCCTGGAAACCATGGTCACCCGGCAGAACCCGTGGAACCAGGAACCCGACACCTTCGGCGACCCCATCAGCCTGGAGCAGGCCCTGCAAGTGGCGACCCTCAACGGCGCCCACGCCATGGGCCTGGAACACCTGACCGGCAGCCTGGAGGCTGGCAAGTCGGCGGACCTGATCGTCCTCGACCGCAACCTGTTCGCCCAGGACGCGCGCAACTACATCCACCACACCCAGGTGCAACTGACCTTCGTCGAAGGGCAACTGGTCTACGACCGCCAGGGCATCTTCAGCGACACGCCGTTGCAGGCAGTGTGGGAAGGCCTGCCGCCGGTGATCGAGGGCAAGGAATAATGAACAGCACCCCGAGCATTCCGGTCACCGTGGTTGCAGGCTTTCTCGGCGCCGGCAAGACCACCCTGCTCAACCGCATGGTGCAGCGCGCCGACAGCGGCCGGCTGGCGGTGATCGTTAATGATTTCGGCGAGCTGAACATCGATGCAGCGATCATCGCCGAGGTCACCGACGCGGTGTACAGCCTGCAGAACGGCTGCATCTGCTGCACCGTGCAAGAGGACCTGCTGGCGCAACTGGTGAGCCTGTCCAAGCTGCGCCCGGCCCTGGAGCGAATCGTCATCGAGTGCAGCGGCGTCTCCGACCCGCAGCGTATCGTGCAGACCATCGGCTACCCGCAATTGCGCAACCGCCTGCACCTGGACGCGGTGATCACCCTGGTGGACGCCAGCGGCTACCAGGACCTGGAAGGGGAAATGGCTCGGCTGTCCCGGGCCCAGGTGGCCTGCGCCGACTGGGTGCTGCTGAACAAGGCCGACCTGGTGAGCGCCGAGCAGTTGCAGAGCATTCGCGCCAGCCTCGGCCACCGCGCCCCGGTGTTCGATACGGTGCAAGCCGAGCTGCCGGCGGAGTTGCTGCTGACGCCGCCGGTGCGTTCCACCGAAGTGCTGTTCAAGGCCCTGCCCCAGGCCCACGACGAATTGTTCGAAAGCTGGGTGTGGAAAAGCTCGCGACCGCTGCAGCCCAAGGCTTTGCGCGACTGGCTGGCGCGCCTGCCCGCCGATCTGCTGCGCCTCAAGGGCCTGGTGCGCCTGGAAGGCAATGAACAACCCTACTGGTTGCAGCATGTGGGCAACCGCAGTCAGTTCACCCTGGCCACAGGGCAGCCCACCGAGCATGCCGCGCAGTTGGTGTTCATCGCCCGCCGGGGCAGCGATCTGCGTCAGGAACTGGAGGCTGGGGTCAGCGATACACAAGTGCTTTGAACGACAGGGAATCTGTGGCGAGGCGTCCGGTCTGATGAGGCGCGGCTGCCGGGCCGTCGCTTGGTCCGTGACAATAGTGTCCGGGTCCAATAGATTAGGCGCCCCCGAAAATGCCCCCCGGGCCTTTCGCGCCTCAAACCTGTTAAACCAAGTAGTGGATGTTCAATGCCTGATTCCAACACCGAAGAATCCGTGATCGCCCTGTCCAACAAGGCCGAATACGAAAACGCCATTCATCTTTCCCAGCACGTGTCCCAGGCCAAGACCATCAGCGAGATGGTGCTCGACGCCTTCCACAGCTCGAAAGAAAGTGACCAGATTCGCGAACTGCGTGCTGCGATTCGCCAGGCCCACGACCGCTTTGACGACGACACCGCCTATGAACTCATGGGCCAGCTCAAGCAACTCAAAGACGCCGAGGCCGCCGACCTGGCCGCCCTGGAAGACCTGAGCAAGAAATTCCCCATCAGCCGGATTCTCTCCAGCTACAAGGACGACCCGGACTTCCAGGAGCTGGTCTACGGCCTGGCCCTGAAAGTGCTGAACCAGACGCACCAGGCCATCAGCAACCCCAGCGGTGGCAAGAGCAAGGCACGGCCGAAGAAGGAAATGGAAGTGTTTGCCATCAGCAAGGACGGCATCAGCGTCACCCTGCCGATGCGCCCGCGCTCCAAGGCCAACGTCGACCGTGAAGCCTTCGAATTCCTCGGTTTCAGCTTTGTCGGCGAAGGCGATGAGGCAGAGCTGGAAAGCGAAATGTTCCTCGACAAGAACGGCAACGAGCAGCAAGCGACCCGCAAGAACATCGTCACCGCAATCCAGCAACAGACGGCGTTCGAAGGCTACAGCGCGCAGCAACAGCTGTAACCCGGCCCTGTAGCGAGCTGCTCGCGAAGGCACCAGCCCGCCCCGAGCAGCCAAGAAAAAGCCCCGTACTTGCGTGTGAAGTCGGGGCTTTTTGTTTTCAGCGATCCCCGTACTCACGGATCGGGTACATCGCGCACAACGCTTCGGTCTGTTGCCGGAACTGCTCCTGCAATACGGGCTCCAGGGTGTATTTCTGCTCGCCGTGGGGCTGCACCTGATCGAGTATCCGGCACACCAGGTCGACGATCTGGCGACACCCTTGGGCGTCCACGTAGCGCTGGGCGATGGAGCCGGTGCCGATACACAAGCCATTGGCGGCGAATGATGATCGGTTTTCCCTCGGACCGCGTTTTTTGCTGACGATGATTCCACACTTCTCCAGCGCCGATTCGGCGATGGAGCCGCTGATGCCGCCACGCAAGCGCAGCAGGATCGTGTGATTTTCCGTTCCTCCACCCACAACCTCGTAGTCCCGCTCCATGAACGCGCAAGCCATTTCATCTGCCGTGGCGCGAATCCGCCCCATGTAGGCATCAAACGGCGGGGACATCGCATAGCCCAGCGCGGCCGCCTTGGCGGCAATCACGTTGACGGCAGGCGCGCCTTGCATGCCGGGGGAAACCGCTTGTTCGAGAACCCGGCGAAAACTCGACCTCAGGCCAGGCACTTTGGTGTCTGCATCACGACCGGAAAGAATCAGACCTCCACGCGGGCCGGCGAGCTGTTTGTGGGTGCAGGTGATTGTGACGTGCGCGGCATCGATCGGGCTCGGATGGCGCCCTGTGGCCACCAGCCCGGCGATATGGGAAATATCGGCAAGCACGATGGCACCGGCCTCATCGGCAATGGCACGAAAGCGCTGGAAGTCCACGACCCGAGAATGGGCCGTCGCCCCGCAAATGATGATGCGCGGACGGTGAGCCATCGCCAGTTGGCGCACTTCTGCGTAATCGATCTCCCCCTGGGATGTGGTGCCGTAGCGAACAGCCTTGTAGTTGGCCTCCGTGAAGGCTTCGACTCGGCCATGTGCAAGGTGCCCACCCTGTTCGAGGGCCATGCCCAGGATCGTATCCCCCGGCTCGGCCAGCGCCGTCAGCACCTGGTAAATGGCATTCGAGGCCGAGTGTGATTGCACGCAGGCGTATTGGGCAGAGAACAGCTCCCGAGCGCGTCGGATCGCCAGAGACTCAACCCGATCGACGTTCTCACACCCACTATAATGACGCCGGCCGGGAGCGCCCTCGACCGTGACGTTGACCAGCGCCGAGGCTGATGCCGCCAAGCTCCGGGGGCCGGCCGCGCAGGAAGATGAAACCAAAGACAGTGTGCGGTGTTGGCGCGTGACTTCCGCGTCCAGGATGCTTGCCAGCTCCGTGTCTTCAGCGCGCAGATCGGCCAAGCCCCGTCGCAGCAGGTCGGCCTGGGTCCTGAGTGGTTCAGTGTCAGCTGCCATTCTTCTGTGTCCCTTCCTTGTATGTTGCGCGCCACGAACGACAGCACGCTTCCTGGATATCACGTTCGTTTGCCTGCATCGGGCTTATCCAAGCCTCGACGTCAGACTCTATAAGGCGCAACAAAATTAATCAAAGAATTAAACATTTTCCAAATTAAATGCTGCTTTTCTTATCGAGGAAGGGCAGCCTCGGCCTTGCGTTACCGAGAACCTTCACTGTCGAGCGCCATGACGCCAAGCCTACGGGACTGTATTGTCATGGCCGGCGCATGCGACAATTTTTCCTCAGTGACGCTGATCCAGCACCTGTCGGAGAGCTTGATCACTCAGTAAATCGACAGCGAAATGTCCCGGGATGGAGGCGGCAATCTAGCCGTTCTCGCCTCGGCGTCGGGTGACTGGATGCCTGATGCGGCTCTGTCACTGTTGAAGATTCAATGGGTTACGGCCAAAAGGAAGTGGTGAGTATCAGATGCACAAGAGAGAAAGAACCGAGCATTTAAAAAGCAACATCAAGTACCTGATCAAAAGCCGTGGTGAGACACAACTGTCTTTGTGCAATGCCAGTGGCCTTACCAGAACGACCATCTACAACATTCTGGAAGGCAAGGTCACCAACGTACAGCAGTCCACCATTCGAAAAATCTCCGACTTTTTCGGCGTCTCCTACGAAGAAATAGAGACTGTCGACTTTGAAGAAAAGGAGATCATCGAGAGCAGCATCTCCCCTCAAGGGAACATGAACCCAGCGGCCGTTCCGATCATCAAGGAGAGCCTGCTGATAGCCAACATGGACAAACGAATTGGAGAGTTGGCGATACTCTATCCATTGACTTACTACTTCGGCACTTCCCACAACTTGATAGCGGTGCTGCTGGAGAGCGAGATCAACGGCATGAATGAACCCGGCGATCTATTGATCGTACAAAAGGGCTCATCGAGTGACGACAAAGAGAAACTGGCTTACGACAAACTGACAGGAAAGCTGCTTATCTTGAATGATGTTTGTTCCGACTCAGATCGCATGATTCTAGTGGGCGATATCATTGAGGAGCGGTTCAATGTCGATCCATGAAGCTGAAATCGAAAATAGCAAATACAAGCTTCTGGGCTTTGACAACAACAAAAAACTTGCCGTAATCATGATTATCGCCACAGGCAAGGTCATCAAAATCAAGTTAAGAGAGGTACTTAATAGTGAAATAATGGACAACCTGAACAAAGCGGAAATCAAAAACCTGTATCGAAAGCTCTACTCACAGGGAGACACGCTAACAGCATACGACCTGAATGATCGCCATGAGAATTCATGGATGATTTATATCATCCTGAATCTGCTGCTCGTTACATTTTATATTTTCACCAGTATTGCTGCGACAAAACCTATCTACTTGGAATCGCTGGATATCATTATCACTCCCGGGACCTTTCTTTACTCCCTAACCTTTTTAATCGTTGATTTATTAAACGAAAACTTCGGACTTCGACTAGCAAGAAAGGCCATCTTTTTTGCATTCGCAAGCACCTCCACGGTCTTCATCCTACTCTATGGTTCGACCTTCCTCCCCGGACTGCCCGGCTGGAGACTCGATACACCTTACAATGATGTGGTCACTCAGGTTTCATCAGTACTCGTGGCTTCATCCATCTCATTTCTTATTTCTGAAAATATAAATTCCTACTTGCTGTGCAAGATAAAAGAACTGACAAACTCCAGATTTCTGTTCCTGCGAATCTTCTTGAGTACCTTTTTTGCGGTGATCATCGATAGCTTTCTATTTTGCTACATCGCCTTTTATGGACTAATGAAGAACAGCGACATCCTCAACATGATCTACTTTCAAATCGCGATCAAAGTATTCTTTGCGCTCTTCAATATCTTGCCAGCCTATGGTGCAAGGTCACTATTCAAGAAATACATGACCTGCGGTCAAGAAAAATAATATGGCGTAAGGGCCTTCTCCTGAAGACCCATTAACGACCCTTGAATAAAAAGCCCCGCACTCCTCTGGAAGTGCGGGGCTTTTTGTCTGGGACAACAAATCAAGCCGAAGCGCTTCTACCCGCCATGCGCCGCAGGACATGCCCCTGGCCTTTGACGCAATGCAGGATCACCGCCGCTACATGGCCCACGATCAGTACCAGCAAGCTCCAGCCCAGCAGGCTGTGGAAGCTGTTGCCCAGGTCGGTCATCCACTGGATCTTCGGCCCTTCGAAGCCGCTCATCACCGGCAGCCCGAAGGCGGAAAACGCTCGCCCGGAACCGTACTGGCGCAGCAGGCCGAGAAACGGGATGGCGAACATGCCGGCATACAGCAGCCCATGCCCCAGACGCGCGGCCAGGTTCAGGCTCGGCGGCCGACGATGGCGGTTCAGCAGGCTCCAGAGCAGCCGCACCAGCAACAGCCCCATCAATAGCAGCCCCACTTGCTTGTGGGTCGGCCAGAGGAACTTGTCCAATGCCGAATCCTCCAGCAGGTAATGGGCAGCGGTCGTGCAATAGATCCAGGCAAAGGCCAGCGCCATGGCCCAGTGCAACCCACGACTGACCGCGCCGTAGCGCGCCTTGGAGTCGTTCATTTCAATACGGCTTTGCATGACATCCACTCAGGCTTAATCAACGAACCGGTAATTTTACCCAGCCCGGGGATCGTACTGGGCCGAAAAACTTTAAATGATGTAACGACAGCATCCTTTAGGTGATTGCTCCACACACGGGGGTCTCATTAAAAACGCCAACTTAAAGCCAGAAACTTCAAGCGACTTTCCAGACTCATCCCATATTAGCGTTTGCGCCCCCTTTGCTAGGTTGAGCGCCACTTTGCACCCGGGCCAGGTACGGCGCGGGTCTGGCCTCTCTCACGCTTAAGGATGAGCCTATGTTCGCGCCGGCCGACACTGCGCATTTCGTGCTGTCCATCCCTGCCGTTCGCCACGACTTCAAGGTGCTGGCCTTCAAGGGTCGCGAAGCCATCAGCGAGCTGTATGCCATCCATATCGAGCTGGTTTCGGACAATCCCAATGTCGATCTGGAAAGCCTGCTCAACCAGCCGGCGTTCCTGCAGTTCGGCCTCAAGGGTGAAGGCATCCACGGCCTGATCGACGACATCGAAATCGGCGACAGCGGCAAGCGCATGACCCGCTATCACCTGATCCTGCGTCCTCACCTTTATCAGTTGCAGCACCGCCACAACCAACGGGTCTACCAGAACCTGACGGTGCCGCAGATCATCGCCAAGGTGCTCAAGGAACACGGCATCCTCGCCGACCAATACCGCTTCAACATCGCTCCCAAGCCTTCGGTGCCCAGGGTGTATTGCGTGCAATACGGGGAGACGGATTTCCAGTTTGTGCAACGCCTGTGCTTCGAAGACGGCATTCACTGGCACCACGAACACAGCCTCGACCAGCACCTGCTGGTGTTCTCCGACAATCAGACCGACTACCCGATCCTGGCCCAAGCGCGCTATCAACAAGGCAGCGGCCTGGCCGCCGAAGACCCGGTGGTCAGCCATTTCGCGGTGCGTTTCAGCACCCGCACCAGCCAGGTGGTGCGCCGCGACTACAACCTGAAAAAGCCCGACCCGCGCAGCGCCTCCAGCGGCGCCCCGCTCGATCCGGTGCCCAGCACCCTGCACAGTTCCGCACAGAGCGAGGCGCTACCAATCCTTGAGGACTATCGCTACCCGGGCCGCTACAGCACCGGCGCGGTGGGCCAGCAACTGAGCCAGATCGCCCTTGAAGGCCATCGCGCCGATTACCAGTTGGCCAAGGGGCAGAGTGATCTGTCGAGCTTTCGCTGCGGCCATCTGGTCACCCTGACCGAGCATCCGCGCGGCGAATACAACCAGATGTGGCTGCTGGTCAGCGTTGAGCATGAGGGTCGACAACCGCAGGTGCTGGAAGAGTCGGTCACCAGCGACGACCGCCACGGCGGCTTTACCCAGGGTTACCGTAACCGCTTCAGCGCCATCCCCTGGGACACCTTCTTTCGGCCGCAAGAGCCCGCCCCCAAGCCCCGCCTGAGCAGCCAGACCGCGCTGGTGACCGGTCCTGCCGGTGAGGAAATCTGGTGTGACGAATTCTCACGGATAAAGATTCAATTTCATTGGGACCGCGAAGGCGAGCGCAACGAGTTCTCCAGCTGCTGGGTACGGGTGGCCACCAGTTGGGCCGGTGAAGGCTTTGGCCACGTGATCATCCCGCGGATCGGCATGGAAGTGCTGGTCAGTTTTATCGGCGGTGATCCCGAACAGCCCTTGGTGACCGGCTGCGTGCCGAACCAGCACACGCCCGTGCCTTATCCGTTGCCGGCGAACAAGACCCGCAGCGTGTTCAAGACCAACAGCAGTCCAGGCGGAGGCGGCTACAACGAGTTGCGCATCGAAGACCGCAAAGGCCAGGAAGAGATCTACGTTCACGCACAGAAAGACCAGACCATCCATGTCAACAATGACGAGTTGGTCTCTATTGGCAATGACCAGACTATTGGTGTGATACGTGATCGGGTCACCTCCATCGGTCAAGACGAAACCAATACGGTCAGCCGCAATCGCAAGGAGCACATCCGTCAGGATGTGTTCGTCACCATTGATCGCAACGAAGTCCGCAAGATCGGAAACACCCTCAAGGAAGACATCACCGCCAGCCATTGGGTGACTGTCGGTGAAAACGAAAAAATCGTGATCGAGGGCGTGCAGTCCATCGAAGCCAAGACGGCCCTGCGCACTTTGACCCGGGAATATCAACTGCAAGGCACCGAGCGCATTCTGATCCGTGGGCCGGCAGGCAAGATCGTACTCGACGCTGGCGGGATCACCCTGGAGGCGCCCAACATCAGGCTCAAGGGCAACGTGAGCATCGTCGCCCCTGGCGGTGATCAGGTCCAAGCCATTGAAGCCGCGATCAACCAAGGTTCTGCGTTGATCGAAGAATGCCCCTTCGCCAAAGGGGCCAAAGCATGAGCGCCTATCAACACCTTGATGAGTTTGCTCTGCTCAAGCGTTCGAACCCCCCATCAGTTTTCGTTCTGGTCGAGGCATCGGCCGAGCGTAATCTGCTTGCGCGCCTGGAGTTTCACGGTGTCACCCACCGCTCACTGTGGCGTTTGGAGTCGATGAGCAGCCTGGAACAACATGCGCCGTACCTGTGCCAGGTCGAGCCGGGTAGCGATTTTGATGACTGGCTGGGTGAACATTACGACAGGCTGGCCTTGACCTGGCTGTTCACCCGACTGCCTTTCGTGGAGCTTTGGCAACACCTGCGACGCTTCAGCAAATTCGAAGATCAGGGCCGTTTCTTTTTCCTGCGCCTGGGCAATCCGGACGCTCTGCACACCTACGTGGCCTCGCTCTCTCACGCCCCAGAACCCCTGGCACGACTGTTTGCCGAGGGCGGCATTGAAGCACTCTATTTTCATGGGCCACACAGCGGCCTGTCGCGGCGGGTGCAACCCCTGTTCGAACAGCAAGGCGACAGCGCTGCCACATTCGATGGTTGTCTGGTCTGGCATGAAGTGACGGCGAAGGTGGGTAGCTGATGGCCCTGAACACCCTGGACCTAAGCGCGATGGAGCGCATCGAGCGCGAACAGGCAAACCGCAGGCTGACGCGCTATTTGTGCGAGACCCTGGCAGCCGTTATACCCCGCCTCCCCAGCCAGCCGGGCTGCGTGCAAGGTTTGGTCAACCAGGCTGGCGTTGATGCCACAGCCGCCGGCTGCGATCAGGGTAAGCCATACAGCAGCCACATCACCTTGAGTTTCCTGTTGGGACTGCACTGGGAACGTGATCCGACCTACGCCCAGGTTGCTCTCATCCTCGAAGACCCAGGCATGGAACAGGACGTATGCCTGGACATGGCGGTCAATACCGCGATCAAGCTGCGTCGGCAGCTTGAGTCCGTGCAGTGCTCGATGCATGAGGTGACCCTCGACATCCTGTCCATTCCCAGAGAAAACCTCGGTCACGACGCTATCTGGTCGGCGTTTCAGCGATTAGCGGCCTTGCGCGGCGTGCTGAAGGCAGAAGACGTTCTGCAACTGTTCATGCTGTACGAAGCCGATGCCTGCAAGTTTCTCGAATTGGCTCCCATCAAGCGCAAGGCACCGACCGCCTACGAGTACCGGATCTATCAGGAGATGGGACTGCCCCTGCCACTGCCTACCGATGATCTTCATGGCGTGGCGCGTACCAGCCTGGTGCTGTTGACCCACCACTTGTTGTTAGCGGCGAGCTTCGGTCGCTTCTACCACCTCAATCCGCTGCTTAAAACCCTGCACCGCGCACTCGACGAAGTCACCAACCTGCCTGCCCGAAGCCATGCCTTGGCGACCTTCCTGCGTCAGCACCAGAACGTTCTGATGGAGGCCGACCATGGCTGAGAACCCCGTCAACGCCAGCTACGAAAAACTCGCCCAGGACGCGATGGATAACCAGGCACCGCGCCCCAGGGTCGTGTGCGCAGCCTGCACCGAACTGGGGGTTCCATTCGCCCTCAACGGCCCAGCGGGGCCCCGAGATGCGGACCTGCTGTTGGGCATTCCGTCCCACGAGAAGGCGGCCACCAGCGACTGGTTTACCCGCAACCCGTGGATTAAGGACAAGGTTCAAAACTTCCGAGATGCCTACTTATTGCAGGTCATCGACAGCCTGGGAGCGACCCGTGGCGATGCCTATCTGGCCGAACTCTATGCCTTTGTCGCAGCCAAGGGTTACGAGTTCGTCTGCCTGGATGACGAAATGGACACCGAGGACTACGTCACCCCGCGCTTTTGGGCGCAAGTCCTCGGCATTCATCCAACGCCGCCGAACATCGCTTGCGGCAGTGGCAACTTCGTCTTCCATGATCGGCGTATCTATTTCTGGACCTTTACCAGCGCCCGCTATGCCGACGACCGTGCCATCGGCGCCTATGGCGAACGCTCTGCGCTGCCCAGTTTCAACTGGACTATCAGCGGTCAGTACGACCCGGCCAAAGCGGCCGAGGATCTGGCCCGGCACCTGCAACGGGCCAAGGACATCGACAAGACCTGGATGAAGGTCTTCGCCGTTACCGAGATCGTCTTTGGCGTCCTGGCGTTGATCCCGGTGGTGGGCATCGCGACCCGCGGCCTGTTCGGGGGCTACAAGGCCATTCGCTACACCATTGCCGCCATCGATACGGCGCTGGCCTTGAATGCCATCGGCAGCGGCAGCACCAAGCTCATCACCGGCGAAGACATCGACGTTGGGGAAAAGCTTTTCGCCAGCCTGGGACAGCTTGCCGATCCCAAGGACGGCGCAGAGCGCGGGCGCCAGGTGTTCATGTTCATCAACCTGGTCATGTTGACCCCCTCCGCCTTTGGCGGGGCGCGCTGGATCTTGCGCAAGATACGCCGCGACGCCCCGGCCTCGGCCGCACTCGATGTCCAGGTCCTGAGCGAGGAGCAACGCAAGCGCCTGGGCGGCCACACCTCTGCCGAGCCCCTGGCCATCGAACTGCGCGGCAGCAAGCGCGAAGGTGGCTACAGCGCCAGGAACAGCGATCACCAGACGGGCGGCGGCGACTGGTTCGACCGCCCCTCGCTGGACACCAACAGCAGCCAGGTTGGCTACAGCTCCCCCATGGGCAAAGCCAACTACGCGGTCATGTCCAACACCTTGCGCAACCGACTCACCATGTTGATCGTGCAGCACTGCGGCAGCCTCAAGGTGGTGGGCAGAATCGGCAAGATCGTCGGTGATGCCGGCGAGGAAGCCTTTGCCGCGGCCCTGATCGACAAATGGGGTGTGCAGCCCAAACGCATTCTTGGCTACAGCGACAACGCCCAAGTCCCCAACCGCTTCGGCCTGTCCAACAAGAGTGGCCACGGGCTCGACATGCTGGTGTGGGTCCCGCCACCGCCCTCGATCACCGTACGCGTACCTACGGATGCCGAGCGGCATTTTATTGATGGGGTCAAAGGCACGGCGCCGACCAAGACCTTGAACTTTACCGAGGACACGCTGTTGGTGATTGAAGCCAAAGCAACTTTGGGCGGGGTGAAGACGCCAGGGTTTAATAAGACGCAGAAGGATGGTGGGGCGGTGAAAATGGAGAGGTTGCTAAGAAGAATAGGATTAAAACGAGGAGGATGGACAGCCGAAAAAATGGCGGAGATGGATCCAAATTACACTCAAAAAATTTTAGCTATTGATAGTGCTTTGACAAACGGAAAAATTGAGTATCTCCATGCACAAATATTCTTCGACTCCCAGGGTGGCATGAGCAAACTAGTTGGAGACAGCTCGGGCATACAACTCAATATATGGTGAAAAACAATGGCTAAGAATGCTGTGAATAGACTGGAAAAGAGTTTGCGTGGAGTAAACAAATGGGCATCTGGGCGCTCTTTACCAACGACATCCTTTAAAGAATATCTTGAAGGCCGTGGGAACATTGGCTTGGCTGTAAGTGGATTATCGGGCTTGTTTGTATTAGGGATGGAGGAGGTCAGTCAAAGCCTTCTAGCAGCAGGGAGAGGCCAATGGAGCTTGGCTAACCAGCATATGGCTCATGGTTTTGCTCGCATGCTCTATGCGCAAGCAATCGACCTCAACAACGTGAAAGGCTCTAACCGCGAAATAATTGGGAACTTGGATGATGTCACTCATCTCATGTTGGGCGCTATCGCCATGGGACGACTTGAACTTGTTAAACCCTTTTACGAAAAAGTCTTCGAAGGCATACACGGTGGCTATGGCATTCGCGATGGTCATGATGTTTCTCTCGATTCGACACTTCGCTACGCCGCCTTCGGCCTGAGCATCATCGGCGACTGGCTGGGCCACCCCCTCGACCTTCAGAAGCACGCGTTGCCCCGTGACTTGGCCTGGGGGCAATTGGTGGCCAACTGGCGCAACCCCGATCCCGATGTGCTGCTACCTGCGCTACTGCTGGCTTGCGATACCCACGTCGAGCGCATTGCCTTGACCGAGCGCGAGGATGACAGCGGAAAGTTTGAATTCGGTTCGGTTTTCCTGGCCGTACACCCCACCGAAATCCTCGCTGTCTTGCGTCTGCGTGATTTGCTTGGCCTGCCTAACCCCAAAGAAATCGATCATCCCTTGATGAAGACGCCTTACGCCGCGATCACTTGCCTGCCGGGCGCCGTCACCGAGCGCGACGAGTTGCTGGAGCAGTTTCTGGCCGTTGTGCGTCAGCGTGATCCGCAGGTTTTGCCGGCGGGGTTGTGAGTGATGAGTACACGACAACACCTTCAATGAAAAGGAGGCAAACATGTCCGGACGAGGCGCAATCCGCTTGGGCGACAATCACTCAGGCGGGGGAACCATGATTGAAGCCAGCGGCTTTCCGGTGAATGGCATTGCCCAATGCCTGCTCGGCGATAAAGCCCTTTGCCCGACCCACCTGGGTACTTATGCCCTGGTGTCCGGTGGTGACGGCAGCGCGATCCATAATGGCCGCCCGATGGCATTTGAACCCGCGACACTCGCCTGTGGCTGCAGCGTCACGTCCTCTTGTACAGCCCAGTATGCGAAGGCCTGAGGGATCCCACCCATTGATGAGAAATACAGTCGATGCCCGCTGCGAAAACGTGGCTCAAGACAAGGTATCGCACTCAGTTTCACGTACGTCCTGCTTTTACATTTCGGAAAAACACGGCTCTTGCGGTGACGAACTGGCATCCATATAGTGACGCCCGTCGCTGCCAATTCAGCGACCTGACTTGGCCGTCAGTATCCTAAGCGCACAGGCGCTACCCATAACAAGGCAAGCGCTTTTTTGTGCTCGCACGTTCGTGTTATGGCGACTGTGCGTGGGACACCTTCGGGTGTGCCGGGATGCTTAGGTCCGGTCGGCCAACCCGCGTACAGTTGCCACCCTTCTTCGCTTGGCCGCGATTGGTGGTAGCTACCTAAGTTATGGAGCGTCACCGTTATGGATTACCAAGCTTTCACCTCCTCCAACACCACCGACCACGCCGTTGCCTTTATCAACCCTCAAGCGCCCTTGCTTGATTTGCTGACCTACGCCGGCTTGCGCATCCGCGCTGCCCGCGACCTGCTGGACAGTGTCTCCGGTATGACCCCCCGCAACGCCGACGACCTCGATCTGATGCGTTTCTCCAGTGTGGCCACCTTGTTGTTGCAGGACGGATGCGACGTGTTGCGCGTAGCAGAATAACAAGCGATGGATTTACCTGAGCCTTAACGCCGGTAGCCTTGCGACAGTGGTGATGAAAAGCGCAGCAGCGTAAACCTTAATCGTCACCCAGAATGAGTTACTCGTTCACGTATGTAAAAAACCCCGCGCTTCTCTCGAAGGCGGGGCTTTTCTGTGGCCTGGACAGCTTAGTGTGCGTAGGTCAGCAACAGCTCGGTCGGGGCCTTGAAATCCACCGACATCATCACGCTCAGCGCGGTGATGGTGAAGATCGAGAACACGAACAGCTTGCGCGCCCACACGGTGTCATCCACCGCCTTGTAGCCGGTCCAGGCCATGTACAACCAGTACATACCCATCGCCGCCGCTACCGCCAGGTAGCTCATGCCGGCGTAACCGCTGAAGGTCAGCATCAGGGTCGCCACCAGGAACGCCAGGATGTAGAGCAGGATGTGCTTCTTGGCCACGCGAATCCCACGTTTTACCGGCAGCACCGGAATCGATGCGGCCAGGTAATCGTTGAAGCGGAAGATCGCGATGGCGTAGGAATGCGGCATCTGCCACAGGCTGAACATCACCAGCAGGGTCAGCGCGGCCATGTCGAAGCTGTTGCTCACGGCCACATAACCGATCACCGGCGGCATGGCCCCGGACAGACTGCCCACCAGCGTGCCGTGAACCGACTTGCGCTTGAGGTACAGGCTGTAGAGACCGACGTAGATGACAAAGCCGATTACCGCGAACAACGCGGCCAACGGATTGGCCACGTAGTACAGCAGGGCGACGCCAGCGACCCCGAGGAGGGAGGCATAGACCAAGGCCGCTTCCAGGGAAATCAGGCCCTGGACCAGCACCCGGTTCTTGGTGCGCTCCATCTTCAGGTCGATGTCACGGTCGATGCAGTTGTTGAACACGCAACCGGACGCTACCACCAGCGAGGTGCCAATCATGGCGGCCAGGAAAATGGCCAGATCGACATGCCCTTTCGAGGCCAGGAAAAACCCGCCTGCCACAGAAAGCACGTTACCGAAAATGATCCCCGGTTTGGTGATTTGGATAAAGTGCTTGAGCGACATCGGGTTTACCTCACTTGGCCATCATGACGGTGTGGATGCTGAACATGATCCACAACGACAGACCAACCAGCAGAACAATGACCAGCGCCGCGAAGATAAACGCGATGACGTTGTTACGCTGCGCCGCGGAACGGTCCAGATGGAGGAAGTACACCAGGTGAACGATCACCTGGATGACCGCGAACGCCAGGACGATCCACAGGGTCACGTCTTTAGGCAGCGACGGGTACATCACCAGGCCGAACGGGATCAGTGTCAGGATGACCGACAGGATGAAGCCGATGGCGTAGGACTTGACGCTGCCGTGACCGGCTTCGTCGTGGGAGTGTGTGTTGGCCATTTACATAGTCCCCATCAGGTAAACAACGGTGAATACGCAGATCCACACCACGTCCAGGAAGTGCCAGAACAGGCTCAGGCAGCTCAGACGGGTCTTGTTGGTCGCCGTCAGGCCGTTTTTCTGCACCTGATACATCATGATCGCCATCCAGATCAGACCGCTGGTCACGTGCAGACCGTGGGTGCCGACCAGGGTGAAGAACCCGGACAGGAAGCCGGAACGGCTAGGGCCGTAGCCTTCGGAGATCAGCAGGTGGAACTCGTTGATCTCCATGCCGATGAAGCCCAGGCCGAACAGGAAGGTCATGGCCAGCCAGCCCAGTACCTGCTTCTTGTTGCCCCGGAAGAACGCCAGCATGGCGAAGCCGTAGGTGATCGAACTGAACAGCAGCAGAGCGGTTTCGCCCAGTACGTAAGGCAGTTCGAAGATGTCGTGGCCCGATGGGCCACCCGCTACGTTGTTAACCAGTACCGCGTATACCGCGAAGATCGACGCAAACAGAATGCAGTCGGTCATCAGGTAGAGCCAGAAACCGAATACGGTCATCTCGCCCGAGTCGTGGTGATGGTCATCGTGCCCATGGTCATCGACATGGGCGTGTCCAGCATTGGTCACTAAGTTCGACATGGATTAAGCCTGTTCCAACGAGGTTTCAACACGGGTAGCCGGGATCTTGTTCTCCGATACCAGACGCTTGTGCTGCTCGGCTTCGATGCGTTCGATCGTCTCGACCGGCACCATGTAGCCTTGATCATCACGGGCAGCGTGGATCGCGAAATAGATCACGGTGCCGGCCAGGCTTGCGATGGCCAGCCACCAGATGTGCCAGATCATGGCGAAACCGAACACGGTCAGCAGGGCCCCCATGACCACACCGGTAGCGGTGTTGTTGGGCATGTGGATCGGCTGGTAGCGGCTTGGCTTCGCGTAGGCGGTACCGTCTTCCTTGGCTTCGGTGAACGGGTCGATGCCGTCGGCTTTGGGCAGTACCGCGAAGTTGTAGAACGGCGGTGGCGACGAGGTCGACCATTCCAGGGTGTGGGCGTTCCATGGGTCGCCGGACACACACATGTTCTGCTTGCGGTCACGCACGCTGACGTACAGCTGGATCAGCTGGCAGGCGATACCCACAGCGATCATCAGTGCACCCACCATGGCCACGTACAGGTATGGCACCCACTCAGGGTTGGTGGTGGCGTTCAGACGACGGGTCATGCCCATGAAGCCCAGTGCATAGAGCGGCATGAAGGCGACGAAGAAGCCCGAGATCCAGAACCAGAAGGCAGCCTTGCCCCAACCTTCATGCAGCTTGAAGCCGAAGGCTTTCGGGAAGTAGAAGCTGAAGCCGGCGATGTAGCCGAATACCGCGCCGCCGATGATCACGTTGTGGAAGTGAGCGATCACGAACAGGCTGTTGTGCAGGACGAAGTCCGCACCCGGGATGGCCAGCAGTACGCCGGTCATGCCGCCGATGGCGAAGGTCACCATGAAGCCCAGGGTCCACAGAACCTGGCTGGTGATGCGCAGACGGCCGTGGTAGATGGTGAACAGCCAGTTGAATAGCTTCACCCCCGTCGGGATCGAGATCAGCATGGTGGCCAGGCCGAAGAAGGCGTTGACGCTGGCCCCCGAACCCATGGTGAAGAAGTGGTGCAGCCAGACCATGAAGCCCAGGATCGAGATCGCGCCGGACGCGTAGATCATCGAGTGGTGGCCGAACAGGCGCTTGCCCGAGAAGGTCGAGATGACTTCGGAGAAGATACCGAACGCTGGCAGGATCAGGATGTACACCTCGGGGTGACCCCAGGCCCAGAACAGGTTCACGTACATCATTGGATTGCCACCAAGTTCATTGGTGAAAATGTGGAAATCCATGTAACGGTCAAGCGTCAGCAGTGCCAGGGTAGCGGTGAGGATCGGGAACGAAGCCACGATCAGCACGTTGGCCCAGGTGCAGGTCCAGGTGAAGATCGGCATGTCCATCATCTTCATGCCCGGGGTACGCATTTTCAGCACGGTGGCCAGGAAGTTGACCCCCGTCAGCGTTGTCCCCAGCCCTGATAGCTGTAGCGCCCAGATGTAGTAGTCGACACCCACGCCCGGACTGTATTGCAGGCCCGACAGTGGCGGATAGGCAACCCAGCCGGTCTTGGCGAATTCGCCAACGCCCAGGGACAGGTTGATCAGCACCACGCCCGATACCAGCAGCCAGAAGCTCAGGGAGTTGAGGAACGGATAGGCCACGTCACGCGCGCCGATCTGCAGCGGCACGACCAGGTTCATCAGGCCGGTGAAGAAAGGCATCGCCATGAAGATGATCATGATCACACCGTGGGCGGTGAATATCTGGTCATAGTGTTCAGGTGGCAGGTAGCCAGGCGAACCCTCGGTGGCCATGGCCAGCTGGGTACGCATCATGATGGCGTCGGCGAAGCCACGCAGCAGCATGACCATGGCGACGATGATGTACATCACACCGATTTTCTTGTGGTCGACGGACGTCAGCCACTCGGTCCACAGGTAGGTCCACTTCTTGAAGTAGGTGATTGCCGCGAACAGCGCCACGCCGCCGAGCGCGATCATGGCAATGGTCACCATGACAATCGGCTCGTGGAACGGAATCGCTTCCAGACTTAATTTACCAAACATCGTTTACTCCTCTGCCCCGGCAGCTGAATGCGAACTCACGTCCATCCCTTCGGTTGCAGCCACTTCCTTTTCTTTCTTCTCGTGCTTGAGCGGCTGGCCCGGTTTCATGCCTTCATACTTGTCGATGATGGTCTGGAACAGGTTCGGCGCGTACGCGGAGTAGAGTTCTACAGGATTGTTCTGGCTCGCCTTGGAAAGGGCTTCGTATTCAGCGGTGTCCAGCTGTTTAGGTGCCTTCTTGACTTCGTTTACCCAGGCGTCGAAATCTTCCTGACTGGTTGCGATCGCTTTGAATTTCATGCCGGTAAAACCCGCGCCGCTGTAGTTGGCGGAGATACCTTCAAGTTCGGTGTTCTGGTTGGCAATCAGGTGCAGCTTGGTGGTCATGCCCGCCATCGCGTAGATCTGGCCGCCCAGGCCCGGGATGAAGAACGAGTTCATCACGGTGTCGGAGGTCACGCGGAAGTTCACCGGGGTATGGGCCGGGAACACGATCTTGTTGACGGTGGCGATGCCTTGCTCGGGGTAGATGAACAGCCACTTCCAGTCCATGGCGACCACTTCGATGGTCACCGGCTTGACGTCGGACTCCAGCGGACGGTACGGGTCCAGGGCGTGGGTCGACTTGTAGGTGACATAACCCAGGGCAATGATGATCAGCACCGGAACCAGCCATACGGCGATTTCGATCTTGGTGGAGTGGGACCACTTCGGCGCGTAGGTCGCGTCCGTGTTCGAGGCGCGGTATTTCCAGGCGAAGGCGAAGGTCATGATGATGACCGGCACAACCACCAGCAGCATCAGGATGGTTGCCGTGATGATCAGGTTTCGTTCATCCAGACCGACCTGACCCTTAGGATCGAGCAAGGTCCATTTGCAGCCTCCCAGCATCAACATGCCGAGCAGCGGCAATAAGCCTAGTAATCTGGGGTACCTGTTTTTACTCATCTCACGACCTCTAAAGCAGCTTGCGCAATGCAGTTGGGTTTTGATCGCCAACACTTCACCCTGCCAAGGGTTGGCATTTTTCTTCAATGGAATAAGGGCCTGCCCGTTGCGTTAAACGCTCAACGACACATCCCGGGCTAGCAGTGGTTCTTATTCGATCTCGTGGTCAAAGGCCTTGTTACAGACCAATTCCATTTGGTGCGGAAGTTTGGAAGGCGCCGACACCCGCAGTCGCATGGAGCGCTCAATCCGCCCCTCGACCGTCCTCGTGTGCTCAGGGATGAGCAGCGTCGGAAATTCAGTGCGGGCGATTGTAGATATGTCGCGTTTTATAAACCATGTCTTATCCCGAAATAATTTTTATCGCTGGGCGCAACAATCGCTCACGATTGTTGCAAAGGATCGCAATCATAACGATTTTCATTATCAACAAAAACCCCCAAAAAGGACTTGAAAAAGCCCCGCCGCCGGACCTCTACCCACCCCTGAAAGCCGCCTTTCATATGGCTTCACCCCTTGTAAAACGGGGTCTGTGAAGAATTGTATAGATAGCAGGCTATGGGTTTTCCCCAACAACGCGGCTTACATAAACTGACAGACTTGTATGGAACCAGTTGCCCGGAATGCAGTCTGTTGGCAGCCCCCGACCGCCCGCCTGCGGCCGCGACAGTGTGACAACATGTCGCACTTTTGCCGCACCCTCACTTGCCGCAAATCACGGACTTTTCAACTGCTGGATGAACGACATGAAAAAGCCCCGGCCCCTGTTGAGGGACCGGGGCTTTTCCGGGTGAATCAGTAGGTTTTTTTGCGATTGCGCACCACGCCCAGGGGCACCAGGATCACCGTCAGCACGAACGCCAACAGTGCCCACTGGGCCAGGGACAGCCCAAGGATCGGCGGATACGGCGTGGAGCAGAAGCCGTCTACCTGAAAGCCCAGGGGAAAGATCGTCGCCAAGGGCAGGCTGTCGACAATCGGCTGCAGCACGTCAATGCCACAGCTCACTGCTGGATAGAACTGGGTGTACACATGGTGCCCGGCCACTCCCGCGCCGGCGATGGCACTGATCACCACCAGCGTCTCCATGATGGTGATGCCACGCCGCGAACTCAGGGCCGCGCCAATGAAGGCGAACAGTGCAATCAGCAGCAAGGCGTAGCGCTGCAAGATGCACAGAGGGCAAGGCGCCTCGCCCAATACCACCTGCATGTACAGGGCACCGCCGATCAACGCCAGGCAGATAACCCCCAGCAGCACCAGGAAGCGCCGTTCACGTCCCAAACGCAGTCTGTCGTCACTCATCCCTTTTCCTTTTTTCTGTTGTCTGTCCAACCGGGCCACCTGTGCTGCTCACGGCAGCCCACGGTTGAATTGCGAAGTTGATCTGATTGCCATCGGGTGCCCGGAAGTCTACACGCTGATCATGACCTTTGAATGCATTGCATCGCAGGCAATACCCAAGGTTTACGGGCCTGGGGGACGCACAATGAAAGGGCCGGCATGGCAGCGCCATCCCAGCATCGTGGGGAATTAACGACAGGCAGGTTAAGCAAGGATTAACAAGCCAGCCCCATTGCAGGGCTGGCTTGTGCAGGAGTCGCGAGGGTTATTCCAGGGCCGCCGCCGGGCCGAAGAACTCGTAGCGACTTTGTTGCTCGGGAATGCCCAGGGCCTTGAGATGGCGCTTGATGGCCGCCATGAAGCCCTTGGGCCCAAGGAAATAGGCATCCAGATCACGCTGCTCCGGCAACCAGTCGGCCAACTGCTCCCGGGTCAGCAGCCCCAGTTTGTCTGCTGCTGGGCTGATGCCGTCGTCTTCGGCGTAGCAGTAGAAACGCTTGAGCTGTGGATAACGCTGCGCCAACTCGTCGACCCAGTGGCGAAACGCATGCACCTGGCCATTGCGTGCACAGTGGATGAAATGCACCGGGCGCTCGGTCGCCAACGCGGCCTCCAGCATCGGCAGGGTCGGGGTGATACCAACCCCGCCACTGATCAGCACCAGGGGCTTGTCGCTGGCCTCCAGGGTGAACTCACCCGCCGGCGGAAACAGCATGATGCGCGCGCCCACCGGGCACTGGTCATGCAGGTAGTTGGACGCCACGCCTCCGGCCTCGCGCTTGACGCTGATGCGGTACTGGCCCTGGCTGGTAAGCGCCGACAGGGAATAATTGCGCCGTACTTCCTCGCCCTCGATGAAGAGCTGCAAGCCAATGTACTGCCCAGGCTCGGCGGCGAGGATCGGCCCCCGGTCCAATGGCTCGAAATAGAAGGAGGTGATTTCCGCACTCTCCTGGACCTTATCCACCAATGTGAATTCCCGCGCGCCCCGCCAGCCGCCGGGTGCCTGGGCCTTCTCGTCGTAGATGGCCGCCTCGGCGCCAATCAGGATATCCGCCAACTGGTTGTAAGCCGCGCCCCAGGCATTGATCACTTCGGGAGTGGCGATCTCGCTGCCCAGCACCTCGGAAATGGCCCGCAACAGGCAGGCGCCAACTATGGGGTAATGCTCCGGCAGGATCTGCAGGGCCACATGCTTGTTGATGATCTTGGCCACCAGGTCCCCCAGTTGGTCCAACTGGTCGATATGCCGGGCATACATCAGTACGCCATTGGCCAGGGCCCGGGGCTGATCACCGCTGGCCTGGTGGGCCTGGTTGAACAGCGGACGCACCTGGGGGTACTCGGACAGCATCATCCGGTAGAAATGGGTAATCAGGGCTTCGCCACCGCTTTCCAGCAGGGGCACAGTGGATTTGATGATGGCGCGATCTTGAACGCTTAGCATAGGGACAACTCCTGGACTTTTTGACTGCTTGCAGGTTGCCCTTAACTAATCAGTTTCCATGCCAGAATTTAAATCGTTATAAATCAATAACTTAAAATATAAATAGTCATAAAGACACGCCGACCTTTATAGTCATTAAGACAACGCGGAGTCCTTATGACTGCAAAATCCCTACTCACGACCCTACTGCCACTGGTGACCGACCTGTCCCGGGAACTGCCTGAGGGCGAACGATATCGCCGCCTGCTGGAGGCCCTGCGAGCCCTGCTGCCCTGCGATGCCGCCGCGCTGCTGCGCCTGGATGGCGAATGGCTGGTGCCGCTGGCGGTCAACGGCCTGAGTACCGATACCCTGGGCCGGCGCTTCAAGGTCAGCGAGCACCCGCGCTTTGCCGCCCTGCTCAGCAGCCCGGGACCGACCCGTTTTGCCAGCGACAGTGAACTGCCCGATCCCTATGACGGCCTGGTGGAAGGTCTCGACGATCACCTGGAAGTCCATGACTGCATGGGCTGTCCGCTGTTCGTCGATGAACGCCCCTGGGGCCTGCTGACCCTCGACGCCCTCGACCCGCAGCGCTTCGAGCCTATCGAGCTGGACGCCCTGCAAGCCTTCGCCAGCCTGGCTGCCGCCACGGTCAGCGCTGCCGAACGCATCGAGCGCCTGGCACTGCGCGCCGAAAACGAGCATCAACGGGCCGAAGTCTTCCGCCAGGCCAGCGGGCAGAACCGCGAGATGATTGGCCAGAGCAAGGCCCACAAGCGCTTGCTGGAAGAGATCAATCTGGTTGGCGGCAGCGACCTGACCGTGCTGATCACCGGGGAAACCGGCGTTGGCAAGGAGTTGGTGGCCCAAGCCATTCACGCGGCCTCGCCCCGGGCGGAGCAACCGATCATCAGCCTCAACTGCGCGGCCCTGCCCGACACCCTGGTGGAGAGCGAGCTGTTCGGCCATGTGCGCGGCGCCTTTACCGGGGCCACCCAGGATCGTCGGGGGAAATTCGAGCTGGCCAATGGCGGCACCCTGTTTCTCGATGAAGTCGGTGAACTGTCGCTGACGGTACAAGCCAAGCTGCTGCGGGTGCTGCAAAGCGGCCAATTGCAACGCCTGGGCTCGGACAAGGAACATCAGGTGGACGTACGCCTGATCGCCGCCACCAACCGCGATCTGGCAGAAGAGGTGCGCAACGGTCGTTATCGCGCCGACTTCTACCATCGCCTCAGCGTGTATCCACTGCGGGTGCCGGCCCTGCGGGACCGGGGCCGGGACGTGCTGCTGCTCAGCGGCTACTTCCTGGAACAGAACCGCTCGCGCATGGGCCTGGGCAGCCTGCGCCTGAGCGCCGATGCGCAACAGGCGCTGCTGGCCTACAACTGGCCGGGCAACGTCCGCGAACTGGAGCACTTGATCGGACGCAGCGCCCTCAAGGCCTTGGGCAACTGCCGTGAACGGCCGAAGATCCTCAGCCTGGATGCAACGGACCTGGACCTGCCGCGGGTCAGCGAAAAGGCGCCTGCCGTGCCCGAGCAAGCCCTTGAAAGCGCGCCTCTGGCCCTCACCAACGGCGATCTGCGCCAGGCCACCGAGCACTATCAACGCCAACTGATCAACGCCTGCCTTGAACGGCACCAGCACAACTGGGCCAGTGCCGCCCGTGAGCTAGGCTTGGACAGGGCCAACCTCAGCCGCCTGGCCAAGCGCCTGGGCCTGCGGTAGAGGCCAAGGGCCTGCTCGCTGGAGCGGGCGTGCCAGCAAAGGGCACGGCGTAAATCCAGGGACCCGCGCAGCGGCCGACGGAAAGCAGCCTCGCCGCTAAAGCCCGTCCTGAATACGTCGATAACCCGTTATCAAGGGTTGTCCGTGGGTCGAGCCACAAGCCAATTTTTTCCAGAGAAGGTTTTTATGTCCTCCAACAAAGCCCGCGCAGACTCGCTTTCGCTTCTGCTGTTTACCTTGCGCAGCGGCAAGCTGATGGCAATCAACCTGCTTAAAGTCAGTGAAATCATTCCCTGCCCGCCGCTGACCAAGCTGCCGGAATCCCACCCCCATGTGAAAGGCATCGCCACCTTGCGCGGCAACTCGCTGTCGGTGATCGACCTCAGCCGGGCCATCGGCGAGCGCCCCCTGGCCGACCCGGACAGCGGTTGCCTGATCGTCACCGACGTCAGCCGTTCCAAACAGGGCCTGCACGTGCAGGCGGTGAGCAAGATCGTCCACTGCCTGACCACCGATATCCGCCCACCGCCCTTTGGTTCCGGCGGTATCAAGTCCTACATCACCGGCGTGACCCAGGTGGACGGCACGCTGGTGCAAGTGCTGGATATCGAGAAAGTGATCCACGGCATCGCCCCGGCGCAGATCGAGATGGCGCCCACCGAACTGAGCATGGAAGACGCCGATGCCCTGGGCAATGCGCGCATCCTGGTGGTGGACGACAGCCAGGTAGCGCTGCAGCAATCGGTACACACCCTGCGCAACCTCGGCCTGCAATGTCACACCGCCCGCAGCGCCAAGGAGGCCATCGACTGCCTGCTGGAACTGCAAGGCACGGCCAACGAGATCAACCTGATCGTTTCGGACATCGAGATGTCGGAAATGGATGGCTACGCCCTGACCCGGACCCTGCGGGAAACCCCGGACTTCGCCCATCTGTATGTGTTGCTGCACACCTCGCTGGACAGTGCCATGAACAGTGAAAAGGCCCGCCTGGCTGGAGCCAATGCGGTACTCACCAAATTCTCCTCGCCGGAACTGACCCGCTGCCTGATCGACGCTGCCAAGACCATCGCCAGCCAGGCAGCCTGAGCCATGAGCGAGGTCCACTGCCTGCTGCTGCGTCGTGACCTCAGTGTCCCCCAGGCCACGCCACAGTGGCCGGCGGGCATCACCCTGCAGCACTACAGCCCGGAACTGGCCGAAGCCGTGCATCAACTGCTGCACCTGGGCTACCAGGACGGCGGTGGCCAGGTGCCACCCCTGGAAAACTGGCGCCGGGCCTTCGAAACCGATGCCGAGTACGACCCTCAACTGTGCCTGGTGGTGCGGGATGCGCAGGGCGTAGTGGCGGTGGCCCAGTGCTGGACCAGCGCCTATATCAAGGATCTGGTGGTGCACCCTCGGGCCCGTGGTCAAGGACTGGGCCGCGCCCTGCTGCTACAAGCCTTCATGATGTTCGCCGAACGCCGGGAAGGCTTTGTCGATCTCAGGGTGCTGGAGGACAACCTGCGGGCGCGGCGCTTGTATGAAAGCACCGGCATGCATATCGTGCGTCGCGAAGTCCTGCCCTAGGCGACAGCCATCAAGACCCGACAGCTGGCGTGCAACTTGCTTCGACACGGCTCCTGGCCGCGTCAATAACAGCATTTATGGCGCTATCCCTGTCGACCCAGAACGGTTTACTCGCTCCATGAATACTCAGTTTTCCTGCGTTGGTTGCGGCAAGTGCTGCAACGATCACCATGTGCCCCTGACCCTCACCGAAGCCCGGGCCTGGGCCGCCGACGGCGGTCAGGTGATCGTCCTGGTGGAGGCCTTCCTCGGCAATGGCCTGGGGCTGCCGGCGCAACAGCGCGAGCACGCCGAGCGCCGTTCCTGCCGGGTCAGCAGTGGCAGTACCGAGGCCTACGTGGCAATCACCTTTGCCGCCTACAACGTCGGCCCCTGCCGGAATCTTGACGAAGACCAGCTCTGCCGCATCTATGAGCGTCGCCCCCTGGTGTGCCGTATCTACCCCATGGAGATCAATCCCCATATCCCCCTCAACCCGCAGGCCAAGGAGTGCCCGCCGGAATCCTGGGAACAGGGACCGCAACTGATTCTGGGGGGAGCACTGGTGGATAGGGAACTGGCCGAGCTGATCAGCCGCTCACGCCAGGCCGACCGCGACGATATCCACACCAAGGAAGCCATTTGCGCCCTGCTCGGCATTCGCACCACGGCCCTCAAGGGCGACGGCTTCACCGCCTACTTGCCCGACATGAATGCCCTGGCCAAGGCCATCGATCAAGTTCAGGCAGCGCCCCCCGTGGCATCCAGCCAGCCCTGGCGCTTTCATCTGTCCGGAAACGACATCGCCGGCCAGGTCCAGGCTGCCGGCGCCCTGGTGGTCAGCGAAGCGGCCCTGGACTACGCCTTCATCTCGCTGCGCGCCGCCTGACCCCGCAGGATCAGGCTGGCCGGCGAACCGGCCTATCCGCGCTTATGCCAGAACTCCTGGGCCAGTTGCCGCAGGTCCCCCGCCAGCCCGGCCACGTCGCCTGAATTGACATGACTGAGCTGCCCGGCACTGACCGTCACTTCACAGGCATTGCGAATACCGATGATGTTGCGATTGATGTCCTCGCTCACCGCGCTCTGCTCCTCCACCGCCGCGGCAATCTGCAGGCTCATTTCGGTGATCTGATTGACCCGCTGGCTGATGCCGTCCAGGGCCACTGCGGCGCGCTGGGCCTGGTCGACGCTGCTTTCCACATGCGCACTGCTGTGCTGCATGGCCTCCACGGCATGGCGCGCCGCATTTTGCAGGGTGCTGATCATGCGCTGGATTTCGTTGGTGGAATCCTGGGTCCGCTGGGCCAGCCCACGGACTTCATCGGCCACCACGGCAAAGCCGCGCCCCTGCTCACCGGCCCGCGCCGCCTCGATGGCAGCGTTCAGGGCCAGCAGGTTGGTTTGCTCGGCGATGCTGCGGATCACCTCCAGCACCCCGGAAATATCCGTGCTGTGGCCCTCCAGCTGATGAATGACTTCGGTGGCCCGCTCCAGCTCGCTGGCCAGGCGCAGCACCGCGCTGCGGCTTTCGCCCACCAGTTGATGACCTTCACGGGTTTCGCTTTCCGCCTGATCTGCCGCCACCGATGCCTGCTGGGCATGGGTGGCGACCTCGGCCACGCTGGCGGCCATCTGGTGAATGGCGGCCGCCACCTGATCGGTTTCCGCCTGCTGCTCCAGGGTGCTGTTGTGGCTGCTGTGCAGGTGTTCCACCAGCTCTGCGGCGTGCCCGGCCAAGCGCTGGGACGCATCGCCGATCCGCCCCACCACCGCCCCCACTTGGGCCTCGAGCATCTGCAAGGCGAACTCGATACGCCCGAACTCGTCGGCACGACCGGTGTAGATGCCCTGGCTCAGTGGGTTGTCGCCAATCTGCCGGGCACGCTCGGCGAGGCGATCCAGCGGGCGCATTTGCAGACCGACTGCCACCAGACTCAGGCACCAGCCCATGGCCATCACCGTGCCCTGGAGCATCCAGGACTCGGGCAGCAGCCAGGCTGAAACCCCGAAACTGCCGATAAAACCGGCGCTGATAGCGGCCCACAGGCGCAAGCGCAGGCTGACGACAGGCAGCATGCTCCAACCTGAACGCCCGCCCTCCCTGAGCCGGGCATAAGCCCGCTCCGCGGCGTCGATCTGTTGCGGACTGGGCTTGGTGCGCACCGATTGGTACTCCACCGCCTGACCGTCGCGGGTCACCGGCGTGACGTAGGCGCTGACCCAGTAGTGGTCGCCGTTCTTGCAGCGGTTCTTGACCATGCCCATCCACGAGCGGCCGCTCTTGAGGGTGCGCCACATATGGCCGAAGGCCGCGGAGGGCATGTCCGGGTGACGCAGCAGGTTGTGCGGCGAACCCAGCAGTTCCTCGCGGGTGTAGCCACTGATCTCGATGAAATCAGGATTGGCGTAGGTGATCGCGCTGGTCAGATCGGTGGTCGAAAGGATGTTCGCATCAGGGGCAAAGTCCACGTTTCGCCCAGTAACCGGCAGGTTGATCTTCATGGGAAGCGCGCTCGTAATTGTTAGGAGGAGTCGGCAGGGCTGCTGACTCTAAGCGCACTGATGCCACAAATACTGATCCAGCTCAGGTTTAAAGCAATTAGCCATCATTGCGATTAAAAAGCGCAAATCGAGGCAATATCTTCGATTGTCGGCGATATCAACGTTTGCCCATGGAGCGCCGGGTACCGGGAGGCGCTGCGCCGGGGGTCTTGGTGTGGCCATTGCTGGCGCCGTTCTTGTACCAGGGCTGCTGAACGTTTTTTGCCGCGGCGAATTCGGACGGTTTGAAGGGAAACTTGAACGCCGGTATCTCAGCCTTGCCCTCGGTTTCAGGGGTGGCCGGCTCGGCCGCAGGATCAACGCTCAGGGCGTCATCCGCAGCAGGTTGTGCAGGGGAAGTCATGGAAGCTCCAGGAGAGAAAGAAAAGCCGGGCCGAGGGACGGGCCACAGGGGTCGGCAGTATACCTGTGTGCCTGCGATCTTTGACCTGCGTCGCAAGGACTGACCGATACTTTTCTGACAGGGCTGACAGCTGGCCGTCACCCTGCTGACCGGGTTAGCGGACTATAACTGTGCACAGATCATGGCCATCCTTCCGACATCACTGCCCGGCGCCCTCCCCCCATGCCCATTGCCAAGAAAACCGTCGTGACCGCAACGCTTCTCCTGGCCATCGCCGCCGCTGCGATCTGGTTCTTCAACAAACCCACAAGCCCCAGGCTGGCCGCGCCCACGGCGATACCAGTGCGGGTGGTACAGGTGGTCCAGCAGGACGTAGCGCGCTACACCAGCGGCATAGGCTCGGTGCAGTCGCTGCACAGTGTGACCATCCGTCCCCAGGTGGACGGCATCCTCACCCGATTGCGGGTCAAGGAAGGGCAGTGGGTGAAAGCAGGTGACCTGCTGGCCACTCTCGATGACCGTTCGATCCGCGCCAACCTGGATCAGGCCCGGGCCCAGCTGGCACAGAATCAGGCCCAGTTGCAGGTGGCGCAGATCAATCTCAAGCGCTACAAGCTGCTGTCGGTGGATGACGGCGTCTCGAAGCAGACGTACGACCAGCAAGTGGCCCTGGTCAATCAGCTCAATGCCACGGCCCAGGGCAACCAGGCCGCCATTGACGCCACCCAGGTACAACTCTCCTACACCCAGATCCGCTCTCCCGTCACTGGCCGGGTGGGTATTCGTACCGTGGATGAAGGCAATTTCCTACGCGTGACCGACACCCAGGGGCTGTTTTCGGTGACCCAGATCGACCCCATCGCCGTGGAGTTTTCCCTGCCCCAGCAAATGCTGCCGACCTTGCAGCAGTTGATCCGCGCCCCGGAGCCGGCGGCGGTCCAAGCCTACCTGGGCGCCGACAGCAACAGCCCCGATGCCCTGCTGGGCAACGGGCACCTGACGCTGATCGACAACCAGATCAATGCCGGTACCGGCACCATTCGCGTCAAGGCCGAGTTCGACAACGCTCAGCAAAAGCTCTGGCCCGGACAATTGGTGACGGTGAAAATCCAGACGGCGCTGGACCAGGCCGCGCTCACCGTACCGCCTAACGTGGTCCAGCGCGGCCTGGATCAGCACTTCGTGTTCAGGGTCAAAGGCCAGCACGTGGAAAGCGTGCCGGTGCAGGTGCTGTATCAGGACAGCGGGCTGAACATCATCTCCGGCGTCCAGGCCGGGGACGTGCTGGTCAGTGACGGCCAGTCGCGGCTCAAACCCGGCTCCCAGGTCCAGGTACTGAGCGACCCGCCGCCCCTGGTGCAGGCCTCGGAGCCCAAGCCATGAAGGGCCGTGGCTCGATGTCCGCCTGGTGCATCGACCATCCGGTCGCCACCGTGTTGCTGACGTTCGCGCTGGTGCTGCTGGGGCTGATCGCCTTTGCGCGCCTGCCGGTGGCGCCGCTGCCAGAGGCCGAGTTTCCCACCATCCAGGTTTCCGCCACCCTGCCCGGGGCCAGTCCGGACACCATGGCCTCCTCGGTAGCCACGCCGCTTGAGGTGCAGTTCAGCTCCATCCCCGGCGTGACCCAGATGACCTCCAGCAGCGCCCTGGGCTCCTCCCTGCTGACCCTGCAATTCACCTTGAACAAGAGCATCGACACCGCCGCTCAGGAAGTACAGGCGGCCATCAACACCGCCGCCGGCAAACTGCCCAAGGACATGCCCACCCTGCCCACCTGGAGGAAGGTCAACCCCGCCGACAGCCCGGTGCTGATCCTCAGCATCAGCTCGACGCAGATGCCCGGCACCGAGCTCAGCGACTACGCGGAAACCCTGCTGGCCCGGCAGATCAGCCAGATCGACGGTGTTGGCCAGATCAACATCACCGGCCAGCAGCGCCCGGCGATCCGGGTCCAGGCTTCAGCAGACAAGCTGGCGGCCATCGGCCTGACCCTGGCCGACATCCGCCTGGCGATCCAGCAAACCAGCCTCAACCTGGCCAAGGGCGCGCTGTATGGCGAATCGAGCATCTCCACCCTATCCACCAACGACCAGCTGTTCCATCCCGAGGAATACGGCCAGTTGATCGTTTCCTACAAGGACGGCGCACCAGTGCACCTGCAGGACGTGGCGCGAGTGGTCAACGGCTCGGAGAACGCCTACGTCCAGGCCTGGTCCGGCGACCAGCCTGGGGTCAATCTGGTGATCTCGCGCCAACCGGGGGCCAATATCGTCGACACCGTGGACCGCATCCAGGCTGCGCTGCCGGGCCTTGAGGCCATGCTGCCGGCGTCGGTGCAGGTCAAGGTGCTGGTGGATCGCACCCAGACCATCCGCGCCTCGCTGCATGAAGTGGAGATCACGCTGCTGATCGCCGTGCTGCTGGTGGTGGCGGTGATGGCGCTGTTCCTGCGCCAGTGGTCGGCGACCCTGATCGTCTCCGCAGTGCTGGGGGTATCGCTGACCGCCAGTTTCGCCCTCATGTACGTGATGGGCTTCAGCCTGAACAACCTGACCCTGGTGGCCATCGTCATCGCCGTGGGCTTTGTGGTGGACGATGCCATCGTGGTGGTGGAGAACATCCACCGTCACCTGGAGGCCGGCGACGGCATGCGCGAGGCGGCGATCAAGGGCGCCGCAGAGATCGGCTTTACCGTGGTCTCCATCAGCTTTTCCCTGGTGGCGGCGTTCATTCCCCTGCTGTTCATGGGCGGCGTGGTGGGCCGGCTGTTCAAGGAGTTCGCCCTGACCGCCACCTCCACCATCATGATTTCGGTGGTGGTCTCGCTGACCCTGGCCCCGACCCTGGCCGCCCTGTTCATGCGTGCCCCGGTGAACCCGGCCCATGCCCAGCCGGGTTTCGGCGAGCGCCTGCTGGCCTTCTACGAACGCGGCCTGCGCAAGGCCCTGGCCCATCAGCAACTGATGCTGGGGATTTTCGGCCTGACCTTGAGCATGGCCATCGCCGGTTACATTCTGATTCCCAAGGGCTTCTTCCCGGTGCAGGACACCGGCTTCGTGCTGGGTACTACCGAGGCGGCGGCGGACATCTCCTACCCGGACATGGTGAAAAAACATCAGGCCCTGGCGGAAATCGTCGCTGCCGACCCAGCAGTGCAAGCCTTCTCCCATTCGGTGGGCGTCTCCGGCAGCAACCAGACCATCGCCAATGGCCGCTTCTGGATCTCGCTGAAAAAACGTGGCGACCGGGATGTCTCCGCCAGCGCCTTTATCGACCGCATCCGCCCGCAACTGATGCAGGTGCCGGGCATCGTCCTCTACTTGCGGGCCGGCCAGGACATCAACCTCAGTTCCGGCCCCAGCCGCGCCCAGTATCAATACGTGCTCAAAAGCAACGACGGCCCGACCCTGAGTACCTGGACCCAACGCCTGACTGAAAAACTGCGCGGCAACCCGGCGTTCCGCGATGTTTCCAACGACCTGCAACTGGGCGGCAGCATCACCCACATCAACATCGATCGCACCACCGCCGCGCGCTTCGGCCTCACCGCCAGCGATATCGACGAAGCGCTGTACGACGCCTTCGGCCAGCGTCAGATCAACGAGTTCCAGACCGAGATCAACCAGTACAACGTGATCCTCGAACTCGACACTCAGCAACGGGGCAAGGCCGAGAGCCTGAACTACTTCTACCTGCGCTCGCCGCTGACCGGGGAAATGGTCCCGCTGTCGGCCCTGGCCCGCTTCGACGCGCCCAGCATCGGGCCGCTGTCGATCGCCCACGACGGCATGTTTCCGGCGGCCAATCTGTCGTTCAACCTGGCCCCCGGCGTGGCCCTGGGGGATGCGGTGATCCTGCTTGACCAGGCCAAGAGCGAGATCGGTATGCCGGCGGCCATCAGCGGCAACTTCCAGGGCGCGGCCCAGGCCTTCCAAAGCTCCTTGGCCAGCCAGCCGTACCTGATCCTCGCCGCGCTGGTGGCGGTCTACATCATTCTCGGGGTGCTGTACGAAAGCTTCGTGCATCCGCTGACCATCATTTCCACCCTGCCTTCAGCGGGCCTCGGCGCCTTGTTGATGCTCTGGCTCTGCGGCCAGGACTTTTCCATCATGGCGCTGATCGGCCTGGTGCTGCTGATCGGCATCGTCAAGAAAAACGGCATCCTGATGATCGACTTCGCCCTGGAGGCCCAGCGCAACCGTGGCCTGGCTCCTGAAGAAGCGATCTACCAGGCCTGTATCACCCGCTTCCGGCCGATCATCATGACCACCCTCGCCGCCTTGCTCGGCGCCCTGCCGCTGATGCTCGGCTATGGTACCGGTGCCGAACTGCGCCAGCCCCTGGGCATCGCCGTGGTCGGCGGTTTGCTGGTAAGCCAGGCCCTGACGCTGTTCACTACGCCGGTCATATACTTGTGGCTCGAGCGGCTGTTCCACCGGCCCCAGCCGGCCCTTTCGCCGGCCACCAACACCTGAGGCGGGTCATGCGCGTTCTGATTATCGAAGACGAAGAAAAAACTGCGGACTACCTGCATCGCGGACTGACCGAACAGGGCTATACCGTCGACCTGGCCCGGGATGGCGTCGAGGGTCTGCACCTGGCTCTGGAAAGTGACTATGCGGTGATCGTGCTGGATGTGATGCTCCCCGGCCTGGACGGCTTTGGCGTGCTGCGAGCCCTGCGTGCGCGCAAGCAGACCCCGGTGATCATGCTCACCGCCCGGGAGCGCGTGGAGGACCGGATTCGCGGCCTGCGCGATGGCGCCGACGACTACCTGGGCAAGCCCTTTTCCTTCCTTGAACTGGTGGCCCGCCTGCAGGCCCTGACCCGCCGCAGCGGTGGTCACGAACCGGTGCAGATCAGCATCGCCGACCTGTGGATCGATCTCATCAGCCGCAAGGCCAGCCGCGCCGGCACGCGCCTGGACCTGACCGCCAAGGAGTTCTCCCTGCTCAGCGTGCTGGCCCGGCGCCAGGGCGAGATCCTGTCCAAGACCTCGATTGCCGAGATGGTCTGGGACATTAACTTCGACAGCGACGCCAACGTCGTCGAAGTGGCAATCAAGCGCCTGCGGGCCAAACTCGACGGCCCTTTCGAACACAAGCTGCTGCACACCATCCGCGGCATGGGTTATGTGCTGGAGAGCCGCAGTGCCGAGTAACTCCATTGCCCTGCGCCTGAGCGGGCTGTTCACCCTGGTGGCACTGCTGATCTTCCTGCTGATTGGTGGCGCCCTCTATCAACAGGTGGACAAAGGCCTGGGCCTGCTGCCGGAAGCCGAGCTGGACGCGCGTTACAGCGTGCTGGAGTCGGCCTTGAACCGTTACGGCACGCCTGAACACTGGGCCAAGATCAACGCCAAGCTCAAGCTGCTCAGCGAGGAGGACAAGCGCATCCGTTTCTGGGCAGTGAGCGGCGATCCCGCTTATGAGTACGGCAACCCGGACCCACAGATCCGCGCATTCGCCCAAGGTCCTCTGGGCATGCGCGACCTGATCCTGAGCGCTCATCCCTATCCACTGAAGGTACTGGTCAGCCAATTGCCGGCCAAGGAACAGCGCCCGGCCCTGCGCTTCCTGATTGCCATCGACACCGATACCTTCCACCAGACCCAGCAGCAGTTGCTGATAGCCCTGATCGGCCTGGCCATCGTCGGTGTACTGCTGGCCTCGGCCCTGGGTTACTGGGTGGCGCGGATCGGCCTCAAGCCGCTGATCAAGCTGTCCCAGGAGGCCCAGCGCCTGGCACCGCCGCGGCTCTCCGGGCGCCTGCAGCTCTCGCCCCTGGCGCCGGAGCTGAGCCAGTTCGTCAGCTCCTTCAACTCCACCCTGGAACGGGTCGAACAGGCCTATTCGCGCCTGGAGTCGTTCAACGCCGACGTCGCCCATGAACTGCGCTCGCCCCTGACCAACCTGATCGGCCAGACCCAGGTGGCCCTGACTCGGGGCCGCTCGGCGGAGCATTACTTCGAGGTACTGCAATCCAATCTTGAAGAACTGGAACGGCTGCGCTCCATCGTCAACGACATGCTGTTCCTGGCCAGTGCCGACCAGGGCAACAAGGCCACCAAGCTCACCAGCACCTCCCTGGCGACGGAAGTGGCCGCCACCCTGGACTACCTGGACTTCATCCTCGAAGACGCCCAGGTCAGTGTCGAGGTCCAGGGCGATGCCCAGGTGCGAATCGAGATTGCCCACCTGCGCCGGGCCCTGATCAATCTGCTGAACAATGCCGTGCAGCACACGGCGGTGGGGGAAGTGATCCGGGTGCGGATTGAAGTGCAGGAGCAGCAAGTGACGATCGCCGTCAGTAACCCGGGGCAAGGCATCGCCAGCGAACACCTGCCGCGTTTGTTCGAGCGCTTCTACCGGGTCGATGCCTCGCGCAGCAACAGCGGCGCCAACCACGGCCTGGGGCTGGCCATCGTCAAGGCCATCGCCCTGATGCATGGCGGCGACGTCTTTGTGCGCAGCGATCGGGGGATCAACACCTTCGGCCTTTATCTGCCTCTGTGACTCGGGATTCTCGGATTCTGCAGACGCCGACTGGCCGACGCACGCCTCAACCTATCCGGCGCGGACTATGGGGCACTTTCGCTGGCAACCCGGCGCCTGCTGGCCAGTCTCTACTGTTGTGTTTTTGGTAACAGTCCTTATCCTGTTCGGCTCTTTTTCCAGCAGCCCCATGGTTATATTTTTGTCGCACCGAATTGAACTTGCTCTGCAAGAAGGTCTTCAGAAATGTCCAACAGTATGGGTTTGGCCAGCGTCTTTGTTTTGTCTTCCCTGTTCGTGGTGCCAATGGCCATGGCCGAAGAATCCCAGGGATTCGTGGCGAGAAATGCCGCACGCGCCGCCGCGTTCGAACAAGCACAGATTGCCCAGGCCGCCCAGCAGCAACACAGTCAGCAAGCCCAGAAGATCACCGCTGAGCACAGCAAGACCGACGCTCACAAAGACAGTTGATCGGCGATAGCCACTCGTTTCCCTCGACAACTTCTCTGCTTTCAACCCTGGAGTAAGTTGTCTTAAAGCCGCTGACTTCAGCGGCTTTTTTTTGCTGTAGAGAAACCCTCTGCACATTCGTCATGCACAGAACAAGAAACAACCGAATTCACAATAAAAAATCATGTTCATTCACCAAAGGAGCTACACGTTGTTCAGGACCACGCTGAGAATCAGCCCACTATTCATTGCAATCGCTGCAACTATTCCCGCCTTGGGCCAGGCTGCCGAAGAGCGCGACAAACAGGGCTTCGTCGCCGGCTCGAGCCTCAAGCTCAACGCCCGCAACTACTACATGAATCGCAACCGGCATCAGCAAGCCGATGACAACATCGAATGGGGCCAGGGTTTGCTGGGGGTCTTCGAGTCCGGCTACACCCAGGGCACCGTGGGTTTCGGCCTGGATGCCAATGCCATGCTCGGCCTCAAGCTCGATGGCGGTGGCGGCACCGACAGTTCGAGCATCCTGCCCATCAGCGATGGCAACGGAAAAGCGCCCGCAGCGTTCTCCACCGCTGGCGCCACCTTGAAGATGCGAGCCTTCGACACCGAGCTCAAGGCAGGCGATCTGTTTCTCAACAACCCGGTGATCGCCGGGGGCATGAGCCGCATGCTGCCGCAGACCTTTCGCGGCGTCAGCCTGACCAACCACAGTTTCGACGGCTGGTTGATCGAAGGCGGCCAAGCCAGTTTCACCAAGCCTTACAACCAGAGTGGCCACAAGCGCATCGGCACCTCCTACGGCACCTTGCAAAAAGGTGACGAAAGCCTGCACCTGAATTGGGCCGGGGTCGCCTGGAGCGGCGTTCCGGGGCTGACCAGCAGCCTCTACGCCTCTGAACTCAAGGACATCTGGAACCAGTACTACTACGACCTGGACTACACCTACGCGCTCAACGATCTGGTCAGCCTCAATCCGGGCCTGCACTTCTATCACACCCAGGACACCGGCCAGGCGCTGCTGGGCAACATCGACAACAACACCTACAGCCTGCACTTCACCGTGGGCGTAGGCAGCCACAGCGTCACTGCGGCCTACCAGCGAGTCAACGGCAACACGCCGTTCGACTACATCGCCCAGGGCGACAGCATCTACCTGGACAACTCCCAGCAGTACTCGGACTTCAACGGTCCCAACGAGCGCTCCTGGAAGCTCAAGTACGCCTACGATTTCGCCGGCGTCGGCCTGCCGGGCCTGACCTCGGCACTGTCTTACTCCCGGGGCGAGTTGGACCTGACCCAGGTCGATCCGGCCAGCCGCGGCTATGCCAACTGGTACAGCGCCGACGGCAAGCACGCCAAGCACTGGGAGCGCGACCTCGACCTCAAGTACGTGGTGCAAGGCGGCACCGCCAAGGACCTGGCCGTGCGCTTGCAATGGGCCACCAACCGTGGCGGCAACGGCTACGGCGCACTGGACAACGACACCGATGAGTACCGGGTGATCGTCGACTATCCGATCAACGTGTTCTAAGCCGATATAAGCAAAAGGCCAGCATGTTTTGCTGGCCTTTTTTTTATTCGGGATTTATACAGGCGCGAAGGCGTGACCGATTTCTGTAGCCCACGTCCACACTAGACTTAACTATGTCGACGTAGCAGAAATCAAAATCATGAGCGTGAGTCGTGCGACACCCCGCACAGGGAAAATCGCGTCAAATCCGGAACGTCTGTTGGTCCTGGCCAGCTCGCTGATCGTCGTGGCCATTCTCAGTATCGTCACCTACCTGTTGATCCGTGAACACGCTGCTGCCGAACAGGCTGCCACCCGTGCCGCGAACAACATCGTGCAACTGATCGAAGCGGATGTGTTGCGCAACGTCGAACTCTACGACCTGTCCCTCAAGGGGCTGATCAGTGCGGCGCAACGCGTCGACCTGAAGGACGTGTCGGCGCCCATCCGCCATCTGGCGCTGTTCGACCGGGCCACCGCAGCGCCCTACAAGGGCGATATTCTGTTACTGGACAAGCACGGCGAGGTACTTGCCGACTCGGCTTCGGTCGTGCCGCGCACGGGCAACTACGCCGACCGCGAGTACTTCCGCTCGCATATCGACAATCCAGATCCTGGCATGATGATCAGCCCCCCGTTCCGTGCCCGCACCGCCGAGCATGACTGGCGGATCAGCTTCAGTCGTCGGCTCAGCAACGAGAATGGCGAGTTCATTGGTGTCGCCGAAGCGGCCATGCGCCTGAGCTACTTCAATGAGCTGTTCAAGAATCTGGATATCGGGCGCAACGGCTCGATCAACCTGATCAGCCGCGACGGGGTTCTGCTAGCCCAACAACCGCCCCTGGCGGACGACCTGATTGGCAAGAGTTTCAGTAACCGCCCCAACTTCGTGCGCATCCTGCGCGAAGGCAATGGCAGCTTCGGCAGCGTGTCCAGCGTGGATCGGATGCACCGGCTGTACACCTTTTCCCAGGTGGGCGACCTGCCGCTGATCGTGGTTGTGGCGCTGTCCATCGACGAAGTCTTCGCTGCCTGGCAACGCACGGCGCTGCTGATCAGCGGCGCCACTGGGGCGCTGTGCATCGCCCTGTTCTGGCTAACCTGGCAACTGTGTCGCGAACTGCGGCGCCGGCAGGATGCCGAGCAGGAGCTGGCGCGCCTGGCAGCTGTCGATGCCCTCACCGGCCTGGCCAACCGTCGTACCCTGGATCAGGTGATGAACAATGAGTGGGCCCGGGCCCGGCGCACCAACCAGCCCCTGTCGCTGCTGATGGTCGATGTCGACCACTTCAAGTCGTTCAACGACCGCTTTGGCCATCCACTGGGGGACCAGGCATTGCGTGCAGTGGCGCAGAACATTGGCACTTGCGCGGGACGCCCGGCAGATCTGGCGGCGCGCTACGGAGGCGAAGAGTTCGCGGTAGTACTGCCGGAGACCGACAGCGCCGGCGCCGCCGTACTCGCCGAGCGAATCCGCGCCAGCATCGCCGCCTTGCCGCCTGTCAGCGAACAGGCCACACCCTTGACGGTGAGCATCGGCATCAACACCTGGTCGGGCAATCCCGATATCAGCCTCGACCAATGGGTGAGTGACGCCGACAGGGCCCTGTATCAAGCCAAGTACAGCGGCCGCAACCGAGTGGTTTCCAACATGTCACGGCGCAGCAGCTGAACCTTCGGGCATAAAAAAAGGCCATCCGGGGGGATGGCCTTCAAAAACAAAAGGAAAGAGAGAGTAATTACACGGCCGCGACCGGACGCATGTAAGAGATCGGTGCAGTGCTGGCATCTTCGAAGGTCACGACTTCCCAGGCATCTTTCTGCTCAATCAACTTGCGCAGTAGCTGGTTGTTCAGTGCGTGGCCCGACTTGAAGCCCTTGAACTCGCCTATCAGGCTGTTGCCTAGCAGGTAGAGGTCACCAATTGCATCCAGGATCTTGTGCTTGACGAATTCGTCTTCGTAGCGAAGACCGTCTTCGTTCAGTACGCCATCCGAATCGACCACAATGGCGTTTTCCACGCTGCCGCCGAGTGCGAGGTTGTGCTTGCGCAGGTACTCGATATCACTCATGAAACCAAAGGTACGGGCGCGGCTGACTTCTTTTACAAACGAAGTGCTGGAGAAGTCCACGCTTGCACTCTGGGTGCGGTCACGGAAAACCGGGTGATCGAAATCGATCTCGAAGCTCACTTTAAAACCATCGAAAGGCACGAAAGTGGCGCGCTTGTCGCCGTCTTCCACGGTCACTTCACGAAGGATGCGGATGAACTTTTTAGCTGCGTCCTGTTCTTCGAGGCCAGCAGATTGAATCAGGAATACGAAGGGTCCGGCGCTACCATCCATGATCGGGACTTCGGACGCGGAGAGCTCGACGTAGGCGTTATCGATGCCCAGGCCAGCCATGGCCGAGAGCAAGTGCTCCACCGTGTCCACTTTGACGTCACCGTTGACCAACGTGGTCGACATCGTGGTTTCGCCAACATTTTCCGCGCGAGCAGGAATCTGCACCACAGGGTCCAGGTCGGCACGACAAAACACAATGCCGGTGTCGACAGGCGCAGGCTTGAGGGTCAGGTAAACCTTCTCCCCGGAATGCAGGCCTACACCTGTGGCACGGATAATATTCTTCAGGGTGCGTTGTTTAATCATGGCTTGGGCCGCTTCAGCGCAAATTGCGAACTGGTATCAACAAAGGCTGGCGATAATAGCAGACCATGCCTTTGCTGAACACCAATCACCCTAATACCCCTGATACATTCCATCAATCGGCCTGACGACGCAGGAATGCCGGGATGTCCAGGTAATCCAGATCATCTTGCGGATTCAGCTTCGCCGCGGTCGCCGCGTTCGACTGCGCCTGATTGCGCATGACGGTCGGACGGTCCAGGTCACGGTAGTTCACCGACGGCAGTTCCTGACGAGCAGGGGCTGGCGCTTGCGACTGTGCGGACATGGAAGTCTGAACGGTGTTGTCGATGACCTTTACAGGTTTCTCGATTTTCGCGCCCAGACCGGTGGCCACTACGGTTACATGCAGCTCGTCACGCATGTCCGGATCGATAACGGTACCGACCTTGACCATGGCGTGTTCGGAAGCGAAGGCTTCGATGATGCTACCCACGTCGGAGTACTCACCCAGGGACAGGTCAGGACCGGCGGTGATGTTCACCAGGATGCCGCGTGCACCTTCCAGGTTCACGTCTTCCAGCAACGGGTTGCGGATCGCCGCTTCAGTGGCCTCACGCGCACGGTTCGGACCGCTGGCGCAGCCAGTGCCCATCATCGCCATGCCCATTTCGCTCATCACGGTACGTACGTCGGCAAAGTCGACGTTGATCATGCCCGGACGCTTGATGATGTCGGAGATACCGCGAACGGCACCGGCCAGCACGTCGTCAGCCTTGGCGAAAGCCGACAGCAGGCTGGCGTCCTTGCCGAGGATGGTCAGCAGCTTCTCGTTGGGGATGGTGATCAACGAGTCGACGCTTTCGCTCAGCGCGCGGATGCCCTCATCGGCGATCTGCATGCGCTTGCGGCCTTCGAATGGGAACGGACGGGTCACCACCGCAACGGTGAGGATGCCCATTTCCTTGGCCACTTCAGCGATGATCGGCGCCGCACCGGTACCGGTACCGCCGCCCATGCCGGTGGTGATGAACACCATGTTGGTGCCCGCCAGTACTTCGGCGATACGCTCGCGGTCTTCCAGAGCGGCTTGACGGCCGACTTCCGGATTGGCACCAGCGCCCAGGCCCTTGGTCACGCCGGTACCCAGTTGCAGGATGGTCCGCGCGCCGATGTTTTTCAGCGCTTGAGCATCAGTGTTGGCGCAGATGAACTCGACGCCTTCGATGTTGCTCTTGACCATGTGATTGACCGCGTTGCCGCCGCCACCGCCAACACCGATAACCTTGATTACCGGACTCTGCGGGATGTTGTCTACGAGTTCGAACATTTTCCCTCTCCTTTCATTTCTCTAGTTTTTCGCCTACTGCCTACTGCTTTGAAACGGTGTTGCGGTAAATCTTTAGAAGTTGCCCTGGACCCAGCTCTTGATGCGGTCCAGCAACGCGGCCTTGGGCTCGTCGCTGCTGTAGCTGTCGCGGCTGCCGATGCCGGAGAACGAGATGCCATCGGACTGTTTCTGCAGTCCGTACAGCAGCAGGCCGACGCCGGTGGAATAGATCGGGTTGCGCACCACGTCGGACAGGCCCTTGACACTGTGGGGCACGCCCAGACGAACCGGCATGTGGAAAATCTCCTCGGCCAGTTCCACCGCGCCTTCCATCTTCGAAGTACCACCGGTGAGCACGATGCCGGCCGGGATCAAGTCTTCGTAGCCGCTGCGACGCAGCTCGGCCTGGATCAGGGTGAACAGTTCGTCGTAACGCGGCTCGACCACCTCGGCCAAGGCCTGGCGCGACAGCTCGCGCGGCGGACGATCGCCAACGCTCGGCACCTTGATGGTTTCGCCGGCACCGGCCAGCTTGGCCAGGGCGCAGGCGTAACGGATCTTGATCTCTTCGGCATACTGGGTCGGCGTGCGCAGGGCCATGGCGATGTCGTTGGTCACCTGATCGCCGGCAATCGGGATCACCGCGGTGTGACGGATCGCGCCTTCGGTGAAGATCGCCATGTCGGTGGTACCGCCGCCGATGTCCACCAGGCACACGCCCAGCTCTTTCTCGTCGTCGGTGAGTACCGAATAGGCCGAGGCCAGTTGCTCGAGGATGATGTCGTCGATTTCCAGGCCGCAGCGACGCACGCACTTCTCGATGTTCTGAGCGGCATTCACCGCACAGGTCACCACGTGCACCTTGGCTTCCAGACGCACGCCCGACATGCCCAAAGGCTCACGCACGCCTTCCTGGTTATCGATCACGTAATCCTGTGGCAGGGTGTGCAGGACCCGCTGGTCAGCCGGGATTGCCACGGCCTGGGCCGCATCCAATACCCGCTCCAGATCCGCCGAGCTGACTTCACGGTCGCGGATCGCCACGATGCCGTGGGAGTTCAGGCTGCGGATGTGATTGCCCGCCACACCGACGAAGGCCGAGTGGATACGGCAACCCGCCATCAGTTGCGCTTCTTCCACCGCGCGCTGGATCGACTGCACGGTGGACTCGATGTTCACCACCACGCCCTTCTTCAGGCCGCGGGAAGGATGAGTGCCGATGCCGACGATTTCCAGCGAGCCATCGGCCGCGACTTCGCCCACCAGCGCCACCACCTTGGAGGTGCCGATATCCAGGCCGACGATCATTTTGCCGCTTTGCACATTTGCCATGGTCCTGCCTCTTCTTAATTCTTCGCGACGGCAGGTTGCGCCGTCGTGGGTGCCGCCGGATCGCGCCAGCCCACGGCCAGGCCGTTGGCGTAGCGCAGATCGATGCGCGCGATGTTCGTGATCTGTTCTTTCAGCGTTTTTTCATAAATGGCAATGAAGCGGCGCATCTTCTCCACCAGATGATCGCGACCCAGGAGCAACTCGATACCGGGACCGGCACTGCCGGCACCGGTGGTCAGGAACCAGCTGCCGCGCTCGCGCAGCTCCAGACGGGCTATCGAAAAGCCCAGCGGCCGCAGCATCTGGCTCAACACCTGATACTGCTGCATCACTTGCTGCTGGGCCCGCTGCGGCCCGAACAACTGCGGCAAGTGTTCATAGTTCGCCAGTTCACGCGGAGTGAAGGCCTGGCCCTGGTTGTTCAACAGTGCCTCGTCGCCCCAGCGGGCCACTGGCAGTTGTTCTTCCAGGCGAATCACCACTTGGTCCGGCCACACCCGACGAACTTCGGCGTGGGCGATCCAGGGCATCTTTTCCAGCTCGGTGCGCATGCTCGCCAGGTCGATGGTGAAGAAGCTCGCCGCGACATATGGCGCGATCCGCTGCTGCACCGCCTGCTGGCTGATGTAGCTCAAGTCCCCCTGCACCGCGATCTTGGTGATCGGACGGTCGGCGTATGGCAGCAAGCGCTGGGCACCTTCATAGGTGCCAAAGCCCAACGCCACCAGCAGCACCGGCCAGAACAGGCTTTTCAGAAAACCAAAGTTGGCTTTCGGCAGGCGCACCGACATCGGCTCTTTGGCCACCATACGGCTGGCACCCCGCGGCACCGGCTTGCGGCCGGGTGCGGGTTGCTGATGACGAAGCGACGCGCCTTGCATGGACTTAACCTCTCGCCTCAAGACTGGCTGCCAGGATGGCCAATACCAACTGCTGGAAATCCAGACCGGCCGCACGAGCGGCCATCGGCACCAGGCTGTGGTCGGTCATCCCGGGAGCGGTGTTCACTTCCAGGAACCAGAACTGCCCCTGGGCATCCTGCATCACATCGGCACGCGCCCAACCGGCGATACCGAGCGCCTCACAGGCTTTCGCCGTGAGGTCCATGAGTTCCTGTTCCTTGGCGCTATCGAGGCCGCATGGAATCCGGTACTGGGTATCGGAAGCCAGGTACTTGGCGTCGTAGTCGTAAAACGTGTGGGGAGTACCCAACGCGATCGGTGGCAGCACCTGGCCACGCAGGGTTGCGATGGTGAACTCCGGACCCTGAATCCATTGCTCGACCAACACTTGCGAATCGTAGGTACTGGCCGCCTTCCATGCCTCGATCAATTCGGGCGCGGAAGTCACCTTGGCCATACCGATACTGGAGCCTTCATGAGCCGGTTTGACGATCAAAGGCAGGCCCAGTTCCGCCACCGCGGAAATACAGTCGGCTTCCGAACTCAGGACCGCGTGACGCGGCGTCGGAATACCCAGGCTGTGCCAGACCTGCTTGGTGCGCAGCTTGTCCATGGCCAGGGCCGAAGCGAGGATGCCGCTACCGGTGTAGGGAATCCCCAGGCATTCCAGCAGGCCTTGCATGCTGCCGTCTTCTCCGCCACGGCCATGGAGAATGATGAAGGCGCGATCGATCTTCTCGCTCAAGAGGCGCTGCAGCAGGTCGTCACCGACATCAATGCCGAAGGCGTTCACGCCGCCACTCTGCAAGGCTTCAAGCACGGCCTTGCCGGACTTCAGCGACACTTCACGCTCGGCGCTCTTGCCGCCGTAGAGCACGGCAACGCGACCGAAATCGCTCGGCTTTACGGTGGAGAACAGGTTGGCGTAGGCAGCTGTCATTTCGCCCCCTTGCCAGCGGCCACAGCACCGGCGAACAGCGGGCTGTTGAGCAGTTTTGGCGCCAGGCCACCGATATCACCGGCGCCTTGGCACAGCAGGATGTCACCAGCACGCAGCAGTGGCTTGACCAGCGGTGCCAGGTCGACGCCTCGCTCGATGTAGATCGGGTCCAACTGGCCCCGTTGCCGAATGCTGTGGCACAACTGGCGGCTGTCAGCGCCCGGAATCGGCTCTTCACCGGCCGGGTAGACCTCCATCAACAGCAGCACGTTGGCATCGGCCAGCACCTGCACGAAGTCGTCGTACAGATCGCGGGTACGGCTGAAACGGTGCGGCTGGTAGACCATCACCAGACGGCGTTCCGGCCAACCGCCACGCACGGCCTTGATCACTGCCGCGACCTCGGTCGGGTGGTGCCCGTAGTCGTCCACCAGCATGACGTTGCCGCCTTCCACCGGCAGTTCGCCGTAGACCTGGAAGCGCCGGCCCACACCCTGGAAGCCCGACAGCCCCTGGACAATGGCTTCGTCGCTGATGCCTTCGTCGGTGGCGATGCAGATGGTCGCCAGGGAGTTCAGCACGTTGTGGTTGCCCGGCATGTTCACCGACACGTCCAGCGGCTCGCGGTCACGACGCAGCACGGTGAAGAAGGTCTGCATGCCTTGCTGGCGTACATTGATGGCACGCACGTCGGCTTCTTCGCTGAAGCCGTAGGTCACGGTCGGACGCTTGACCTGCGGCAGGATATCGCGCACCACCGGATCGTCCAGGCACATCACCGCCAACCCGTAGAACGGCAGGTTATGCAGGAAGTCGACGAAGGTTTTCTTCAGTTTGTTGAAGTCACCGTCGTAGGTCGCCATATGGTCGGCGTCGATGTTGGTGACCACGGCCACCAGCGGCTGCAGATGCAGGAAGCTGGCGTCGCTTTCGTCGGCTTCGGCAATCAGGTAACGGCTGGTGCCCAGCTGGGCATTGGTGCCCGCTGCATTGAGCCGACCACCGATGACAAAGGTCGGGTCCAGACCGCCCGCGGCGAACACCGAAGCCAGCAGGCTGGTGGTGGTGGTCTTGCCGTGCGTACCAGCCACGGCAACGCCGTGACGGTAGCGCATCAGCTCAGCGAGCATTTCCGCCCGCGGCACCACCGGAATGCGCCGTTCCAAGGCAGTGGCGACTTCCGGGTTGGAGGTGTTCACGGCGCTGGAAACCACCAGTACATCGGCGTTCGCAGCGTTCTCGGCGCGGTGGCCGATAAAAATCTGTGCACCGAACGACTCCAGGCGCTCGGTGACCGGCGACGCCTTGAGATCGGAACCGGAGACCTGGTAACCCAGGTTCAGCAGCACCTCGGCAATCCCGCACATGCCCACGCCGCCAATACCGACGAAATGGATACGACGGATACGGCGCATTTCCGGTTGCGGCATGGCTTTTTGATTCTCAACCATGGGCCACCTCCAGGCAGATATTCACCACATCGCGGGTGGCATCGGGTTTGGCCAGGCGGCGCGCAGCCTGGGCCATCTTGTCGAGTCGTTCTGGTTGCATCAAAACCTCTGTCAGGCGAGCGGCAAGGTCCGCTGCACCAGTCGTTCTTTGCGGCATCAGGAAGGCAGCACCTTCACGAGCCAAATATTCGGCATTGCGGGTCTGGTGATCGTCGATCGCATGGGGCAAAGGCACCAGCATCGAAGGCAGACCGGCAGCAGCCAGTTCGCTGACGGTCAACGCGCCTGCGCGACAGACCACCAGGTCGGCCCAGCCATAGGCTTGAGCCATGTCTTTGATAAAGGGCTGCACTTGCGCCTCGACGCCGGCGGCGCGATAGCGCTCTGCAGTGACTTCATCGTGGTTTTTACCAGCCTGATGGAACACCTCCGGACGCAGCTCGGGGGCGACCTGTGCCAGGGCTTCCGGCAATAACTTGTTCAACGGCTCTGCCCCCAGGCTTCCGCCCAGGATCAGCAAACGCGCCTTGCGTCCGGCCAGGGCCTCGCGCGGTGTGTCGAGGAACAGTTCGGTGCGCACCGGATTGCCCGTGGTGCGGCGGCTGTCGGAGGCTCCGAAGGTGTCCGGGAAAGCTTCGCAGACTCGGGCGGCCAACGGCACCAGCAGCCGATTGGCGGTACCGGCCACAGCATTCTGCTCGTGAACGATCACCGGCACCCCCGACAACTTGGCGGCAACACCACCAGGGCCGGTCACATAACCACCAAAACCCAGCACACACACCGGCTTGAGTTGCCGAATGATCCGCCGGGCCTGGAGCACCGCCTTGATCAGGACGAACGGCGCCTTGAGCAGGGACAGCTTGCCCTTGCCCCGCAGCCCGGTGACGTTGATCAAGTGCAGCGGCAGGCCTGCCGCCGGTACCAATTCGTTCTCGATCCCACGGGGAGTACCCAGCCAGTGCACGCTGTAGCCACGGGCCTGGAACTCGCGGGCACAAGCCAGCGCCGGGAACACGTGGCCACCGGTGCCGCCCGCCATGATCAGCACGTTAGCGCCCATGGATCGGCTCCTCGGCAAAGTCACTCTCACTGAACTCCATCTCTTCACTGCCCAAGTGGGTCCTGCTCTCCCATTCGATACGCAGCAACAATCCGAGGCAGGCGCAGCAGATCACCAACGAACTACCGCCATAACTGAGGAACGGCAGGGTCAGCCCCTTGGTCGGCAGCAGACCGACGTTCACCCCGATATTGATCAAGAACTGACCAATCCACAGGAACGACAAGCCATAAGCCACATAAGCGGCAAAATACTGCTTGGCTTTCTCGGCCCACAGGCCGATGTACATGCCGCGTATACAGACGAATACGAACAGCGCCACCGTGCACAAGGAGCCCACGGCACCCAGCTCTTCGGCCAGCACCGAGAACACGAAGTCGGTGTGAGCCTCCGGCAGATAGAACTGTTTCTGCACACTGTTGCCCAGGCCCACGCCCAGCCACTCGCCACGACCGAAGGCGATCAAGGCTTGGGACAGCTGGTAACCGGCACCGAACTGGTCCGCCCAGGGGTCGGCAAAGTTAGTCAGACGGGCCATTCGATAGGGCTGCATCTGAATCAGCAAGACAACCGCCGCCACCGCCAGGAGCACCATCAGGGAAAACCGGAACAGCCCGACACCGCCGAGGAACAGCATCGCCGCCGCCGCGCCCATCATCACCACGGTGGCACCGAAGTCCGGCTCCATCAGAAGCAGGCCCGCCATTGGCAGCAGAACGATGAACGGCTTGAAGAAGCCCATCCAGCTTTCACGCACTTCCTTCTGCCGCCGCACCAGGTAGCCGGCGAGGTAAATCACCACGAACACCTTGGCAATCTCGGAGGGCTGAACGTTAAAGAAGCTGAAACCGATCCAGCGCATCGAACCGTTCACTTCACGGCCAATCCCCGGAATGATCACCATCACCAGCAAGCCGAAGGCACCAATCAACATCATCCAGCCCAGGCGCTGCCAGGTGGCGATGGGAATCATCATGGTGACAATGCAGGCCCCCAGGCCCAACACGATGTAGATAAGGTGGCGAATCATGTAATACAGGGCACTGCCCGACTGCGCCGCTGCCACTTCGGTAGAGGCCGATGCAATCATGACCAGCCCCAGGCCGAGCAGCGTCAGGCAGCCGGCGAGCATCGGGAAATCAAGATCGATGCCACGCCCAGTGATGAGCGGTGACGGATATGGCTTGATGATGTTTCTCAGATTCATGCCAGTTCCTCCACGACGCGGACGAACTGGTGACCCCGGTCTTCGTAATTCTTGAACATGTCGAAACTGGCGCAGGCGGGAGATAGCAACACCACGTCGCCAGGCTGCGCGGCTGCGCGGCATTGAGCCACAGCGTCGGCCAGCGAATCGGCACGAATCAGCGGCACGGCATCGCCGATGGCCTCACCGATCTTGTCGGAGTCACGGCCCATCAAGACCACCGCGCGGCAGTTGGCCGCCACCGGGTCCCGCAGATCCTTGAACTCGGCGCCCTTGCCGTCGCCACCGGCGATCAGCACGATCTTGCCAGCGATGTCCGCACCCAGGCCTTCGATGGCAGCCAGTGCGGCGCCGACGTTGGTGGCTTTGGAATCGTTGTAATAGCCCACGCCATCCACGTCGCGAACCCACTGGCAACGGTGCTCGAGGCCGGCGAAGGTGCGCAGGGCCGAGAGCATCGCGTCGAACGGCAAGCCGACTGCATGCCCCAGGGCCAATGCCGCCAGGGCGTTGGACTGGTTATGGGCACCACGGATCTTCAGTTCGCGCACCGGCATCAGGGTCTGGAACTCGAAGGCCAGGTACTTCTCGCCATTCTCTTCCCGCAGGCCAAAGCCCTTGAAATCGGGCTTGCCCAGGCCAAAGGTCCAGCACGGCAGGTTCTCGCTCAACAACGGCCGGGACAGCGCATCCTGGCGATTGACCACCACTTGCCGCGCTCCCCGGAAGATCCGGTGCTTGGCCAGGTGATAGGCCGGCAGACCGCTGTAACGGTCCATGTGGTCTTCGCTGATGTTGAGCACAGTGGCCACTTCAGCGCCCAGCTGGTCGGTGGTTTCCAGCTGGAAGCTGGACAGTTCCATCACGTACAGCTCGACATCGTCGCTGAGCAGATCCAGGGCCGGAGTACCCAGGTTGCCGCCCACGGCGACCCGCTTGCCCGCCGCAGCGGCCATCTCGCCCACCAGGGTGGTCACGGTGCTTTTCGCGTTGGAACCGCTGATGGCGACAATCGGCGCCTTCGCGTTACGCGCGAACAGCTCGATGTCACCGGACAATTTCACGCCACGGGCAGCAGCGGCCTGCAGGGCCGGGGTCGCCAGGGCCAGGCCGGGGCTCACGTAGAGCTCGTCGGCACGGCACAGGAACTCGACGTCCAGCTCGCCACAACGCACCTCCACCTGCGGGTAGTCACGACGCAACGTGGCCAGCTCAGGTGGATTCTCCCGCGTATCGGCCACCGCAAAAGCCACGCCCCGGTTCGCCAGGAAGCGAACCAGGGACATGCCGCTCTTGCCGAGGCCGACAACGATGCGGAAGTGGTCAGAAGCGATCAGAGACACTCGTTCTACCTCAGCTTCAGGGTGGCAAGGCCGATCAACACGAGGATCACGGTGATGATCCAGAAGCGGACAATCACGCGAGGCTCGGGCCAGCCCTTGAGTTCAAAGTGGTGGTGGATCGGCGCCATGCGGAACACACGGCGACCGGTCAATTTGAAGGAAGCGACCTGGATCACCACCGACAGGGTCTCCATCACGAACACACCGCCCATGATGAACAGGACGATTTCCTGACGGACGATCACCGCAATGGTGCCCAGGGCCGCGCCCAGCGCCAGTGCGCCGACGTCGCCCATGAAGACTTGTGCCGGATAGGTGTTGAACCACAAGAAACCCAGGCCGGCACCGATCAGCGCACCGCAGAAGACGATCAGCTCGCCCGCCCCCGGTACGTAAGGAATCAGCAGGTATTCGGCGAACTTCACGTTACCCGACAGGTAGCAGAAGATCCCCAGCGCGCCGCCGACCATCACGGTCGGCATGATCGCCAGGCCATCGAGGCCGTCGGTCAGGTTGACCGCGTTACTCGAACCGACGATGACGAAGTAGGTCAGGACCACGAAACCGATACCCAGAGGAATACTCACGTCCTTGAGCATCGGAATCAGCAGGGTGGTTTCCACCGGACTCTGTGCGGTCATATAAAGGAAGATCGCGGCGCCCAGGCCGAACACCGACTGCCAGAAATACTTCCAGCGGCTGGGCAAGCCACGGGAGTTCTTCTCGATCACCTTGCGGTAGTCATCGACCCAACCGATGGCGCCAAACGCCAGGGTGACCACCAGCACTACCCACACATAGTGGTTGCGCAGGTCGGCCCAGAGCAGGGTGCTGATACCGATAGCGGAAAGAATCAGCGCGCCGCCCATGGTCGGCGTACCGGACTTGGACAGGTGGGACTGCGGACCGTCATTACGCACGGCCTGGCCGATCTGCCGGTTTTGCAGAGTACGGATCATCCACGGACCCAGGCACAGCGCCAAAGACAGCGCAGTCAGTACCCCGAGAATCCCGCGCAGGGTCAGGTACTGAAAGACCGCGAAGCCTTTGTAGAACTGTTGCAGGTACTCCGCTAGCAGCAGCAGCATCAATGTTTCTCCGTGCTCGAGCCGCACAAAGCCGCGACGATGTTTTCCATCACCGCGCTGCGCGATCCCTTGATCAAAATGGTGGTATTTGGGTCTTGCTCGACGTCCAGGGCGGCAATCAGATCAGCCTGGCTGGCGAAGTGGCGCGCGTGTTCGCCGAATGCGGCAACGGCATGAGCCATCATCGGGCCTACGGCGTAGAGGGCCGAAACCTTGCCAGCGGCATATGCACCTACTTCGCGGTGCCCCTGCTCCGCCCACTCGCCCAACTCGCCAATGTCTCCGAGCACCAGGACGGTGCGGCCGGAAAAGCCGGCGAGTATATCAACGGCGGCACACATTGAGGTGGGGTTTGCGTTGTAAGTGTCATCGATCACCCGCATGCCGTTCTTGGACAGTTGGGCAACGGTGCGGCCCTTGACCGGCTGCACAGCGTTCAGGCCAGTGACGATGCCGAACAGCGAGACACCCATGGCATGGGCTGCGGCAGCAGCAGCCAGGGCGTTGGCCACGTTATGGGTGCCAAGCAGGTTCAGTTGCACCCTATCCACGCCCTTTGGGCTGTGCAATGTGAAGGACGGGCAACCACGGGCATCACGACCGATATCCGAGGCATGGAAATCTGCTGCGCTGTTGTCCAGGGCAAAGCTCAGCACCTGGCGACCGGCGGCTCGGGTCTTCCAGATTGGGAAGGCCTTGTCGTCCAGATTGAGCACCGCGATCCCGGCGCTATCGAGCCCCTCGAGAATCTCGCCCTTGGCTTCGACGATTTTCTCCGGGCCGCCGAACTCACCGACGTGAGCGGTACCTGCATTATTGATGATCGCCACATGGGGGCGAGTCATGGCCACGGTGTAGGCGATTTCGCCGATGCGTGACGCACCCAGCTCGATCACCGCAGCGGTGTGTTCGGGGGCCAGTTCCAGCAGTGTCAGCGGCGCGCCCAGATCATTGTTCAGGTTGCCCCGGGTTGCCAGCACTGGACCACGGGTACGCAGGATGCTGGCCAGCATCTCCTTGACCGTGGTCTTGCCGCTGGAACCCGTCACCGCAGCCACCGGCTGGGTAAAGGCGCCACGATTCAGAGCGCCCAATTGGCCGAGGGCCAGACGGGTATCCTTGACCAGCAACTGAGGCAGGGTGCTGTCCGGAACTTCACGTTCAACCAACGCAGCTACGGCACCTTTGCCTGCCACTTCGTTCAAGTAGTCATGGCCGTCAAAACGGGGGCCCGTCAAGGCAACGAACAACTGGCCCGCCTGAATCGCCCGGCTATCGATACTGACACCACTGAAACGCACGTCGCCCGCGATCAAGCGGGCATCCAATGGGGCCGATACTTCACTGAGCAGCAAGGCTTTAAGCATGTGCCACCTCCCATGCGGTCAAGGCCTTGTCGGCTTCAGCAAGGTCGGAGAAGTCATGGCGCTGGCCATTGATCTCCTGATAATCCTCATGGCCCTTACCCGCCAGAACCACCACATCGTCTGCCGATGCGGCGGCGATCAATCGAGCAATGGCGAGGCCACGACCGGCAACAAAATCGACCTTGTCTACCGCGCTGAAACCAGCACGGATGTCGTCGAAGATCTGCGCAGGGTCTTCGCTGCGTGGGTTGTCATCGGTGACCAGCACACCATCTGCCAGGCGCTCTACCACTTCGGCCATCAGCGGACGCTTGCCACGATCGCGGTCACCGCCGCAGCCGAACAGGCAGAGCAGACGCCCCTTGGCGTGAGGGCGCAGGGCCAGCAATACTTTTTCCAGGGCATCCGGAGTGTGGGCGTAATCCACGACCACCAGGGGCTGAGTACCACCACCCAGGCGTTGCATGCGCCCGGCAGGACCTTCGAGCTTGGGCAGCACGGCGAGAATTTCGTCCAGTGCATACTCCAGGCCCAACAAAGCACCGACCGCAGCCAGCACATTGCTCAGGTTGAAGCGTCCAAGCAGAGCGCTGCGCAGATGGTGCTCGCCCTGCGGAGTCACCAGGGTTGCGCGAACGCCGTCGTCGTCGAAGGTCGCCTCACGGCAATACAGATAAGCAGAGGCATCCTCGAGACTGTAAGTAATCAGCCGTGACTCGTGCTTGTCCGCTGCCAGTTGCCGGCCGAACTCATCATCGAGATTGATTACCCGGCAACGCAGGTCAGTCCAGTTGAAGAGCTTCGCCTTGGCTGCGCCATAGGCTTGCATGGTTCCGTGGTAATCCAGATGGTCACGGGACAAATTGGTCAGCACCGCAACATCGAATGCCAGGGCCGCCACGCGCCCCTGATCCAGACCATGGGACGAGACCTCCATGGCCACCGCCTTGGCGCCGGCGTTTTTCAGGTCAGCCAGGGTCGCCTGCACAGCGATAGGGTTAGGCGTGGTGTGCAAGCCACTTTCCAGCGCGCCATAGAAGCCAGTGCCCAGCGTGCCCACCAAACCACAACGCTGGCCCAACAGATCCAGTGCCTGAGCCACCAACTGGGTAACACTGGTCTTGCCGTTGGTACCGGTCACGCCCAGCAGATTCAGCTGGCGGCTTGGATCACCATAAAAGCGTCCGGCAATATCCGACAGCTGCGCCGCTAGGCCCTTGACTGGAATCAGCGGCACATCAGTCAGCGGCAATACAGTTGCGCCTTCCACCTCATAGGCCACTGCAGCAGCACCGCGCTGCAAGGCGTCGGCAATATGCGCACGGCCGTCAAACTTGGCGCCGGGTACCGCCAGGAACAAATCACCGGCACGTACATTGCGGCTGTCCAGCGTCAACTCGCGGATCAGCAGATCGCGACCAGCGTGGGCGAAAATCTTGTTCAGGCTAAGAGACATTAGCCGCGCCCTCCATTAGCTCGTACTGGGGTACCGGGCACCGCATTGGCCTGTTGCGTGGCCGGCAGATTATCCGGAGTGATGTTCATCAGGCGCAGGGTGCCGGACATCACTTTGCTGAACACCGGAGCCGATACCAGGCCACCGAAGTAACCGGCCTTGCTCGGCTCGTCGATCACCACCACGATGGCATAACGCGGATCGCTCATCGGGCCGAAACCAGCAAACAGCGAACGATAGGAATTCTCGGCATAGCCTTTGGTGCCGACCGAAGTCTTGCGCGCGGTACCGCTCTTGCCAGCCACGTGATAGGCCGGAACCTGGGCACGGAACACGCCCCGGGGCGCCTCGATCACCTGCTGCAGCATGCCCTGCATAGTCTTGGCGACGTTTTCCGGAATCACCTGGGCGGTTTGCGGGGTCTTGTCGGATTTGATCAGCGTCAGTGGAGCGATCCGACCGTTGTTGGCCAACGCGGAAAACGCGTGGACCAGCTGGATCGCGGTCACCGAGAGGCCGTAGCCATAAGACAGGGTCGCGGTTTCAGCCTTGCGCCATTCACGGTAGTTCGGCAGGTTGCCGACTCGCTCGCCAGGGAAGCCCAGGCCGGTGTCCTGACCCAGGCCAATCTTCTGTGCCAGACGAAAAATGGCTTCACCACCGATATCGAAGGCGATCTTGCTCATGCCGACGTTACTGGAGTTGATCAGGATGCCGGTCAGATCAAGCACCGGCCCTTCGGTCTTCGACACGTCACGAATGGTGTATTTACCCAACTGCAGGGTGCCCGGATAGACCTCGACAGTATCGCTGGGCTTCCAGCGCCCGGTTTCCAGAGCGGCACTCATGGAGATCGCCTTCATGGTCGAGCCAGGCTCGAACACGTCGATCATCGCGCGGTTACGCATCATCGCCGGCTGTAAATTGCGGCGGTTGTTCGGGTTGTAGGTCGGCTGGTTGACCATGGCCAGGATCTCGCCGGTCTTCACGTCCATGATCACCAGGCTGCCGGCCTTGGCGCCATTTTCGACAATGGCATTGCGCAGCTCACGGTTGGCCAGGTACTGCAGGCGCAGGTCAATCGACAACGCCAAGGGCTTGCCGGCCTTGGCGTTCTTGGTGACCTGGACATCCTTGATCAATCTGCCGCGCCGGTCCTTGATCACCTGGCGCTTGCCGGGAACACCGGCGAGCCATTCGTCATAGGCCAGCTCGACCCCTTCGCGGCCACGGTCGTCAATGTCGGTAAAGCCAACCATGTGCGCGGTCACTTCGCCGGCCGGATAGAAGCGCCGGAACTCCTCAATGCCATAGACGCCCGGCACCTTCAGATCGAGCACCGCCTGGCCCTGCTCCGGAGTCAGGCCCCGGACCAGATAGATGAATTCTTTATTGGCCTGAGCTTCAAGACGCTCGGCCAACGCCTTGGGGTCCTGACCAAGAGCCATGGCCAATGCTGGCCAGCGGTCCTTGGCCAACTGCATTTCCTTGGCATTGGCCCAAAGCGTGGTCACTGGCGTACTCACGGCCAGAGGCTCGCCATTGCGATCGGTGATCAGGCCACGGTGAGCGGGAATAGGGATGTGCCGGACACTGCGCGCATCGCCCTGCCCCTTGAGGAAGTCACGGTCGACCACCTGCAGATCGATAATGCGCCAGCCAATCGCCGACACCATGATCGCCAGCAGACCCAGCACCACACGGAAACGCCAGGGGTAGAGAGCGCCTTCAAGTTTCATGGCGCCACCATGCGGACTTCAGCCGCGCCAGGGATATGCATCTTCAGCTGTTCGGTGGCCAGCACTTCGATCCGGCTATGAGCGGTCCAGGTGCTTTGCTCGAGAATCAACCGTCCCCATTCGGCCTGGGCCTTGTCACGCACACTCAACTCGCCATACAGCGTATTGAGTAATTGACGATTCCAGTGGGCGCTGTAGGTAACCGCAATCGCGGAGACCAAAACGCCAACGAATAGCAGAAGCATGAAAAAGCTTCCGCCTGGAAGAGGCTTGGCGAAGAGCTTGCTCACCGAAGCTTCTCCGCAACACGCATGACCGCACTACGGGAACGGGGATTGGCTTTGAGCTCGGCCTCGGAGGCGAACTGCGCTTTGCCATGAATCTTGATTTTCGGCACGAAGGCTTCGAAACGTACCGGCAGGTTGCGCGGCAGATTGTCGGACTCGCCCTTCACCAGGCGCCGCATGAACAATTTGACGATGCGATCTTCCAGGGAGTGGAAGCTGATCACCACCAGGCGCCCCCCCACTTCCAGCGACTCCAGTGCCGCTTCAAGGCCGGCCTCGAGATCACCCAGTTCGTTGTTAACGTGGATGCGCAATCCCTGGAAAGCCCGAGTAGCAGGATTCTTGCCCTTCTCCCAGGCAGGATTGGCGACTTTAAGCACTTCGGCCAGATCGGCGGTGCGTTCGAAGGGCTGGATTTCACGACGCTCGACGACGGCCCGCGCCATGCGCCCGGAGAAGCGCTCTTCACCATACTCCTTGAACACACGGGCAATTTCCTCGACGGGTGCGGTGGCAATGAACTGCGCAGCGCTGATACCACGAGTCGGGTCCATGCGCATGTCCAGAGGGCCATCATTGAGAAAGCTGAAGCCGCGCTCAGGATCGTCCAGCTGTGGAGAAGACACGCCAAGATCCAGCAGAACACCGCTGACCTTGCCTGCCAGGCCGCGCTCCGCGACCTCCGAACCCAACTCGGCAAAACTGCGCTGTACAACGACAAAGCGGCCGTCTTCGGCCGCTAGCGCTTGCCCGGTGGCAATCGCTTGAGGGTCCTTATCAAATCCGAGGAGCCGGCCCTCCGTTCCGAGCTTGCTGAGAATCAAGCGGCTATGCCCGCCACGGCCGAAGGTGCCATCCAGATAGCAGCCATCAGGGCGCACGGCGAGAGCCTCGACGGCTTCGTCAAGCAGCACGGTGATGTGGTTAAAGCCGCTATCAATAGTCACAGGATCAAATCACGCAGTTCATCAGGCATCGCGCCCGGTTGTTGAATAGCCGCCAGGTCAGCCGCAGAAACAGCATCCCAGGCATCCTCGTCCCACAATTGGAACTTGTTCAGTTGGCCCACCAGCATCGCGCGCTTATCCAACTTGGCATATTCACGCAGGCGCGGCGGCACCAGAAAACGACCACTGCCATCGAGTTCAAGATCGACGGCATTACCAATCAGCAAACGCTGCAAACGACGGTTTTCTTCGCGAAGCGAAGGCAATGCGCGCAGTTTGGTTTCTATCAGCTCCCACTCATCGAGGGGGTAAACACACAAACAAGGATCAACAGCGTCGATAGTGACGATTAATTGCCCAGAACTTCGCGAAACGAGCTCGTCACGATACCGGCTCGGCATGGCGAGACGGCCCTTCGCATCGAGACTGATAGCGTTAGCTCCGCGAAACACGTCAGCGTTTCTCCAAATTTTAGCGTTTTGCGCTCAAAAAACCCACTTCATGCCACTTTCTGCCACTTGCGCACACTATAGGAATGCGCCCACACCACCGTCAAGGCGCGCAGCGACGGAAAAGCCTTATAGAACGGAGATTTAGGAGACTAAGAGGAGAGATAACGAGAATTCGGAGGGCATTCCAGAGCATCAACTTCAGACAGCTCAATAAGCTGCAGCATGAAGTTAAAGTAATTTATTAAGAGTAAGATTTTTTCGGTATTACAGAAACGCTTCTGCTATTGATTCAAGCAGGGAGGGAAAAGGTGGAGAGTCGATCTGTAAGCCGGGTTCTGTCGAGGACAGTCATTCCTCTACGATGGCCATCACTGGACATCTTTAGCAACCTACCCGGTTCCAGCGCGGGCCACGCCTTGGAACCCTATTTGGTCTTGCTCCGAGTGGGGTTTACCTAGCCACGAACTGTTACCAGACGTGCGGTGCGCTCTTACCGCACCTTTTCACCCTTACCGGCACCGAAGTGCTTAGGCGGTTATTTTCTGTGGCACTTTCCGTAGGCTCACGCCCCCCAGGCATTACCTGGCACTCCGCCCTATGGAGCCCGGACTTTCCTCCCCCCTCTAATTTTCATAGAGGGCAGCGACTGTCCAATCGACTCTCCGCCGCGCAGGTTAACGGCAGAGCGCCCCAAGAACAAGCGCTAAAAGCCTTTGGCCACCCTGCCGCGCAATTTATTGTTCTTTCTGTTTATTCAGAGCTACCTGATACAGGACATTCTTGCGCTCACCCGTGATCTCGGCTGCCAGCGCCGCCGCCCTTTTGAGAGGCATCTCCTTAAGCAACAGATCAAGAATGCGCATCGACTCACTACTGATCGCTTCATCACTTTCCGGTGCCGTCCATCCCGCCACCAGCACTACGCACTCACCACGCTGCTGGTTGCTGTCAGCCTCTACGAACTGGCGCAACTCGGAAAGAGGCAGCCCCTTGAGGGTCTCAAAGGTCTTGGTCAGCTCTCGAGCCAACAGTGCCGGCCGCTCACCACCGAATACCGCTTCCATGTCTTGCAGACACTCAAGAATGCGATGCGGCGCCTCATAAAAAATCAACGTGCGGGGTTCTTCCTTGACCAACTCCAGGCGCCCACGCCGCCCAACGGCCTTGGCCGGCAGAAAACCCTCGAAGATAAACCGATCCGACGGCAAACCTGCCGCCGACAGTGCCGCGATCAATGCACAAGCCCCCGGCACAGGAACCACATTGATGCCTGCAGCTCGAGCCTGCCGTACCAAGTGATAACCCGGGTCGGAAATCAGCGGCGTGCCGGCGTCGGAAATTAAGGCGACATCATCACCCGCCAATAAACGAGTAATGAAACGAGAGCCTTCATCACGCTCGTTATGCTCATGGCAAGCCGCCAAGGGCGTGGAAATACCAAAGTGCTGCATGAGGCGCTGAGAGTGCCGAGTATCCTCGGCAGCGATCAAAGACACTTCGCGCAACAACTTAAGGGCCCGGGCACTGATGTCGTCCAGGTTGCCGATGGGCGTTGCCACCACATAAAGCGAGCCGGCAGCGGTATTCAAAGCACCTGGAGCAGTCAAAGGGCACACCTCTAGATCGAAAAAGGCACCATTGTAACGCGTTGAAGCCCTATCAATACGCCTGACGATCACTCAACAACCCAGCCCTTTGGGACCTTTTAGGCACTACGGCAACATTTGCACCAGCTAAATAGACGGTTTATCACCAGCAACATCGCGCCCCGGCCAGCGCTTGGGTACAATTCCACGCTCATTTGATCGAGTATCAGGAACACTTACATGATCGCTTGCCTGCGGCTGTTTCTTGCCCTCTGCCTGGCTACCCTTTTGGTGGCTTGCGCCAGCTCGCCCTCTTCCAGCCTTGGCGAACTTCCACGGACACCGGATGCCAGCATCGAGCAATTGCTCGAACAGGCCGCCACCAGCAAAAGCCCGGACAAGGCAGCTCTGCTGCGCTTGAGCGCTGCAGACCTGGCATATCGCCAGGGCAACGCAGGACGCGCCGGACAAATCCTTCAGCAAGTGTCGCTGGATCAACTCAAACCTGCCCAGCAGATCTTCGCCAGCACCCTGGCCGCAGAGCTGGCCATGATCCGCAATCAGCCGAAGGCCGCGCTGACTGCGCTGAGCCATCAGAGCCTGCAACATCTCAGCGAACTACCTGCAACTCAGCAGATCCGCACCGGCAACGTTTATGCTCGCGCCCTGGAAGCAGACGGCCAAACGCTCTCTGCCGCCAAGCAGCGAATTCTTATCGCCCCCCTGCTGAAAGATGATGCCGCGGCAAAAAACCATGAGGCCATCTGGACACTGATTGCGGCCCTGCCCACCGACCAACTGCAACCTGCAGGCAACGATGACCTGGCCGGCTGGCTGAGCCTGGCCCTGGCAGTCAAGACCGCCGGCACTCTAGAGCAGCAACAGTCGGCCATTGATAACTGGCGCGCGCAGAACCCAAAGCATCCTGCCGCCATTCAACTGCCACAACCGCTGACCCAGCTCAAAGAGCTGGCTAGCCAACCCGTTTCGAAAATCGCCCTGCTTCTGCCACAAGATGGTCCCTTGGCTTCGGTTTCCAAGGCCCTGCGTGAAGGCTTCATGGCCGCTCACTACCAGGCTCAGCAAGCAGGGCAAAAGCCGCCCAGCATTGAGTTTTACGACAGCTCGCGCTTGAGCTCCCTGGACGACTTCTACCGCAAAGCCCAGGCCGCAGGCGTGCAACTGGTAGTCGGCCCCCTGGAAAAACCATTGGTCAAGCAACTGGCCACACGCTCGCAACTGCCGATTACCACCCTCGCACTGAACTACAGCGAAGGCGAACAAGGCCCGGCGCAACTGTTCCAGTTCGGCCTGGCTGCCGAGGACGAAGCCCGTGAAGTCTCTCGTCGTGCCCGCGCCGATGGCCTGCATCGCGCCGCGGTACTGGTCCCCAAGGGCGAGTGGGGCGATCGCGTGCTCAAGGCGTTCCGCCAGGATTGGGAAGCCAACGGTGGCAGCGTGATCGGCATCGAACGCGTTGACCAGCCTGTCGCCTTAGCTCAGCAAATTGCCGACCTGTTCCGACTGCGCCAAAGCGAGAGCCGCGCCAAGAGCCTGCAGAGCACTGTAGGCACTCAAGTCGCCGCACAACCGTCGCGCCGCCAGGATATCGAGTTCATTTTTCTCGCCTCCACTCCACAGCAAGCACAGCAGATCAAGCCGACCCTGAACTTCCAGTACGCTGGCGATGTTCCGGTGTACGCAACTTCCAACGTGTTCAGCGCCAGCGGCGATCAGAATCAATACAACGACATGAACGGTGTAATGTTCTGCGAAACGCCTTGGCTGCTGGATGCCAACGGCCTTCTGCGTCGCCAGGTCACTGCACAATGGCCACAAGCTGGAGGCAGCCTCGGTCGCCTGTACGCAATGGGTGTCGATGCCTATCGCCTGGCGCCACGCCTGGGTCAGCTCAAGGCTCTGCCCGACAGCCGTATCGAAGGCGAATCCGGAAGCCTGGGCATGGCCGCCGGTCAGCGCATTGAGCGTCAACTGCCCTGGGCCAAGTTCGTCAACGGCCAGGTCACCCGCCTGCCCGACACACCGCGCTAATGATTCAAGGGTCACGCCAGCAAAGCGGAAGAGATGCCGAGAGCCAAGCACTCCGGCATCTCCAACAGCACGGGCTGCGCCTATTGGCGCAGAACTGGCTGTGCAAACGCGGCGAGCTTGATCTGGTCATGCTTGACGGCGATACAGTAGTATTCGTCGAAGTCCGCTACAGACAACACACGCAATGGGGTGGAGCTCTGGGCAGTATCGATGGACGCAAGCGTCAAAAACTGATTCTTGCCGCGCAGATTTTCCTGCAACGCGAATCATGTTGGTCCAACCACCCCTGCCGTTTCGACGTGGTCGCCATTGAAGGCGCCCCGGGTGCAGAAGCCCGTTTGAACTGGCTACGCAATGCCTTTGATAGCTGAAAGACGCCTTCAGGCCGCACCCATTTTCACTCAACTTTTTTGCTCTTTGCTTTGCGGGCTGCACATTCACGTGCCACCAAGCCGCGCCACTTAAGGTCACACAGATGGACATGCAATCCCGAATTCGCCAGCTTTTTCAGGCCAGCATCGACACCAAGCAACAGGCGATAGACGTACTTGCACCGCACATCGAGCAAGCCAGCCAGGTCATGGTCAACGCCTTGCTCAACGAGGGCAAAATGCTCTCCTGTGGCAACGGTGGCTCCGCCGGCGACGCCCAGCACTTCTCCTCCGAGTTGCTCAACCGCTTCGAGCGTGAGCGCCCCAGCTTGCCCGCCATCGCCCTGACCACCGACAGCTCGACCATCACTTCGATTGCCAACGACTACAGCTACAACGAAGTCTTCTCCAAGCAGATTCGCGCTCTAGGTCAACCTGGCGATGTGTTGCTGGCAATTTCCACCAGCGGCAACTCGGCGAACATTATTCAAGCCATCCAGGCCGCACATGATCGTGAAATGATTGTCGTAGCATTGACTGGTCGCGACGGCGGCGGCATGGCCTCACTGCTACTGCCTGAAGACGTGGAAATTCGCGTACCGGCCACCGTCACTGCACGTATTCAAGAAGTCCACCTGCTGGCGATCCATTGCCTTTGCGACTTGATCGACAGCCAATTGTTCGGGAGTGAAGAATGACCCTTAATCGCCTTGGCCTTCTGGCCTTGACCTTGTGCCTCGGCATCACTGGTTGCAGCTCGGTGATTACCGCCACCCGCGACAAACCAATCGATGACGATCGCGGCACCCGCACCTTCGGCAGCAAGATCGACGATTCGCTGATAGAAACCAAAGTCGCCGTCAACGTTGCCAAGGCCAACCCGGATCTGGAAAACAACTCGCACATTGTCGTCACCAGCTTCAACGGTATCGTCCTGTTGGCCGGCCAGACACCGCGCCCCGACCTCAAGGCAACAGCCGAACAGGCCGCCAGCGAGGTACAGCGAGTCAAGAAGGTGCATAACGAACTGCAGGTGCTGCCACCATCAGGATTCCTGGCACGGCAGAACGATGGCTGGCTGACCACCAAGATCAAGACACAGATGCTCACCGACGCCAGCATTCCCGCTTCACGGATCAAGGTGGTGACCGAGAACGGCATTGTCTACTTGCTGGGCTTGCTGACCCAACAGGAAGCCGCCCAAGCCACCAATTTGGTACAGGGCGTCTCCGGCGTACAGAAAATCGTTAAGCTGTTCGAATACATCGACTGACAAAGCACTGCAGCAGATACAAAAAAGGCGATCCATCCGGATCGCCTTTTTTATTACTTGACCACTTTCAGGCTCGGCCGGCCGCTAGGTCGCGGCGGCTCACTGCCCGGTGGAGGCAGGTCGTCATCCGGCTCAATATCGTCCTCCTCATCCAGAGGCGATTCCAGATCAAAGACCATGCCCTGCCCATTCTCGCGCGCATAGATCCCAAGGATCGCAGCAACCGGTACGTGCAGGCTGTGAGGCACACCGCCGAAGCGCCCCTCGAAAGTTACTGCATCGTTGTCCATATGCAGATGGCGCACGGCACTGGGAGAAATATTCAGAACAATTTGCCCATCGCTGGCGAAACCCTGAGGCACCTGTACAGCCGGGTAATCGGAGTTGACCAGCATGTGCGGGGTGCAATCGTTGTCCACAATCCACTCATAGAGCGCGCGGACCAGATAAGGTCGACTGGAGTTCATAGCGGCTCCTTAAGCCTCAGCGCATATCACGTTCGACGCCAGACAAACTTGCCTGGAAAGCCTCACGCGCAAATTGGCGGTCCATATAATCAAGCAGCGGCTTGGCCTGCCGCGGCAGTTCGATACCCAGGATTGGCAACCTCCAGAGTATGGGCAGTAGGCAGCAGTCCACCAGGCTTTGTTCCTCACTGAGGAAAAATGGCTTATCGGCGAACAGCGGGGAAACCCCTGTCAGACTTTCGCGTAATTCCTTACGCGCCTGCACCCGGACCGCCTCCTTGGTCCGCGAATCCAGAATCAGATCCACCTGCCCGCACCAATCACGCTGGATCCGATGGATGAGCAAGCGACTGTTGGCACGCGCAACAGGGTAAACCGGCAGCAATGGAGGATGAGGGTAACGCTCATCCAGGTATTCCATCACCACTGTCGATTCCCACAACGCCAGGTCCCGATCGACCAGCGTCGGCAAGCTCCCGTAAGGGTTCACTTCGATCAGTTTCGGCGGCTGACGCCCCGCCTCCACACTGATGATCTCGGCGCTGACACCCTTCTCCGCAAGCACAATGCGCACCCGGTGGGAATAGTGGTCGGCGGGGTCGGAGTAACAGGCCAACCGATTGGTCACGCCCATGGCGATCCTCCTCGCTTGTTGAAATTATCGGAAGCAGAAAAAACAAGCGCGCCCTCAGGGCGCCTCTGGTAACCCCCGAATGATACAGGGTTGTTACAGTTTCAGAGACGCCCCTGGGCGCGCATGTTCAACAACTGATGCTTAAAACGCTATTAATGCACATCCTTCCAGTATTCGCGCTTGAGCAGATAGGCGAATACGAAGAAGAAGGCCAGATACAAGAGCACGTAAGTACCGATGCGCTGGTGCTGCAGCTTGACAGGGTTGGCCGAGTAAGCCAGGAAGGTCACCAGATTCTTGACCTTCTCGTCGAACTGAGCCTCATTGAGAGTACCGGTACCCTCTTTGACTGTCAGCTGGTCGCACGCCTCGTGAGTCAGGGGCGTACCAGTCAGCGGATCGTATTGTTTCTTACCGTCTTCAACGATTTGCACCTGCTTGCAACCGACAACTTGACGCCCTTGCAGACCGACCAGGACGTTAGGCATACCAACGTTCGGGAAGACCTTGTTGTTCACGCCCCAAGGGCGCGCAGGATCTTCATAGAAGGACTTGAGGTAGCCATAAAGCCAATCGGTACCACGAACGCGAGCCACCAGGGTCAAATCTGGCGGCGCAGCGCCGAACCAGGTCTTGGCATCAGCCGGCTGCATGCCGATGTTCATGTGGTCACCGATCTTGGCACCGGTGAAAACCAGCTTGCTCAACATCAAGTCGTGAGGAATACCCAAGTCATCGGCGACCCGCTCATAACGCTGGAACTTGGCGCTGTGGCAGCCCATGCAGTAGTTGGCGAAAGTACGCGCACCGTCTTGCAAGGCAGCCTTGTCGGACAGGTCAATATCAACCTTCTCCAACTCAGGACCCGCGGTATTCGCGAAAGACAACACAGGCATAGCAGCAAGAATCAGTACAGCAAATAGCTTTTTCATCAGCCAGTCACCCTTTCCGGAACCGGTTTGGTCTTCTCGAGCCTGGTATAGAACGGCATCAGAATGAAGTAGGCGAAGTACAGGAAGGTACACACCTGCGACAACAGCGTACGGCCTGGAGTCGGCGCCAACACACCCAAGACACCCAGGATCACGAACGAGACGCAGAACACCAGCAGCCAGATCTTGCTCAGCCAGCCTTTGTAGCGCATGGACTTGACCGGACTACGGTCGAGCCAAGGCAGCACGAACAGGACCGCAATTGCAGCGCCCATGGCGATAACACCCAAGAGCTTGTCTGGCACCGCACGCAGAATCGCGTAGAACGGAGTGAAGTACCAAACAGGAGCAATATGCTCAGGTGTCTTGAACGGGTTGGCCGGTTCGAAGTTCGGCTTCTCGAGGAAGTAACCACCCATCTCAGGGAAGAAAAACACGATCGAGCAGAAGATGAACAGGAACACAACTACGCCGACGATATCCTTCACGGTGTAGTAAGGGTGGAAAGGAATGCCATCCAGCGGGATACCGTTCTCATCCTTGTTCTTCTTGATGTCTACGCCATCCGGGTTATTCGAACCCACCTCGTGCAACGCCAGAATGTGCAGCACCACCAGACCGAGAATCACTATCGGCAGGGCTACCACGTGCAGAGCGAAGAAGCGGTTCAGGGTAATCCCGGAAATCAGGTAATCACCACGGATCCACTGAGTCAGGTCGTCACCAATAACGGGGATTGCACCGAACAGCGAGATGATCACCTGGGCACCCCAGTAGGACATCTGCCCCCAAGGCAGCAGGTAGCCCATGAAGGCCTCAGCCATCAGCGCCAGGTAGATCAGCATGCCGAACAGCCACACCAGCTCACGAGGCTTCTGGTAGGAACCGTAGAGCAAGCCACGGAACATGTGCAGATAGACCACGATGAAGAACGCCGAAGCGCCGGTGGAGTGAAGCAAACGCAGGATCGCGCCGTACTCGACGTCGCGCATGATGTATTCAACGGAAGCAAAGGCTTCTTCCGCCGAAGGGGTGTAGCTCATGGTCAACCAGACACCAGTAACGATCTGGTTAACCAGAACCAGCAGTGCCAGGGAGCCAAAGAAATAGAAGAAGTTGAAGTTCTTCGGAGCGTAATACTTGCTGAGATGGTCTTCCCACATCTTGGTCGCGGGGAAGCGCGCATCAACCCAATCCATGAACTTGCTCATCACGCTTTCTCCGTGTCGACGCCAATGACGATGATGTCATCCGACTCATAGGAATGCGGGGGTACTGGCAGGTTCAGGGGCGCAGGCTGCGCTTTATAGACGCGACCAGCCAGGTCGTAGTGGGAGCCGTGGCAAGGGCAGAAATAGCCACCTACCCAGTCCTTGCCCAAATCAGCGGGCGCCACTTCAGGACGGAAGGTCGGAGAACAACCCAGGTGAGTACAGATCCCGATCAGCAGCAGAATCTCTGGCTTGATCGAACGCACTTCCGGATCGACGTAGGTTGGTTGTACCGAGTTCTTGGAGTCAGGGTCAGACAGCTGGCCCTCGATCTTTTTAAGATTCCCCAGGATTTCCTCTGTACGGCGGACGATGAATACCGGTTGACCACGCCACTCAGCAATCATCTGCTGACCTGGTTCGATCTTGCTGATATTCACTTTCACCGGTGCACCTGCGGCTTTCGCCTTGGCACTGGGAAACCATGACCCCACGAACGGGACCGCAGCCCCCACCGCTCCAGCAGCACCCACCACGGATGTGGCTGCTACTAGGAAGCGACGCCGGCCTGCATTCACGCCGTCATTGCTCATTCAGTCCTCTCCCATCAGCTTTGTGGCCTGTTAAATCAGGCATCTACTAAGTAAAAATCTGAACTTATAAAAATTTTGCCGAATGGTAATGAAAAGCCCCTATTCTGACAAGGTAATTACCAAGCCGACCCAGCCCGAAGCCTTGTAGTATAGGGCCTGCGCGGATGTGGCAAGTTGTCACAGCGCAAATTTCAGACAATAAAAAACGCCCAGCTCCGCGAGGAGACTGGGCGCTTTTGAACGCAGTAGCGAATTAACGCTTGGAGTATTGCGGACGCTTACGCGCTTTACGCAGACCCACTTTCTTACGCTCAACTTCACGTGCGTCACGGGTTACGAAGCCAGCTTTACGCAGAGCGCTGCGCAGAGTTTCGTCGTAATCCATCAGAGCGCGAGTGATACCGTGGCGGATTGCGCCAGCTTGACCACTTACACCGCCGCCGATAACGGTAACGTAGATATCGAACTTCTCAACAGTCTCGGTCAGCTCCAGCGGCTGACGAACTACCATGCGGGCAGTTTCGCGACCGAAGAAGTTATCCAGGGAGCGGTTGTTGATCGAGATATTGCCAGTGCCCGGACGCAGGAAAACGCGTGCGGTTGCAGTCTTGCGACGGCCAGTGCCGTAATTTTGAGTCGCCGACATAATGAACTATTCCGTTAAATCTTCAGTTCTTGGGGCTGCTGAGCAGTATGAGGGTGAGCAGCGCCCGCATAGACTTTCAGCTTACGGTACATGTCGCGACCCAGCGGGTTCTTAGGCAGCATGCCTTTTACCGCGGTCTCGATCACGCGCTCAGGGGCTTTAGCGATCAGCTTTTCGAAGTTGATCGACTTGATGCCGCCCGGGAAACCGGAGTGGGAGTAGTACATTTTGTCAGTGGTTTTAGCGCCAGTAACACGTACCTGCTCGGCATTGATTACGACGATGTAGTCGCCGGTATCAACGTGAGGAGTGTACTCAGGCTTGTGCTTGCCACGCAGACGGCTCGCGATTTCGGTGGCCAGACGACCCAGGGTCTGACCAGCAGCGTCGACGACGAACCAGTCGCGCTTTACTGTTTCCGGTTTAGCAGTAAAAGTTTTCATTCTTTATAGCCTCAGGGGCCGCCCAGCAAAATAGACGGCGGATCTTACTGAATAGTGCGTACTTTGACAAGGTCAAAGGCAGCCGGACACAGACGCTATCGGGGGCTCGGGTCAGCGCGTCTGATATACGGCAAGATTCTTCGGCAGGCGGCGCATCACTTCCACTGCAGAAAGAGCTGCCGAATTATGCAGATTGCGAAAAAAAATTCAACCTGCTTTTATGATTGTTTTGCCAAGGGAGTACCCGATGGACTACCGCCAGCTGGGCCGAACCGATCTGAATGTGAGTGCGATTTGCCTGGGAACAATGACCTGGGGTGAGCAGAACACCGAGGCAGAGGCCTTCGCTCAGATCGAGCGGGCCAAGAATGCCGGAATCAACTTCATGGACACCGCCGAGATGTATCCGGTGCCCCCCAAGGCCGAAACCTACGCCACCACCGAACGCTATATCGGTAACTGGTTCAAGCAACGTGGCGACCGCGCCGACTGGGTCCTGGCCAGCAAGATCGCAGGTCCAGGCAACACCATCGACTATATTCGCGACAAACAGCTCAAGCACAACCGCAAACATATAACTGAAGCCGTGGATGCCAGCCTCAAGCGCCTGCAGACTGACTGGATCGACCTCTACCAACTGCACTGGCCCGAGCGCAGCACCAACTTCTTCGGCCAACTGGGCTACAAGCATCAGCCCGATGAAGACTTCACACCTCTGGAGGAAACCCTCGAAGCCCTGGACGAACAGGTTCGCGCCGGCAAGATCCGCCATATCGGCCTGTCCAACGAAACGCCCTGGGGCACCATGAAGTTCCTAGCCCTTGCCGAAAGCCGCGGCTGGCCAAGGGCCGTTTCGATCCAGAACCCCTACAACTTGCTCAACCGCAGCTTTGAAGTAGGCCTGGCGGAAATCGCCATTCGCGAGCAGTGCGGCCTGCTGGCCTACTCGCCCCTGGCGTTCGGTTTCCTGTCCGGCAAGTATGAAAATGGCGCGCGACCAGCCAAGGCTCGACTGAGCCTCTACAGCCGCTTCAGCCGCTACTTCAACCCTCAGTCGGAAGCGGCCTGCAGCCGTTATGTGGCGCTGGCCCGCGAGCATGGTCTGGACCCGGCACAGATGGCCCTGGCCTTCGTCACTCAACAGCCGTTCGTGACCAGCAACATCATCGGTGCCACCACACTGGAACAGCTGGACAGCAACATCGCCAGCGCCACCTTGAAGTTGTCGGAAGAGGTCCTCGCCGGGATCGAGGCAATCCACAAGGATCACCCCAACCCTGCGCCTTAACTGGTCTACAGGAGCTGGCTTGCCAACGAATGGGCACGTCGCACCATTTGCCGGCAAGCCGGTCCCTACAGTGAACGGGCGATGATTTCCTTCATGATCTCGTTGGTCCCGGCATAAATGCGCTGCACCCGGGAATCGGCCCAGGCCCGGGCCACCGGGTACTCCCACATGAAGCCGTAGCCGCCGTGCAGTTGTACGCACTCATCGAGTACCTTGCACTGCAGATCGGTGCCCCAGTACTTGGCCATGGCCGCCGTCGGCACATCGAGCTTGCCCTGCAAATGCAGCTCCAGGCAGCGATCGACAAAGACCCGGCCGATCTGAATTTCCGTGGCCATTTCAGCCAGCTTGAAGCGGCTATTCTGGAAATCGGCAATTGCCTTGCCAAAGGCCTTGCGTTCGCGGGTGTATTCCAGGGTCCACTGCAACGCGGCCTCGGCACTGGCCAGGCCACCAATGGCCACGGTCAGGCGCTCCTGGGGCAACTCCTGCATCAAGTAGGCAAAACCTGCCCCAGCCTGCCCCAGCAGATTTTCCTTGGGCACTCGCACATCCTGGAAGAACAGCTCGGAGGTGTCCTGAGCCTTCATTCCAACCTTTTCCAGGCGCTTGCCCTTGGAGAACCCGGGAGTATCGGCCTCAACCAGAAACAGGCTGGTGCCCTTAGCTCCTGCCTTGGGATCGGTCTTGGCCACGACTATCACCAGGTCCGCCAGGTAGCCGTTGGTAATAAAGGTCTTGGACCCATTGATCACATACTCGTCGCCGTCGAGCACTGCCGTGGTCTTCACCCCTTGCAAGTCAGAGCCCGCACCCGGCTCGGTCATGGCAATGGCCGTGACCATATCCCCCGACACCAGACGGGGCAGGTATTTGCGTTTCAGCGCCTCACTGCCGTAGTGCAGGATGTAGGGCGCAACAATGTCCGAATGCAGAGAGAAACCAATGCCGGTCAGACCCAGACGGCCGACTTCCTCAATCACCACCGCACTGTAGAGAAAATCCGCCCCCAGACCGCCGTACTCCTCGGGAATGTGCGAACACAGCATCCCCGCCTCCCCGGCCTTGTTCCACAACTGACGGTCGATGAAGCCCTGTTTTTCCCACTCACCATGGAAAGGCACAGCCTCTTTTTCAAGGAACGTACGCACGCTGTCACGAAAGAGTTCATGCTCGGAACTGAACAAGGTTCTAGGGATCATGCAGGCACCTGTGATGTTGATTGATCATGGGTTGGCTGCCAGAGCCTAAGCCCAGGCACCTGCACGGGACACTGGACACATCCGACAAAAAATAAGACGATCCAGCCGTCTGGTGACCACTTTCCCCTATAAGAACAATTGAATTATGTCTAACCAAACCTCCACGCCCTTGCGGCGCGTCAGCATCCTGGCTATCGACCGGGTTTTCGCTTCCACCCTCATGCAGGCCAAGGATTTTTTTCATCTGGCCAGCCTGCGCTACGGCAAACAGCTGGGCCAAGGCCTGACTCCGGCGTTCGAAACTCGCCTGGTCAGCCCCGACGGCCAGCCAGTCTGCAGCTTCAGCAATGTGATCATGCCGGTGGACGGTGCGCTGGAAGATACCGATGTGATCATTCTCCCGGCCTTCTGGGATGATTTCGACACCCTGTGCCAGCGTTATCCACAGATACTGCCCTGGCTGCGCGCCCAGCACGCCCGCGGTGCGGTGCTTTGCGGTGAAGCCACCGGGGTTTTCTGGCTGGCTGAAGCCGGACTGCTCGACGGCAAGGAAGCCACCACTTACTGGCGCTTCTTCAACGCCTTCAGCGAGCGCTTCCCCAAGGTCCAGCTCAACCAGGACAAGCACCTGACAGACGCCGACAATCTCTATTGCGCCGGCGGCACCACCTCGGCCTGCGACCTGTACATTTACCTGATCGAACGCTTCTGTGGAGCCAACGTGGCCCAGGCCGTGGCTCGGGACATCCTCTATGAAGTGCAGCGCAGCTACGCCCCCGGACGCATCGGCTTCGGCGGCCAGAAACTGCATCAGGACGTAATCATCCTGCAGATCCAGCATTGGCTTGAAGAGCACTTCGCCGACAAGTTCCGCTTCGAGGACGTGGCTCGCGAACATGGCATGAGCATTCGCAATTTCATGCGCCGCTTTCAGACGGCTACCGGCGACAAGCCCCTGCACTACCTGCAGCGTCTACGCATCGAAACCGCCAAGGGCCTGCTTTCGGGAACGCGCAAGAGCATCAAGACCATCAGCTATGAAGTCGGCTACGACGACGCCAGTTTCTTCGCCCGCCTGTTCCGCCAACACACCGAACTCTCACCCAATCAGTACCGCCAGCAGTTTCAGCAGCAGGCGGCATAAAAAAAGGGCCTGCAATGCAGGCCCTTTTTCATCGACTCGAGATTATGGCTTGTGCGCCCGCGACAGAAACTCGTGGGACTGCATCTCCAGCAACCGGCTGAGAGTGCGCTGGAACTCGAACGTCAGGCGCCCTCCGGTATAGAGGTCCTTGAGCTCGACCTCGGCGGAGATGATCAGCTTGACGTTGCGGTCATAGAACTCGTCGACCATGTTGATGAAACGTCGAGCAATATCATCCGTGGTAACACTCATCTGCTCCACGCCACTGAGCAGCACGGCATGAAAGATCTTGCCCAGTTCGATGTAGTCGTTCTGGCTACGAGGACCATCGCACAGCTCACGGAAGTCGAACCAGGCCACATCATCACAGGTGCGCAGCGCACGAATTTCTCGGTTCTCGATGATCAATACATCGTTTTCCACCGCCTGAGTGCACTCTGGCGTCAGCGCACGGAAGCTCTTGCGCAGGCTTTCATGGGCAGCTTCATCCAATGGATAGTGAAACAGCTCCGCCTGCTCCAGATGCCGCAGACGGTAGTCGACGCCGCTGTCGACGTTGACGATCTCGGTGTTCTGCTTGATCAGGGCAATGGCCGGCAAGAAGCGCGCACGCTGCAGACCGTCCTTGTACAAGCCATCCGGAACGATGTTCGACGTCGCCACCAGGGTCACACCGTTCTTGAACAACTCTTCCATCAGGGTGCCGAGAATCATCGCATCGGTAATATCAGACACGAAGAATTCATCGAAGCAGATCACCCGCGCCTCTTGTGAGAAACGCTTGGCAATGATGGTCAGCGGATTCTTTTCGCCACCCAGGGTTTTCATTTCTTCGTGTACGCGCTTCATAAAGCGGTGAAAGTGCGTACGAACCTTTTCCTTGAACGGCAAGGCTTCGAAGAAGGTGTCTACCAGATAAGTCTTTCCACGCCCTACTCCGCCCCAGAAGTACAGCCCCTTGACCGGCGCCTGATCCTTCTTGCCAAAGAGCTTGCCGAGCAAGCCCGGCTTGTTTTGCTCGGCTGCAATCAGATCCTCATACAGGCGCTGCAGATGACGCACAGCGGTTTCCTGTGCCGCGTCATGAAAGAAGTCCGGGCGTTTCAGATCTGCTTGGTATCGTTCTAGGGGCGTCATAATTCGTTAGCAAGGCAACAAAAACGGGCCGTCACTTTAGCGACGGCCCTGGGGAATGGCAATCAGCCCTTGGTCGGGAAGATTCCGATTAGTCCTGCGCTGGGGTCAGCGCAATCCGCAGCGCATCAATGGCTGCGTCACGCGCGGCAGCGTCAGCGAAGGCTGGGCTGTCAGCCACGCAGGCGCCATCCAGCCAAACGCTGAAACTGCCGGCTTCGCTACGCAGATCCAGCTCCTGCCCTGATTGCAGTCGTTTGGTCACCGCACCGGCAGCCTTGCCATCGGCGAAGTGACGCGACAGCAGCAACTGCTCGCCATCGGCGGACAGCAAGCGGAAACGGAAACTACCATCGTCTTCACGGAAGCTGATGAAGCGCGGGGCCTTGGCGGCCTTTTTCTTGGTCGTGGCGGCAACTTGCACCTGACTGGCAAAGGAGCGCAGGCCCACGGCCTCACGCAGCTCGGCAAGGAACGGCGTAGCCACAGCCCGAGCTTTGGCGGCACCGGCACGCAGAATGTCTTCAAGATCCCCGGGGCGGGCGATCAACTGGTGGTAACGCTCACGAGCCTCACCCAATTCACCATCCAGCAACCGGAACAGGCGGTTCTTGGCTTCGCCCCAACCCAGCCCCTGCAACAGCTCAGTACGGAACTCGGCAGCCTGTGCCGGGGTAGAAAATGCCTGGAACAGAGTGAACAGATGTGAGTTGTCCGGGTCCTTGGCCTCACCCGGCGCCTTGGAGTCAGTAACGATCCGCGAGATCGCGTCCTTCATGTCCTTGGCACTGGTGAACAAAGGGATGGTGTTGTCGTAGCTCTTGGACATCTTGCGACCGTCCAGGCCAGGCAGGGTGGCGACGCTCTCCTCGATCAGCGCCTCGGGCATGGTGAAAAACTCCTTGCCCTGGCCAAACAGATGGTTGAAACGCTGGCCAATGTCCCGAGCCATTTCCACGTGCTGGATCTGATCACGGCCCACCGGCACCTTGTGCGCGTTGAACATCAGGATGTCCGCAGCCATCAGCACCGGGTAGCTGTAGAGCCCCATGGTGATGCCGGCATCCGGGTCTTCACCGGCCTCGAGGTTCTTGTCCACCGATGCTTTGTACGCATGGGCACGATTGAGCAGGCCCTTGGCGGCTACGCAGGTCAGCAGCCAGGTCAGTTCCGGAATCTCCGGGATGTCCGACTGACGATAGAAGGTCACACGTTCCACATCCAGGCCGCCCGCCAGCCAGGTCGCCGCGATTTCCTGGCGCGAACGCTGAATGCGCAACGGGTCATCGCACTTGATCAGCGCGTGATAGTCGGCCAGGAAGTAGAAGGAATCGGCATTACTGTCACGGCTGGCAAGGATCGCCGGGCGAATCGCGCCAGCGTAGTTGCCCAGGTGCGGGGTACCGGTGGTGGTGATGCCGGTGAGGATACGCGTACGAGTAGTCATGGGTAATCGCTTATCAGACTGCTATCAATTCGAAAGTCGCGGCAGCACCAGATCCTTGAGATCAGTGAGCTTGCCATGAAAAAAGTGCCCGCATTCTGCCACTTTCAGCAGCTCATGGGGGCGAACAAGCGCGTCGGACCAGTCATAGACCGCTTGAGGGTCAATGACTTCATCGGTTTCCGGCTGGATCAGGGTCAGCGGGCAGTTTTCCGGTAACTGGTCGGTATCCCGCAGACGGGTCACCGCCGCCGCCACCATGAACAGGTGCTTGAGCTGCACGCCCTGGGCCTCTAGGCGCCCGCCAAGACTGGCGGCGACAAAACCGCCGAAGGAGAACCCCAGCAGGGTCAATGGCAGTTCAGGATGTTTGGCCTGCAACCACTGGGCGGCAGCCTGGGCGTCATCGACTTCGCCACTGCCCATGTCGTGACTGCCTTCACTGGCACCAACACCCCGGTAGTTGAAGCGCAAGGTAATCAGGCCGGCATCCCGCGCGGTGCGCTGCAAGGTGGACACCACCTTGTTGAGCATGGTGCCGCCCTGCACCGGGTTGGGGTGGCAGATCAGTGCCACACCACGAGGATCGGGCACCTCCAGATACAGGGCTTCCAATTGGCCCGCCGGGCCGGCAATCACTACAGGGGTTTCACGCATTAGCAAGGAAGGAACTCCGTGACCTCGAAGGGGGTCGACTCGTCTAGCAAATGGTCTGTGCCAATCTATTGCGAGTGAATCGCGGTATACAGCGCAGGTTCGAGCCGTTAACGTAAAGCAAAGCCGTTTATAGAGGAAGGACTCGTGGAACACTCGCTCTTAGTTTGGTTGTTGCCGACTCTTGCCCTGGTCGCGGGTGTCGCCATTGGATTCCTGGTTGCTCGCCTGCTGCCCAATGCCGCGCCTAACCGCACGCAGCGTCAGTTGGACGATATTCAGGAACGTTTCGACAATTATCAAAATGAAGTGGTCACCCATTTCAACAGCACTGCCACCCTGGTGAAAAAACTCACCCAGAGCTATCAGGAAGTGCAGGACCATCTCGCCGAGGGTGCCAACCGCCTGGCCCTGGACGAACTGACCCGGCAACGCCTGCTGGCCGCACTGCATTCCGAGTCGGCACAAGCTCCACGGGAGCGCCTGACTCCACCGCGGGATCAGGAGCCACCACGGGACTACGCGCCGAAGACGCCAAACGCTCCGGGCATGCTCGACGAGCACTACGGCCTGAAGAAGTAACCGCTTCAGTCATTAAAAAGCCCGCCCGATTTGCATCGGGCGGGCTTTTTTGTACCTGGGATTGCAGTCGAGTCGATCAGTACTGCTGGTAGGGCTGCTGGTACTGCTGACCTTGCTGCTGATACTGCTGGCCCGGAATCGCCTTGAGGTTGACCTCTACACGACGGTTCTGCGCACGGCCATTGACGTCGGCGTTGCTGGCAATCGGATTGTCCGGACCAGCACCGCGAGCGGACAGGTTGGCACTGCTCACCCCCTGAGACGTGAGGTAGGTCGCCACGCTCTGGGCACGACGCTGGGAAAGGTCCATGTTGTGCTGACGGCTGCCAGTGCTGTCGGTGTAGCCGACGATCTCGATCTGGTTCTGGTTGAACTCGCGCAGGGAGTTGGCCAGGTTGTTCAGCGGTTGGTAGAAGCTTGGGGCGATATTGGCCGAATCAGTGGCAAACGTGATGTTGCCCGGCATGATCAGCTTGATCTGATCACCCTGACGCTGCACTTCAACCCCGGTATTGGCCATACTGGCGCGCAGTTTCTTCTCCTGCTGGTCGGCGTAGTAACCGTAACCGGCGGCGGATGCTCCCACCACCGCGGCACCGATCAACGCGCCCTTGCCACGGTTATTGTGGTCAATGGCAGCACCGGCCAATGCACCAGCCAGGGCACCCAGGCCACCGTATTTTGCAGTTTTGCTCATGCCCGACGAGCCGCCGTCGGCCTGCCCCTGATTGTCATAGGGGTTAGGCGAAGCGCAGCCGGACAACAAGGCCACAGCAGTAGCGACAACAATCAAACGACGCGAGGTGAACATGGAAAACTCCTACATTTTGCATTCTGTGGTGCAGCGGACGTTGGCAACAGACCTTAGCTAGCGTTGGAACACACAGAGTGGCAAAAATTCCGTCAGCGGCCTGGCTAAAAGTCAGGCCCTCACAAACGGATTCTGGCGCATCTCATCGCCCAATCGGGTGTCTGGGCCGTGCCCGGCAACCACTGTGGCATCTTCATCAAGGGTATACAGACGCTGCTTGATCGAACGCACCAGAGTGGCCTGATCCCCGCCCCACAAGTCCGTGCGCCCGACCCCGCGCTTGAACAGCGTGTCGCCGGCAATCAGAAGCTTAGCCTCGGAAAACCAAAAACTCATGGAACCCGGAGTGTGCCCGGGAGTATGCAGGGCCACGCCGCAACCGCAGTCCAGTTCTTCATCGTCGCCCAGCCAGCGGTCCGGGGACGGAACAGGCGTGTAGGGTACGCCGAACATGCTGCATTGCATCTCCAGGTTGTCCCACAGGAACTGGTCGTCCTTATGCAGATGCAAAGTGGCGCCGGTCTTTTCCTTCATCTGCCCGGAAGCGAGAAAATGATCCAGGTGCGCATGGGTATGAATGATGCTCACCACCTTCAACCCCAGGGCATCGAGGCGAGCCATGATCAAATCGGGATTGCCTCCCGGATCGACAACTATGGCTTTCTTGGTCAGCGGGTCGCCAATGATGGTGCAGTTGCACTGCAAAGGGCCGACGGGGAAGGTTTCGCGGATAAGGCTGGGTTTGGCGGCGTCCATGGAAGCGTTCCAGAAAAAATCGATGGCCCATTCTGGCACAGCTCGCCGCCAGCACTCACTCAGAACGCCAGTTGCAGCGTCTCCTCCCCCTCCAGCGCCAGCAGGAACTGCTTGGCTTCAAGCCCTCCGGCAAAGCCGGTCAGGCTCCCCGATGCACCGATCACTCGGTGACAGGGGGCGACAATCGAGATCGGGTTCCGGCCATTGGCTGCGCCCACCGCCCGCACCGCCTTGGGACTGCCAATCTGCTGGGCGATCTGGCTGTAGCTGCGGGTCTCACCGAAAGGGATGGTCAGCAAAGCCTGCCAGACCTTGCACTGAAACTCGGTACCGACGAAATCCAGCTCAAGCTCGAAGCGCTCACGGCTGCCTGCAAAGTATTCCCGAAGCTGGCGCTCGGCTTCCAGCAGCATGGGATGATCAACCGACTCCTGCAACGGCCCGAGACGTACCCGGTTCTGCCGTTCGTGCTCCCAGAGAATCGCCGCCAGCTTGGTCCCTCTGGCCACCAGGGTCAGTTGGCCAACGGGGGACGGCATCAGTTTGAATACGCAGGACATCTCAGGTCTCCTTCAATCCGTCAGTGGAATCGGACCCGGAACCCAGTGGTCCATGGCCTTCCTCTTAGTACGCCGACACTGTAAAACGAGATTCAAGCGCAAGAACCACGTTTCTTGTGCTTGAACTCGACGGCGAATCAATCTGAGTGCAGAGCGGACCCGAAGCTAATCGTCCTCATCCACCAGGAAACAGTTGTCACTGCTACTGCGCTGGCCATAAGGGTCGACAATGAAGGCCCCGCGCCCCTGGCCGCATTCGAGCAGGTGCACCGGGGACAATTCGCGCTGCCGGTCGATCTGCGCATTGAAGCGCATGATGTAGATCCCCAGGGAGATCGATACACAGAGAATCAGCACCAGGCACAGCACCAACTGATCGGTGTAGCTGGCGCCGGCCTTATCAGCATGCAGTGATGACATGCTCGGATCCCGCCCGCTCAACACTGTGGCCAATCAGTAACCAACTCAGGGGGCCGCCCCCTCCCAGGCGCCCCAAAGGTGCCTGGGAAGGCAGGACGCAGGCCATCAGGACGAGAAGTATCAGGACCAGTAGGATTCCTTTGACTACCGAAATCAGGTTCATGGCTGTGCCACGCTCTGGAGTTAAGAAGAGCCCAAGCTTAGAGACGGCCGGGTTAACACCGGGTAAACATCCGCAGAAACCGGCCTGACTCCGCTATCCTTCGGCCCATCGAGCGCCAAGGGTCCAAGGGGACGTTTCCGTGCATATTCAACTGCTATTGGTCGAGGACAACCTCGACCTGGCCAACACCGTCATCGAGTACCTGGAAATCAGCGGCATCGTCTGCGACCACGCCAGCAATGGCCAGACCGGCCTTAACCTGGCTTTAAGCCAGCACTACGACGTCATCCTGCTGGACATCATGTTGCCGCGACTGGACGGCCAGCAGCTGTGCCAACAGTTGCGCCAGCAAGGCAGCCAGACGCCGATCCTGATGCTCACCTCGCTGGACGCCCTTTCCGACAAACTCGCCAGCTTCGCCGCCGGGGCCGACGACTATCTGGTCAAGCCCTTTGAAATGGCGGAACTGGTGGCCCGTATCCGAGCCCTGAGCATGCGCCGCAGCGGCCAGGCAAGCCGCCTGCAAGTGGCCGACCTGGTGATGGAGCTGTCTACCCGCAAGGTCAGCCGCGCCGGGCAAGAACTGCATCTGTCACCCATTTGCTGGACCCTGCTGGAGTGCCTGATGCGTGCCAGTCCGGAACCGGTAACCCGGGAACGCCTGGAGACAACGATCTGGGGCGACGAGCCACCGGACAGCAATACCCTCAAGGTGCACATGCACCGATTGCGCAAGACCGTGGACAAATCCTTCGGCCAACCGTTGATCCACACCCTCCCTGGTATTGGCATTCAGATGAGGTCACATGCGTAACGGTCTGGGTCTGAAATGGGTGATCAGCGGCAGCTTCCTGCTGCTGATTGCCGTGGTGTTGCTGATCTACAGCCTGCTGCTGCCCGAATACAGTGTCCGTGGCCTGCTCTATACCGCCAGCGCAATGATGGAGGAGGAAGCCCAGTACTTCGCCAGGCATTACAAGAAAGATCCAAACACCCCACCGCCGCATAACTACTTCTATACCAGCGTCATCGGCAAGGAGGCGCTGCCGGAGAAAATCCGTCAGATGCTGGACACCCCACCCAGCCTGTCCTTCGGTGCGGTGCAGGCGTTTGGCGACCTGGAGTCCGATGACGAGGATGAAGGGCGGGTGGTACTGGCCCAGCCGCTTAGCGACGGCAAGACCCTGTACATGTACGACGTCGACCACGACAAAGAAGAAGGCGGTGAAGTGGAGACGCCACTGTCCGACGCCTACATCGAGCGAGAGTTGCGCGGCGTCAACTTCATCAGCCTGGCGGTGTTCGTCCCGGCGCTGATTATCATTGCCCTGCTGGTCTGGTGGCTGGTACGGCCCCTGGGGCGCCTGGCCCAATGGTCCTCCACCCTCAAGGATGCGGACGCGGTATCCAGTCAGCGGCCGAGTTTCGGCTTCAAGGAGTTCAATATGCTGGCCGATGCCCTGGCCCAAAGCGTGCAGCAAGTGCAGGCCGCCAGCCTGCGCGAAGGCCGCCTGCTGCGCTACACCAGCCATGAGTTGCGCACCCCACTGGCGGTGCTCAAGGCCAATATCGAACTGCTGACCTTGCAATCCGGCGGCGTCCTGCCGCCGCCCCTGCAACGTATCGAGCGCTCGGTATTGAACATGCAGCGCATCGCCGAAACCTTGCTGTGGATGAGCCGGGAACTGCCCGAACCCTTGCCCGAGGAGCCCATCGACATGAGCGGCCTGGTCACTGAATTGATCGAGGAACACCGCTACCTGATCGGCACACGGGACATCGAACTACTGCTGGACATCAGCAGTACCCCTTGCCGCCTGCCTCTGACCGCCTGCCGCATCGTGGTGGGCAACTTCCTGCGCAATGCCTTGCAATACGCCGATGAGGGCAGTGTCGAGATCAATTTCGACTACCCACAACTGCGCATCGTCAACCGCATCCGGGAAGCCAAGCAGTTGGAGCCATCCAACGACTTTGGCTATGGCCTGGGCTTGGAACTGATGCGGCAACTCAGTGCCCGGCTCGGCTGGCGCATTGAGGTGCTGATGGAACAGCAACGCTTCACGGTCACCCTGGACTTCAATGCCGCCCCGCCCGCCGAGGAGCTGCCTGCACCGCAGAGCGCTCCAGAGGCGTAAAGTTGAAAACCATCGTCCTGGCCGAGATCGGTTAAGGCCAGGAAATACCTGCTCACAAGCGATGAAAAAACTGCCTAGACCCCGCCCTTTCCGACAGCGTTTGTGAGTATCGTTGACGGACAAGAAACCAAGCCCGGGAGGCTTGTCGGTGCATAACTTGCTTGCAGGAAGCGGGCTGCATCTTTCGCAGTGCACTCTAGAGCCGGATCAGAACGAGGTTCGCTGTGGCCGCCTACAATCTGCGTCAACTCAAGTACTTCATCACCACCGTCGAATGCGGCAGCGTCGCTGAAGCGTCACGCAAGCTGTATATCGCCCAGCCGTCGATCTCCACCGCCATCAAGGGCCTGGAGGACAGCTTCGGCGTGCAATTGCTGATCCGCCACCACGCCCTGGGTGTGTCCCTGACCCCAAGTGGTGCACGCTTCTACCGCAAGGCTCAGGAACTGCTGCGCATGGCCAAGGAGTTCGAGCAGAACGCCCTGGCGGACAACGACGTGGTGGCCGGACAGATCGACATCGGTTGCTTTGAAACCGTGGCACCGCTGTATCTGCCGCAGTTGATCGCCGGCTTCAGTGCCCTGTATCCCGGGGTGGAAATCCGCATCCGCGATGGCGAACAGCAGGAACTGGTACAGGGCTTGACCGGCGGTGCGTTCGACTTGGTGATCCTGTACGAGCACGAACTGGACGGCACCATCGAAACCGAACCACTGATGCCACCGCAACGGCCCTATGCGTTGCTTCCCGCCGACCACCGCTACGCCCAGCAGGCCCAGGTTTCACTGCGTGACCTGAGCCTGGAACCAATGATCCTGCTGGATGTGCAACCGAGCCGGACCTACTTCGTCAGCCTGTTCGAGGAACTGGGATTGACGCCACAGATCGCCTTCAGCTCGCCCTCCATCGAGATGGTGCGGGGCATGGTGGGCCAGGGCTTCGGCTTTTCGATTCTGGTAACCCGCCCCCACTCCCAGTGCTCCTACGACGGCAAGCCGGTGGTGTGCGTGGATATTGTCGAGGACGTGACCGGCTCCGGCCTGGTGGCGGCCTGGCTCAAGCGTGGCCAGTTGACCAAGCCGGCGCGCCTGTTCGCCGATTACTGCAAACAGCACCTGGCCCGATAACCCCGGGCCCGGCGCTGTATCACGGCGCAGCTGCAGCCGGTCGGCCGACCACGACGCGACCGCTACAAGCCCTGGCCGGCAGAGTAGCGCCTACCCCAGCAACCCCAACTCCTGGGCCCGTGCCACTGCCTGTGTACGTCGCTCAACCCCCAGCTTGCTGTTGATATGGCTGGCGTGGGTTTTCACCGTATGCAGCGAAATGAACAAGCGCTCGCTGATTTCCTGATTGGAACACCCCTGAGCAATCAATTGCAGCACCGACAACTCCCGGGAACTCAACGACTCACTATGAGCCGCCTCGGGAAGCTCACGGGGGGCAGCAGGCAAACGCTGCAACAGAGCCTGGGTCAAAGCGGTCGACACACAGTGCTGCAATTGCTCGCGCATCCAGCAGGGGTGACTGCGGATCAAGCTCTCGAAAGGTTGCACTGCGCCTCCCACCGCTGCTTCCAGGGCCTGGGCAAAGTCCCGTCGTGCCTCTGCGCCGCGCCCGGACGCCAGCAACAGCAGGGTTTTCTGGGTCAGGGCCATAACGCTCAACAACTGCCGACCGCTTTGCTGGCCATGCTCCACCAATCGACTCAAGCGCTGTTCGGCCCGGGCGGAGTCGCCCTTGATGGTTTCCAGTTGGGCTTGCTGCAATTCGATGTGCAAGGGCAACTGCGGATGGAACTCCGGCGGCGCCGCAGCCTGTTCTCCAGTGTAGGTCTGGCCCAGACGCGCCAGCCAGGCCTCGGCCAGGTCGATGCGGCCCTGGGCCAGCCAGAGCTCGCACTTCACCAGGGTGATCATCGCCAAGTAGTAGATCGGCGGCACGTCCCAGATATGCATCAGGCGCTCGGCCTCGGCCAACTCGGCAAAGGCCCGGGAAAACTCGCTCCGCAGGCCTTCCTGCTTGGCAATCACGCAATGGGCGATCAACACGCTGATGTCGCGACAGGCCCGCGCCTCCAGCAACCCGGCCTGTAAACGCACCAGGCCGGCCTCAGGCTGGGCACGCAGCGTCAACAGATAACCTTCATACAGGGTCAGCCGGGCCCGCACCGCGTACAGCCGCTGAGCCGACAGTCCCTGCAGCCGTCGCAGCCCTTGGTGCACCTCCTCCAGCGCTCTGAGCACCTCGCCCCGCGCCTGCAGAACCCGGGCCCGATCGTAATGGGCCAGGGCCTCGAACAGCGGATTGCCGACCCGCTGCGCCAACTCCAGGGATTCGCGATTGAGACTGCGGGCGCGCCACAGGTCGGCGTCGGTAATCGCCAGGTTGGACAAGGTCGACAGACACATCAGGCGCTGTCCGTAACGCTTGTGCGGCAGGCTTTCCAGTGCCTCGCCGCAGTAGGCCAGGGTCCGTTCCCGCTGGCCCCGCCCGCGAGCGATGATCCCGCTCAAGGCCAGCCATTGCGCCAGCATCGACTTTTGCGCAGTAGCCGAAGGCGCCGGCAGGAAACGACTCAGATGATCCGCCAGTTCCTCTGCCGCGTCCAACTGGCAGGCCAGGCCAAGGGCCCAGCTGTAGAGCACGATCAGCCGCGGTGTGCTGATCAACAGGCTGTCGGGCAGGTCCATCTTCCAGCGCAGCAGCATGCCGACGTTCTGCTCCGCCAGCAGTTGCTCCTCCGACAGGTTCTGCACCAGATTGGCCGCCACATCCAGGTGTCCGGCACGCAGCGCCTGCTCCACGGCTTCATCCAGCAGCCCCTGAGCGTTGAACCAACGACAGGCACGCAAATGCAGGCTGGCGGCCGGCACCAGGGTATTGGCCGTGGGTCGGGTACGCAGCAGATCGGAAAACAGATGGTGATAGCGATACCAGTGCCCGTGTTCGTCCAATGGCACCAGGAACACTTGGTGAGCCTGCAGGAAACCCAAGATCTCGGCACTGTCATGCGCTTCGCGCAGGGCGTCGCAGAGCTCGGCGCAGAAGCGCTCCTGGGGCGCCGTGTCATAGAGGAAAGCCTGGACCTCGGCGGGCAGGCAGTCGATGACCTCTTCCAGCAGGTAGTCGCGGATCAGCCCTTCGCCCCCATGCAGTCCCTGAGGCAAGGTGCCCAGCGCACCAGCCTCGGACGCTGCCAACAGCCAGAAACGCAGCCCGGCAACCCAGCCCTCGCTGCGCTGGATCAGACTTTCCAGAGCCTCGCCGCGCAAGGAACTGCTGTGGCGGTCCAACAAGCTCAGGGACTCGTCATGGGTCAGGCGCAAATCCTGCTCATGCAGCTCCAGCAACTGTCGTGAAAGTCGCAGCCGCGCCAGATGCCAATCCGGACGCTGGCGGCTGGTGACCAGCACCAGCAGGCCGTCGGGCAGGTGATTGAGGAAAAACTGCAAGCAACGATCAAGCACCGGCCCCTGGGCCAGGTGATAGTCGTCCAGGACCAGCAACAACGGCCTGCTGCTAGACAGGTGAAGCGCCAGTTCGTCCAGCAAGCCATCCAGCCACTCTTCAAAGGCGAAAGGCTGATGGCGCTGGCGCATTTTCAACAGACCGAGAGACTGCCGGCCCAATTGGGGAAAGTACTGCTGCAAACCGGCCAGCAAGCGTTCGAGAAAACGCCCGGGATCGCTGTCCCGGCGGCTCAACCCCAGCCATAGGCTCTGCCAGTTGCCCGGCAAGCCCTGGCAAAACTCCACCGCCAACGAGCTCTTACCGAACCCGGCCGGCGCACTGACCAGCAACAGCCTGCCCTTCAACCCGGCACTCAAGCGCTCGCAAAGACGCGGCCGCTGCACGTATCCGTCGGGCAGAGGGGGTCGATAGAAACGCCCTTCCAACGCAGGAATCACCGCGCTGGCAGACCGTTGAAGGGGGGACAGCTCAGTCATGGCCAACTCTTATTGATGTAGGGTTGTCGGCGTAGCAGATGCCCGCAGACTAGCGGTAAAAAGCGACCTGTTGAAGATTTTTGCGACCATTCGAGTGAAAAAGACTATGACCAAATGGGTCAGATAAAGCTGATTGATCAGTCGTTATTTCGGTTGTTTATCCGGCAACCTACTAATTCATCTGGAGAAAGCCTGCCGGAACAGCCTAGATTGTTGTGCATATCTGCGAATCCACAATCTTCCAGACAAAAAAAAGCCCCGAGCCAGTCGGGGCAATTTCCGAGGATGCGGCCTCTATTTACAGCGGATCAGCGAACCCCGTCCTGACGCAAGGCGGCTGGAGTGAAGTCGCTGGTGGTCGCGGTGAAGCCAAAGTCATACGCCTGCTTCTCTTCGTTCTTCATGCCCAGTGCCAGGTAGCGGCCGGACTGCAGGTCGTAGAGGGTTTCCAGGGCATACCACGGTACTTGCTTGTCGTAGTAGTTCTCGGCATGGGCTTCGGCCACACGCCACAGTTGACCACGACCGTCATAGTGGTCGATCACCGCAGCCTGCCAGGTGTCTTCGTCGATATAGAAGTCACGTTTGGCATAGATGTGCCGCTGACCTTCCTTCAAGGTGGCGACCACATGCCAGACCCGACGCAGCTCGTAGCGAGCCAAGTCCTGGTTAATGTGCCCGGCCTTGATGATGTCCGCGTACTTCAGGCTCGGCGAGTCGAGCTTGTAGCTGTCGGAGGCGATGTACATCTCCTTCTTGCCTTCCAGTTTCCAGTCGTAGCGATCCGGCGCACCGTTGTACATGTCCAGGTTGTCGGAAGTCCGCAGACCATCGGCGGCGGTACCCGGGCCGTCATAGGAGACTTGCGGGGCACGGCGCACACGACGCTGGCCAGCGTTGTAGACCCAGGCCGAACGCGGCTCCTTCACTTGGTCGAGGGTTTCGTGGACCAGCAGCACGCCACCGGCCAGACGCGCCGGGGCCGTCACCTTCTGCTTGAAGTAGAACAGGATGTTGCCCGGGTTTTTCGGGTCGTAGTCCTTCATCTTGTCGCGGAACACGAACTGGTCCTGGAAGTACACCAGGCTGTAGGAGCCGTTGGCCTGTGGCGTGGCCTGGGTCACCAGACGGGTCACGCTGCCACCGCGATAGCGGGTGATGTGGTTCCAGATGACTTCCACACCGCTTTTCGGGATCGGGAACGGAATCGCGGTTTCGAAGTTCTCCAGGCCGTTGCCGCCGGACACCAGGTTGGTGTTGGTGGCATTGCGTTTGATGGCGGCGAACACCTCAGCAGGCACCGTGGCCCCGCGATGAGACGGGTAAACCGGCATCTTGAAGGTTTCCGGGTAGCGCTTGAACATCGCGTACTGCCCGGGGGCCAACTTGTCCTTGTACTGCTCGACGTTCTGCGCAGTGATCGTGAACAGCGGCTGCTCGCTGCCGTATGGGTTGGACAGGAAACCCTTGCTGTCCACGGTACCGGCGTTGGTTGCCAGGGGTTTCCAGGCGGGAATGGTACCGGCAGCGTTACCGGCCATTTCCGCGCCCATCGGCGTCAGGCTGGTGCCCAGCTTGGCCGCTTCATCGGCCGAGACCGCAGCCATGACCCCGGTGGCCAGCAGTGACAGTCCCAGCACACCGATGTGCAACAGACTCTTGGTGATGTTCATATTGTTGTTCTTCCTGAAAATGCAGTGTGCTTAGAAGTTCACGCCAACGCTCAAGGCGAGGAAGTCCCGGTCATCCACGGTGCTGTAGTCGCCACCAAAGAAGTTGGTGTAGGCCAGGCTCGCGGTGTAGGTGTTCTGGTACTCGGCATCCAGCCCCAGGCTGATGGCCTTGCGGCCTTCCTCGAAGTTGGCGCCAGGACCTGGCGAGTAGCCCTTGACGTCATGGGACCAGGCCACGTTCGGCTTGAGGTTCACACCGGCGAATACATCCGGGTATTCCCAGATCGCCCGGCCGCGGTAACCCCAGGAGGTGGCGGTGGTGAAGCCGTCGTTGTTGCAGTTGCTGCTGAGGTTGCTGGCATCTGCGCCCGGTCCTGCGCCAGCGATGGTGGCGGAGTTGAGTGCGCGACAGGTGTTTTGCCCTCCGGTGGCTGGCAAGGCGCCAGGACCAAACACCGGATCACGTCCATAGCGGACATCCGACTTGCTCTCAAGACCGCCGACGTGGGTAACCCCTACCTCACCCACCAGAGTCAGGCGGCTGGCGCCCATGACCTGGTCGAAGAAGTGCGTGAAGGTGGTCTGGAACTGGGTAATTTCCTTGCGGCGATAGCCATGAAGGTCTTGTCCAGGAACCCCATCGAGCAAGGAAGCATTGGTGAAGGAGCCTCCCAGACGCCGGACCGCAGAGTAGAGGATATCGGTACTGTTCAACTGAACCGGCGCATTCGGCCGATAGCTCAGTTCGCCGCTCCAGGCGGTCCCTGTAGGCAAGGTGGTGGAGAAGCTCAGCCCGTACAGGCGGATGTCTTCCGGATACTCGACAAAGTACTTCGAGTTACCGGCAATCCACACCGGCGCCAACGTGCCAAAGCCCGGGGCGATGGTATAGGCCGACTGAGGTGCACCGGTGGCGCTGAAGATCGGCGCACGGCTGTGATAGTTCATGAAGTAGGCGCCGAACTCGGTGTCCAGCGGCTCGAAGTTGTAACGGAAAGCCACACCGAACTGGCCGCTGTCACGAGCATCGCGGTCGCCACTGCGACGCACCAGCGCACCCTCTTCATTGACATCGACGCCACGAGCCTGCATCGCCGCCAGGGCCGCCCGGCCCGGGGCCGTGGCGGTGATGGTCGAACGCTTGGCGAGCAGACGCAGATTGTCGTCACAGCCATCGGAAATGTTGTCCGGCTGCGAGAAGAAGGTCCCGCAGTTGTCGGTAACGGTCTGGTCCCATTCCAATTGATAGAAAGCTTCGGCCGACAGGTTCTCGGTCAGGTTCTGGGAGATGTAGAACATGTTGACCGGAATCAGACCTTCCTTGACCTCGGCACCGGGACGGCGGAATGCCGACACGTCGATCGGGTTGATCGAGTTGATACCGCCGCCAATGAAGGTACTTTCACCCCAACTCACTACCTGCTTGCCCAAACGCACCGAGCCCGGTTCATCGGCGATGGAGTAGTTGTGATAGACAAAGGCATCGAGGATCTGACCGCCGGAGGACTTGGCGCCTTCCTTGCGGTTGTTGTCACTGATGTTCTTGAAGTCCATGTCTTCGTCTTTGAGCTTGAAGTCATACCAGTACTTGCCACGAACAAACACACCGGTATCGCCGTACTTCAACTCCAGGTCATGAATGCCCTTGAAGATCTTCGAGAAGGTCTGCCCCTTGTTGAAGTTCAAGTGGCCGTCATCGGTGGTCTGGGACAGACCCTTGCCGCCATTGTTGACCCCGATCAGGTCCTTGTTGCGTCCGGCGGTCGACCAACTGGCCCCCACCGACAGGGACGAATCGAAGCTGCCTTCGATTTCACCGATATTGAAGCTGACGCCGAATGCAGGCCCGGCGAGCGTGGAGGCGAGACCGACGGCCAGGGGCAGTTTCGCCCGGCGCCAGAACTGGTTTGCTGATGTCATCGACGCTACTCCATGTGCATTATTTTTATGGCAGTACGCTCTTCTGAAAACGCTTCGAATACCGGTTGGATGAACACTTGCCCGGTTCCGAAGTTGCATGGCGCGAGCACCCCACAGTGCTCCGTTGTTCAGAAAAATCCGTAGGCGGACTATATCCAGCAGGGATTACTGCTTGATCCCTCTAAAGTGTGATTTGCAGCCGACCACCGCATTGGAACAGTCCTTTGCCACAACCGTTGAAAGACGGCGCGGTAAGGATGGCTGAAAATCTCGTGAGCACAAGGCAAAGGCTTGTCGAATGGGCATGCCGTGCCCGGACGGGCACGGCAGAGGACGCTCAAAGCGTGGAGAGGAAGGTACTGTTACTGGCTTGCCATTCGCTGATGTCGACGCGGATGCGCTTCTTGTCGAGCTTACCAACGCTGGTCTTGGGAATTTCAGTAACAAGGGCGATCTGGCTGGGAATCGCCCACTTGCTCAGGTGCCCCAGCTCCACGAACGGCTTGAGGTGTTCCTTGAGCTCACGGGCACCAATCTCATGGCCTTCGCGGATCACCAACAAGGCAAACGGGCGCTCGCCCCACTGTGGATCGGCGATGCCCACCACTGCTACTTCACGTACCGCCGCATGGCGACTGATGAGGTCTTCCAGGTCCAGGGAGGAGATCCACTCGCCACCGGTCTTGATCACGTCCTTGATCCGGTCACGGATGTCGATCACCCCCATGCTGTCCAGGGTCGCCACGTCGCCGGTGTGCAGCCAGCCGCCCTCCCAGAGCTCGGCGCCCTTCTGCGGCTCGTTGAAATAGCCTTCAGTCAGCCAGGGCGCACGCAGCACCAGCTCGCCCTGGGACTCACCGTCCGCCGGCAGGAAGTTGCCCTCGGCATCGATGATCGCTGCCTCCACCAAGGGCCCTGGCACCCCGGCCTTGATCCGGTAAGTGGTGCGCTCGTCTTCGCTGCCCGCCATCAGTTCATCGTTGAGGTGGGCGCAGGACACCAGCGGACCAGTCTCCGACATGCCGTAGGCGGCCGTCAGTTGAATCCCCTTGGCCTTGGCCGCCTCGTACAGCGCACGGTTCAGCGCACTGCCGCCGATGACGATCTTCCAGCCACCGAAATCGGTGTTCTGGGCCGCCTTGGCATTGAGCACCATCTGCAGGATGGTCGGCACACAGTGGGAGAAGGTGACTTTCTCCCGGCGCCACAGCTCCACCAGGTACTCCGGGTCGTAACGCCCGGGATAGACCTGCTTGAGCCCAAGCATGGTGGCAACATAAGGCAGCCCCCAGGCATGCACATGGAACATCGGCGTAATGGGCATGTACACATCGTTGGTGCCTAGCAGGCGCACACTGTCGATGGAGCCCATGATGGTGGAGACGCCCATGGTGTGCAGCACCAGTTGCCGATGGGTGAAATACACCCCCTTGGGATTGCCAGTGGTCCCGGTGGTGTAGAAGGTGGTGGCCACCGAGTTCTCGTCAAAGTCCTCGAACTGATACTGGGGGCTGGCGGCGGCCAGCAAGGTCTCATACTCGCCCACCAGATTCGGCAGTTCGGCAGTCTTTTGCGGTGCATCGGTGAGCAGCAGGGTTTTCTCCACCGTGGTCAAGTGCCCGGCGATGGCCTGATACAGACCGACGAACTCGCTGTTGACCAGCACGAAGCGGTCCTCGGCGTGGTTCATGGTGTAGAGGATCTGCTCCGGTGACAGGCGCACGTTGATGGTGTGGATCACCGCACCGATCATCGGGATGGCGAACATGCACTCCAGGTAGCGATGGCTGTCCCAGTCCATCACCGCCACGGTATCTCCGGCCTTGACCCCGGCCGCAGTCAACACATTGGCCAGACGCGCCACCCGCTCGATCAGGGTCGGATAGGTGTAGCGCAACTGGTCGCGATAGATGATTTCGCGGGTTTTCTCGTAGCGCGCGCCGGACATCAGCAACCGCTTGATCAGGAGCGGGTATTGATAAGCGCCTTCGGCGGGGGGAATAACACGAGTCTGCAACATAAGAATCCCTTTTCTGACGGCTCGGTCGTGACTGGAGGATGACCACTCTAAAGTTCCCGTGCGCCGGCTAAATCAGCCAAAGGGATGATTTGCAGGGCCGCACCAATACTAGCTCCAGGCCAGTATTCGCGCGGTTCAGGAGATCCTGCGTGCCCCGTCCGGGGAGAGTGTTCAATGCATCTCGGTGAAGGCCAGTTTCACGCCGATGGCGATCAGCACCGCGCCCATGGTGCGGTCGAACCAGTGCCCCATGCGGGCGAAGCCGGCACGCACCCGTTGCTGGCTGAAGAGCATGGCTACCAGGCAGAACCAGACTGCGGTGGCCGCCGCCAGATACACCCCATAACCGGCCTGGATCGCCAGGGGGGTGTGCGGGTTGATCACCACGGTGAACAGCGAGAGGAAGAACAGGGTCGCCTTGGGGTTCAAGCCATTGGTGACAAAACCGGAAGTAAAGGCACCGCGCGCGGTACGCTCTCCGGCTTCCTTGTGCAGGTCGTCCGCCGCCGGCTTGGCCGGCTGAGCACGCAGGGCCTTGTAGCCGATGTACAGCAGATACGCCGCCGCCAACCACTTCAGGGCGTTGAATAGCACGATGGACTGGGAAACGATCAGGCCGATCCCCAGCAGCGAGTAACCCACGTGCAGGAAGATCGCACAGCCCACTCCCAGGGCAGTCCAGGTACCGGCGCGGCGGCCGTGGGTCACGCTTTCGCGCACCACCACGGCAAAGTCCGGGCCGGGGCTGGCCACCGCCAGCAAGTGGATCAGGGCAACGGTCAAGAACTCGGTGAGGTACATGCAGGCTCCTGTGTATGTCTAATTATTTCATCTGTTAGGCTCGGCAGATTACGCCTTAGATCCCTCGTGCAAAAGGTACAGTTCATGATCAACAATCGCCGCGCCGTCTTCCTCGATCACAGCTCACTGGACCTGGGCGACCTGGATCTGAGTGCGCTGCATGAGTGCTTCAGCCCCCTGCAAGTGCATGCCCACACCCCCGCGGACCAAGTGACCGAGCGCTTGCAGGGTGCGCAAGTCGCCATCAGCAACAAGGTGGCCCTGAGCGCCGAGACCCTGGCGGCCTGCCCTGATCTGCAACTGATCCTGGTGGCCGCCACCGGCACCAACAATGTCGATCTGGCCGCTGCCCGCCAACAAGGCATCAGCGTCAGCAACTGCCAGGGTTATGGCACTCCGTCGGTGGCCCAGCACACCCTGATGCTGCTGCTCAATCTCGCCACTCGGGTTGCCGACTACCAACAAGCCGTGGCCGCCGGCCGCTGGCAACAGGCCAAGCAGTTCTGCCTGCTGGACTTCCCCATCATCGAACTGGCGGGCAAGACCCTGGGTCTGCTGGGCAATGGCGAGCTGGGCAGCGCCGTGGCACGCCTGGCCGAAGCCTTTGGCATGCGCGTGGTATTGGGGCAGATCCCCGGACGCCCGGCTCGACCGGATCGCCTGCCGCTGGAGGAACTGCTAACACAAGTGGATGCCCTGACCCTGCACTGCCCACTCAACGAACACACCCGAAACTTCATCGGTGCCCGGGAACTGGCCCTACTCAAGCCCGGCGCCCTGGTGGTCAACACCGCCCGCGGCGGCCTGATTGACGAACAGGCCCTGGCCGATGCGCTGCGCAGTGGTCATCTGGGTGGGGCTGCCACCGACGTCCTGAGCGTCGAACCGCCGGTGAACGGCAATCCAATGCTGGCCGGTGATATCCCACGCCTGATCGTCACGCCGCACAATGCCTGGGGCAGCCGCGAAGCTCGCCAGCGAATCGTCGGGCAACTGACGGAAAATGCCCAAGCCTTCTTCAGCGGCGCCCCACTGCGTGTCGTGAGTTGATAAACTTCGCCACTTTTTTCGGGTGCGGATCATGGACACACGCAGTGAAGTACTGTTACGCCAGGCTCAATTGTTTCAAGGCTCACTGCTGCTGGCCGGCCTGACCGCGGATGACCTGCTCGGGCGTCTGCCCAATGCCCGTGGCTGGAGCTGGCACGCCGGTGACCATGCGGCCCTGGAGGCACGCTTTCCAGGCCGCAGCCACTTTGGCGTAGAAGCACCGGCAGAATCCTTCGACAGCGCCGTGCTGTTCCTGCCCAAGTCCAAGGACCTCACCGACTACCTGCTCAACGCCCTGGCCTCACGCCTGGCCGGACGCGAGCTGTATCTGGTGGGGGAAAAGCGTAGCGGCGTAGAAAGCGCCGCCAAGCAACTCAACCCTTTCGGCAAACCGCGCAAGCTCGACAGCGCGCGCCACTGCCAGCTGTGGCAGGTCACGGTCGCCAACGCTCCCGAACCGGTGGCGCTGGAGAGTCTGGCCCAGGAATACGAACTGCCCCTGGCCGAAGGTCCATTGACGGTCGTCAGCCTGCCGGGAGTGTTCAGCCACGGGCGCCTGGACCGCGGCACCGCGCTGTTGCTGGAGCATCTGGATCACTTGCCCGCCGGCCACCTGCTGGACTTCGGCTGTGGCGCCGGGGTGCTGGGGGCCACAGTGAAGCGCCGCTACCCGGACAACAGCGTGACCTTGCTGGATGTGGACGCCTTTGCCGCCGCCAGCAGTCGCCTGACCCTGGCCGCCAACGGTCTTGAAGCCGAGGTACTGACCGGCGACGGGATTGATGCCGCGCCCATGGAGTTGAACTGCATTCTGACCAATCCCCCCTTCCATACCGGGGTCCACACCGATTACCAAGCCACAGAAAACCTGCTGCGAAAAGCGGCCAAACATCTGCAAAAAGGCGGCGAACTACGGGTAGTGGCCAACAGCTTCCTGCGCTACCAACCCCTGATCGAAGAGCACCTTGGACCCTGCGCAATCAAGGCCGAAGGCCAGGGATTTCGGATTTATCGGGCCAAGCGCGGCTGACCTTCTTTTCGCAAACAAGGCTTGCCGAATGGAGTTTGCCTAGGCAGAATCCGCTCCGTCCTAGGGGAGTAGTCTCCCACGAGCGCCACGCTCGTCCGGCATGCGTCAACATACTTGGTCCTCAGACCATGGCGCATGCGACCCAAGAGTCCGCACAGACGGACCGCAGGGTTTGACAAGACCTATGACACGCACACCTTACCCGGGGCGGGAAGGCTGTACGTGTCATAGCCGTGTCGACCCGCCCCTTAGGAAAACCCTGATGATGCTGGATTCTCTCCTCGTTCCCACCGCAATCGTTGCCTTGGCCGAAATCGGCGACAAGACGCAACTGCTCGCCCTGATTCTTGCCGCGCGCTTTCGCAAACCCTGGCCCATCATCGCCGGCATCGTCGCCGCGACCCTGGCCAACCATGCGGCCGCCGGCGCGGTAGGTGCCTGGTTCGGCAGCTTCTTCTCGGACGCGACCCTGCACTGGATTCTCGCCGCTAGCTTCACCGCCACCGCCCTGTGGACCCTGGTTCCAGACAAGATGGATGACGATGAAGCCACTACCGCACGCAAGTTCGGGCCTTTCCTCACGACCCTGATCGCGTTCTTCCTGGCTGAAATCGGCGACAAGACCCAAGTCGCTACCGTCATGCTGGCGGCGCAATATCCGGATCTGTGGCTGGTGATCATCGGCACCACCCTGGGCATGCTGATTGCCAACGTGCCGGTGGTTCTGGCGGGTAACTTCGCCGCGGACAAGCTGCCCCTGACCCTGATTCGTCGCCTGGCGGCGACGGCCTTCTTCATCCTCGCCGTAGTGGCGGTGTACAAGGCCATGCAGATCAGTGGCTGGCTGTAAATGAAATCACCGGCAAGTCGACTCCTACACAACCTGCAGGAGCCGGCTTGCCGGCGAACGCGTCAGCGCAAATGAAGCAATGGATCAGGACTTCTTGGCCTGCTCATACAACGGCATCACCTTTGGAATCGCCGCCTGCAGGGAGGCGATACGGCTGGTGGAAGCCGGGTGAGTACTCATGAACTCGGGCGGCGCAGAACCACCGGCAGCCTGGCCCATCTTGTTCCACAAGCTGATGGCCGCGTTCGGGTTGTAACCGGCGCGGGCAGCCAGCTCCAGACCAATCAGGTCCGCTTCGTTTTCATTCTCGCGGCTGTTGGGCAGAGTCATCAGCAGGCTCACCCCGTTGTCGCCCAGGGCTACGGTTTCCTGCGAGACACCGAACAGGGTAGCGATTTGCTTGCCTGCACCGACCGCGTACTGCTTGGACATCGCTTCACGACCATGCTCGCGCAGGGCGTGGGCAATTTCATGACCCATGACCGCAGCGATTTCATCGTCGGTCAGTTTCAGCTTTTCGATCAGCCCGGAATAGAAAATGATCTTGCCGCCAGGACCGCAGTTGGCGTTGAGCTCGTCGCTCTTGATCAGGTTGACTTCCCATTTCCACTGCGCGCAGTCGGGACGGAAGGTCGGTGCCTGGGCAATCAGGCGATTGGCAATGACCTGCAGGCGCTTGGCATTGGCACTGGTCTTGTCCAGTACGCCTTGGCTGCTGGCCTCACCCAGAGTCTGTTGATAGGACTGGGCGTAGGACTGGTTGACTTCAGCGCTGGACACCATGCTGAACATCGACTGTTTGCGATCCACACCCACCACGCCACCGCTAGTGGTATTGACCGTTTCACAGCCGGTCAGCAGCACAGCAGCGCTCAATGCACATACGAGTAACGACTTCTTCATCATGAAACCTCCCTGAAAACATGGCGCGTATCCTAAGGGCGGAACTGTGTCTGCGCCAGATGCAAAACACGCATTCAGTCGCAATTCAGATACATCCAGAGCCTGACGAAAAAACTTCACATACCGCCCAAGGCCGCCAACGGTCTGCAACACGCCCCCGCCAATAACGACCTTTAACCATCTGAAACAGTCATTTCTCCTCTCCAGGCTAATGACCGGTGAGGCTGCGGCCGATACAGCACGGCAGACCTAAATTCCTGCGCCCGGAGCCTCTATGAAGTTCAAGTCGATCCAGTTTTCCGTCGCCGCCCTGGCCGGTGCCATTGTCCTCAGCGTGGTTGTAGCCCTGGTGCTGTACGCCCTGTTCTCCGGGGCCAAGACCCAGCAAATGGTGCAGGAACGGACCCAGGCCCAATTCGAGCAAGTCATCGAACAGCGCCTGAGCGGCCTGGCGCAGACTCAGGTCAGCCAGATCCAACGGGAGCTGGAAGCGCCACTGCTGATTGCCGGCGGCCTGGTGCGGGTCAATGCCCTGATGGGCACCCAGGACTCCCAAGGCCATGCCGGACTCAGCCTGAACCGTGAACAGCTGATCGCCCTGATCAAAGAGAACGTCACCCAGAATCCGAAGATCCTCGGCGCCTACATCGCCTGGGAGCCGGGCGCCATCGACCACAACGACGCGGCCTACATCGGCACCTCGGTGGTAGGTATGGACGCCGCCAACGGGCGCTTCCTGCCCTGGTGGTTCCGCAACGAAGACGGCAGCCTGGGCCTGGACAAGCTGGCCGACGTCAACGACCGGACCCTGCTCTCCACCGGCGTGCGTACCAGCGAGTACTACCTGTGCTCCCAGGACAGCCTCAAGTCCTGCGTCATCGACCCCGCTCCGTACAAGGTCGGCGACAAGGTGGTGATGCTCGCCTCCTTTATTCAGCCCATCCTGCTCAACGGCAAATTCCAGGGCATCGTCGGCGCTGACCTGTCGGTGAACTTCATTCAGGACATGCTGGTAGCTGCCAATCAGAAGCTCTACAACGGTGCCGGGGAAATGGCCCTGATCGGCGGCAACGGCCGTCTGGTGGCCTACACCAAGGATTCGAGCAAGTTCGGCGAGAAAGTCAGCGACGTGCTGCGCCAAGACACCGTGGCCAGACTGTCCAACCTCAAGCGCGGCGAAGTGACCTACAACGTCGACCAGGCCAACGGCCAGATTGCCCTGTACCTGCCGTTCGGTATCGGTCAGACCGATGCCAACTGGACGCTGATGCTGCAACTGCCCCTGGGGGCGGTGATGGCCGATCTGGACAAGCTGCAAGGCGACCTGGCCGAACAGCGCAAGGCCGACACCTTCGGCATGGCCATGGTCGGCTTGGTGATTGCTGGCCTCGGCCTGCTGGTGATCTGGTTGGTGGGGCACGGCATCGCACGTCCACTGCGACAGATGGTGGCCATGCTCGATGATATCGCCCAGGGCGAAGGTGACCTGACTCGGCGCCTGACCAGCGACCGGGCCGACGAGCTGGGCTCCATCGCCAAAGGGTTCAACACCTTCCTGGCCAAGCTGCAGGCAATGATCAGCCAAGTGGTGACCTCGGTGCAAAGCGTCAGCGATTCCTCGGAACACACCGCCGATATCGCTATTCGCACCAACCAGGGCGTACATAAACAGATGGTGGAAATCGACCAAGTGGCCACGGCAGTGCATGAAATGACCGCCACCGCCCAGGACGTGGCCCGCAATGCGACCCAGGCTGCGCAAGCGGCCAGTCATGCCGATCAGGCCGCCAGCCAGGGCATGCAGATCGTGCGCGACACCTCCAGCTCGATTGGCGCCCTGGCCGAGGAAATCGGCCGCGCAGTGGGCGTGGTGCAGACCCTGGCCAAGGACAGCGAGAACATCAACGCCATTCTTATTGCCATCCGTGGGATTGCCGAGCAGACCAACCTCCTGGCCCTTAACGCAGCGATCGAGGCGGCACGAGCAGGCGAACAGGGCCGCGGCTTTGCCGTGGTCGCCGACGAAGTGCGCAATCTGGCCCAGAAGACCCAGCAGGCCACGGAAGAAATCCAGTCGATGATCCAGCAGCTGCAGCAGGGCACCCGGGAAGTGGTGCGGGTCATGGAAGACAGCCAGCACAAGACCGACCAAAGCGTGGAGCATGCGGCCAAGGCAGCCCAGGCTCTGGAAACCATCACTCAGGCGGTATCGGTGATCAACGACATGAACACCCAGATCGCCAGCGCCGCCGAGGAGCAGAGCGCAGTGGCCGAGGACATCAACCGCAACGTGATCAACATCGGCCAGGTGGCCAACGAGGTAGCAAGCGGTGCCGATGAGTCCAGCGCCGCCAGCGCCGGGCTGACCAAGCTCGCCGAACAGCAACGGCGCCTGATCAATCAGTTCAAGGTTTAATCCAGCACCACGCCGCTGCTCCATCCCTCTTGGGAGCCGGCTTTTCGGCGAAGGTGGCTCAAGGCCCTTTCGCCGGCAAGCCAGCTTCTATTGCCACCCAATCAGGCGGGGGTCAGGCACTCGGGGCCGTTGAGCTTGGGGTCGTTGACCAGGTTGGCCAGGACCCGCTCGCGCAACGCGGCAGGCGGGCTGGCGAGCAAGGCTTGCAAGGCAGGTAGCGGCGTCTCGGGATCGAGCCAGACTTCCTGGGCGGCGGCGTCCAGGATCAACGGGCGACGCAGATTGGCAGCCGCCTGAGTCACCACCGCAGTACTCAGCCAGACCTGTTCCTGTACCGGATAGGCCTCCCAGATCGCGGCAAAGAAGATCGACGAACCCTCACCCGGCGTCAGCCAATAAGGCCGTTTACGACTTCCGCCGCGCCATTCATAGAAGCCGTTGGCCGGTAACAGACAGCGGCGCTCACGGAACGCCTGACGAAACATCGGCTGCTCCGCCAGGGTTTCCGCCCGGGCATGAGCCGGAGTACGCGACAGGTCCGTCAGCCAGGGCGGGGTCAGCCCCCAACGGGCCCGGGCCAGAGTGCGCTGGCCGTTTTCGACCCGCTGGATCAGCACCGAATCATTGGGCGATATATTCCACTGCGCGCGCTGATCCTCGGGAAATCCCGGCAAGGCGGCAAAAGCGGGGTTCCAACGAAACAGGGCATAACGTCCACACATGGGGCAATACAACTCTCGGCAAATCGGCGCTCAGCCTAACAGACCAGCACCCCGGTAAAACTATCCGGTTCTTCAAAGGGCAATGGCTGGGCCGCATTGTACGCAGCGATCAGTTCCAGCGCCTGCTGCGCCTGATCATTCTCCACCGTCAGCCCCAGCAGTCCGAACAGCGGCAACTCCCCCGCCCCGCCCAACAAATCGCGCCCTTGCAGGTGTGCCTCGATACCCTCGCTCGCCAGCATGCACTGGAGCAACTCGCCTTCCATCAGATTTTCTGGCTCATAGATGCGCTGCATAAGAACCACGCCCCACTCAGTCATTTTCACTGTGGACATCGAGCATCCACTCCCGACCATCGGTTTGCAGCGTGAAGACAATGGGCCGGCAGCACACCGGGCAGTCTTCGATATAGGTCTGGTCGCCGGCGGACAGGTCCAATACAGCTTCTGCCTGTTCGCCACAGTAAGGGCATTGATAATGGTCGGTTTCCAGCATCGCCGTCTCCAGAGTGACTTATGCGTATAATCGCCGGTCTATTTGCAGGGCTTTTTTTGTTTGAGCTGAACTTTCAGACCATGCCCGGCTTTTTTCGATACAGACCTTTTCTTACCCTAGCCGTTTCTAACAAGAGAGCATGATGGGCGAATTCGATGCCATCCGACCTTACCACGACAGCGAAGTACCAGCGGTGCTGGCCCGGCTGCTCAGCGACAAGGCGTTTCTAGATATCCTCACCCACTTCCGCTTCCCGCGTTTTGCCAATACGTTCGGCTGGCTGCTCAAACCCCTGATTGCCCATCGCCTGCGCCGCGAATTCGCCGGGGTCACTTCGGTGGCGACCCTGCAGGACAAGGTCGAGTTCTACGTCGACCACACCATTGAACGTGCCACCGACGGCGTGACCTATACCGGCGTCGAGCAGTTCAAATCCGGCACCGCCTATGTCTTCCTGGCCAACCATCGCGACATCGTCATGGACCCGGCCTTCGTCAATTACGCGGTGTATCACGCCGGACTGCCGACACCGCGCATCGCCATTGGCGACAACCTGCTGCAGAAGCCGTTCGTCAGCGACCTGATGCGCCTGAACAAGAGTTTCATCGTCCATCGCTCCATCAGCGGGCGACGGGAAAAACTCGCGGCCTATCAACTGCTCTCGGCCTATATCAACCATTCGATCCGCAACGACGTCCAGTCGATCTGGATCGCCCAGGCCGAAGGCCGGGCCAAGGATGGCGACGACCGCACCGAGTCGGCGATCCTCAAGATGTTCCACATGAGCCGCAAGGACGAGCCGTTTGGCGAGGTCATCCAATCGCTGAACCTGACCCCGGTGTCCATCAGCTACGAATATGACCCCTGCGACCAGGCCAAGGCCCGGGAGCTGTACATCCGCGCCACCACCGGCAGCTACACCAAAGCGCCAGGGGAGGATGACGTGAGCATCGCCAAAGGCATCACTGGCTATAAGGGCCGGGTCCACGTGAACTTCGCCGCCCCCATCAGCGAACTGTTCGAAGACACCAAGCAATTGGCCATGGAAATGGACCGGCAGATTCTCGGCGGCTACCGCCTGTTCCCGGTGCATTACCTGGCGTATGCCCAGTGGAGCGATGCCGACCCGCAACTGCAGGTACCGAGCGCCGCCGAGGTCTTCGCGCCACAGGAACTGGCCAAGGCCGAGGAAGAATGGCAGCGCCGGCTGGACGCCTGCCCACCGGAGCACCGCCCTTACCTGGTGCTGCAATATGCCAATCCGGTGCGCAATCAGTACCGGGTCAAGGCAGGCCTGGCGCTGTAATCGCGGCACTGCAACGCACAACGGCGCCTGCGGGCGCCGTTGTCATGTCTGCGGTTCAAGGATCGGTCAGAAACGCGTACTGATCCAGGACACCAGCAATGCCAGCCCCAGGCAGGCGAAACCGAAGCGGTAGAAGAATCGGTTCATTCGCAAAGTAGCGGGGTCCAGCATGGGTTGACCCAGCCCCCGGTCTTCACTCTGGACGGCCAGGTTGGCCAGGGCCCGCCGTTCACGGCAACGAGTGGCGTGCAGCAGCCAACTGCCCGGGCAAGCAAACAGCAGGGCCAGCAGGTTGATCAATTTGGCAGGGTGGGCGTTGAACATCGACCAGATCAGTTGCAGCGACATCATGAACCTCGAATGAAACCTGTATTCGGGTCGTCGAGTGCACCCGCGGCGCGGATTCTACTCAATCCCCGGATAAACGCGGGGGCTTTCCGACCAGTAACGAGGTGTCGACCAATTAATTTGAATCGTCATCTTTTCGTCATCTAAACAAGCCAGTCTGTTGCCCCTCGATGCCCCACGGAGCTTGTCATGCTGCACGCAGAAAACCAGGATCGCCTTTACCTGATAGCCCCCAGTGAAGAACAGCAAGCGCTAGTGGGCGCCCTGGCCTTCAACGTTCAGGACCGGCATTGGCTGGTGTATTGCGCCCTGGGCGGACACCAGCATGCGGACTTGCCGGAAACCGATCTGCTGACCGGCGTCAGCATGCTGGACTTCTACGTCGAGGCGGCCTGACACGCGAACAGCAAAAAGCCCGGCTGCCTGATGGGCAGCCGGGCTTTTTATTGACGGAGCCAGTAGCGAGCATGAAGCCGCAGCGGCGCCTTACTCGCCGAGGATCTGGCCGACGGTCGGGTCCTTGAACAGACGGGTCAGCGCATCGCTCAGTACGTCGCTCACCAGCTTGGTATTGGTGTCCTGGTTCGGCGCCATGCCGAAACGCTGGTCAAGGGAGGCGCCATAGCGACCGCTGTAGCGACGGTTGGCGTTCTGCACATCAGAACGGAAAGTGGCGCCAATGGTGGCCTCGGTCACGTACAGGCCCTCTTTGGGCGACTGGTACTTGAGCTCGGCCAGGGTCACGGTCAACTGCGGAGCATTGCTGCCGCCGGCGGTCGGGGTGAAGCCCAACAGACGTACCGCGGCTTCGGCCTGGGCCTGCAGTTTCGGCAGGATCTGCGCGCTCTGCACAGTAATGGCGCTGGTTTCCGGGTACAGACCGCCACGAGTACCCAGGGTCGGCGATGGACGTCCATCAACCACTTTCACCACCACCGGCTGGCCATGGCCGACGGGGGCCAACTGGGTCGTGAGCTTCGGCTCCGGGCTCAGTTGTTGCGGGCTGTGGGCGCAACCCACCAGCGACAGGCTGGTCACAGTGATCAAACCGAACAACAGGCGTTGCAACATGCTCATCTCTCCAGGAATCAGGCACAAACAGGGCCGCAGTATAGCGGTGCATAACCGCGACGAACCAGCTTCAGGCAAGAGTTAGTCAAGTCTCAGACAGGTGCCGTACAACCAGGTTCCTGTAACCTGCCGTTCACTCGCAATACATCATGATGTAACGGCTCAAGGGCACTCTTATCGTCAATGACCCACTCACAGGTGTTCGGTTATGAACTTCCTTCGCTCCCTGTTCGCCCCGCGTCAGCAGTTCCGCAGTTTTGCCCTGCTCGATGGCCAAGGCCGTTGCCGCGCCTTCAAACACTGCCCGGCGGCTCCCGTGGGTGACGGTTGGGTGGAAATCCAAGAGATTCGCCTGAACTGGTTGCACCAGGTATTACCCGCCAGCGCCCGGATCAGCCCACGCTGCGCCAGCTCCTTGGTGCGACCGATACTGGCCACCTGACCAACAGCCTAATAAAAGTCACGAAACAGGATCATTTCTGCGCATTTCTTCGTTACAATCTCCCCCCGATTATAAGGACGTCTCCTGATCGGGCCTCGCAGTACCGCCAACGCCACTGCATTGGCACCCCGCACCGCCCACAGAGAGCCGCCCACACAGATCGAGTGAAGCTGGCGTGCTTGCTGTACCACCTTGCAAACCTCCACTTTTCGCGAATCTGCAGAGCTGCCATTGCTCGGCCACTTAAAGCTGTTTGCCCGTTGTGCCCGCATGCCTTGCATGCCGGCAACACCGCTCGGGCCAGGTGCCAGGCCGAGGCAGCCCTTTTTTGAGGTTCACGTCTTCAAAAGAGCGTGAAAAAACGGGTTTTCACAACTTCACAAGAGTGTGGCGAGCAAATGAATAGTTTTGCGTCTGAACTGGCACCATTGGCCTCTACAACAGCCCGATTACACAGGACCGAGCACTCCTCAAGAACTGGTGCTTGAAGCCTGTCCGCTGACGGATTTGGTTGCACGAGCGGATGTATCGACCATAAGTCGAATTGCCTGAGGCGCCCCGAGATGCGTTCATATGCACCTTGAGGCCCGGTTGGCAGCGTCCGCAGTAGTTGCAAAGAATTGCGAAGATTCGGACATGGCGATCCTGGCCATGGGTAACCTGGGGCATTACGTGAACCGCCCCGTCACTCCTGGCAGCCATGCCGTCAATTTGGTGCTGCAGATTTTGGAGACGCGTTAATGGCGCATAACGAAGCAGTAGACGTCGTATTGGTTGGGGCCGGCATCATGAGTGCCACCCTCGCTGTACTGCTCAAAGAGCTCGACCCCGCAATCAAGCTGGAAGTCGTCGAGCTGATGGATTCGGGTGCCGCGGAGAGTTCCAACCCGTGGAACAACGCCGGTACCGGCCACGCAGGCCTCTGTGAGCTGAACTACACGCCACAGGCCGCCGATGGCAGCATCGACATCAAGAAAGCCGTACACATCAATACCCAGTTCGAAGTGTCGAAACAGTTCTGGTCCTACCTGACCAAGAAAGGCACGTTCGGCTCGTCCAAGTCCTTCATCAGCCCAGTGCCGCACCTGAGCTTCGTGCAGGGCGACAAGGGTGTGTCCTTCCTCAAGAAGCGTTTTGAAGTGCTGAGCCAGCACCATGCCTTCGCGGACATGGAATACACCGAAGACAAGGCCAAGATGGCCGAGTGGATGCCGCTGATGATGCCGGGCCGTCCGGCAGATGAAACCATCGCCGCGACCCGGGTGATCAATGGCACCGACGTCAACTTCGGCGCCCTGACCAACCAGTTGCTCAAGCACCTGACCAGCGCACCCGATGCCCAGGTCAAGTACTGCAAGCGCGTGACCGGTCTCAAGCGCAACAAGGACAACGGCTGGACCGTGAGCATCAAGGACGTCAACAGCGGCAACAGCCGCGAAGTCGACGCCAAGTTCGTGTTCCTCGGCGCCGGTGGCGCGGCCCTGCCGCTGCTGCAGGCTTCCGGCATTGAAGAGAGCAAAGGCTTTGGCGGCTTCCCGGTGAGCGGCCAGTGGCTGCGTTGCGACAATCCGGAAGTGGTCAAGCAACACCAGGCCAAGGTCTACAGCCAGGCCGCCGTGGGTTCGCCACCGATGTCGGTGCCGCACCTGGACACCCGCGTGGTCGACGGCAAGAAATCCCTGCTGTTCGGACCTTATGCCGGCTTCACCACCAAGTTCCTCAAGCACGGCTCGTTCCTCGACCTGCCAATGTCGGTTCGCGCCGGCAACATCGGTCCAATGCTGGCCGTAGCCCGGGACAACATGGACCTGACCAAATACCTGGTCAGCGAAGTCATGCAGTCCATGGAGCAGCGCCTGGAGTCCCTGCGCCGCTTCTATCCACAGGCCAAGGCGGAAGACTGGCGCCTGGAAGTGGCCGGGCAACGGGTGCAGATCATCAAGAAAGACCCGAAGAAAGGCGGCATCCTGCAGTTCGGTACCGAGCTGGTGGCGGCCAAGGACGGTTCTCTGGCCGCCCTGCTCGGCGCTTCGCCAGGTGCATCGGTGACCGTGTCGATCATGCTGGAGCTGATCGAGCGTTGCTTCCCGGCCAAGGCCAGCGGCGAATGGGCTACCAAGCTCAAGGAAATTTTCCCGGCGCGGGAGAAGGCCCTGGAAACCGACGCAGCGCTGTATCACAAGATCAACAGCGAAAATAACCTGAGTCTGGAACTGGTCGAGCCCAGCAAGGAAACCGAAAGCTGCGCCTGATCTGACGCCCATAAAAAACGCCCCGGCCTGCAAAGGACGGGGCGTTTTTTTATGCCTTCCGAGCGGGTCAGCCGCGGGCGTTGTCCATCAGCTCGATGTAGTCGGCGGCGTTGCGCTGATCCTTGATCAGATCAACGAAGGTCTGGCCGTGCTCATCCTTGCCATCCAGATCCAGACCGGCTGCTACGAAGAAGGTCAGGAAGCGCTCGAAATCGTCGATGCGCAGGCCACGGTAGGCCTTGATCAGTTTGTGCAGGGACGGCGAAGTGGCGTCGACCGGCTCGAAATCGAGGAACAACTTGATCTGCTCGTCGCTGATCTCGTCACCAATCACTTGTTTCTTATCTTTACGCATCGCCGACTCCAGCTCGCAGACATTTCACGGGGCGGGCAGTTTACCCTCAGCCCGCCTCGGGCCTCAACGCGGACGCACGCTGCCGGTGTGCAAGTCAGCCCAGATATGACCATTGGCATAACTGAGAAACTGGCAATACACCGTGTCGTTCCGCAGCAGGTCCATCACTGCCCGGTACTGGGCCAGGGGGTAATACAGGGTCAAGGTCCTGGACTTGGCGTCGTACTGGGGCTTTTTCAGGCTTTTGCTTTCACCGTCGAAATTCACCAGTACCTGGCTGATGGTGGCCCCCTTGTTCAGCGGCTTGCCCTTGAGGCGCACCCACACCGGCGATGTCACCGGAATCGGCTGCTGATTGGATTGGCGCTGGCTGCCGATCACCACGGAATACTCGGTCACCTGCAACAGCTGCTGCTGTTCAGGGACCGAGTCGCGCAGGGTCAGGTCGTCAGGCGGCAAGAATTGCCCGTGCAGAGGCGCCGGGGCGGCTGCCAGGGGCAGGCTCAAGCTCAGAAGAAGGGCCGCGCTAGTGCGAATCAACAGGCTCATGACAGGCTCCAATCAAGGGCTGAGCACTCTAGCATGGGTTTTTGTCGCAAATCCTGCACCGCAGTCTGAGGCGCCTGCCGCAGGCTGCGGATACGACAAACGGGGGAACACAATCAGTCGAATTGCGCACGCATCCAGGCGTGGTATTGCGCCACTCCCGGCTCGCCTTCACGAGGCGCCCAACTGGCCTGTTCGCCCTCGCCCACCGGACGGTAAGGCCCGGCCTTGCATTCGAACATCAGGCTGTCGGGCTCAAGCACCACCAGGCCATGGAAAACCCCGGCCGGCAGATCGACACCGACGCAGTCACCACCGGCCTGCAAGACGCGCTTGCCCAGCACCTGGCCCGCCTCATCGAAAATCAGCACGCCCAGCCGCCCCTTGAGCACCAGCAAGGTCTCAGCCTTGTCGGCACTCAGGTGCCGGTGCGGCGGAACGTAGGTGGAAGGTTGCAGCCCCACTGCCATGCGATGACAGGGCTCTTCCATGGCGTGGAAGTTGTGGTGCTGACGCCCACGGGGATTGGCCAAGGCCTTCTCAGCCAGGTCGCTGAACAACGCTTGATCGAGAAAGCTCGGCCCGGACATGCCTTACATCCCCTTCACGGCATAGATGCCGGCGGCGTTGCGCCAGTAGCCTTTGTAATCCATGCCGTAGCCGAAGACATAGCGGTCGACGCAAGGCAGGCCCATGTAGTCGGCCTTCAGGTCCGGACGGGCCTTGCGATCGTGCTCCTTGTCGATCAGCACCGCGGTGTGCACCGCACGGGCACCGGCATGTTTGCAGAAGTCGATGATGGCGCCCAGGGTGTGACCTTCATCAAGAATGTCGTCGATGATCAGCACGTCGCGATCAATAAAGGAGACTTCCGGCTTGGACTTCCAGAACAGCTCGCCGCCACTGGTTTCGTTGCGATAGCGCGTGGCGTGCAGGTAGGAGGCTTCCAGGGGGAACTGCAGGTGGGTCAGCAGCTTGCCAGCGAAGATCAGGCCGCCGTTCATGACGCAGAACACCACCGGATTGCGCTCAGCCAGTTCTTCAGTGATTTGTGCACCGACCCGGGCGATGGCCGCCTCGACTTCAGCTTCGGTGTACAGGCAGTCAGCCTCGCGCATGATTTGACGGATATGCTCGAGATCAGCGGACATGGCGCTCTCCAAGGGGGTGGCAGTTTCGGAAAAGCGGGCAAAGGTACGCATCCGGCCCGATCAGATCAAGCGTTTCTGGACTAACGTACTTTATGTCTATAGGACAACAACCCCGGATAGATTAATCTAGGCCGTTTTTTTTGCCCGCCGCCGGAGCCTTTCCCTATGCCCATCCGTGAGATCCGCCATCCGCTGATCCGACACAAACTTGGCCTTATGCGCCGCGCAGACATTAGCACGAAGAACTTTCGCGAGCTCGCTCAGGAAGTCGGTGCCCTGCTGACGTACGAAGCCACCAAAGACCTGCCCCTGGAAAGCTATGAAATTCCAGGCTGGTGCGGCCCTGTCCAGGTCGAGAAAATCGCCGGCAAGAAGATTACCGTGGTGCCGATCCTGCGCGCCGGTATCGGCATGCTCGAAGGCGTGCTGAGCCTGATTCCAGGCGCCAAGGTCAGCGCCGTGGGCGTGGCCCGCAACGAAGAAACCCTGCAGGCTCACACCTACCTGGAAAAACTGGTTCCGGAGATCGACGAACGTCTGGCGATGATCATTGACCCGATGCTGGCCACCGGCAGTTCCATGGTCGCCACCATCGACCTGCTGAAAAAAGCCGGCTGCCGTGACATCCGTGCCATGGTCCTGGTGGCCGCCCCCGAAGGCATCGCCGCCGTCGAGCAGGCGCACCCGGATGTGACCATCTACACCGCTTCCATCGATCAGAAGCTCAACGAGCATGGCTACATCATTCCAGGCCTGGGTGATGCCGGTGACAAGATCTTCGGCACCAAGCAGAAGGACTCCTGATCATGCAGGATGAGTTCAACGATCCGCTCTGGCGCCAGGTATTGTCTGGCGCGCAGATGCTCTTCGTGGCCTTTGGTGCCCTGGTGTTGATGCCGCTGATTACCGGTCTTGACCCGAACGTGGCGCTGTTCACGGCGGGTCTCGGGACTCTGTTGTTCCAGGTAGTGACCGGCCGCCAGGTGCCGGTCTTCCTGGCGTCAAGCTTTGCCTTCATCACTCCGATCATTCTCGCCAAGGGCCAGTTCGGCCTCGCGGCGACCATGGGCGGGGTAATGGCGGCGGGCTTCGTCTACACCTTTCTGGGCCTGGCGGTGAAGATCAAGGGCACCGGTTTCATCGACCGCCTGCTGCCACCCGTGGTCATCGGCCCGGTGATCATCTCCATCGGCCTGGCCATGGCCCCGATCGCCGCCAACATGGCCATGGGCAAGGCTGGCGACGGCAGTGAGCTGATTCATTACCAGACGGCGATGATGATCTCGATGCCCGCGCTGCTCACCACGCTGATTGTCGCGGTGTTCGGCAAAGGCATCTTCCGCCTGGTGCCGATTATTTCCGGGGTGCTGGTGGGCTTTGCCCTGTCCTTCTACTTCGGCGTGGTGGACACCGCGAAGATCGCCGCCGCTCCCTGGCTGGCACTGCCGCACTTCACCGCCCCGGAGTTTAACTGGCAGGCGATCCTGTTCATTGTCCCGGTGGCCCTGGCGCCGGCCATTGAACACATCGGCGGGGTGATTGCCGTCGGCAGCGTGACCGGTCGCGACTACCTGAAGAAGCCCGGCCTGCATCGCACCCTGTTCGGTGACGGCATCGCCACCACTGCTGCCGGCCTGTTCGGCGGTCCGCCCAACACCACCTATGCCGAAGTGACTGGCGCGGTGATGCTGACCAAGAACTACAACCCGAAAATCATGACCTGGGCGGCGGTCTTCGCCATCACCCTGGCCTTTATCGGCAAGTTCGGCGCGCTGCTGCAAAGCATCCCGGTGCCAGTCATGGGCGGGATTCTCTGCCTGCTGTTCGGTTCGATTGCAGCGGTGGGTATGAACACCCTGATCCGTCACAAGATCGATCTGGGCGAAGCCCGCAACCTGGTGATCGTTTCGGTGACCCTGGTGTTCGGCATCGGCGGCGTGCTGGTGGGAACCGGCACCGGTCCGGATGACTTCGGCCTCAAGGGCATCGCCCTGTGCGCCATCGTCGCCATCGTGCTGAACCTGGTGCTGCCGGGTAATGACGGCTGGAAGAACAAGAAGGCCGACGAGCCTCTGATCTGAAGACGCGTTCGCCGGCAAGTCCGCTCCGCAGGAGCTGGCTTGCCGGCGAAGCTGTTTACAACGCCAAAGGCGCTCTGGCGCACAAGGTGTTCAAGGCCTGCGCCCATTGCGGGTCGTCATTCAGGCACGGGATCAACACCAGATCCTCACCTCCGGCTTCGCGGAACTGCTCACGACCGCGATCACCAATTTCCTCCAGGGTCTCGATGCAATCGGCAACAAAAGCCGGGCACATCACCATGACCTTCTTCACCCCCTGCTTGGCCAACTCATCAAGCCGTGCCTCGGTGTAGGGCTCGATCCATTTGGCCCGCCCCAAACGCGACTGGAACGACACCGACCAGGAGCCTTGCGCCAACCCCAGATGCTCGGCCAGGGCCGAGGCCGTCCGCATGCACTGAGCGCGGTAACAGGTGGCCAGCACCTGCGCAGAGGCGTTGCGGCAACAGTCAGCATCCTTGAAGCAATGCTGGCCGGTCGGGTCCAGTTTGGTCAGGTGCCGCTCCGGCAGACCGTGAAAGCTCAGCAGCAGATGATCATGCTCCTGGGCCAGGTAGGGTCTGGCGCTGGCCGCCAGGGCCTCGATGTACTCCGGCTGATCGTAGAAGGGTTGCAGCACGCTGAACTGCACATCCAGCTTGTGCTCGCGCACCACACGCTTGGCCTCTTCGATCACCGTGGTCACGGTACTGTCGGCGAACTGTGGATAGAGCGGTGCCAGGGTGATTTTCTTCTGCCCCTGGGCCACCAACTTGAGCAGTGCCGACTCGATCGAAGGCTGGCCATAACGCATTGCCAGCTCCACTGGCCCCTGTTTCCACTGCTCGCTCATCACCTGTTGCAACCGGCGGCTGAGCACCACCAACGGCGAACCGTCCTCCCACCAGATCGATGCATAGGCATGGGCAGACTGCTCCGGGCGCTTGATCAGGATCAGCGACACCAGCAAGCGCCGCACCGGCCAAGGCAGGTCGATGACATAAGGGTCCATTAGAAATTGGTTGAGGTAGCTGCGCACATCCGCCACCGAAGTGGAGGCCGGCGAACCGAGATTGACCAGGAGCAACGCGTGATCGGTCATGCAACGTCCTATTTCAAAGGCGGCTGGACACATCGTCCAGGGCCGCGGACAAATCAGTGAACTGGAAAGTGAATCCCGTCTCCAGCAAACGCGCGGGAACGGCACGCTGGCCGCCCAGCAACAGCAACGACAGCTCACCCAGCGCCAGGCGCAAGACAAAGGCCGGCAGCGGTATCAGCGCCGGCCGGCGCAGCACCCGCCCCAGGCTCTTGGCGAACTCACGGTTGCGCACCGGCTTCGGCGCGCAGGCATTATAAGGACCGCGTGCCTCACCCTGATGCACAAGAAAATCAATCAGGGCGATTTGGTCATCGATATGAATCCACGGCATCCATTGCCGACCGTTACCGATCGGCCCGCCCAGCCCCAGCTTGAACGGCAGCAGCAGGCGCGACAAAAAGCCGCCCTCGGACGACAGCACCAAACCGGTGCGCACCAGCACTACGCGCACGCCCAAGGCCTCGGCCCGCTGAGCGGTTTCTTCCCAGGCAATGCACAACTGGCTGGCAAAATCCTCGCTGACCGGAGGTGAATCCTCGCTCAGTTCCCGCTCGCCACCGTCGCCATACCAACCTACTGCCGAGCCAGAAACCAGCACCCGAGGTTTATGCTCGCGAGTTTCAAGCCAGGCCAGCAGGGTTTCGGTGAGGGCAATACGGCTGCTCCACAGCAGCGCCTTGCGCTTGTGGGTCCAGGGCCGATCGGCAATCGGCGCTCCGGCCAGATTGATCACCGCATCGAGCGGCGCCTGGTCCAGCTCTTGCAAAGTTCTGATGGCCCGCACTTGGGGACCGCACAGAGCGGCCACTTTTTCGGGATGGCGCGTCCATACACTCAATTGGTGACCCTGGGCCTGCCAGTAACGGCACAGCGCACGCCCGATCAAACCAGTACCGCCGGTCAGCAATATATGCATGACATCTTCCTCGCGTGGCGTTTTACCCGAATCACTAGTCTATTTTTATAGGCAGGGATCTTTTCAATCGGACAGGCTGTGACTTAACGATAGACAACTTGCACAACCGATGACGCCGAAAGCTATACCAAAAAACAATATTGTACAGGTTTTAGTAGCGGCGTAATCTGTACAGACTGGTAAACGAGGCCCCTATGACAGTACCCATCGCAATCATTGGTACCGGCATCGCCGGACTCTCCGCCGCCCAGGCACTTCGAGATGCCGGGCACAGCGTCCAACTCTTCGACAAGAGCCGCGGCAGCGGTGGGCGCATGTCGAGCAAACGCAGCGATGCCGGCAGCCTGGACCTGGGGGCCCAGTATTTTACCGCTCGCGACCGCCGTTTCGTTACCGAAGTCCAGCGCTGGCAAGCCAAGGGCTGGGTCGCCGAATGGGCGCCGCAACTCTACAACTCCCACGGCGGACAACTCAGCCCTTCTCCCGATGAACAGACCCGCTGGGTCGGCACGCCACGCATGAGCGCCATCACCCGCGCCCTTATCGGCGACCTCGAAGTGCACTTCGCCTGCCGCATCACTGAAGTCTTCCGTGGCGAACAGCACTGGCACCTGCAGGACGCCGAAGGCTTTACCCACGGCCCCTTCAGCCACGTAGTGATCGCCACGCCGGCACCGCAAGCCACCGCTTTGCTGGCCGCCGCGCCGAAGCTCGCCGGAGTCGCCGCCGGGGTGAAAATGGACCCGACCTGGGCTGTCGCACTGGCCTTCGATACGCCCCTGGAAACCCCCATGGAAGGCTGCTTCGTCCAGGACAGCCCGCTGGACTGGCTGGCCCGCAACCGCAGCAAGCCAGGACGCGACAGCCATCTCGACACCTGGATACTGCACGCCACCAGTGCCTGGAGCCGGCAACACATCGACCTCAGCAAAGAGGCCGTGACCGAACAACTGCATGGGGCCTTCGCCGAATTGCTGCACAGCGTCATGCCCGCCCCAACCTTTAGCCTGGCCCATCGCTGGCTCTACGCCAGACCGGCCGCCAGCCATGAATGGGGTGCCCTGGCCGATGCCGACCTGGGGCTGTACGTATGTGGCGACTGGTGCCTGTCCGGCCGGGTCGAAGGCGCTTGGCTCAGTGGCCAGGAAGCCGCACGCCGTTTGCACGAGAGCCTGCAGTGAATCGACTCAACCCGCGCAAACTGCTGCTGTCGAAATGGACAGCAGCCCACCCGCAACACCGCGAGAAACACTTTCTAGTCACTGAGCTTTTCTGCGACGAAGAAGGCACCGTGCTGGACATCGAACTGCAAGCCGTACTCACCCGGCGCAGCCAGCGCCTAAGCTGGCAAACCCTGCTCAACGACAGCGACTGGCGAATGGGCTGGCAGTAATTCGACAACCTGCCGGGCAATACCTGTACAAATAAATTGACTTGTACAACTTTAATTCTATGATGAAGACAAGTTGTACAACGTTTCGTTTTTGTACAGGTAAACCCCGGAGGTTGCATCATGTCCGCCAAGCCGAAAATTGCCATCAGCGCCTGCCTGATGGGCGTCGAGGTCCGCTACAACGGTGGGCACAAGGAGTCTCGCCTGTGCAGCCGAGTACTCAGCGACTACTTCGATTTCGTGCCCCTGTGCCCGGAAGTCGCAATCGGCATGGGCACCCCCCGCGAACCTATTCGGCTGGTCGGCGACCCTGAGCAACCCCGGGCCGTAGGCACCGTGGACGCCAGCCTGGATGTCACCTTGCCCCTGGCGGAATACGGCGAGCGCATGGCGGCCCAGGTAAATGACATCTGTGGCTACATCTTCATGCAGAACTCGCCATCCTGTGGTCTGGAGCGGGTCAAGGTGTACCAGGTCAATGGCATTCCCCATAGAAACGGCGGCCGGGGCATCTACGCCCAGGCATTCTGCGCACAGCACCCCGATCTGCCGGTGGAAGAAGCCGGACGCCTGAACGACCCGGTCCTGCGGGAAAACTTCCTGACCCGGGTCTACGTCTATCGCGACTGGCAGGCACTGCTCAAGCAAGGCTTGACCCGCCGCGCCCTCACCGACTTCCACTCGCGCTGCAAATACCTGCTGATGGCTCACCATCCCGTGCAGTACAAGACCCTGGGCAATCTGCTGGGCAGCATGGGCAAGGGCGATCCGAACCTGATCGGCCCGCGCTATTTCAGCGAACTGATGGCGGCCTTGAGCAAATGCGCGACCCGGGGCACCCACAGCAATGTGCTGCAGCACCTGAGCGGCTATCTCAAGCAGTCCATCAGCCCCGAAGACAAGCAGGAAGTGCAACACGTGATCGGCCAGTACCGCCACGGCATCGTGCCTCTAGTCGTGCCGCTGACCCTGCTCAAGCACCACTTTCGCCAGCACCCCGATCCCTACATCGCCCAGCAGCTGTACCTGCAGCCACACCCGGAAAACCTCAGCCTGCGCAACGCGATCTGAGCCATGAAACAACCCGCTCAAGAAGCCGACAACAGCGCCCAGTACCGCAGCGCCCTGGATCAGGGTTGGCTGCCGATTCGCGAAGTGGCGCGCCAGACCGGGGTCAACGCCGTGACCCTGCGGGCCTGGGAGCGCCGCTACGGATTGATCGTGCCCTTGCGTACGCCCAAGGGTCATCGCCTGTATTCCCAGGATCAGGTGCTAGAGATCCAGACCATCCTTACCTGGCTCAATCGCGGGGTCGCGGTCAGCCAGGTCAAGCACCTGCTGGACAGTGCCCCCACCGCCAGCACACCGGCCGAGAATGACTGGCAGCGCCTGCGTCAGACCCTGAGCCTGGCCATCAGCCAATTGGCCGAACGCAAGGTCGACGACACCTTCAACCAAGCCATGGCGCTGTACCCACCCCGCACACTGTGCGAACACCTGCTGATGCCGCTGCTGGCGGAGCTGGAGCAACACTGGCAGGGCCAGTTCGGCAGCCAGATGGAACAGGTGTTTTTCTACTCCTGGCTGCGCAGCAAGCTGGGCGCGCGGATCTACCACAACAACCGCCAACTGCAGGGCCCACCGCTGCTGCTGGTCAACCAGTCGGACCTGGCCCTGGAACCCCATCTATGGCTGACCGCCTGGCTGGCCAGCAGTGCCGACTGCCCGGTGGAGGTCTTCGACTGGCCGCTGCCCGGCGCCGAACTGGCCCTGGCCATCGAACGCCTGCAAGCCCGCGGCCTGCTGCTGTATTCCAGCAAGGCGCTCAATCCTGCGCTGTTGCCCAGGCTGCTCAACGGCATTGCCTGCAAAAAAATCATCGCCGGACCCGCGGTGTGCATCCACCCCGACGACTGGTCCGTATGTATCACTGAAATCGCTGATCTGTACCTGGCCCAGGACCCGATCTCGGCCTGCCAGGCGCTGCTTGAGCGAGGACTCTTTTGAACCGGGAATCAGCATGCAATTGATCTGGCTGCGCAGCGACCTGCGCCTACATGACAACACCGCCCTCTGCGCCGCCACCCAGCGTGGCCCCACCGTGGCCGTGTACCTGCTGAGCCCGGAACAATGGCAAGCCCATGACGATGCCCCCTGCAAGGTCGACTTCTGGCTGCGCAACCTGCAGCACCTGAGCACTGCCCTGGGCCGGCTGAACATTCCTCTGCTGATTCGCAGCGCAGCCACCTGGGACCAGGCGCCCCACGTCCTGCTGGAACTGTGCCGGCAACTGCAGGTACGCATGCTGCACTTCAACCAGGAGTACGGCATTCACGAGAGCCGCCGCGATGCCGCCGTGACCAGGGTCCTGGAAGAAGCCGACATCAGCGTCCAGGGTTACCTCGATCAGTTACTGTTCCAGCCCGGCAGCGTGCTGACCCAGAGCGGCGGCTACTTCCAGGTGTTCAGCCAGTTCCGCAAGGTCTGCTACAGCCGCTTGCACAGCGCGCTGCCAGCCCTGGTCGCCAGCCCCAAGGCGCAATCGCCGCTGTCGATCCAAGCCGATCCTGTACCCCGCCATATCGATGGCTTCCCACGCCCCAGCCAGTCACTGCGTGATCTGTGGCCGGCAGGTGAAGATCAAGCCCTGGGCCGTCTGCAACAGTTCACCGACGAGCAGATCGACTACTACCAGAGCGAACGCGACTTCCCGGCCAAGCCCGGCACCAGTCAGCTTTCACCCTACCTCGCCGCCGGGGTGATCTCGCCCCGCCAGTGCTTGCACGCTGCTTTGCGCTGTAACCAGGGAGAGTTCGAAAGCGGTAATCCCGGGGCCGTCACCTGGATCAACGAACTGCTGTGGCGCGAGTTCTACAAACACATCCTGGTGGGCTACCCACGGGTTTCCCGGCACCGTGCCTTTCGCCCGGAAACCGAAGCTGTGGCCTGGCGCGACGCCCCTGAGGAACTCGCCGCCTGGCAGGAAGGCCGCACCGGCCTGCCGATCATCGACGCCGCCATGCGCCAACTGCTGGAAACCGGCTGGATGCACAATCGCCTGCGGATGGTGGTGGCCATGTTCCTGACCAAGAATCTGTTGATCGACTGGCGCGAGGGCGAGCGTTTCTTCATGCGCCACCTGATCGACGGCGACCTGGCAGCGAACAATGGCGGCTGGCAGTGGAGCTCCTCCACCGGCACCGACGCCGCGCCCTACTTCCGCATCTTCAACCCTGTAAGCCAGTCGGAACGCTTCGACGCCGAAGGACGCTTCATCAAGCACTGGCTGCCACAACTGGCGGGGTTGAACAAAAAAGATATCCACAACCCCGGAGCCATGGGCGGCCTGTTCGCTGTCGCCGATTACCCGGCGCCTATGGTCAACCTGTCGATGTCCCGGGATCGGGCATTGGCGGCGTTCAAGGCGCTGCCTTCGCGCCAGGATGTGGGAGGCGCCCATGAGTGACTTCCTCGACCGCTTCGCCCGGGATTTCGCCAGCCTCGACAAGCACAGCCTGCAACGCCTGGACCAGCTCTACAGCGAGGACATCCAGTTCACCGACCCGCTGCACGAGGTCAATGGTCTGCCACGCTTGCGGCATTACTTTGCAGAGCTGTACGCCAATGTCAGCGAACTGCGCTTCGAATTCCACGGTGTCGACACCTGCACCGAAGGCCAAGGCTATCTGCGCTGGACCATGAGCTACCGCCACCCGCGCCTCAAGGGCGGCCAGATGATCCGGGTCCCCGGCTGCTCGCACCTGCACTGGCGCGACGGCAAGGTCTACCGTCATCGGGACTATTTCGACGCCGGTGCCTTGCTCTATGAACATCTGCCGCTACTCGGTGCGGTGATTGCCTGGTTGAAAAGGAGGCTCGGATGAACCCTGCAATGCCACGGCGGATCTGGCTCACCGGCGCCAGTAGCGGCATCGGTGCGGCGCTGGCCGAAGAACTGCTCAAGACTGGCGCCCAATTGGCCGTCAGCGCTCGCTCGCGCGAGCCCCTGGAAGCGCTGGCCCTGCGTTATCCGGGCCGAGTGCTGGTGGTGCCCGGCGATCTCACCGACGCCCTGCAGGTGCGCGAGATCGGCAAGCGTATCGCCCAGGCCTGGGGCGCACTGGACACCGCGATCCTCAATGCCGGGACCTGTGAATACATCGAGGTGCAGCAATTTGACGCGACGCTGATCGAGCGCGTGCTGAGCAGCAACCTGCTGTCCGCCAGCTATTGCATCGAGGCTGCTCTACCGCTGTTGCGCGCCGGCAATCGCCCGCATCTGATAGGGGTGGCCAGCTCCGTGACCTACCTGCCGCTGCCTCGGGCCGGCGCCTATGGCGCTTCCAAGGCAGCCTTGCGCTATCTGCTGCAATCCTTGCGCATCGACCTGGCTGCCGAGGGCATTGACGTCACCGTGGTCAGTCCGGGCTTCGTCGATACCCCGCTCACCGCGCGCAATGACTTTGCCATGCCCATGAGCTGGCCCGCCGCCAAGGCTGCGCGGCATATCCACAAACGCCTGTCACACCGGGATCTGGAGATCGCTTTCCCCGCCCCGTTCATCTTCGGCCTCAAGCTGCTGTCCTGGCTGCCCGGCCGCCTGCAACTGGCCATCGCCAAACGCCTGGCCCGCACAGGGAGTGCATCGTGAAAATCGCCATTATCGGTAGCGGCATTGCCGGCCTGACCTGCGCCTACGTCCTGAACCGTCGCCATGACATTCGGGTTTATGAGGCCGGCAGCTGGATCGGCGGTCACACCCATACCGTGGATGTCAGCCTGAACGGCGAGACCCAGTCTGTGGACACCGGTTTCATCGTCTTCAACGACTGGACTTACCCCAACTTCATCCGCCTGCTGGGACAGATCGGGGTCAAGTTCAAACCCACCGAGATGAGTTTCTCGGTGTGCGATCCCGCCTCGGGCCTGGAATACAACGGCAACAACCTCAACAGTCTGTTCGCCCAGCGACGCAATCTGCTATCGCCCGGGTTCTGGGGCATGCTGCGGGACATCCTGCGCTTTAACAAAGCGTCGCTGCTCGATTTGCAGCAACAGCGGATCGCCGCCGACACCACACTCGGCGACTACCTGAAAAGCCAGGGCTACGGCGAGCGTTTCATCCAGCACTACATCGTGCCCATGGGCTCGGCGATCTGGTCGATGTCACGGGTGCAGATGTTGGGCTTTCCCCTGCAGTTCTTTGTGCGCTTCTTCAAGAACCATGGCTTGCTGTCGGTGAATAACCGTCCGCAGTGGTGCGTGATCGAAGGTGGCTCAAGCCGCTACATCGAACCGCTGACCGCCTCGTTCCGCCAGCACATCCGCCTCGACTGCCCGGTGCAACGAGTCGAGCGCGACGAGGCTGGCGTGCTGATCCACAGCGCCGCCGGCAGCGAGCGCTTCGACAAGGTAGTGTTCGCCTGTCACAGCGACCAGGCCCTGCAACTGCTGGCCAGCCCCAGCCAGGCCGAGCGAGAGATTCTCCAGGCCCTGCCCTACGCCGACAACGACGTGGTGCTGCACACCGATACCCGGCTGCTGCCCCGCCGGCGCCTGGCCTGGGCCAGCTGGAACTACCGCCTGGACGCCAGCGGCGAGAAAGCCGCCGCCGTCACCTACGACATGAACATCCTGCAAGGCCTGAAGAGCGACACCACCTTCTGCGTCAGCCTCAACCAGACCGCAGCCATCGATCCGACGCAGATCCTGGCCCGCTTCACTTACGCCCACCCGCAATACAGCCTCGATGCGGTGGCGGCCCAAGGCCGCTGGAATGAACTGCAAGGCGCCCAGCACAGCTTCTACTGCGGCGCCTACTGGGCCAACGGCTTCCACGAAGACGGCGTGGTCAGCGCCTTGCGCGTGGCCCAGGCCTTTGGTGAACAACTGTGAACAGTGCCCTGTACAGCGGCTGGATCAGCCACCGGCGCTTTGCCCCCAAGGGCCATGCCTTCCGCTATCGCATCGGCCTGCTGTACCTGGACCTGGATGAGCAGGACAGGGTGCTGGGGCTTTCGCCCCTGGCAGGCCAGAGTCGCTTCGCGCCGTTCGCCTTCCGTGAAAGCGACTACCTGACGTCCTTCACCGGCCAGGGCATGCGCCTGATCGACGCGGTACGCCAGCAAGTGGCGCAGGCGATAGGTCATGTGCCCGGGGGCGCAGTTCGCCTGCTGACCCAGGTACGCAGCTGGGGCCTGGCGTTCAACCCGGTGAGTTTCTTCTACTGCTTCGAGGCCGACGGGCAACTGGCAGCGATACTCTGCGAGGTCACCAACACCCCCTGGCGCGAGCGCTACCACTATGTACTGCCGGCCCGCCCAGGCAGTGCCACGGCTCCCGAGCACCAGCACTTCGCCGTGGCCAAGGCCTTTCACGTGTCACCGTTCCTGCCCCGGGACCTTGAGTACCGCATGAGCTTCAGCCCACCAGCCGAGCGGCTCGGGGTGCACATGGCCGACTGGCAGGGCGAGTCCAAGGTGTTCGACGCCACCCTCAGCCTGCAACGCCAGCCCCTGGATCGCCGCAGCCTGCACCGGTATCTGCTGCGCTTTCCGTGGATGACCGCCAAGACCTGCCTGGCCATCTACTGGCAGGCCCTGCGCCTGGCCGGCAAAGGCATCAAGTTCTTTCCTCACGAGGCCGCCGACGGCGCCTATCGCACAGCCGCTGTACAACCCAAGGATCGCCGCCATGAAATCCTCTAGCGTATCGGCCAGAACTACCCTGTTCAGCACCCACAGCCTCACTGCCAGCCTGCTGCGCCGTGGCGTACTGCGACAATTGGCGCAACTCAAGCACGGACAACTGCTGATCATCGAAGACGGCGAGCGCCTGGTCTTTGGCAGCGACAGCGCGACCCTGATCGGGGAAATCCATATTCATGACAGCAGCGCCTGGGGGCTGGTAGCCAGCAGCGGTTCGATCGGCGCCGGTGAGGCCTTTATCCACGGCTACTGGAGCACCCCGGATCTGACGGCAGTCATCCGTGTATTCGTCAGCAACCTTGAGGTACTGGACGCCATGGAAGGCGGCCTGGCGCGACTCGGTCGGCCCCTGGTGCGCGGCCTGCACTGGCTCAATCGCAACACCCGCAAAGGCTCGCAGAAAAACATCGCCGCCCATTACGACCTTGGCAACGAGCTGTTCGAGCAGTTTCTCGACCCCACCATGATGTATTCCGCCGCACAGTTTCGCAGCGATGAAGACAGCCTGGAGCAGGCCCAGTTGAACAAGCTGGAACGCATCTGCCAGAAACTCGCCTTGCAGCCCGAGGATCACCTGCTGGAGATCGGCACCGGCTGGGGCAGCATGGCGCTGTATGCGGCCCAGCATTACGGCTGCCGCGTGACCACCACCACCCTGTCCAAGGAGCAGTTCGCCTTTACCCGGCAACGCATCGACGCCGCCGGCCTGCAGGATCGGATCACCCTGCTGCTGGAGGACTATCGCGACCTCACCGGGCAATACGACAAGCTGGTGTCCATCGAGATGATCGAAGCCGTGGGCCATCGCTTCCTGCCCACCTACTTCAAGCAGTGCGCGCAGTTGCTGAAAAGCAACGGCCTGATGCTGCTGCAAGCCATCACCATCCGCGACCAGCGTTATGAACAGGCGAAGAACGGCGTGGACTTCATCCAACGCTACATCTTCCCTGGCGGCGCCCTGCCCAGCGTGCAAAAGATGCTCGAAGTGGTCGGTCGCGACACCGACATGAATCTGCTGCACATGGAGGACTTCGGCCTGCACTACGCTCGGACCCTGCGTCTGTGGCATGAGAACTTCCGTCGCGCCCACAGCCGCCTGAGCGAGCTGGGCTATGACCAGTACTTCCTGCGGCTGTGGGAGTTCTACCTGTGCTACTGCGAAGGCGGCTTCCTGGAGCGCAGCATCGGCACCGCGCAGATGCTCCTGGCCAAACCCTCGGCAGTGCCACAACCTTTGCTGGGCCGTTTCGATGCGTAAGCAACTGGCCAACGCCCTGCTGTTCCAGCTGGGCTGGTTCATCTGCGTGCTGTCTGGCGACAGCGCCTGGCTGCTGCTGGGGGTGGCGATCCTGCTGGCGCATTTTCGCTGGATCGGCAGTTGGGCCGGGGAAAGTCGGATGATTGTCGGCGTCGCCCTGATCGGCATCACCCTGGACAGCTTCCTGCACTGGCTGGGGGTGTTTCAGTTCCAGCAAGTAAGCCTGCTGATTCCCCTATGGCTGATGCTGCTCTGGATCTTGCTGGGCACCACCCTGCGCCACTGCCTGGCATGGACGGCACGTCCCTGGTGGCTGGCCAGTATCCTCGGGGCGCTGTGCGGACCACTGTCCTATTACGCCGGCGGCCGCTTGGCCGGAGTGACCTTTGCCTATGGCCTGTGGCCTACCTTGCTGGGGCTGGGCCTGCTCTGGGGAGTACTGCTGCCGCTGTTTCACGTGCTTGCGCGTCCCACCGAAGAAGCACCGCAACCGGCCCCTCAGGACTGAGCGTCCGTCAGGGCTCTCACACAGCCCTGGCCCACTGCCTTACACTGCGCGCCTATGACTAACATCCCCGTTACCCCCATCCCCGAACCGGCCATCAGTTGCTCGACCTGCGCCGCTTGCTGCTGCCAGCTGGAAGTGATGCTGATCACTGACACCGGGGTGCCCGAGCGCTTTATAGAAACCGATGACTGGGGGGGCGAAGTCATGCGCCGCCTGGACGACGGCTGGTGCGCAGCACTGGATCGCGACAGCATGCGCTGCACTATCTATGAGTTGCGGCCGCTGATCTGCCGCGAGTTCGAACTGGGAGAGGCGGACTGCCTGAGCGAACGCCGGGGAATCGCCACGGCATATCGCTGAACCGTTTTTTTCACGACTCGAAACGCTGAACGCTACCAGGACTTTTCCACAGCAGAGGAAGCACCTGGGCAAAGTGCGTGACATCGCCACTGGTCCAGAAGCGCGCCTCACGGGCGACTCCTCGCGCACGCAGGTCACTCTCGTCTAGCAGGCGCTGCAACTGCCGGGCAACCGCCGCACCGGTGTCGATCAGGCTGATGTGGGCAGGCAGCATCTGCGCCAGCACCGGCTTGAGAAACGGGTAATGGGTGCAGCCCAGGATGATGGTGTCGCAACCGGCGGCCAGCAGCGGTTCGACATAGCCCTGCAACAGCTGGCACAGAGCGCTGCTGTTGAGGTCGCCGTTTTCGATCATTTCCACCAAGCCGGGGCAGGGCTGGGTGACCACCTTCACATCAGCGGCAAAGCGATCGAGTAAGGCGGCGAACTTGGCGCTCTGCAAGGTGCCGGTGGTCGCCAGCACGCCGACCACGCCGCTGCGGGTCGCGGCCGCTGCGGGCTTGACCGCAGGTTCCATGCCGACGATGGGCCAGTCCGGGAAGTCCCGGCGCAGCTCGGCGACCGCGGCCACGGTCGCCGTGTTACAGGCCAGTACCAGCGCCTTGGCGCCCTGCTCGCGGAAAAAGCGCGCCATCAGAGCACAACGCTGGCGAATGAACTCGGGAGTCTTTTCACCGTAGGGGATATAACCGCAGTCCCCCAGGTAGAGCAGCGACTCTTGAGGCAGCAGTTGCTGTATTTCCGCCAGCACCGAGAGGCCGCCGACACCGGAATCGAAGACTGCTACCGGAGCCTCACCCATGGCGACTACCACAAACGGTGCAGCCCGGATCGCGCTTGACCCGCAGCTCACGGAAACGCGTGCCCAGGGCATCGATCAATAACAGTCGACCCACCAGAGGCTCACCAAATCCGGCCAGCAGCTTCAGGGCTTCCAGCGCTTGCAGACTGCCCACGGTGCCCACCAGCGGGCCAAGTACCCCGGCTTCACTGCAGGTCAGCTCGGCTTCGCTGCCATGCCCGTACAAGCAGTGGTAGCAAGGGCTTTCCGGGTGCCGCGGGTCGAACACCGACAACTGCCCTTCCAGGCGAATGGCCGCGCCGCTGACCAGAGGCTTGCCGGCGGCCACGCAGGCAGCGTTCACCGCCTCGCGAGTGCCGAAGTTGTCACAGCAATCGAGGACCAGATCCACCGCAGCCACCGCAGCGGCCAAGGTGTCTTCATCCAGTGCCACGGGGTGAGGCACCAGGCGGATTTCCGGATTGAGGGCGGACAGCCGGCGCATGGCCGAGTCCACCTTGCTGACCCCGACACTGGCGCTGTCATGAATGATCTGGCGTTGCAGATTGGTCACATCCACCGTGTCGAAGTCCGCCAGGTGCAGTTCACCGATACCGGCAGCGGCCAGGTACAAGGCTGCGGGGGCACCCAGGCCGCCGAGACCGACGATCAGTACCCGGCTTTGCTTGAGGCGCAGTTGGCCGTCGATATCGACGTGCTGCAACAGAATCTGCCGGCTATAACGCAGCAGCTCCTGATCCGTCAGCACGGCAAGCACCCAAGGCTGATGCGCTCATGCCCACCCAGGTCGACGCGACTGTGGACCTCGATAAAACCCTGGGCCGTCAACAATTCACGCACGGCTGCTGCCTGGTCGTAGCCGTGCTCCAGCATCAGCCAGCCGCCGCCTTCCAGATGTTGCGGAGCCTGGGTGACGATCAGGCGCAGGTCGTCCAGGCCATCCTTGCCCGCCACCAGGGCACTTTCGGGTTCGAACCGCACATCGCCGGCCACCAGATGGGGATCGGCCTCGGCAATATAAGGAGGGTTGCTGACGATCAACTGGAAGCGCTGGGACTCGACGGCGCTGAACCAGTGACTGCTGAGCACGGTGACGTTGTCCAGTTGCAGGCGCTGGCGGTTGCGCTCGGCCAGGGCCACGGCTTCCAGCACCCGGTCCACAGCCGTGACCTTCCAGGCTGGACGTTCGCTGGCCAAGGCCAGGGCGATGGCGCCGCTGCCGGTCCCCAGGTCGAGGACCTTGGCCGGAGTCGCTGGCAGCAGTTCCAACGCCGCCTCCACCAGCAGCTCCGTGTCGGGACGCGGGATCAGGGTGTGCGGTGCCACTTCAAGATCCAGTTTCCAGAAGCCCTGCTGGCCGAGGATGTAGGCCACCGGTTCGCCGGAACGGCGTCGTTGCAGGTATTCAGTGAACAGCAACACGGCCTCGCTGGGAACGATGCGCTCAGGCCAGGTATGGAGAAAACTCCGCGGCTTGCCCAGGGCCGCTGCCAGGAGCAGTTCGGCATCCAGGCGCGGCGTCGGCGAATCGGGTAATTGGGCTGCGCGCAGCAGGCTGGCGATGATGGTCATTTACTCACCCAATGCCGCAAGTTGATCGGCCTGATACTCAGCCAGCAGCGGTTCAATCACGGCCTCGACGCCCCCGGCGAGGATTTCGTCCAGGGAATACAGGGTCAGGTTGATCCGGTGATCGGTGACCCGGCCCTGAGGGAAATTGTAGGTACGAATACGCTCGGAGCGATCCCCCGAGCCCACCAGCAGCTTGCGCTCGCTGGCGATGGCATTGGCCGCGGCGCTGGTCTGCTGGTCGTTGAGCTTGGCCGACAGCCAGGACATGGCCCGGGCCCGGTTCTTGTGCTGGGAGCGCTCTTCCTGGCACTCCACCACGATGCCCGAAGGAATGTGGGTGATGCGGATCGCCGAGTCGGTCTTGTTCACGTGCTGACCGCCGGCGCCCGAAGAGCGGTAGGTATCGATGCGCAGGTCCGCCGGGTTGATCTCGATGGCTTCCTGTTCGTCCGGCTCGGGCAGCACCGCCACGGTGCACGCCGAGGTGTGGATGCGACCCTGTGATTCGGTGGCCGGTACCCGCTGCACACGGTGCGCGCCGGACTCGAACTTGAGCTTGCCGTAGACGTTCTCGCCTTCGACCCGGGCAATGACTTCTTTATAGCCGCCGTGCTCACCCTCGTTTTCCGAGAGGATCTCCAGCCGCCAGCCACGCCGCTCGGCGTAGCGCGAATACATGCGGAACAGGTCGCCGGAAAAGATCGCCGCTTCGTCACCGCCGGTGCCGGCGCGGATTTCCAGGAACACGTTACGCCCGTCGTTGGGGTCCTTGGGCAGCAGCATGCGTTGCAAGGCGCTTTCCAGTTCGGCCAATTGCTCCTTGGCCTCGCGCACTTCCTCGGCGGCCATTTCCCGCAGGTCCGGGTCATTGTCCTTGAGCAGCGCCTGGGCACCCTCGAGGTCGGCCTGGACCTTGAGCACCTGTTTGTAGGAGGCGACGATCGGCTCGACTTCCGCGTATTCCTTGGAATAGGCGCGGAACTTGGCCTGATCGGAAATGACCTCAGCATCGCCGAGCAAGGCGGTCAGTTCCTCGAAACGATCCTGGAGAATGTCCAGCTTACTGAGCAGTGACGCTTTCATTACGGGGTTTTATCCGATGAGCCCTCACCGAGGGCAAAGAGTTCTTGAGCCATGGCCAACGCATCGAGGCGGCCTTCGGCGGACAGCTTTTTCAGCTGCACGCTCGGCGCGTGCAGCAGTTTGTTGGTCAGGCCACGGGCCAGTTGGGCCAGTACATCCTCGGCGCTGGAGCCATTGCTCAGCAGGCGCAGAGCCTTCTGCAGTTCTTCATCACGCAGGCGCTCGCTCTGCTGACGATAGGCCTTGAGCACATCAACCGCCGCCAATTCACGCAGGCGCACCATGAAATCCTCGGCGCCGATGTTCACCAGCTCCTCGGCTGCCTGGGCCGCGCCCTGACGGCTCTTGAGGTTTTCCGCGACCACTTCGTGCAGGTCATCGACGGTGTAGAGGTAAACGTCGTCCAATTCGCCGACTTCAGGTTCGATATCCCGGGGAACGGCGATATCCACCATGAAAATCGGCTTGTGCTTACGCAGCTTCAGCGCGCTTTCCACCGCCCCCTTGCCAAGGATCGGCAACTGGCTGGCAGTGGAACTGATCACGATATCGCTGTGCACCAGCTCTTGGGGAATGTCCGACAACAGCACCGCGTGGGCGCCGAACTGCTCGGCCAGGAGGCTGGCCCGCTCCAGGGTGCGGTTGGCCACGACGATGCGCTTGACCCCAAGGTCGTGCAGATGGCGGGCCACCAGGGTAATGGTCTCACCGGCACCGATCAGCAACGCCTGACTGCGCTGCAGATCGCTGAAAATCTGTTTCGCCAGGCTCACCGCAGCAAAGGCCACGGACACCGGGTTCTCACCAATGGCGGTATCGGTGCGTACTTGCTTGGCGGCACTGAAGGTAGCCTGGAACAGCCGGCCCAGCAGCGGGCCGACGGTGCCGGCCTCACGGGCCACGGCGTAGGCGGACTTCATCTGCCCGAGAATCTGCGGCTCGCCCAGCACCAGCGAATCCAGCCCCGACGCCACCCGCATCATGTGACGAACTGCCGCATCATCTTCATGCACATAGGCACTGGCACGAAGCTCGTCTAGGCTCAGGTGGTGATATTCCGCCAGCCAGCGCAGCACCACATCCGCAGAAAGATGATCCTGTTCTACATAAAGCTCACTGCGATTGCAGGTGGAGAGGATCGCAGCTTCGCGGCTGTCGGTGAGTCGGCAGAGCTGCTGCAAGGCCTCAACCAACTGCTCAGGGGTAAAGGCCACGCGCTCGCGGACGTCTACAGAAGCAGTCTTGTGGTTAATACCGAGTGCAAGGAAGGCCATTCAAGGTCGCTGATGATGTCGAGAAGCCGGCAATTGTCCTACTTCGACCGACGCAGAACAACTACCGCCGACTATTGTCCTAATAGACTGCCTCTGTTCTGGCATCCCGTTGAGTCTCGGTTATGTTTGACCGAAGGCTTGTGTCATGATGATCCGACCGCAGGTTAGTCGCCCTCTTCCTATATGAATAGATCTTCCGCGTTGCTCCTCGCCTTTGTCTTCCTCAGTGGTTGCCAGTCACTGGCCCCCGTTTCATCGGACGCTACGTCGCCGGTGGAAGACAGCACCCCCGCCCCTGAAAAGCCCAAGGTCTATTCATCGTTCAGCGAAGACACCATCTTCAGCCTGCTGAGCGCTGAACTGGCGGGCCAGCGCAATCGTTTCGACATTGCCCTGGACAACTACGTGACCCAGGCCATCAACACCCAGGATCCGGGCATCTCCGAGCGCGCCTTTCGCATTGCCGAGTACCTGGGAGCCGACCAGGCAGCCCTGGACACTTCGCTGATCTGGGCCAAGAACGCTCCAGACGATCTGGAAGCACAACGGGCTGCCGCCATCCAGCTGGCCCGCGCCGGTCGTTATGACGACTCCATGCTCTATATGGAGAAAGTTCTGCAGGGCAAGGGCGACACCCATTTCGACTTTCTTGCGCTGTCGGCTGCCGATACCGACCAGGACACCCGCAATGGCCTGATGAAAAGCTTCGATCGCCTGCTGCAGAAGCACCCGCACAACAGTCAACTGATCTTCGGCAAGGCCCTGTTGATGCAGCAGGATGGCGACGCCAAGGATGCCCTGAGCTTGCTGGAGCAGAATCCGCCGGAAGACGGCGAGGTGGCGCCGCTGCTGTTGCGCGCCCGTCTGTTGCAGAGCCTGAACCGCGGCAAGGAAGCCCTGCCGCTGCTGGAAAAAAGCATCCGCAAATACCCGGACGACAAGCGTCTGCGCCTGACCTACGCCCGCATGCTGGTGGAACAGGACCGCATGGAGGACGCCAAGACCCAGTTCTCCAGCCTGGTTCAGCAGTACCCGGAAGACGATGAACTGCGCTATTCACTGGCGCTGGTGTGCCTGGAGGCCAAGGCCTGGGAAGAGGCCAAGGGTTACCTGGAAGACCTGATCGCCCGGGAAAGCCACGAAGACTCCGCACACCTGAACCTGGGACGAATCGCCGAAGAACTCAATGATCCGCAAGGCGCCCTGATCGAATACGCCCAGGTCGGACCGGGTAACGATTACCTGCCAGCGCAACTGCGTCAGGCCGATATCCTGATGAACAACGGCCGTACCGACGAGGCGCAAAAGCGCCTGGTGGCAGCCCGCGATGCCCAGCCCGACTACGCCATCCAGCTGTATCTGGTCGAAGTCGAAACCCTGTCGGCGAACAATCAGGGCGATCGCGCCTGGAACGTTATTCAGCAGGCGCTGCAACAGTATCCCGATGACGTGAACCTGCTCTATACCCGTGCCATGCAGGCGGAAAAACGCAATGACCTGGCACAGCTGGAAAAAGACCTGCGCCTGATCATCCAGCGCGAGCCGGATAACGCCATGGCCTTGAATGCCCTGGGCTACACCTTGTCGGACCGCACGACCCGCTACACCGAAGCCAAGGCACTGATCGAGCAAGCCCACCAACTGACCCCGGAAGACCCGGCGGTGCTGGACAGCCTGGGCTGGGTAAACTTCCGCCTGGGCAACCTCGACGAGGCCGAGCGCCTGCTGCGCCAGGCCCTTGAGCGCTTCCCCGACCAGGAAGTCGCGGCGCATCTGGGCGAAGTGCTGTGGAACAACGGCAAGCAGCGCGAGGCCAAACAGATCTGGAGCAAGTTCATCAAGGATCAGCCCGATAGCCCCGTATTGCGCGACACCATCAAACGCCTGACCGGATCAGAGACTCTTTAAGACTATGTTTTTGCGCCACGTAATTGTTTTCAGCCTTATCGCCCTGCTTGCCGGCTGTGCCGGTTTTGGCGCCCGCGAGTCAGTCCAGGGCCAGGGCAACGCTGCCCAATGGCGTCAGCACAAGGAACTGCTGACCGGCCTCGATGGCTGGCAGATCAACGGCAAAATCGGTATTCGCGCGCCCAAGGATTCCGGCAGCGGCACGCTGTTCTGGCTGCAACGCCAGGACTATTACGACATTCGACTGTCCGGTCCGCTGGGTCGTGGTGCTGCACGCCTGACCGGTCGCCCCGGCCAGGTCAGCCTGGAAGTGGCCAATCAGGGTCGTTACGAAGCGGCCAGCCCGGAAACTCTGCTTGAAGAGCAGATGGGCTGGAAACTGCCGGTCTCCCACCTGGCCTGGTGGGTTCGCGGTCTGCCTGCCCCAGACAGCAAAAGCCGCCTGACCCTGGATGGCGACAGCCACCTGGCGAGCCTGGAACAGGATGGCTGGCAAGTGGAATACAGCAGTTACTCCGAACAGAACGGCTACTGGCTGCCCGAGCGCATCAAACTGCATGGCAGCAACCTTGACGTCACCCTGGTGATCAAGGAATGGCTGCCACGCAAGCTGGGGCAATGACATGTCCTTGGAAAAGCTGACCCTGCCCTCCCCGGCCAAACTTAATCTGATGCTGCACATTCTGGGTCGCCGTGAAGACGGCTACCACGAGTTGCAGACGCTGTTTCAATTTCTTGACTATGGCGATGAAATCACCTTCGCTCTCCGCGATGACGCAGAGATTCGCCTGCACACCGAGTTCGACGGCGTGCCTCACGACAGCAATCTGATCGTCAAGGCGGCGAAAAAGCTCCAGGAACAGTCCGGCTGCACCCAGGGCATCGATATCTGGATCGACAAGATCCTGCCCATGGGCGGCGGCATCGGCGGCGGCAGTTCCAATGCCGCCACTACCCTGCTGGGCCTCAATCATCTCTGGCAACTGGGCTGGGATGAAGATCGACTGGCTGCATTGGGGCTGACCCTGGGGGCCGACGTTCCAGTTTTCGTACGTGGGCACGCTGCGTTCGCTGAGGGCGTGGGTGAAAAACTCACCCCCGAATACCCCGAAGAACCCTGGTACCTGGTGCTGGTCCCGCAAGTGTCTGTAAGTACAGCAGAAATTTTTTCCGATCCGCTGTTGACACGTGACACTCCGCCCATTAAAGTGCGCCCCGTTCCCAAGGGAAACAGCAGAAATGACTGCCTTCCGGTAGTCGCAAGGCGTTATCCAGAAGTACGTAACGCATTGAATTTGCTAGGTAAATTTACCGAAGCAAAACTGACTGGAACTGGAAGTTGTGTGTTTGGGGGCTTCCCAAGCAAAGCTGAAGCTGATAAAGTCTCGGCCCTTCTTACAGAGACCCTTACAGGGTTTGTAGCAAAAGGAAGCAACGTTTCGATGTTGCATCGCAAGCTGCAAGGTCTGCTCTAAAGGAATCGAGTATCAGGTACTCGAAGCAACAGATACAGGGGCGTCGCCAAGCGGTAAGGCAGCAGGTTTTGATCCTGCCATGCGTTGGTTCGAATCCAGCCGCCCCTGCCATTTTCCTTATACTCATCCAGGTATACCCTCAGCCTTCAGGTACTGCGCGTGTCCAAGATGATGGTCTTTACGGGGAACGCTAACCCCGATCTGGCTCGGCGTGTAGTACGTCAGCTGCATATCCCTCTCGGTGACATCTCTGTTGGAAAATTCTCCGACGGCGAAATTACTGCCGAGATCAATGAAAATGTCCGCGGTAAAGACGTCTTCATTATTCAGCCGACTTGCGCTCCGACCAACGATAACCTGATGGAACTCGTCGTGATGGCTGATGCCTTCCGCCGCTCCTCAGCGACTCGTATCACTGCTGTTATTCCTTATTTTGGTTATGCCCGTCAGGATCGCCGTCCGCGTTCCGCACGTGTGGCTATCAGCGCGAAAGTCGTGGCTGACATGCTCACCGTAGTCGGCATCGACCGTGTTCTCACGGTTGATCTGCATGCTGACCAGATTCAGGGTTTCTTCGATATCCCGGTAGATAACATCTACGGCTCCCCGGTTCTGGTGGATGACATCGAAGACCAGCGTTTCGAAAACCTGATGATCGTGTCCCCGGACATTGGCGGCGTCGTGCGTGCACGTGCCGTGGCCAAGTCGCTGGGCGTGGATCTCGGGATCATCGACAAGCGTCGTGAGAAAGCCAATCACTCCGAAGTGATGCATATCATCGGCGACGTCGAAGGACGCACCTGCATTCTGGTCGATGACATGGTCGATACCGCCGGCACCCTGTGCCACGCGGCCAAGGCCCTGAAAGAGCATGGCGCAGCCAAGGTCTTTGCCTACTGCACACACCCTGTGCTGTCGGGTCGAGCCATCGAGAACATTGAAAATTCCGTGCTGGACGAGCTGGTGGTGACCAACACCATCCCGCTGTCCGCTGCAGCACAAGCCTGTGCGCGTATCCGCCAACTGGATATCGCACCGGTAGTTGCCGAGGCGGTCCGCCGCATCAGCAATGAAGAATCGATCAGCGCGATGTTCCGCTAAGGGCTAGTCCCTGGCAAAACATCCCGATGACGAAAAGCGCCCCGTCCCAACCTGTGTTGGGACGGGGCTTTTTTGCCCATATCGCCTTTAGCGCTGGTCGCAAACGCTGGGGCGAGTGTGGTTATTTTGGAGATACAACATGAACGATTTTACTCTGAATGCTGAACTGCGTTCCGACCTGGGGAAAGGTGCGAGCCGCCGCCTGCGTCGTCTCGCAAGCCTGGTTCCAGCTGTAGTTTACGGTGGCGACAAAGCCCCTGAATCCATCAGCATGCTGGCCAAAGAAGTGGCCAAGCTGCTGGAAAACGAAGCTGCCTACAGCCACATCATCGAACTGAACGTTGGTGGCACCAAGCAGAACGTCGTGATCAAGGCCCTGCAACGTCACCCGGCCAAAGGCCACGTGATGCACGCTGACTTCGTTCGCGTAGTTGCTGGTCAGAAACTGACCGCCATGGTTCCAGTGCACCTGATCAACGAAGCTGCACCGATCAAGAAAGGCGGCGAGATCTTCCGCGCAGCCACCGAGATCGAAGTTTCCTGCCTGCCGAAAGACCTGCCTGAGTTCATCGAAGTCGACATGGCTGAGACCGACATCGGCACCGTGATCCACCTGTCCAACCTCACCGCTCCTAAAGGCGTTGAGTTTGTTGCTCTGGCACACGGCAACGACCTGGCAGTCGCCAACGTCTACGCACCACGTGTTGCTTCTGAGAAAGAAGAAGGCGCTGCAGAGTAATTCACTCTGACGCCGGAGTTGAGCGGAACACATCGCGGACTGGAACGTAGCGAGAAAGCGGGCGAGAACGCGAAGTTTGCCGCAAGGCAACCAAGCTTTTGTCGTCCCCTTTCGCCGTAGCACCGGTTGCGGCGATGTTATCCACCACTCCAAAGAAGGGCCCCTATCGTGACTGCCATCAAACTGATCGTTGGCCTGGGTAATCCAGGCGCCGAATACGAACAGACCCGGCATAACGCAGGGGCCCTTTTTGTTGAGCGCATCGCCGAGAAACAAGGTGTCAGCCTTGTCGCCGATCGCAAATATTTCGGCCTGACCGGGCGCTTCAGTCACCAGGGTCAGGACATTCGTCTGTTGATTCCCACCACCTACATGAACCGCAGCGGCCAGGCCGTGGCGGCGCTTGCCGGCTTCTTCCGCATCAACCCGGAAGAGATCCTGGTGGCCCACGACGAACTCGACTTGCCACCCGGCGTTGCCAAGCTCAAGACCGGCGGCGGGCATGGCGGGCACAACGGACTGCGGGACATCATCGCGCAGCTCGGCAATCAGAATACCTTTCACCGCCTGCGGCTCGGCATCGGCCACCCGGGTGTTGCCAGTATGGTTTCAAACTTTGTCCTGGGTCGTGCGCCACGCGCCGAACAGGAAAAACTCGATGCCAGCATCGATTTTGCCCTCGGCGTGCTGCCGGATATCTTCGCCGGTGAATGGAACCGCGCGATGAAAAACCTGCACAGCCAGAAGGCCTGACTCTACTCCTCGGGGAATACACCATGGGATTCAATTGCGGCATCGTCGGCCTGCCTAACGTCGGCAAGTCCACCCTGTTCAACGCCCTGACCAAATCCGGGATCGCGGCCGAGAACTTCCCCTTCTGCACCATCGAGCCCAACAGCGGCATCGTGCCGATGCCCGACCCGCGCCTGGACGCCCTGGCCGCCATCGTCGTGCCGGAGCGCGTGCTGCCGACCACCATGGAGTTCGTCGACATCGCCGGCCTGGTGGCCGGTGCCTCGAAAGGTGAAGGCCTGGGTAACAAGTTCCTGGCCAACATCCGCGAAACCGATGCCATCGCCCACGTGGTCCGCTGCTTCGAAGACGACAACGTGATCCACGTGTCCAACAGCGTCGATCCCAAGCGTGACATCGAGATCATCGATCTGGAACTGATCTTTGCCGACCTCGACAGCTGCGAAAAACAGCTGCAGAAAGTCGCCCGCAACGCCAAGGGCGGTGACAAGGATGCCGTGGCCCAGAAAGCCCTGCTGGAGCAGTTGATCGCCCACTTCACCGAAGGCAAGCCGGCTCGCAGCCTGATGAAGGACATGAGCGCCGACGAGAAGCTGATCATCCGCGGCTTCCACCTGCTGACCACCAAGCCGGTGATGTACATCGCCAACGTTGCCGAAGACGGCTTCGAGAACAACCCGCTGCTGGACGTGGTCAAGGCCATCGCCGAAGAAGAAGGCGCGATCGTGGTGCCGGTGTGCAACAAGATCGAAGCGGAAATCGCCGAGCTTGAAGACGGCGAAGAAAAGGACATGTTCCTCGAGGCCCTGGGCCTGGAAGAGCCTGGCCTGAACCGGGTGATCCGCGCCGGCTACGAAATGCTCAACCTGCAGACCTACTTCACTGCAGGTGTGAAGGAAGTTCGTGCCTGGACCGTACGTGTCGGCGCCACCGCGCCACAAGCGGCCGCCGTGATCCACACCGACTTCGAAAAAGGCTTTATCCGCGCCGAGGTCATCGCCTACAACGACTTCATCCAGTTCAAGGGTGAAGCCGGTGCCAAGGAAGCCGGTAAATGGCGCCTGGAAGGCAAGGAATACATCGTCAAGGACGGCGACGTGATGCACTTCCGCTTCAACGTGTGATCCCCTTCAGCCCCATTGCCTGGCAATGGGGCTGATTCCCCCGCTACATCCAGCGGCCTCAGAAGTAAGTGGTCGCCCCCGCGAAGAATGCCCGTCCGGGCACGTAGAAGTTGGTCGATCCGTCCCGCAGGTCCTTGTCCATCAGGTTCTGCACCCCACCGTTCAACGTCAGCCATTTGGTCAACGCCAGGTTCGCCGTCAGGTCATAGGTGGTGTAGGACTGCACGAAATCATTGCCCAGGCCCCGCTGCTTGCCGACGTGCTGCGCCGACAGTTCGGTGCTCAAACGGTCATTGATCTGCCAGTCCAACGCGCTGAATGCCGACAGTTTGGGTGAGCTGATCAGATCTTCGCCCGTGCTCAGGTTCCGGCTTTCCAGCATGTAGGTGGCGTTGGTACGCCACGTCACAGAGTCGCCCAACGGAACCCGAGTGGTGCCTTCCCAACCACGGGTGCGGGCCTTGTCGACGTTTTCCAGCATGGTCCACCAACGGCCCTGGTACTGACCCAGCGGGCCGTATTCGATCTTGTCGGTGAAGTCGGTGTGGAAGTAGGTCAGGCCCGCCTCCCAACCGTCATGATCGAACGACAGGCCGATTTCCTTGTTGGTGCTGGTTTCCGGCATCAGGTTCGGATTGCCGGCCATCCAGCAACTGCCGGTGACATAACCCAACGGACGCAACGAACCACAACCACGGCCTCCGGACTCGGTCGCTGCTCCCGCACTGCCTTCCTTCAGGCTCGGCGCACGAAAGCCCTTGGAAACACCCCCTCGCACGGTCCAGTCCGGATGCGGGTGGTAGACCACATAAGCCCGTGGACTGTTGTGGTTGCCGTACTTGTCGCTGTGATCGAAGCGGTTGCCCAGGGTCAGGGACAGGTTGTCCAGCAGGAACAACTCATCCTCGATGAAGGCCGCCGAGTAATCGCCCTTCAAGGTCGAGCCGCTAACCGGAGTACCTTGGTAATCCACCGGTACGGTGCCGAGGGTATTGGTGTTGGTCAGTTCTTCACGCTTCCATTGCCCACCCAGCGTCAGGCGCTGATCCACCAGCAGTTCGAAGGGCAGATTGAGACTGCCCTCGACAATCTTCTCCTCGGAGTTGGCTTTGCCCATATCCAGATCGTTGCGGTACTTGTTCAGGTAGGCATCGAGCTTCGTGGTACCAAAGCTCCAGTCACCGGTGTGGGACAGGATGTAGCTGTCGCGAGTCAGTCGGCTGGGACCAAAGGCGCCACCAACGGTATCGCCCCAATCACCAAAGGTTTTCTTTGATGCCCAGGAACGCTCAACGCCATGCACCGCCTCGAAGGACAAGCTCTGTTCTTCGTTGATCTGCCAGTCCAGCAGCGCATTTACGCTTTGATTCTTGGAACCGCCTGCACCGTCGTCGTACATGAAATCGCCTTGGGCATCGCGCCGCACCTCGACTTCATCCGCTGCCCGACGCGTGACGTTGGCCCCCAGGCGTAATCCCAGGGACTCGGTCAACGGCCCCGAAGCATTCGCGCTGTACTGAGTGGTCTGGCCGCGATCGGAGTCCTTGGGCACGGTGATGTGGGTGCTGGCCGAACCGGTCCAGGTCCGCGAGACCTTGCGGGTGATGATGTTGATCACCCCGCCCATGGCGTCCGAGCCGTAGAGCGACGACATCGGCCCACGGACGATCTCGATGCGCTCGATCATGTTCGGCGAGATCCAGTTCAAGTCCTGACGCGCCAAGTCACGACGATAACTCAGGTCAGCGGAGCTACCGACACGCTTGCCGTCCACCAGAATCAGCGTGTACTTGTCGTCCAGGCCCCGCAGCTTGATCTTCGACTGCTCGCCCACCGGGCCGAAACCACCGGTCACCCCCGGCACCCGACGCAACAGGGTGTTGAGGTCGTAGACCGGCTGGCGCTCGATTTCCTCACGGGTGATGACGCTGACGCTGGCTGGGGCATCCTTGAGGTCCGTGGCGCCGCCGGTAGCGGTGACAAACGCGGTGTCCAGTTCCAACGGCGCCGGTTTGACCTCTTCTGAGGCCTCGCCGGCCTGCGCCAGCGGAGCCAGCAGGCCGACACCGGCACTGAGCAGAAGCGAATTGAACAGGCAGGAGCTGACTTTCATTACAAACGATCCTTGTCGATTCAGTGCACCTTGGTGGTGCGCCAGGGAGAGGGGATCGAAGTGTAATGCTAATAAATATCATTTAGAAATAGGAATGTTTCTTGACCGATACCTTTCGGCCCGTGCCCATGTGCAAACACGGCCCCGCAACCACCCCCGTTCGCGAGCGGTTCCAAGGCCGATGCTTCCAATGCCGAAGGCTCAGCAGATTTCCTCGTACGGCAGGCCCACATAGTTCTCGGCAATATTCACCAGGCCCGCGTGGGAGTTGAGGAAATACTCGCGGTCCGCCTGCTGCATCTTGTGGTCCCAGGCATCCTGCTGGTCGCCGAAATCGTGTAGCAGGTTGGTCATGAACCAGCTAAAGCGTTCGCCCTTCCACACCCGGCGCAAGGCCAGCTCGGAGTACTTGTCCAGCAGTTCGGTACGCCCCTCGCGGTAGACCTGGACCAAGATCCGGTACAGGTAACACACGTCGGAAGCCGCAAGATTCAGGCCCTTGGCCCCGGTGGGCGGCACGATGTGCGCAGCGTCTCCCACCAGGAACAGCTTGCCGTACTGCATGGGCTCGACCACATAGCTGCGCAGCGGCGCGATGCTTTTCTCCAGCGCCGGCCCGGTGACCAGATCCGCCGCCACCTCCGCCGGCAGACGGGCCTTGAGTTCGCTCCAGAAACGTTCGTCGGACCAGTCTTCGACCTTGTCACTCAGTGGCACTTGCAGGTAGTAGCGGCTGCGGGTCAGGGAACGCTGGCTGCACAGCACAAAGCCGCGCTCATGCTGGCCATAGATCAGCTCGTGGTTGACCGGCGGGGTATCGGACAGCAGGCCCAGCCAGCCGAAGGGGTACTCGCGCTCATAGTGGGTCAGTACCTGCTCGGGAATGCTCTTGCGCGCCACGCCATGAAAACCATCGCAACCGGCGATGTAGTCGCAATCGATGCGGTGCTGCTGGCCGTCCTTTTCATAGGTGATGTAGGGCTGCGCGCCCTTCATGTCGTGGGGCTGCACCCGGTCCGCCGAGTAGATGATCGGTGCCCCGCTGGCAGCGCGGGCTTCCATCAGGTCGCGGGTGACTTCGGTCTGGCCGTAGACCATCACCGTCTTGCCCCCGGTCAGGGCCTTGAGGTCGATGCGCACGCGCTTGCCGCCCATCAACAGCTCCACCCCTTCGTGAACCAGGCCTTCGGCGTCCATGCGCTGCGCCACTCCAGCCTCGCGCAACATGTCCACGGTGCCCTGTTCCAGCACCCCGGCGCGGATGCGGCCGAGTACGTATTCCGGGGTCTGGCGCTCGACAATCACTGTGTCGATGCCGGCCTTGTGCAGCAGTTGGCCCAGCAGCAGGCCGGAAGGTCCGGCACCGATAATCGCAACCTGAGTTTTCATTATTGTCGTCTCATTAGGGCATTCCAGTGGGCCGACAGGCGCAGACTGGAATTTATGGTTATTGTTGTACCCCTGCATTTTTGCCGACAGAAACGCGGAAAAATGGTGATAAGCCACGCTAAAAATGCACTTTTGAAAACAACGTTCGATTATCGAGCACTCCAGCCAAGCCCTTGCCAAGGTCGCGTCCGATGAAAGCCAGCCGCTCCAGCATCCCGGTGTTCAAGCTCTATGGGGAAAACCAGGCCTGGCCGACTCCGGACCTGCTGCACTGCGAATCCATCCCCAAGCGCAGCAGCCTGCACCACTGGGAGATCAAGCCACACCGTCACGCCGACCTCTATCAACTGCTCTACGTGCAACGCGGCCAGGCCCTGGTGGAGGTCGAGGGACGGCGCCAGGACGTGCGCGAGGCGACGATCCAGGTGGTGCCGCCGCTGATGGTCCACGGCTTCCAGTTCTCGGAAAACATTCAGGGTTACGTGCTGACCCTGGGCGCGCCCCTGGTAGCCCAGCTGGAAGCGCAACTGGGTGCGCCGCTGGCGGTGCTGGCCAGCGCCGGCTGCTACCCCGTGGGCCGCGACCGCCACAGCCTCAACACCCTGTTCAAGGCGCTGATGGACGAATACGAAGGCAGCGCCGCCGCTCGCGATTTGTTGCTGCACTCGCTGGTCAACGTGCTAGTGGTGTGGATCAGTCGCCGCGGCCAGCAGAACACCCCGCCGAGCAATCGCGGCGAGCGCAATCAGCAGCTGTTGGGGCACTTCATCAAGCTGGTGGAGCGCCACTATCAGGAACACCCCACGGTGGAATCCCTGGCCCACCGCATCGGTCTGTCCAGCGTGCACCTCAACACCCTGTGCCGGGAGCTGGCCGGGCAGAGCGCACTGCAGATCCTGCACCAGCGCCTGATGCTGGAAGCCAAGCGCGGCCTGATCTACACCAACATCAGCATCAGCCAGCTGTCGGACAACCTGGGGTTCAGCGACCCCACCTACTTCTCACGCTTCTTCAAGCGCCTCAGCGGCCAGTCACCCAACGCCTTCCGCCAGAGTGCCGGGCAAGACGCCAACAGCCCCTGAGGCGCCACGAGTTTTGTGCAGGTAGCCGATTTCTCTTAACAAATCTCGCCACGCGCTCGCCGGGGCGGCGGTCCTGCGGGCCGCGCCACATATCCATCCTATTGATTCAAAAAGAAAATATTCGAATAAAAGGTTTGGCACGCTAGTTGAGAAGCTCAGCCGGCGCGCCAGGAGCCACCTCCTGCCAGCGCCCCCCATAACAATAAGGCAGACCTTCTCATGCACCCGACCTCCTCGCGCCTGCGCGCCCTTGCACTCACTTCAAGCCTGCTGTTGACCGCCCACGCCCCCTGGCTCCAGGCCAGCGAAGGCGGCGTTTCCTCCTGGCCCATGGGCATCGAACTCTACGGCATGGGCATCCTGCCGCCGCCCGGCACCTACGCCCAGGTCTTCGTCGGCAACTACCTGGCCGACAGCCTGCGGGACGACGCCGGCCGCCGCACCGCCCGCATCGATTTGCGCGTCACCAGCGTGGTGCCACGCTTTGTCTGGGTCACCGAGCAACAGGTGCTGGGGGCCCAACTCGGTTTCCACGCCCTGCTGCCGCTGAACGACATACGCCTGAACATCCAGAACGGCCCCCACGATCACAAGCGCGGCATCGGTGACGCGCACCTCGGCCCGGTGCTGGGCTTTCATCACAGCGACAAATTCCACAGTGCCCTTGGGGTCGATTTCGTCCTGCCCAGCGGCGGCGAATACGACAAGAACGACCTGATCAACCTGGGTAACCACTACTACACCGTGCAGGCGGTGTATGCCATGACCTACACCGACCCGCAGGGGTTCAACGCCGATGTTCGCCTGATGCACGACTACAACTTCGAAAACCGCGCCACCCACTATCAGTCCGGACGCGAGCTGCACGCTGACTACAGCCTCGGTTGGGGCGTGGGCAATGGTTGGGTGATCGGCGTCGGCGGGCACGCCTATCAGCAGATCAGCGACGACAAGTGCAACGTCACCGATTGCGCCGCCGCGGCCCAGGTGCAGGCCGGCGACGGCCATCGCGGCCGCTCGTTCTCCATTGGTCCGGCAGTGCAGTTCAGCAGCAAACAGGGCTGGTCGCTGAGCGCCAAATGGCAGGATGAATCGGCGGTGCGCAATCGCGCTGAAGGCCAGACCTACTGGCTGAAATTCACCAGCGCACTCTGAACCGCCGAGTGGCGGGCCAACTCGTGCCCAAGCGCAGGAGAGGGCCCGCTCAGCGGCCCTTGAGGCGATAGCTGACCTGGGCCCGGCTCATGCCGAGCATCTGCGCCGCCGCGGTGATATTGCCCCCGGAGCGCTCCAGGGCCAGACGCACCAGGCGCCGTTCGATCTCTTCCAGCGAAGTGCCCAGGGCCGGTGCCCGCCCGGTGAGAAACGCTTGCAGGCTGGCCAGTTCCGGCTCTTCGACCGGGGCTTCATCTGCCCGGGCCGGGGCCACGGGCTGGGCCGCTTCCCGTAGCGCCGCTGGCGACAGGCGGCCGTCGGCGTTGAGGCCGATGGCGGCGCCCGCCAGCGGCGTCCCCGCCTCGCTCAGATGCACCACGTCCATGACTTCGCCGTCGCTGGCGGCGATCACGCCCCGCTCGATCAGGTTCTGCAACTCGCGGATATTGCCCGGGAAGCGATAGGTCAGCAGCGCATTCACCAGCCGCGTGCTGAAACCCGCCAACTGACGGCCGTGACGCTGGCTGAAGCGATGCAGGAAGTAACTCATCAACAGCGGAATGTCTTCGCGTCGCTCACGCAGGGGCGGCAGGTGAATGGGAAACACATTCAGTCGATAGAACAGGTCCTCACGAAAGCGTCCGGCTTCCACCTCGCGCCGCAGGTCGAGGTTGGTCGCGGCAATGACCCGCACATCCACCTGCATCGGCTCAGTACCGCCCACCCGCTCGATCTCGCCTTCCTGCAAGGCACGCAGGATCTTGCTCTGGGCCGAGAGGCTGAGGGTGGCGATCTCATCGAGGAACAGGGTGCCGCCATGGGCCCGCTCAAAACGTCCGGGCCGCGAACGATCGGCGCCGGTAAAGGCCCCCCGCTCCACCCCGAACAGTTCGGCCTCCACCAGGTTTTCCGGCAGGGTCGCGCAGTTCAGCGCCACCAGCGGCTTGTGCCGGCGGGCGCTGGCCTGGTGCAGATGGCGCGCGAACAACTCCTTGCCCACCCCCGACTCCCCGGTCAGCAGCACCGTGGCCTGGGTCGGCGCCACCCGCTGCAACAACTGGCTGGCGGCCACGAACGCCGCCGAGATGCCCACTCGTTGCCCCTCGCCCAACGGCGCCGGCAGCTCGGCGACCTGAGTCTCCTGCCCCGTGGCATAGGCACTGCGGCTGAGAAAATCCCCAGGGTCGAGGTACATCAGGTCGATATCGATGTCGTCCCACTGCTGGGCCGGTTTGCCGACAATCCGGCAGGCCGGTTGGCCCATCGAGCGGCACTCCAGTTCGCGAAACACCACCAGCCGCCCCAACAGCGACGAAGCGTAGCCGCTGGCATAGCCGATCTCCATCCAGCAGGCCGGCTCGCCGCCCAGGCCATAGGCGGCGATATGCTCGTCATCCTCCAGCGAGTTGTGCCACAGAAACTCCGAATAGAAATGCCCGATGCTGGAGTCGATCTCGAAGCGCACCACCTCGACATTGACCATGCCTTCGAGCATGTGCAGGCGCGGCCCGGCGCTGTAGAGGCTGGCGTGGTCGCCATCCGGCCACTGCTCGCTGACCTGGGCCGCGTCCCGGGCGCCGGCCTGCCAGCCGATGCGGGTGATCAGGCCACGGGCTTTGTCCAAGCCCAGGGCTTCGATCAATTCGCGCCGGATGGAGCCGAACGCCGAACCCTGCATCAGCATCATCCGCTGCCCGCACAGCCAGATGCTGCCGTCCTGGGGCGCAAAGGCCACGGTCTCGGCCAGTTGCTCGGCCGAAGGCAGGCCGCTGGCCTCGAACTGGCTGGCGCGATCGACGATCAAGCGCTTGTGCCGCCCCAGCATCTGCTTGAGGAAATCTTCATCCGCAGGACGGCCGGGCTGGCTGGAAGGAGAACGGGTCATGGGCAATCAACAGGCAGTTCAGGGGCCTTGCAGTATGCCCCGGCGCTTTTCCGGGTCAATCGCCATCCCCCGTCGCCGTCGGTGCTGCGCAAGTTCTGGCCGATAACCGCACAGTTTCCACGAGCGCCCATGGAGTGCCGAGCTTTCGACAACCTCGCGACTTCTCTGCATAAATTTCCGCAGCCCGCGCCTGATGCCGCGTGGCGGGCTCGCTCAAAAATCCGAAACAAACAAATAAATAATTGTTTTTAAAGGATATTTTTCAAAACAAAGCGCGTGGCACGATAGTTGTTATGCACAGGCAGATGCTCATCCATAACAACACAACAGGTGACCTTGCCATGCCTTCCGCCCGCCTTGCGCCTCCTCTGCCCTACCCCGCTGCCCTGGACGAGCGCTCCTTGCGCAACCTTGCCCGCCTCGGCTGAGACGCCGTCGTAACGGCCCCATCCCCACCCTCATGCGCCATCGGCTTGATTGCTGACAGCCGAGCCATGGCCACGAACCAGAGAGAACCCCATGACTGCGACTCGACCTGCCTATCAACACCTGGAACTGCAACCCATCGCCGCAGACTGGCGAGCCGGCAGCAGCGGCCGGGAGCTACCCGTCTACGACCCGTTCACCGGGCAATGCCTGCTGCAGATCAGCCTGGCCAACCGCCAGGACCTGGATCAGGCCTATGCCAAGGCCCGCCAGACCCAAGGCCAATGGGCCGCCAGCAGCCCGGCGCAACGCAGCGAGGTATTGCTCAACGCCGCGCGGATCTTCGATGAACGCCGTGAAGAAATCATCGGTTGGCTGATCCGCGAATCCGGCAGCACGCGGATCAAGGCGCAGATCGAATGGGGCGCGGCCCGCGCCATCATCGTCGAGGCCGCCAGCCTGCCCAGCCGGGTGCACGGGCGGATCGTCGCCTCCAACGTCCCCGGCAAGGAAAGCCGCGTCTACCGCAAGCCGCTGGGGGTGATCGGGGTGATCAGCCCGTGGAACTTCCCCCTGCACCTGAGCGCCCGCTCCCTGGCCCCGGCGCTGGCCCTGGGCAACGCGGTGGTGGTCAAGCCGGCCAGCGACACCCCGGTGACTGGCGGCCTGCTGCTGGCGCGGATCTTCGAGGAAGCCGGGCTGCCCGCCGGGGTGCTCAGCGTGGTGGTCGGTGCCGGGGCGGAAATCGGCGATGCCTTTGTCGAGCACCCGGTCCCGGCGTTCATTTCCTTTACCGGCTCGACCCAGGTCGGCCGCAACATCGGGCGCATCGCCAGCGGCGGCGAGCACCTCAAGCACGTGGCCCTGGAGCTGGGGGGCAACAGCCCGTTCGTGGTCCTGGCCGATGCCGACCTGGAGCAAGCGGTGAACGCCGCGGTGGTGGGCAAGTTCCTGCATCAGGGGCAAATCTGCATGGCGATCAACCGCATCATCGTCGAGCAGCCGGTATTGCAGGCCTTTACCCAGCGCTTTGTCGAACGGGTCAAGGCCCTGCCCTACGGCGACCCGAGTCTGGCGGCCACGGTGGTCGGCCCGGTGATCAACAGCAAACAGCTGGCCGGTCTGCAGGACAAGATCCGCCTGGCCCTGGCCGAAGGCGCGACCTTGCTGGCGGGTGGCCCGGCTTCGGGCAATGTGCTGCCGCCCCACGTGTTCGGCGACGTGCACGCTGACATGGAAATCGCCCGCGAAGAAATCTTCGGCCCCCTGGTGGGCATCCAGAGCGCGCGGGATGCCGAGCACGCCCTGGAGCTGGCCAATGCCAGTGAATACGGGCTGTCCAGCGCGGTCTTCAGCGCCAACCCCGAGCGCGGCGTGCAGTTCGCCCAGCGCCTTCAAGCGGGGATGAGCCACGTCAACGACATGCCGGTCAACGATGAGCCCAACGCGCCCTTTGGCGGCGAGAAGAACTCCGGCCTGGGCCGTTTCAACGGCGACTGGGCAATCGACGAATTCACCACCGACCACTGGATCACCCTGCAACACACACCACGTCCCTATCCCTTCTGAGCTGGGCGCTTATCAACCGAGTCACCCCATAACAATACGGAGTACGCAATGTCCTCGCTCCTCAACAGCCCCGCTGCACAGCGGACCCTTGCCTTGTGCCTGGCCCTGCCCCTGATGGTGCTGGCCGGTCCGGCCGCCGCCGATGGCGACGGCGTCTGGAAAAACGGTGAAAACGTCTACGCCAAGGTCTGCGGCCACTGCCACGAAAAGCAGGTCGGCCCGCAGATCAAGGGGCGCCAACTGCCGCCGCCCTACATCACCGCGGTGGTGCGCAACGGCTTTCGCGCGATGCCGGCCTTCCCGGCATCGTTCATCGACGACAACGCCTTGCAGCAGGTCGCCGAGTACATCTCCAACGCCCCGGCCCCGGCCGCCCAACCTTGAGGAGACGCCCATGAACATTGAACGTCGCTCACTGCTCAAGGGCATGGCCCTGGGCGGCCTGGCCAGCGTCGCGGTGACCGGCCCCGGCCTGGGCCTGGCCAACAGCGTGCTGGGCCCGTCCACCGGCCCACGGCTACCGACCCTGGCCCTGGTCAGCCCCGCCGTCGCCGACTCGGCTTTCGTCCAGGGGATCAACGCCAGCTCGGTAGCGCGCCAGGTCAGCGTGCAGCGCTGGGAGGGCAACCTGGCGTCGCTCCAGGCGCTGCAGCAGCGCCTGGGCAGCGGCCGGCCACAACGCCTGATCGGCCTGCTGGACGACGCCAGCGCCGCCCTGGTGCTGGACCAGGCCCGTAGCGCCGGGGCCCGGGTGCAATGGCTCGGCCAGCACCACAGCGATGCCCGGAGCTCGCGCCACCAACTGCTGGGCACCGCCGCCGCCCATGGCTGCGCCTTGCAACTGGGCCTGCAACTGAACGCCTGTGGCGCCGGTTTCAGCCTCAGCGAACAACGCCTGCTGGCACAGCCGGCGTTCCAGGCCGGCGCTCGCGCCCGCGATCCGCGCAGCGCCGAACAATGGGCCGCCATCCTCGGCTACAGCCTGGCCGAACTGACCCGCGGCCGCCTCGGCCAGGCACCTTTGGCCAGCCCACGGGCCACGCCGCTGAGCGGCCATTTCGTTTCGTTTTCGATCGAGGCTTGAAGGAGCTGATCCCATGACTGAGCAAACCCAGAAGCCACTGCTGCCCCGGGGCGTGAATGCGGCCCACTTCAATAAAGCCATCGCCCAGTTCCGAGCATTGCTGGGGGACGAGAACGTCCTGGTCAAGGACGACCAACTGGTGCCCTACAGCAAGATCATGATGGCGGTGGACACCGCCGAGCACATGCCTTCGGCCGCGGTCACCGCCACCAGCGTCGAGCAGGTGCAGGGGGTGGTGAAGATCTGCAACGAACACAAGATCCCGGTCTGGACCATCTCCACCGGACGCAACTTCGGCTACGGTTCGGCCGCCCCCGGCCAGCGCGGCCAGGTGATTCTCGACCTGAAGAAAATGAACAAGATCCTCCACGTCGACCCGCAGCTGTGCACCGCACTGGTGGAGCCCGGGGTCACCTACCAGCAGCTCTACGACTACATCCAGGAGCACAACCTGCCGCTGATGCTGTCCTTCTCGGCGCCCTCGGCCATCGCCGGTCCCCTGGGCAACACCATGGACCGCGGCGTGGGCTACACCCCCTACGGCGAACACTTCCTCATGCAGTGCGGCATGGAAGTGGTGCTGGCCAACGGCGACGTCTATCGCACCGGCATGGGCGGGGTCAAAGGCGACAACGCCTGGCAAGTGTTCAAGTGGGGCTACGGCCCGACCCTGGATGGCATGTTCACCCAGGCCAACTACGGCATCTGCACCAAGATGGGCTTCTGGCTGATGCCCAAGCCGCCGGTGTTCAAACCGTTCGAGATCAAGTTCGAGAACGAGTCGGACATTGCCGAGATCGTCGAATTCATCCGCCCGCTGCGCATCGCCCAGGTGATTCCCAACTCGGTGGTGATCGCCGGCGTACTGTGGGAAGCGGCCACCTGCAACACCCGCCGCTCCGACTACACCAGCGAGCCGGGGGCCACCTCCGAGGCCATCCTCAAGCAGATCCAGAAGGACAAGAACCTCGGTGCCTGGAACGTCTACGCCGCCCTGTACGGCACCCAGGAGCAAGTGGACGTCAACTGGAAGATCGTCAACCAGGCCCTCAAGGCCCTGGGCAAGGGACGCATCGTCACCCAGGAAGAAGCGGGCAACACACAACCGTTCCTGTACCGCTCGCAACTGATGTCCGGGGTGCCCAACCTGCAGGAGTTCGGCCTGTACAACTGGCGCGGCGGCGGTGGCTCGATGTGGTTCGCCCCGGTGAGCCAGGCCCGCGGCAGCGAGTGCAACAAACAGCAGGCCCTGGCCAAGCAGGTCCTCAACAAGCACGGCCTGGACTATGTCGGCGAATTCATCGTCGGCTGGCGCGACATGCACCACGTGATCGACGTGCTGTACGACCGCAGCAACCCGGAGGAAACCCTGCGCGCCCACGCCTGCTTCGCCGAACTGCTGGATGTGTTCGAGCAGCACGGTTATGCCGTGTACCGGGTCAACACCGCCTTCCAGGAGCGGGTGGCGCAGAGCTACGGCCCGGTCAAGCGCAAGGTCGAGCACGCCATCAAGCGCGCCCTGGACCCGAACAACATCCTCGCCCCGGGCAAGTCCGGGATCGATCTGGCCAACCCCTTCTAAATCGCACACACGCCCCGTCGGCCTGGCGCCACGGGGCCCTTTGAAGCACAGGAAAATCCATGAAGTACACCCCACTGCTCGCAGCTCACGCCCTGTTGCTGGCTGCCCCCCTGGCCCTGGCCGACGGCGATGCGGTCCTCGGCAAGACTCTGTTCAGCGCTCAATGCGGCTTCTGCCACAGCGTCGAGAACGGCAAGCACCTGATGGGCCCCAGCCTGCAAGGCGTGTTCGGCCGGGCCAGCGGCCAGGCCCAGGGCTTCAGCTATTCCAGTGCCCTGCAAGGCGCAGGCCTGCACTGGAACGACGCCGCGCTGGAGCGCTGGTTGAGCAACCCGGCGACCCTGGTACCGGGCAACAAGATGATGTTTCCCGGCCAGGCCGACCCGCAGAGCCGCCAACACCTGATTGCCTACCTGAAAAGCCTGCACTGAGGCCGCAGGCAGCGACGCCTCAACTAGCACTACGCTGAAACGAAAACGCCCGGAGCATGGCCCCGGGCGTTTTTTTACGCGTCGAACAACCGCGCGTCAGGCTTTGCGGGTACGCGGCAGGAAGATCGCCAGCACTCCGAACAGCGGCAGGAACGAGCACAGGAAGTACACGTACTCGATGCCATGGATGTCCGCCAGGTGCCCCAGCAGCGCCGCGCCGATCCCGCCGAAACCGAACATCAAACCGAAGAATACCCCGGCGATCATGCCGACGTTGCCCGGCACCAGTTCCTGGGCGTAGACCACGATGGCGGAGAACGCCGAGGCCAGGATGAAGCCGATCACCACACTGAGGACACTGGTCCAGAACAGGTCGACATGGGGCAGCAGCAGGGTGAACGGCGCCACCCCGAGGATCGAGAACCAGATCACCGCCTTGCGCCCGATCTTGTCGCCGATCGGCCCACCGAAGAAGGTCCCCGCCGCCACCGCGCCGAGAAACAAGAACAGGTGCAGTTGCGAACTGGCCACCGACAGGTCGAATTTCTCGATCAGGTAGAAGGTGAAATAGCTGGTGAAGCTGGCCATGTAGAAATACTTGGAGAACACCAGCAGCCCGAGGACCACCAGGGCGCTGATCACCCGGTTCCTCGACAGACCATGGGTCGCCGCCTGGCCCTGCTTGAGCTTGTGCAGGCGCAGATGGTTGGCGTACCAGCGGCTGATGGCGTAGAGCACCACCAGGGCAAACAGCGCGAACAGACCGAACCAGGCCACATTGCCCTGGCCGTAGGGAATGATGATCGCCGCGGCCAGCAAGGGGCCGAACGCGGTGCCGGCGTTGCCGCCCACCTGGAAGCTCGACTGCGCCAGGCCATAGCGCCCACCGGAAGCCAGCCGGGCGACCCGCGAAGCTTCCGGGTGGAAGGTCGAGGAGCCAATGCCGATCAATGCAGCCGCCAGCAGGATCAAGGCAAAGCTGCCGACCTGGGACATCATCAAAATGCCGATCAGGGTGCAGATCATGCCCGCTGGCAACAGGAACGGCAGAGGCCGTCGATCGGTGTAAAAACCAACCCAAGGTTGCAGCAGGGAAGCGGTGAGCTGAAAGGTCAGGGTGATCAGGCCGACCTGGGTGAAGGTCAGGCCGTAGTTGTCCTTGAGCATCGGGTAGATCGCCGGCAGCACCGCCTGGATCAGGTCGTTGATCAAGTGGGCCAGGGCCACCGCACCAATGATGCGCAAGACCAGTGGACTGCTTTGCGAAGCGGGAGATGCCGTCGTTGCGACGGTCTGAGGGTTGCTGCTAGCCATAGGATTTTCCGTACAACGGGTGGGTGCACAGGGGCAGGTGCGCCAATGTGCCATTTTTTGCTGCGCACACGCCATCCCATTAGCTTGCTAACGACCCACTATCCGCGCCTCGGGGAAGTCCGCTTCAAGCTCGGCCTTGAGCCATTGGATGAACCACTCCACGTCCTGCGACCATTCAGTGGCCGGGGTCAGCACCCGGTAGCTTTCCAGCTTCACCTGATCCTCCAGCACCCGTACCAGGGTGCCGGCCTTGAGCTCCTCGCGCACCAGCACTTCATTGGCCAGGGCAATGCCGCCGCCGCTTTCGGCCACCGACAGGGCGTGGTCGTTGTTCACATAGATCAGGTCGGAGCTGAGCTGGATATCCAGGCCATTGGCGGCAAACCACAGGTTCCACCACTCACCGTCATCGAAATGGATCAACTCGTGGCGGGCCAGATCCGCCGGGCCCTTGATCGGCTCGATGCCGGCCAGGTAAGCCGGGGTGCAAATCGGAAACACCCGAGGGCAGATCAGGCTGACCCGGGACTCGGCATATTGCCCGTCCAGGCCATAGGCGATCCCCAGGTCGGCGCTCTTGGCGTCGACTTCGGTGAAGGTGGAGTTCGGCTCGATGGCGAACTTCAAACCCGGACGCACATGGCGCAGCGCCTCCAGGCGCGGGGTCAGCCAGCGCTTGGCAAAACCCGGCACCACCATGATCCGCAACCAGCGCTCGGCGGCCTTGGGCTGGGCTTCACGACCGGCCTCGATGATCAGTTGCAGGGCGGCGGCGATCTTGCGGTGGTACTTCTCCCCCGCCGGGGTCAGGATCACCCCGCGCGAGGTGCGTTCGAACAACTGCACCCCGAGCCAATCCTCCAGCAACTTCACATGGCGGCCGATGGCCGGCTGGGTGACATGCAGCGACTTGGAGGCTTCGACATAGCTGCCCAGGCGGGCCGCGGCATCAAAAGCCCGCACCGCATTCAACGGTGGCAAACGCTGTTCGGCCATGGTTTTGCACGCTCTCTGCTATTAAATTATTTAACATCTGGTATGTTAAAATTGATGTTTCGCCCCCGCAACCCCTCACTGATAATCAGCCCCAGCAGAACAATAAGAACCCGCGCAAAGCCCGTAAAAACAGGCTTTTCACGCATCCGAACACATCTCGATCCTGCCCAAGAAAAACAATATCCATGGCCTGCGCGACAGCCCATGGGGGAATCGGAGGTAAGGCATGAATGCCCTGCATGCGCTGCAAACACTGGCGGTGTCCATCCGCTCGGTGCGCAAGGTCTACGGCGATCCACACAGTGGCCCGGTGGCCCTGAAGCACATCGACCTGGACATCCGCGACAACGAATTCTTCACCCTCCTCGGCCCCTCTGGCTGCGGCAAGACCACCCTGTTGCGGATGATCGCCGGGTTCGAATTTCCGACCCAGGGCGAGATCCTCCTCTACGGCGAGAACATCGCCGAGCGGCCGCCCTTCGAGCGCCCGGTGAACACCGTGTTCCAGCATTACGCCCTGTTCCCCCACATGACCCTGGCCGAGAACCTGGCCTTCGGCCTGGAATCGCGGCCCATGGGCCAGGTGCTGAGCAAGGCGCAGATCGCCGAGCGGGTGCGCGAGATGCTGGCCCTGGTGCAGATGGAACGCTTCGCCGGGCGCAAGCCCAACCAGCTCTCCGGCGGCCAGCAGCAACGCATCGCCCTGGCCCGGGCCCTGGCGCCCCACCCCAAGGTGTTGTTGCTGGACGAACCGCTGTCGGCCCTGGACCTCAAGCTGCGCCAGGCCATGCGCGAAGAACTCAAGGCGATCCAGGCCAAGACCGGCATCACCTTCATCTTCGTCACCCATGACCAGGAAGAGGCCCTGACCCTGTCCGACCGCATCGCCGTGCTCTCCGAAGGCGAAGTGCAGCAAGTGGGTCGCCCGGAAGAGATCTACGAGCAACCGCGTAATCGCTTCGTCGCCGACTTCATCGGTGAAACCAACTTCATCCAGGCCACCGTCAGCCGCGTCGAAGCCGGCCTGGCCTGGTTTAGCGGTCCCGCCGGAGAGGCACTGCCGGCGCAACCCTGCAACACGGTCAAAGTCGGCCAGCAGGTCACCCTGTCCGTGCGCCCGGAGCGCCTGCACCTGCGTAGCGACGCCGTGGAAGGCGCCCTGGCGTGCCGCATCGAGGCGCAGATCTACCTGGGCACCGACCTGCAATACCAGGTCAGCCTTGGCGACGGCATGCGCCTCACCGTGCGTGCGCCCAACAGCCTCGAACACCATCCGCGCCTGAGCGTGGGCAGCCACGCCGGGCTGGTGTTCGAACGCGGCAGCGCCAGCGTCCTGCTGGATTGACCACGAGGATTCGCCATGCACGCCTCATCGATTTCCCAGCACCTGGAACGGCGCAAGGCCTTGCGCAGCGTTCTCGGAGTCAGCCCGGCGCTGATTGCCATCGGCCTGTTCCTGATCGTGCCGATCCTGATCGTCATCGGTTACTCGCTGATGGAAGCCAACCCCTACGGCGGGGTGAACCAGGTCTTCAGCAGCGACGCCTACACCTCCCTGCTGTTCGAACGGCAGCTGGATGACAGCCTGGCCTTCGCCGACTCCTACCTGCTGATCGCCCTGCGCTCCATCGGCATTGCCGGGCTGACCACCCTCATCACCCTGCTGATCGGTTTTCCGGTGGCGGTGTGGCTAGCCATGCAACCAGTGCAGCGCCGGGGCTTGCTGATCTTCCTGATCACCGTGCCGTTCTGGGCCAACCTGCTGATCCGCACCTACGCCTGGATTCTGCTGCTGCGCAACACCGGGGTGATCAACAACAGCCTGATGGGCCTGGGGGTCATCCACGAGCCGTTGCAGTTGCTGTACACCGACGGCGCGGTGCTGCTGGGGCTGGTCTACACCTACGCGCCCTTCGTGGTGCTGCCGATCTACGCCACCCTGGAAAAGATGGACATCCGCCTGTTGGAGGCGGCCCAGGACCTCTACGCCGGACGCTGGCGCACCTTGCGCAAAGTGGTGCTGCCAATCGCCAAGCCGGGGATTTTCGCCGGGGCGATCCTGACTTTTGTGCCCTGCCTGGGGGCGATGATCGCCCCTGAACTGCTCGGCGGCGGCACCCGGATGATGCTCGGCAACCTGATTTTCCGGCAGTTCAGCGACGCCCGTAACTGGCCCTTCGGCGCGGCCCTGTCCCTGGTGCTGATGGCCGCAGTGATGCTGGTACTGACCGTCTACGCCTTGCGCGCCCAGCGCCAGCGAACCCTTCAGGAGGGCGCATGATGATCCGCCTGTTCAAACGCAACGGCCTCGGCGTCCAGGACTTTCCCGGCTTCGGCGGCTTCAGCTTCCTGTTCTACCTGTACCTCTACGCGCCGATCCTGGTGCTGGTGGTGTTCTCCTTCAACGCCAACCAGTCGGCCACTGTGTGGAGCGGCTTCAGCCTCGACTGGTACCGCGCGGCGTTTGCCAACCAGGCCCTGCGCCAGGCGGCGGGCAACAGCCTGCTGATCGCCGTGTGCGCCAGCATGGCGGCCACCGCCATCGCCACCCTGGCCGCCCTGGGCACCTCACGCGGGGCGAAGTTCAAGGGCCTGCAACTGTCCATGGGCGCCATCATGCTGCCCCTGGTGCTGCCGGAAATCGTCGTCGGCGTGGCCACCCTGGCGCTGTTCTCGACGCTGGGGCTGTCCCTGGGCTACGGCAACCTGATCATCGCCCACACGGTGTTCTGCATCCCCTTCGCCTACTTGCCGATCCGCGCCCGCCTCAACGACATGGACCTGTCCCTGGAGCATGCCGCGGCGGACCTGTACGCCGGCCCCTGGCGCACCTTTCGCAAGGTGACCCTGCCGCTGCTGATGCCGGGGATCGTCTCCGGGCTGATGCTGGCCTTCATCGTCTCCCTGGATAACTTCGTGATCTCGATGATGGTGTCCCAGGCCGGCACCACCACCCTGCCGATCTTCATCTTCGGCCTGTTGCGCATGGGCGTGACACCCGACGTCAACGCCGTGTCGACGCTGATCCTCGGCGTCTCGGTGCTGTTCGTCAGCCTCTCTTACCTGTTGAGCAAGAAACACCCTTGAACCGTCCACTGACCTTGGGGAAATGCCATGAGCAAGTTGATCGCAAGTCTGGGAACCTCGCTGCTGCTGAGCCTGCCACTGGCGGTACAGGCCGCCGAGAAACTCAACGTCGTGAGCTGGAGCGGCTATTTTTCGCCGGAAATTCTCGCCAAGTTCCAGAAGCAGACCGGCATCGAGGTCACGGTGGACTCCTACGATTCCAACGAAACCCTGCTGGCCAAGCTGAAACAGGGCGGCACCGGTTATGACGTGGCGATCCCGTCCCACCAGTTCATTCCGATCCTGATCCAGGAGCAGTTGCTGGAACGCTTCGATCCGGCCCAGCAGCCCTACTACGCCGGTGTGGTCGACAACCTGAAAAAGCCCACCTGGGACCCTGAAGGCGCCTACTCGGTGCCCTTCATCTGGGGCACCACCAGCGTGGTGCTCAACGGCGAACGCTACACAGGCCCGAGCGACAGCTACAAGGTGCTCTACGAACCGCCAGCGGAGCTGCAGGGGCGGATCAACATGTTCGACTCGGTGAGCGAAGTGATCGACATGGCCAGCCTGTACCTGAACATTCCGCTGTGCAGCGAAGACCCCAAGCAGATGCAGCAGATCCTTGGCCTGCTCAAGGCGCAGAAGCCCTTCGTCAAGACCTACAGCTCCAAGGCCGGGGCGATCCGCGAGAACCTGGCGGCCGGGGAAATCGACATGTCGATGTTCTGGGGCGGCTCGTCGATGCGTGCCCGGGAGATGAAGCCCGGCCTGAAGTACCTCTATCCCAAAGAAGGCGTGCTGGCCTGGGTGGACAACATGGTCATCCCCAAGGGCAGCAAGCACCCGGCGAACGCCAAGGCCTTCATCGCCTTCCTCAGCCAGCCTGAGAACGCCGCCATGACCCAGAACTTCCTCAAGCACCAGAGCCCGATCAAGGGCGTCGAACCCTTCCTCGACTCCGGGTTGAAGGATGCCCCCGAGCTGCACATTCCCGAGGGCACCAAGGTGGTCTTCAGCCAGACCTGCGGCGAAGGCGCGATCCGCCTCGCCGACCGCCTGTGGACCAACCTGATGCGCTGAGCTGCGTTGACTTCTGCCGCCCCGGCCTGGATGCCGGGGCGTTTCTAAAGCCGTTTGAAAGGCCCCCTGCCATGAACGCCAATCCCCCCAGCGAACTGGTCCTGCTCCAGGCCCATGAACTCGCCGAGCGTATCCGCCTGCGTCAGGTTTCCTGTCGGGAAGTGATGCAGACCTACCTTGCCCACATCGAACGCTATAACCCCAAGGTCAATGCCCTGGTCAGCCTGCAACCGGCCGACAGCCTGCTGGCCCAGGCCGAGCAGCGCGACGCCGAACTGGCCCGTGGCGACTATCGCGGCTGGATGCACGGCCTACCCCACGCGATCAAGGACCTGTCCCTGACCCAGGGCATCCGCACCACCCTGGGTTCGCCGCTGTACCGGGACTTCATCCCCGAGCGCGACGGCATCATGGTGGAACGGATCAAGGCTGCCGGGGCGATCATTATCGGCAAGAGCAACACCCCGGAATTCGGCCTCGGCTCGCAGACCTACAACCCGCTGTTCGGCGCCACCGGCTGTGCCTATGACCCGAGCAAGACCGCTGGCGGCAGCAGTGGCGCCGCCGCCGCAGCCCTGGCCCTGCACCTGGTGCCGGTGGCCGACGGCAGCGACATGATGGGCTCGCTGCGCAACCCGGCGGCCTTCAACAACATCTTCGGCTTCCGACCGTCCCAGGGCCGGGTGCCGTTCGACGACAGCAGCGACCTGTTCATCGACCAGCTCGGCTACGAAGGCCCCATGGCCCGCAGCGTGCGCGACGCGGCCCTGCTGTTATCGGTGCAGGCCGGCGGTGACGCCCGAGCACCGCTGTCCATCGCCGAATCCGGCCAGGGCTTCGCCGCGCCACTGGAGCGCGACTTCAAGGGCACGCGCCTGGGTTGGCTGGGGGACTTCAACGGTTACCTGCCGATGGAAAAGGGCCTGCTGCAACTCTGCGAAAAAGCCTTGGGCGATTTCCGCAGCCTGGGCTGCAGCGTCGAACCGGCCAGCCCGAACTTCGCCCCCGAGCGCCTGTGGAGCAGTTGGCGCACCCTACGCCACTGGATGGTCGCCGGGTCCCTGGGCAGCACCTATGCCGATCCACAGAAACGCACACAGCTCAAGGACGAGGCCATCTGGGAAGTGGAAAACGGCCTCAAGCTGTCCGCGAGCCAGGTCTTCGACGCCTCGGTGATCCGCAGCGACTGGTACCGCGCCATTTCAAAGCTGTTCGAGCGCTTCGACTACCTGCTGCTGCCCAGCGCCCAGGTCTTCCCCTTCGACAAGCACACCCCCTGGCCGCGCAGCATCGAAGGCGTGGCCATGGACACCTATCACCGCTGGATGGAGGTGGTGATTCCCGGCACCTTGTCCGGCTGTCCGGTGGCCAGTGTCCAGGCCGGCTTCAATGCCGAAGGCCTGCCCATGGGCTTGCAGATCATCGGCAAACACCAGGCCGACTTCGCCGTCCTGCAACTGGCCCACGCCTACGAACAGGCCAGCCGCTGGTTCCAGCGCTGCCCGTCGCCGCTGATTTCGAGGGGGAAGGGATAAACGGTTGATAGCGTAGATAATTTTTTTATAAAAACGCTTGACGCATTGTCGTTCTGCGCGAATAATGCGCGCCACTTGGCTACATAGCTCAGTTGGTTAGAGCATAGCATTCATAATGCTGGGGTCCGGGGTTCAAGTCCCTGTGTAGCCACCAAGTACTAAAAACGGCTTACCGCAAGGTAAGCCGTTTTTTTATGCCCGCAGAAAAGTGCCGGAGATTACGCCGCATTGATCCACAAACGCGACACCTGCATTGAGCCCCCGCCCGGGGTGAGATAGAACACCGGGGCAGTGTGTGTGAGAGCTGCGCAATCCTCACTTCAAGGGCTCGATAATGACAATAAAAAACCACAGGACTTCAGTCGCCCCCTGGCTGTTCTCGCTCCTGGCAATCACCTGTATCCCAGCCTTCGCCGAACAGGCCTCTACCCCGCCCTCCAATCTGCTGACCGCCGCCGTCGCCTGGAAACAGACCGCCGCCGAATTCGAGGCGCTGTACTACCAGGGCTTCAACATTGCCCGCCTGCAACTGGACCGCGCCCTGCAAGAACACAAGGCCGGCGACCGGCCGCTGGCGATCATCAGCGACGTCGACGACACCGTGCTCAGCAGCAACAGCTACTGGGGCTACATGATCAATTCGGGCAAAGAGTTCTTCGATGACGAGGCCTGGGACAAGTGGGTCGCGGACAATGGCCCTGTGGCCACTCCGGGGGCGGTGGAATTCCTCAAGTACGCCCAATCCAAAGGCGTCGAGGTGTTCTACGTCACCAGCCGCGACCAGGGCGAAAAGACATACGAATACGCCCTGGCCAACCTGCGCAAGAACCAACTGCCCTATGCCGATGAGCAGCACCTGACGGTGTACCGCGACAGCTCCAACAAAGAGCCGCGGCAGCAGGAAATCGCCAAGGACCACAACGTGGTGCTGATGTTGGGTGACAACCTCAACGACTTCAAACGCAAGTACTACGTGGCCGACGTCAAACAGCGCAGCAGCCTGATGACCGATGACAAGGAACAATTCGGGCGCAAGTTCATCCTCTTCCCCAACCCCACCGACGGCCACTGGCTGAAAGCGATCTTCGGCGATTCCGAACCGCCAGCCACCGCGGAAAACCGCGCCAAGTTCAAGGCCGCGGCCGGAGCTAACGCCTGGCAGGTGAAAGACTAACCACGCAACACACAGCCCCGCATAGGGGCGGTCATGGCTCCATTCGAGCCATGGCCCGCTACAGCGACCATCGCACCGTCACCATGGCATTGCGCGGTTCACCATAGATGTCATTGCCGTAGTAGGTATTGGTGCTGATGCTCTGGTAGTACTTCTTGTCGAAGACGTTGTTCAGGTTAAGCCGAAACTCAAGATGTTCGGACGCCCGATAGCGAGTCATTAGGTCCACCAGGGCATAGCCTTTCTGTTCGACGTACATCGGCGTACCCGAGTCGTAGAAATTCACATCCTTGTTGTAGATCCGGTTCTGGCTATAGAGCCCCCCGCCCACAGTCCAACGATGCAAATCTCCCGGCAGTTGGTAAGTGGTAAAGGCCTTGAACACGTGACGTGGAATATCGGTGTCGAACAGGCGGCCGACATTGTCCTCGTTGCCATCCTTGCGATACTTGGCCTGGGCATAGGTGTAGCCCGCCCCCAGCTCCCAGCCCGGCGCCAGCTTACCGTTGACCTCAAGCTCGATACCTTCGCTGCGCACCTCGCCGCTGGCTTCGTAGCACTGCAGGCTGGAGCACTGAGCGCTGACCACCTGCTTGGCGCGATTCACCTGGTCGATCCTGAACACCGCAGCGCTGGCGGTCAGGGCCCCTTCGAAGTATTCGCCCTTGATGCCCGTCTCGTAGTTCTTGCCGACTACGGGCTTGATCAAGCCACCGGAGCTGTCCACTTCCGCTTGTGGGCTAAAGACATCGGTGTAGCTGGCATACACCGAGTGATGGGCGTCAAGGTCATAGACCATGCCGGCATAGCGGGTGAGGTTGCGGGTGACCTTGTAGTCGGTGCTGGAGGCGGTGCGCACCCCGGCAAAACGCGTATCCACATCGTAGTCGTACCAGTCCAGGCGCCCACCCAGAATCAGGGTCAGGGGCTCGGCGAGGCTAAAACGTGAGGTGAGGTAGAAACTTTTCAGCTCGGAGTTGCGCTCCTGGCGCCAGTAATCCAGGTCCATCTCCGGCTTGGGCACGCTATGGGGGTCGGGACGGTAGATGTTGGTCCGCGTCTCGTTGTCCTGGAAATTGCCCTTGCCGCGAAAGGCCAACTCACGCTGACTGGCCCCCACCACCAGCTCATGCTCACGCCCGAACAGGGCAAACGGCCCGGAAGCGAAGAGGTCGTAGCTGTCTTGCTGATCCTTGTAGTGGTACTGACCGACGTACTGGCCGAACTCGTCGAAATCGGCGCCGAAACGCTCGGTCATCGAACCGAGCATCTGCAAGTCGGACCAGGACTTGCTGGCCGACAGCAACAATTTCCAGCCGTTGTCGAAGCGGTACTCCAGGCGACCAAAGGCCGTGACGTTGTTCTGGTCCCAGTACTCCCAGTCACTGCCCAGGTAGGCCGAGCGCGACAGGTGCAGGTGCCGGCCGTCAATCGCCGCAGGCAGCCCGCCCCAGGTCGTGGTGTTATGCGACGCCTGATTGGTAGCACCCACGGTCAGCGTGGTGTTGTCATTCAAGTCGGCCTCGGCAATGCCGTAGAACACCGAACGCTCGGCATCGGCCACGTCCTGGAAACTGTTCTTGCTCTGGTAGGCAGTCACCAGGCGCCCACGCAACGTGCCACTGTCATTGAGGGCACTGGAGGCATCAATTTCGCTGCGATAATTGTCCCAACTGCCGGCACTTGCCGTGATGCTCAGGCGCGGGGCGGCAGTGGGCCGCTTGCGCACCATGTTGATCGCCGCCGAAGGGCTGCCCGTCCCCTGCATCAGGCCGGCGGCGCCACGCATGACCTCGACCCGATCGAAGATCGCAGTGTCGGCCGAAGTGCTCATGTCCCGGCTCAGGTAATGGGACATATCGTTGGCCAGGCCATCGACCATGAGGTTCTGCACGGCAAAACCCCGCGAATAGAAAATCGGTCGCTGTGGTCCGTCCTTGGTGATGGAAATGCCCGGGGTACTCTTGAGCACATCCTCCAGGCTTTGCATGTTCTGATCGTCCATGCGCTGGCGGGTGACCACGGTCACCGACTGTGGAGTCTCGCGAATCGACAGGGCCAGCTTGGTAGCCGTCTGCATGGCGCCGGTGGTATAGGAGCCGGTGTCTTCGGTGGTAGTGCCCAGAGACGCGCCGGTGATCTGGGTCGGCCCCAGATGCAGCGCCGCCCCCGTCGGCAACTTGACCAGGGTATAGCGCGCCGGGCCTTCCTGGCGCAGCTGCAAGCCACTGCCGGCCAGCAGCTGCGCCACGCCCTGACTGAAGGAATAATGGCCCTTGAGCCCCTGGGTAACCAGCCCCTGGGTCTGGCTGGAGCCAAAGGACAGAGTAACCCCGCTGGCCGCGGCAAACTCACTGAGTGCAGTCCCCAGTGCCCCTGGCGCAATGTTGAATTCCTGTGCTTCGCCCACCGCCTCCTGGGCCAGGGCAAACGGCGCAACACAGGTGGCCGCCAGCAGCGTGCCAAGGGTGATGCTCAACGCCGTGCGATTGAAACTGCGCCGCAGGGCGGCCTGGGTGAAACGACTCCGGTGGCTCATGTACGCGTCCTATGCCATAGCAGTAAAGGCGGCTGATTGACCGCTCTACTGATGAGCCGAACGCCAGGCGGAATCGGCAAGGCGCATTGACGATTTTTCTTCAAGCGACCATTCGCCCGTCACGCTTGCACACGCACCCAGTACCTGGAAAACCGGCGCACCCTCACCGGCAACGACAATGGCAGGTTGGCCAGCACCCCATCGATATCATCCAGGCGGAAGGCGCCGCTGATCCGCAGTTGCGCAACTTCATCCGCACACCCCAGGTAGCCAGGGCGGTAACGGCCCAGCTCACGGATGAAATCCGCCAGTCGCCAGTCAAGCGCCACCATCTGGCCCCGGACCCAGGCACTCTCGGCATTGTCCGCCACCCGCAGGGCACCCATCTGCCCGGAGCCAAAGGTCAGCGACTGGCCTTCGGCGACCCTCTGGGCATGTTGCGGATCATCGTTCAGGCGCACCTCCACAGCATGTTGCTGAACCGAGACTCGGCTGAAGGCCGGGTCCAGGCGCACATCGAAACGGGTGCCCAGGGCCCGGATGCGGCCATGGGCGGTTACCACCAGCAAAGGCCGCGCCGGGGCCCGGTCTGCGGCAGTAGTGACCTGGATCTCGCCCTGACGCAGGAAGATCAGCCGTTCTTCATGGCTGTAGGCAACGTCGACCCGAGTATCGGTATTGAGGTGCAGCCGCGTACCGTCGGCCAGCAGTTCTTCCCGGCGCTGGCCGGTGCGCGTGGCGAAGTCGGCGCTATAGGGAGACAGCCGATAGCCGCCCAGCAACGCCGAGCCGCCAGCCATCAGCAGCAGTACCTTGAGGCCCTGGCGACGCTGGATGCCCATTTCCGACAAGACCGGCAAGGCAATATCCTGCGGGACCCCACGCAGCTGCTGTTGCAGCCTTTGCACCCGGGCCCAGGCTCGCGCATGTTGCGCATCGGCGCCAAGCCACTGCTGCCAGGCCTGTTGCTGCGCCGCGCTGACCTGTTGATCGTTGAGGATCAGGTACCAGTCCACCGCTGCCTGCAGGTGGGCCTTGTCCAGGAGAGGAGGCGACGGCACGTTCAATCGTCCATCAGTTGTATGCATTGCAGCAGTGCCTTGCCCAGATGATTCTTGACGGTGGTCACCGACACTCCCAACTGCCGCCCGACCTGCACATAGCTCAGGCCATCCAGCTGCACCATGAGGAAAATCTGCCGGGTGCGCGTGCCCAGCCCATCGAGCAAGGCATCGATGGCCAGCAATGACTCGATGATCAAATGATGGGTTTCAGGAGAAATGTCCTGGGGCTCCGGACGTGCCGCCAAAGCCTCCAGATAGGCCTGTTCCAGAACTCTGCGGCGCACCTTGTCGATCAGCAGGCCGCGGGCGATGGTCGCCAGGTAATGACGGGGCTCTCGCAGTACCGGCAACTGGCGCAGCGACAGCATCCGCACGAAGGTGTCCTGGGCCAGGTCTGCTGCATCGGCACAGTTGCCGGTGCGGCTGCGCAACCAGCCCTTCAACCAGCCGTGGTGGGCGCCATACAGATCTTCGATCTCCAGCGATATTGAAGCCTTGACCCCTGCGTCCATGATCGACCGTCGCTAATGATAATATCTCTCATTATTATCCAGCCGTTTTTTCATGACAACAGAGTCCCCTTCCCGGCAGACCTGAATGCCGCATACTAGGCCTTTCCGGAAAAACCGCAGCACGCTGCGGTTTTTCCACCCAGGTCAGTTGAACGGCTGCGGACGCGGTGTCTGCGCCGAGGACGGCGGCAGCATCGGCAATTTGAAGTCCGGCTGATCGCCGGTCAGCGTCTCGAGGAAAGCCACAATCTGCTGGATCTCCTCATCACCCAGCTTGCGCCCCAATTGCAGCCTGGCCATCACGTCAACCGCCTCCTCTAGCTTCCAATAAGCACCATCGTGGAAGTAGGGATAGGTCAGCGCCACGTTGCGCAGGGTCGGCACCTTGAACAGCATCCGGTCGGCGTCCTTGCCGGTCAGCCCGGCCACGCCCTGGGCCGGGTTCTGGGTGACGTAGGGTTCGATCATGCCCATTTTCTGAAACGAGCCGCCGCCCACCGCCTCGCCGTTGTGGCAGGCCACGCAGCCGATGGACTTGAACAGTTGGTAGCCCTTGAGCGCAGTCGGGCTGATGGCCGCCTTGTCGCCCTTGAGCCAGCGGTCGAACGGCGCGTTGGGCGTCACCAGGGTGTCTTCGAAGGCGGCAATGGCGTTGGTGGCGTCTTCGAACCTGATCTCATCGTTGCCATACACACGCTTGAACGAAGCCCGGTACTGGGGAATGGAACGCAGTACGTCCACCGCCAGGTCATGGGTAAAGCCCATCTCCCCCGGGTTGGTGATCGGGCCGCTGGCCTGCTCCTGCAGCGTCGCCGCACGGCCATCCCAGTACTGGGCAAAACTCAGGCCGGAGTTGAGCACCGTGGGCGAGTTGATCGGCCCCTGGTGCCAGTTGTGGCCGATGGAGGTGGGCAGGTTGTCGCTGCCACCCATGCTCAGGTTGTGACAGGAGTTGCAGGAAATGAAACCGGATTTGGACAAGCGCGGGTCGAAGAACAGCTGCTTGCCCAACTCCACCTTGGCCACATCGCTGATCTTCGCCGGCTGCACCGGCAGGATCGGCTCGCTCGGCGTCTCCCCCCGCGCCTCGCTCCCCAGCAGCAATCCGAACACAAGTAACCACTTACAACCGTGCATGGCGTCCTCTCATCAGGCTTATGGTTTGCTGCACCATGTGCCCAACCTCCCCCAGCCGCCCTGACTCAGATCAATCGGTGGCCGGGTGCACGCCTGCCTGCGACCCTATGTACAGGGCCGCTGTCTAGCGTCTTGCCACTGGCCCAGCGCACGGTCATGGCCACCTGCCGGCCCTGCTGGCGGCGCCACTGCTGTACATTCCCCTCCACGGACGACACCTCATTTCCCAGTGAACGGAGCTCAACGCGTGTTCTCGATATTCCCTCCCCGTCACCCCTCACTCCTCAGCCTCGGCCTGCTGGCCGCCGTCCTCAGCCTCAGCGCCTGTAACAACCCGCCCTCTTCCACCGCCCTGCCTGCCGCTCCGGAAATCGCTTCGGGCTACCGCACCGACATGCAAACCCGGCATGCCGACAAACACATGGCGGCCGCCGCCAACCCGCTGGCCGCCGAGGCCGGGCGCGAGATGCTGCGCAAAGGCGGCTCGGCCATTGATGCGGCGATTGCCATGCAAGCGGTGCTGACCCTGGTGGAGCCGCAGTCCTCGGGGATTGGCGGCGGCGCGATGATCGTGCTCTGGGACGGCAAGGCCGTGCGCACTTATGACGGTCGGGAAACAGCGCCGGCCGGCGCCACCGAGAAGCTCTTCCTGCAGGCGGACGGCAAGCCGATGCCCTTCCCTCAGGCGCAGATCGGCGGCCGCTCGGTGGGCACCCCAGGCGTGCTGCGGGCCCTGGAAATGGCCCACCAGAAACACGGGCGCCTGCCTTGGGCGCAATTGTTCGAACCGGCGATCCGCCTGGCCGAGCAAGGCTTCGCCATCTCGCCACGGCTGCACAGCATGATAAGCGCCGACCCGTTCCTGGCGCGCTCGCCGGACATGGCCGCGTACTTCCTGAATGCCGACGGCACGCCGAAAGCCGTGGGCACCTTGCTGAAAAATCCACAGCTGGCCGCCGTGCTCAAACGCATCGCCCAGGAAGGCCCGGACGCCCTGTACACAGGCCCGGTGGCCGCGGAAATCGTCGCCAAGGTCCAGGGCCACGCCAACCCCGGCAGCCTGTCGCTCAACGACCTGCAAGGCTACCGCGCCAAGGAACGCGCGCCGCTGTGCAGCGACTACAAGCGCTGGCAGGTGTGCGGCATGCCGCCGCCTTCATCGGGCGGTGTGGCGGTGGCGCAGATCCTCGGTACCCTGCAGGCCCTGGAACAACACGACCCGCGCTACACCCTGGCCAACCTCAAGCCGCAGAAAACCAACCTGCTCGCCGGCCTTGAGCCAGCGCCACAAGCGGTACACCTGATCGCCGAAGCCGAACGCCTGGCCTATGCCGACCGTGGCCTGTACGTGGCCGACAGCGACTTTGTGCCAGTACCGGTGGCCGGCCTGATCGCCCCGGACTACCTGGCCAAACGCGCTGCGCTGATTGGCGAACGCAGCCTGGGCAAGGCCGAACCGGGCAAGCCTCAGGGCATCCAGGTGGCTTACGCACCGGACCGTTCGCCAATGCGCATCTCCACCTCGCAAGTGGTGGCGGTGGATGACTTAGGCGGCGCGGTGTCCATGACCACCACGGTGGAAGCGGCCTTTGGTTCGCACCTGATGGTCCAGGGCTTCATGCTCAACAACCAGCTGACCGACTTCTCCTTCATCCCCGAGGAAAACGGCCAGAAGGTGGCCAACCGCGTCGAACCGGGCAAGCGCCCGCGCTCGTCCATGGCGCCGACCCTGGTCTTCGACCGCGCCAGCGGCGAACTGCTGGCCAGCGTCGGCTCCCCCGGCGGCTCGCAGATCATCGAGTACGTGGCCAAGTCGCTGGTGGGCATGCTCGACTGGAACCTCGACCCGCAAGCCGCCGTCGGCCTGCCCAACTTCGGCAGCCGCAACGGCCCTACCGAACTGGAGAAGGGCCAGTTCAGCCCGGCGCTGAAACAGGCGCTGAGAGCCCAGGGTCATGAACTGAACGAGATCGACATGACCAGCGGCACCCAAGCCATCGTTCGCGTGCGTGATGCCCAGGGCAAGACCTCCTGGGCCGGCGGCGCCGATCCACGGCGCGAAGGGGAAGCGCTGGGGGATTGAGGGTTATCGGATGAACCCGAGGGCTGGCCGTGAGGCTGGCCCTTTTTTTTGTGGGCGGGGAACACGGGCACTGTATGCAAGATTTTGCGGCGGTCTGTGTCTGACCCGGCCTGGGGATCTGCCCTAGCATCGTCCCTGCCCACCGAGGAACCGACGATGAACAAGATTGCAGCCGACCTTGATATTCCGGGCCTGAGCCCACGACACCTGACGCCCCAGGACCTTGAATTGATCTGCCGCCATCGCCAGGCGATGTTTCTCGATGCGGGTAAGGACCTCTCCACCTTGCAGGTGATGACCGAGCACTTTCGCCCCTGGTTGCGCGAACGCCTGGAGGACGGCCGCTACTACGGCTTCGCCCTGATGGACGCCGAGCAGAGCGTGGCCAGCATCGGCCTGATGAACATCGACTGGCCGCCCCACCCTTCCCATCCAACTCAGGACCAGCGCGGCTACGTGCTCAACGTCTACGTCGAACCGGCCTACCGGCGCCGCGGCCTGGCGTCGGCGCTGATGAAACTGGCAGAGGCCGAGTTCAGCCAGCGCGGGCTGGGTTGGGCCGCGACCAGTGAGATGGCGAAACAGGGCTTTCTGTAGCCGCTGCCGCAGGCTGCGACAAGGACCGAAGGGCCTTCGGCGCCTGGGAGATCGCTGCGACCGTTCCGGTCGTTCGCAGCCTGCGGCAGCGGCTACAGGGTTGGTTCACAAAATGTCGCAGTAATGCCGTTGCGACGCCCCCTACTCCAACCTATGGTTCGACCGTCGCTGCAAAATCAGCGAACAGGCTTGGCGGCCTGATAGAATCGAGGCGCAACAGCGCCCCACCCACATGCGGGCGCTTTTTTTGCGCCCGCATACCTGCGTTATGGCGGGTTGCGTGGGAGAACCTTCGGGTTCGCCGGTTCCTTGATTCCCGGTCCGCCAATCCTGCGCAATCCGCCACCCTGATCTGCTTGGCGGCAGACGGTGACGGTCCTTCGAATCAAGGAGTCGTGACCATGAACTGCTTCTGCAATCTGTTTCTCCATTACCTCCCGTCACAAAAAGCCGGAGGTGCCCGATGACCACTCAATCGCCCCTGACCACCCTCGGTGAAATCCGCTTTTCCCAGTGCGGCGAACACCTGCATCCGCTGTTTCGGGTGAATGCCGACGTGCCGATCAACGACGCCCTGGAACACGCCTCTGCGCTGTTGCATCTGGCAAAGCAATTCACCCTGGAGGCCGCCATGGAGCCCCGGTGCGACCACTATGCTTGGGCGGCACACTACCTGGCAGAGATGGGCAAGGCACTGATGGACGACGTGCACGCCACGCTCTCTGCATGACCTGATCGTCCCTGAGCCGACGTTGCCTGCGCGGGCAGATCCAGCGATCTGCCCGTACATCGCTTGACGCACTCAGCGACTTGTTTAAGTCCCAGGACGGGACTAGGATCACGCCATGAGAATTATTGCAGTCAGTCAGTTGAAGGCCTTCTGGGAGAAGTACCCGGACGCAGAACAGCCCTTGCTGGCCTGGGTCGATGAAGCAAGGAAAGCCGAGTGGTCCAACCCTGCGCAGATCAAGGACCAGTATCGCAACGCGAGCATTCTCAAAAGCCGCAGGGTGGTCTTCAACATCAAGGGGAATGAGTATCGACTGATCGTTGCCGTGGCCTATCGCTTCGGCGCGCTCTACATCAAGTTCGTAGGTACCCACCAGCAGTACGATGCCATTGACGCCGACAGCGTAGACATGGAGCAACCCGCATGAACATCCGCCCTATCCACACCGACCAGGATTACCGCGCCGCGCTCAAAAGCGTCTCGCCCCTGTTCGACAACGAGCCGCAGCCCGGGACACCTGAAGGCGACTACTTCGACGTCATGATCACCCTGATCGAGGCGTACGAAGCCAAGCAGTTTCCCCTGGACCTGCCCAACCCGATCGAGGCAATCAAGTTCCGCATGGAACAGTCCGGCTTGTCCGCCGCCGACCTGGCGCCCGCCATCGGCCGTACCAACCGCGTCTATGAAGTACTCAATGGCAAGCGCGCGCTGACCCTGCCCATGATCTGGAAACTGCACCGCCTGTTCGGCATCCCTGCCGAAAGCCTGATCAAGCCGCCCAAGTCGTCCTGAGCCTGGCCCTCAGCGCTGGGGTCTGCATGACAGGTTGCAACAAGACCAGATTGGGGGGACACATTGCCGGCGTTGAACCAAGGCTTGAGCTTGCCCTTGGGTAAAGGCTCAACCTGCCTGGCAGCCCAACCACACCAAGGACGTTCCATGCTCACCATCGGCCAAATGGCTCGCTGCCACAGCCTCACCACCAAGACCCTGCGCCATTACGACAGCATCGGCCTGTTCACCCCGGCCCTCACCGGCCGTGACAACGGCTATCGCTACTACAGCCCGGAACAGATCGTGACCCTGGGCCGCATCGTCTGGCTGCGGCAACTGGGCATGTCCCTGGAAGACATCCGCACGCTGGCGGACCAGGGCGGCCTGGACAGCGTGTTGCACATGCAGCAATCACTGCAGGACCACGCCCGGCAGCTGGAAAGCGAGATTGCCCGCAGCCAGAAAGTGCTCGGTCATCTGCAGCGCTATCTGGCGCAGCCGCAACGCCAGATTCCTGCGCCGCAAAGGCCGGAAAAAGTGCTCCTGGCGCCGCTGCGAATCATCGGCATGGCCTGGCAGCAGAATGATCCCGGCTCCATCGCCGAACTCTGGCAGCGCTTCGAACCCCGGGAGCAGGAGATCCAGCGACTGGCCGACCCTGTTGGCACTTACGGTATCTGCCAACCTCTGGAGGACGGCCATTGGCGCTACATCGCCGGCTTGCCGGTGGCGGCCGACGCGCCCTTGGTGCCGGGCATGGTGGAACTGGAAATCCCCGGCCGCCACTACGCCCGGGTCGAGCATCACGGCACGGTGCAAACCCTGCCGGAAACCTTCCGCGCCGCCTACAGCGAATGGCTGCCCGCGGCCGGGCTGCTGCCCATCGAAGCCCTGGAGTTCGAGTACAGCGGCGAACGCTTTCTGGGCCCCATGAATCCCCACAGCGTGGTGGAGTTGTATATCCCGTTGAACGCCTGAAACGCCCGGCAGACGGGCCCGTACTGGGAAGACCGCTGGTCTGGGAGCCTGTCCGGGCCAGCCGTTGTCAGCAAAAGTACCGCGGATGCCGTTATGCTCTGCAACCATTCCCAGGTAACCGAGCGAAGGCCCGATGAGTTTCCAGGCAGGTGTGTTGCAGCAGATAACCGGCATCCGTCATGACTTTTCCAACGTGGGCGCTGCCCTGCCAGCCAATCTGTTCTTCTGCTCCCAGGTCCACAGCGGCGAAGTGGTGGAAGCCAGTACCACCCTGCCCAGCGGCATCATTCGTGGCGACGCGGTACTGACCCGCTCGGCCCGGCCGATTGCGGTGGTCACCGCCGATTGCCTGCCGATGTTGATCAGCAGCCACGACGGCGCCTGGGTAGCAGCGGTGCATGGCGGCTGGAAAGGCCTGCACGGCGGGATCATTGCCCATGTGCTGGAGCACTTCGCCGCCCGGGGCATCGGCGTACATCAGTTGCGCGTAGCCATTGGCCCGTCGATCAAGCCTTGCTGCTATGAAGTCAGTGCGGATTTCGTCAACCACCTGTCCGCCAGCCAAAGTCATCTGTGGCCAGCAGCGCAGGCCCCCTGGAGCCGTCAGCAACCGGCCCCCTTGCTGCCGCCCGAGATCACCCCGCCGCAACCGACCCAGGAAGGCTCGCTGTGGTTCGACCTGAGCCGCTATGCCCTGTACTTGCTGCGTGCGGCCGGGATGAATGATGAACAGGTCGAGTTCAGCCCACTGTGCACCTACTGCTCGACCCCGAAGCTGGCCAGCTACCGGCGCCGGGGCCATCGCGGTGACGAGAAGGCCTTTCAATACTCCTGGATAGCCCGCACATGAGCCCGGCGCTTGCATTGCAAGCCACCACCGCAAACGATCTGGAAACCCTAGTCAACATGCGTATAACGGCGATGCGCGACAGCCTGGAACGCATCGGACGCTTCGACCCGCAGCGCGCCCGAGAACGCTTTGTGGCAAGTTTTGCTTGCGAACGATGCCAATTCATCTGTCTCGACGGACAGCATGTAGGCTTCATTCAGAGCCAAGCCTATAGCGATCATTTGCTTTTGCAGCACCTGTACGTCATGCCTGATTTTCAGGGGCAGGGCATCGGCGAGAAGGCCTTGAAACCGCTGATTGATCGATCAACCCTGGAACAGTTGCCGATCCGCCTGGATGCCCTGCGTGGCAGTGACTCGAATCGTTTTTATCGACGCCTGGGTTTTGTTCAGGTCAGTGAAAGCGAATGGGATATTCATTACCTTCGCCCGGCAGATCCGCTGCGTCGTGAGTCATCCTGCGCAGACCTGCCTGAATGCCAGTAGGCGTCCCACCCCAAGCGGCGCTAACGTTGCCGCTTCTTCAGACCCAACCAAGGAGTGCCCGTGTCTGACAACCTCTATGCCCCGCCCAAGGCGGAACTGGTCGCGCCGTCCCCCCAAGCGCAGCTGCAACCGTTCTATGTGGTGTCCCGGGCCAAGTTCATCACCCTGTACATCGTCACTTTCGGCATCTACCAGCTGTATTGGGCCTACAAGCACTGGCATCAATTCAGGCATGCCAGCGGCCAGGAGCTGTGGCCCGTGGCCCGGGCGTTTTTTGCGATTTTCTTCACCCACGCGCTGTACCGCGAAGCCGATGCACAGCTCAAGCGCGACGGCCGCAGCCATGACTGGCGGCCCGGTGAACTGGCAACCCTGTTTGTGGTGGGGCTGATCGTCAACAACGTGGTGGATGCCCTGTCACGCAAGAACATCGGCTACCCGGTGACCGACATCGCCAGCCTGGCGCTGCTGCCAGTGCTGGCATGGGTCACCTGGCTGGGCCAGCGGGGTCTGAATGCTGCTGCGGGTGATCCCGAGGGTCGCAGCAACGCCCGCTTCACACCCATCAACTACGTGTTCATCGTGCTTGGGTCGCTGTTGCTGGCGCTGGCCTGCATCGGGCTGATGCTGCCGCCGGAATGAGCCCGGAATCAGGCGCTGACGTAGACCCAGGCTTGGATCCCGGAAGCCAGGGTCACGCTGACCCGCTTGTAGTCCGAGACTTCATAGCTGTCGGCCGCCGCCAGCTCCTTGGGCGTGATGCGAAACACCGTGCCGGGGATCGGCACGCTGTCTGCCGAACCCGGGCGCAGGATCGGGTGATGGGTCTTGCCGCTGGCGGCCAGGACTTCGGGGACGGTGATTTCCACCCAGCTCTGCTCGTAACCAAGCATCGCGTCCTTGCTGCCTTGTAGCTCACGGCCGAAGTTGGCCAGTTGAACCGCCTTGTCCTGCAAGGTGCCGTAGGAAAAAAGAAAAACCGATGCCTCTGTTACCACGTTCATCCGTTACTTCCCTAGTCAATGGAGACTCGCCTTAGCGGGTGATTTTCAAGGTTTGGCGCTCGCCGTGACGCTCCAGGGCCAGCTCGATCAGCCGGCTGACCAGCTCGCTGTAGCTCATGCCGGCGGCCTGCCATAGTTTGGGGTACATGCTGATACGCGTGAACCCTGGCAGGGAGTTGATTTCATTGATCAGCACTTCGCCACTGTCAGTGAGGAACACATCGACCCGGGCCAGCCCGGAGCAACCCAGTACCTGGAATGCCTCGATGGCCAGGGCCTGAATCCGCTCGCTATCAGCCGGACTGATCGCCGCCGGTACCACCACCTGAGCCGCCTGTTCGTCGATGTACTTGCTGTCGTAGGAATAGAAGCCCTGGCTGACCACGATCTCGCCACAGCCACTGGCAAGCGGCTGGTCATTGCCCAGCACCGCGCATTCGATTTCCCGCCCCCGCACTGCCGACTCCACCAGCACCTTGTGGCCAAAGCTCAGGGCCAGTTCCACGGCAGCCAGATAATCGGCTTCGCTTTCGACCTTGCTCACCCCCACCGACGAGCCCTGGTTCGCCGGTTTGACGAACAGCGGCAAGCCGAGTTTCTCCCGGGCCTGGGCAAAACCGTAGCGACCACGAGTGGCACGGGTCAGGGTGATAAACGGCGTCACCGCCAGCCCGGCATCGCGCAGCAAGCGCTTGCTGATGTCCTTGTCCATGCATACCGCCGAGCCCAGTACATCGGAGCCGACAAAGGGCAGGTCGGCCATGCGCAACAAGCCCTGCAGGCAGCCATCTTCCCCCAGGGTGCCGTGGACGATGGGGAAGATCACATCGACATGGCCCAGCAGTTCCTGGCTGGAGGTTTCCACCAGTTGCTGACTGGCCTTGCCCGGTACCACCGCCAGTTCGCGGTTGGACTGGTTGAGGGCAATCAGCGCAGGGTTTTCCTGGTTGATCAGAAAGTTCGAGGTGTCATTGAGGTGCCAGTGGCCCTGCTTGTCGATGCCGATCAGCACCGGCTCGAAGCGCGAGCGATCCAGGGCATCGACGATGTTGCGCGCCGACTGCAACGACACTTCGTGTTCGGCCGAACGGCCACCAAAAATAATTCCGACCCGCAACTTGCTCATGAATGATTTCCGTTAAAAAAATGATCGCTGACGCTTCTCTTGGTTTCAGCTGGGGCTGTAGCGCAAATGGATCAACGCCACCCGCTCCTGCTCCTTGTTCTTGCGCTCTTCGATGGCGAACGGCACGAAGCCCAGCTTCGGATAGAACAGCAACCCCGCCACATTGCTGTTGAAGCAGGACAGCGTCACCTCGCTGGCCTGGTGCTTACTGCGAGCGATATGGATCATCTGCCCGATCAGTTGTGCTCCCAGGCCCGCGCCGCGCACCTCTGGGTCGACGATGACATTGCCGATGGTGCAGGTGCCGCCACTGGCCCAGCGATAGAAGTTGGCAAAGCCCACTACCTGCCCATCCAACTCGATCACTGTCGAGTCGCTGCGCTGGGCGATGGAGTCGCGCAGCTGTTCGTGGGTCAGCGGCCAGGTGGCAGCGGGAAAAAAGAAATACAACTCTTGGGGACTGCCCACGAAACTGCAGATCCGCGCAATGTCGGCGTCCGCTACCGGGCGAAAAACAACAGCCATGTTCAGTCTCCTGATACGGGGACATAACGTCCGTGTTGAGGGGCAATCGTGCCTGCAGATTAGTCACCAGCCACCGGGGCAATAGCAAGAGGCAGTTGCAGCACAGAGGCATGCGTTATCGGCTCAGGCCTTGCAGACAAACTCCAAGCCCCTGAGTTAATGTGCGGCTCTTGTGATTGCTCACCAGGACCGTCCAATGGCCAAACCCACCGCTGTCACCGACTGGGTTCACCGCGCGCCGCCCGCCCGGGGCCTGGAGCGCATCGAGGCGTATTTCGCCGGCCATGGTTATGACATGCACCGCCACGACACCTACGCTATCGGCCGCACCCTGCGCGGGGTGCAGAGCTTCCAGTACCGCGGCGGCTGGCGCCATAGCCTGCCTGGGGCCACCATGGTCCTGCACCCCGACGAGCCCCACGACGGCGAGGCCGGCACCCACGACGGTTTTCACTACCGCATGCTGTATGTCGAGCCGGCGCTGATCCAGCAGATCCTCGGCGGCCAGCCACTGCCCTTCATTGCCGGCGGCCTGTCCAATGACCCGCGGCTGTTCGCCGCCACCGAGACCCTGCTGCGCAGCGTCGACGGCCCCCTCGATCCGCTGGAACAGGAAGACGCGCTGTTCGACCTGGCCCACGCCTTGAACAGCGTGTCCGGAGTCCCGCGGTCCCGCCAACGCTTCGACTACGTAGCGGCAGAACGCGCCCGCGAGTACATCCACAGCGCCCTGGACCGGACCCTCACCCTGGAGGAGTTGGCCGCTCATAGCGAACGCGACCGCTGGAGCCTGTCCCGGGACTTTCGCCTGCTGTTCGGCACCAGCCCCTATCGCTACCTGAGCATGCGCCGCCTGGACCTGGTCCGCGCCCTGCTGGTGCAGGGCCAGTCCCTGGCCAATGCGGCGCTGATGGCGGGTTTCTCCGACCAGAGCCACATGACCCGACAGTTTCGCCAGACCTACGGCCTGCCTCCCGCTCGCTGGCTGAAGATGCTCGACCGCTGAGCCACACACGATCGTTCAAGAAGCCCGCGCCCCTAGCTGTTTACCCTCAGTGCTCATTCATCACTGAGGTGGACCGCAACATGCAAAACCCTGCCCCGCAAGACGCCTACCAAAGCATCAACTTCGCCAACAAACTCGGCCTGTTCAGCGAACACTGGACCCCCAAGGTGATCGCCGAGATGAATGACTACCAGTTCAAGATCTCCAAGCTGCAAGGGGAATTCGTCTGGCACAGCCACGCCGACACCGACGAAACCTTCATCGTGCTCGACGGCCTGCTGCACATCGACTTCCGTGACGGCCAGGTGTCCATCGCCAGCGGCGAGATGTTCGTGGTGCCCAAGGGCGTCGAACACAAACCCTGGGCCGAGCAGGAGGTCAAACTGCTGTTGATCGAGCCCAAGGGCGTGCTCAACACCGGCGATCAAGGCGGCGAACGTACGGCACAGAACGACGTCTGGATCTGACCCCGGCCCGAATCTGCAAAGTGGAAAAGGGAATTTCCACCGCACCGGCGGGGTCAGACGCTTTGACACGCCACTCAATCAACGCTGCTGACCGACCGACGGTGTGACAAAACCCCTACGTCGAGGGAAAAAGCACGGGTAAAGTGACGCGCCGATTTTTTCTGTGCGATGGCTCTATCGCGGGGATGCCAGCCTGGTCCCGGCTTTTGATGACGCCCATGGCGCGTCCACTACCTGTTGCGACCCCTGATCCCTGCATGCCGACACCGCACCAAGCCAGCACCACGCCCACCCTGCTTCAAGACCTGCGCACCGGCACCGCGACCTTGCACGTTGCCCTGGAGAAACGCCTGCCGTTCTTCTGTGAGCGGCTTGATGCGCCCTGGTATCGACGCCTGATCCAGGCCTATTACGGCTTCTATCAGCCCCTGGAAGCGGCCCTGCAGAACAGCGGCCTGATCCCTGCGGGCTATGACCTGAGCCAACGCCTGAAGACCCCGACCCTGTTCGGGGATCTGCGTGCCCTGGGCTTGGATGTCGCCAGCATCGAGGCCCTGCCCCGCTGTGAGCAACTGCCGCCTCTGCACAGCGCCGGAGCCTGCCTGGGCACCCTCTACGTACTGGAAGGCGCGACCCTGGGCGGACAGATTCTGCGCCGGGAAATGGCCCGGCGCCTGGATCTCGATGCCGACAACGGCGGCGCCTTTCTCGACGTCTACGGCACTGCCACCGGGCGGCGCTGGAAGGACTTTCTCGACTACCTGGGGCGCATGCCCGAAGACGCGAGCACACGCCGACACCTGGTCAGCGCCGCGCAATCCACATTTGCCTGTTTCGAACGCTGGCTCGACCGCCGCGAGGTGCTGCTATGACCCCCCAAGATTCCCAAACCTTCGAACAGTTGCTGGCCAATTGCGCCAACGAACCCATCCACTCCCCGGGAGCGATCCAGCCCCACGGTGTGTTGCTGACCCTGTGCGAACCGCAACTGCGCATCCAGCAGATCAGTGCCAACGTCGAGACCCTACTGGGCCGGCCCGCCGATTCGCTGCTGGGGCACCCCCTGGAGCAGTTGCTGGGAGAAACAGACGCTCAACGCATCCGTGAAGTGCTGCAACAGGATCAGCTGTTCGATGCTCCGCCGCTGCACCTGTCACTCAACGGAACACCTTTCGAAGCCCTGCTGCATCGCCATCAAGGGGTGCTGATGCTGGAGCTGGAAATCCAGCCCGATCAGCCGCAGCACCAGCACCTCAAGCAGCAGACCGAGAATCTCGGGCGCCTGCTGCGACGCCTGCAAGCGGCCAGGACCCTGCACGAGCTGTACGCCATCAGCGTCAGCGAGATCCAGGCCATGACCGGCTACGACCGGGTGCTGATCTACCGCTTCGAGGAGGAAGGCCACGGCCAGGTGATCGCCGAAGCCACCCGCCCCGACATGGAGGAGTTCAACGGCCTGTTCTTCCCCGCCTCGGACATTCCCCAGCAGGCCCGCGAGCTGTATCGCAGCAACTGGCTGCGGATCATTCCCAACGCCGACTACCAACCGGTGCCGCTGCTGCCGACCCTGCGCCCGGACACCCAGCAGCCCCTGGACCTGAGTTTCGCCACCCTGCGCAGCGTGTCGCCGATTCACTGCCAGTACATGAAGAACATGGGCGTGCTGTCGTCCATGAGTATTTCCCTGCTCAAGGACGATCAGCTCTGGGGCCTGATCAGCTGCGGCAACCGCCAGCCGCTGCTGGTGCCCCACGAACTGCGCATTGCCTGCCAGACCATTGGCCAGGTGCTGTCGTTGCAGATCAGCGCCATGCAAGCCCTGGACCTGAGCCGCCAGCGGGAAGAGAAACTCACCGCCCTGGCAAGCCTCGACCAGGCCATGCGCGACGCCTGCGGCAGTGTTTTCGACGGCTTGACCCAGGCGCCGCAGGTGCTGCTGGACCTGACGCAAGCCGGCGGCGTGGCGATCATCGAGGACAAACAGTTGCACTGCTTCGGCCAGTGCCCGCCCCAGGACGAAATCCGCGCGCTGCATCGCTGGCTGCAAGGCACGGGGGAAGCGGTGTTTGCCAGTCATCACCTGGCCAGCGTGTACCCGCCGGCGGCGAGTTATCAACAGGTCGCCAGCGGCGTCCTGGCCATGAGCCTGCCCAAACCTGTGGATAACGGCGTGCTGTGGTTCCGCCCCGAAGTGAAGGAAAACATCCACTGGAGCGGCAACCCGCAAAAACCCCTGGACCTGGAAAACTCCGAAGCCGGCCTGCGCCTGCGACCGCGTACCTCGTTCGAGATCTGGAAGGTGGAAATGGCCGGGATCTCCAGCAAGTGGAGCCACGGCGACCGCTTCGCCGCCAACGACCTGCGGCGCTCGGCCCTGGAACACGACCTGGCGCGCCAGGTCCTGCGTGAACAACAGGCCGTGCGCGCCCGGGACGAGCTGGTGGCGGTGGTGTCCCACGACCTGCGCAACCCGATGACCGTGATTTCCATGCTCTGCGGCATGCTGCAAAAGGCCTTCAGCTCTGACGGCCCGCATACGTCACGACGCATTTCCTCGGCCATCGACACCATGCAACAGGCCGCCAGCCGCATGAACAACCTGCTGGAGGACTTGCTCGACACCTCGAAGATCGAAGCCGGGCGCTACAGCATCGCGCCACAGCCGCTGGAGGTGAGCCAGATCTTTGAAGAGGCCTATTCGCTGCTGGCCCCCTTGGCCCTGGACAAGGCCATCGACATCAGCTTCCACGCCGAGCCCGAGCTGACCATCAATGCCGATCCCGAGCGGTTGTTCCAGGTGTTGTCGAACCTGGTGGGCAACGCCATCAAGTTCACCCCCAAGCAAGGCAAGGTCGGGGTGGTGGCGATGTCCGACGGCGAGCAGATCGTCTTCAGCGTCCGCGACACCGGGGAAGGCATTCCCGCCGACCAGCTGCCGTTCATCTTCGATCGCTACTGGACCCTGAAGGAAGGCAACCCCAACGGCACCGGCCTGGGGTTGTACATCACCCAGGGCATCATCCAGGCCCACGGCGGCAAGATCGAGGCCCACAGCGAACCGGGCAAGGGCAGCGAGTTCCGCTTCAGCGTGCCCCGCGCCAGCCTCTGATCCAGGCAGCGGGGCTGGCACACCGCCCCGGGCGCTCATTCACTCGCCTGCGCCACCAGCCAGTCGCGAAACAACTGGCCGCTGGCAGACAGGCGCTTGTGCCGCACATGCACCAGAAAGTCTGCCTGCCCGGTGCGAAACGCCCACTGGCCGACGCGCTGCAACTCGCCCTGGGCCACCAACTCGCTGGCCATGAAATCCCAGCCCAGGCCCACCCCCATGCCCTGCTGCACGGCGCTGAACATCAGCGTCAATTGGTTGAAGCCCATGGCCCCTGGGGGCGCGCTGTAGTCCAGGCCGAAATGCCGGAACCAGTCGCGCCAGTCGATGCAGTTCCAGGCCGAGGCATCCAGCTGGATCAAGGGCAGCTCGGCCAGTTGCGCCAGCGCGTCAATGGCCGGCAACTCCAGGCGCCGGCTGGCGATGGGATAGACAATCTCGGCGAACAACGGCGTGGCGGTCAGGGACGACCAATGCCCGGCGCCGTAGAGAATGGCGAAGTCGTGCTCGGCCACGCTGGACTCGTCCATGTCGTTGTTGGCGTGGATGCTCACGGTGATGTCCGGGTGTTGTTTGTTGAACGCCAGCAAGCGCGGAAACAGCCAGAACTGCGCCACCGCATGGGTGCATTGCACGGTAACGGTGTTGGCATCGCGCCCGGCCCGCAGGCGACTGACGCTGCGCAGTAACGCCTCCAACTGAGTGCTGACCTCGGCGAACAGCGAGGCACCGCTGGCGGTGAGTTTCACCCCCCGGGCCTGGCGCTCGAACAGTTCGGTCTTGAGCGACAGCTCCAGGGCACGGATCTGCTTGCTCACTGCGCTCTGAGTCAGGCACAGCTCGGTGGCGGCGCGGGTGAAGCTGGCGTTGCGCCCCACCGCCTCGAAGGTCACCAGGGTTTCCAATGGTGGCAAATGACGGGCAAAGCGGCTCATGAGGCATTCCCCAGAAGAATAGGTAGGTGCCTATATATCCTTTGTCCACTCGGTCAGCAATGACTAGGCTGCGCGCTTTGATGAATCGCTGCGAGTGTGTGCATGAAACGCGGAGTTGCTTACGCCGCCCTGGCCGGTGCGGTCTGGGGCCTGGCCATTGTGGTGCCCAGCCTGTTGCCGGAGTTCAGTCCGCTGATGCTCAGCTGTGCCCGCTTCACCCTGTACGGTGCATTCTCCCTGCTCCTGGCTTCGCCCCAGGCCCGGGAGCTCTTGCAACGCCTGACCTGGAGCGATGCCGGGTTGCTGGTGAAGCTGGCGCTGACCGGCAACCTGATCTATTTCATGCTCCTGGCCAGCGCCATCCAGTGGGCCGGGGTGGCCAGCACCGCGCTGATCGTCGGCCTGTTGCCGCTGACCATTACCCTGGCCGGACGCGGCGACGCCGACGCCGTGCCCTTGCGCCGCCTGCGCTGGCCGCTGCTGCTGGTGTTCGCCGGCATCTGCTGCATCAACCTCGACACCCTGCTGACCGCGCCTGGCGATTCACCCGAGCTGGGCCAGCGCGCCCTGGGCCTGCTCTGCGCCTTTGGCGCCCTGCTGTGCTGGACCTGGTTCGCCACCGACAACGCCCGCTACCTCAAGGGCAGCCGTTTCAACAGCAGCCAGTGGTCGACGTTGTGGGGCATCACCACCGGCCTGATGAGCGCCCTGATCTGGCTGCTGGCGGAGGCTTTCTCCCTGCCGGGCACCCAGGTCGAGGCCAGCGAGCAACGCTGGATGCTGTTCTGGGGCCTGAGCCTGTCCAGTGCAGTGCTGGGTTCCTGGTTCGGCAATCGCATGTGGAACGCCTCGACCCGGCGCTTGCCCCTGACCCTCAGCGGCCAACTGATCGTGTTCGAGACCCTGTTTGCCCTGCTGTACGGTTTTATCTGCCTGCAACACCTGCCGAGCCTGCTGCAAAGCTCGGCGGCCCTGCTGTTGCTGGCCGGGGTGCTGTGGGCCGTGCGCCGCCACTTGCCCCAGCCCCACTGAACGCGCCTCAGCCCTGGGCCACGGAACAGGCCGGCAAGGCTGGTGACGCCCGAGGCAAACGCAGCGCCAGGAGAGCCCCGAGCAAGGCCAGCAGGGCGCTGGCCGCAGTGGCCATTTCAATGCCATGAGCCTGATTGCCCTCAGGGCTCAAGGTATTGGCCAGGGACACCAGCAGCGCCAGCCCCAGGGCCCCGCCGATTTGCTGACTGGTAGAGGCCACCCCCGCTGCCACCCCTTGCTCGGACGCTGCGATACCCTGCCCGGCCGAGACCCACATCGAAGTCCAGGTCATGCCCTGGCCGATGCTCATCACCACAATCCCTGGTAACAGGCCGACAAAACCCAGGCTACCGGGCAAGGCCAGGTACATCATGCCGATGCCCAGCGCCCCAAGCAGCAAGCCGCTGACCAGGGTCGCCCGCAAGCCGATACGCAGCAGCGCCCGTTCCGCCACCCAGATTCCGGCCGTGCACAGCAGGGTCGAAGGCAGGAACGCCAAGCCGCTCTGCAACACGCTGAACTGGTAGACCTGTTGGAAATACAGGCTGAGAAAGTAGTACTGCACGCCGAAGCTGCTCATGAACAATGCAGTAATCACCATGGCCATGCGCAGTTGTGGATAACCCAGCAAACGCAGCGGCATCAGCGGGTCCGGGCTGCGCTGCTCCAGTCGGACAAACAGCCAGAGCAACGCCAGGGACAGCATCAGGCAAGCCAGGGTCGCCGGCGCGGTCCAGCCCCACTCCGGCCCCTGAACAATGGAAAACACCAGCAAGGTGCCCCCCAGGGTCACGGTCAGGGCACCGCGCAGATCGAACTGACGGCCACGCTGGCGCGCCGGGTCGGCGGGAATCCAGCGCCGGGCCATCAGTGCGCAGGCACCGGCCAGGGGCACGTTGACCAGGAACACCGCTTCCCAGCCCCAGTACTGGGTCAACACCCCGCCCAGCAAGGCCCCCAGGGCCAGCCCCGCCGCCGAGGCCGCGCTCCACACCGCAAAGGCGCGGTTACGTGCCGGGCCTTCGGCGTACCAGGTGTTGATCAGGGCCAGGGTGGCCGGGAACAGCATCGCCCCGCCCACGCCCTGCACGGCCCGGGCCAGCACCAGCAACAGGGCGCTGCCGCCCAGGCCGCCGGCCAGGGACGCCAGGGCGTACAGGGACTGGCCAATGATGTAGAAACGCCGCTTGCCCAACAGGTCCGCCGCACGCCCGCCCAGTAGCAGGAAGCCGCCAAAGGCCACACTGTAGGCGCTGACCACCCACTGCAATTGCTGGGCGGAGAACCCCAGACGCTGGCCAATGTCCGGCAGGGCAACAAAGACGATGGTGGCGTCCAGGGCGATGATCAACTGCGCGGTGGCCAGCAGTAACAGCATCCAGCCCGACGGCTTGGCTAACGGGGTCGCGGACATCGCGAAAATCCTTGTCTGAAATAAGCGGCGCCCAGTGTCATCGATGCCGTTTAAATGATAAATACGCCACTTCCTCTTTCAGTAATGACTTTAATCATGGATCTGAACGCCCTTCGCCTGCTGGTCCGGGTGGCCGAGACCCGCAGTTTCACCCGGGCCGCCGGCGACCTGGGGCTGACCCAATCCGGCCTGTCCCGGGCCATTTCCCGCCTGGAACAGCAACTGGGCGTGCGCCTGCTGCAACGCAATACCCGCAGTGTCAGCCTGACCCCGGACGGCCAGGTTCTGGTGGACCGGGCCGGACCGCTGCTGGCAGAACTGGCCCATACCGAGCACTTGCTGCTGGACCGCCGGGACTCTCCCACCGGAGCGCTGAAGATCAGCACCCCTTCACTGTTCGGGCGCAAGGTGGTGATGCCGGTCATTGGCGAGCTGACCACCCGCTATCGCGAGTTGAGCATCGAGGCGGTGATGACCGATCGGGTGGTGGACATCATCGACGAAGGCTTCGACGCGGTGCTGCGTACCGGGGTGATCAACGACCAGCGCCTGATCGCCCGCCCCCTGGCGCCCCTGCGCTGGGTAACGGTGGCGGCGCCGGCTTATCTGCAGCGCCATGGCACGCCCCGGCAATTGGCGGACTTGCAGCAGCACAACTGCCTCACCGTGCGCAACCTGCGCAGCGGCCGCCTGGTGGACTGGCAGTTCATGGACCAGGGCAAGCCTCTGGACCTGGCGGTGCAGGGGCGGCTGATCTTCGACATCGGCGATGCCCTGGTGGATGCGGTGCTGGGCGGCTTCGGCATCGCCCAGTTGATGGAGTTCGCCGTGCGCGATGCCCTCGACGCAGGCCATCTGGTGCCGATTCTCCAGGCCCATGACGGGCGCTGCCGGGAACTGTCCCTGGTCTACCCGCCCTCACGCCAATGCTCGCCGAAACTCAACGCCTTCGCCGACGCCCTGGGCCAGGTGAGCTGGTAGCCAAGACCCAGTCGGCGGCAGAGCGCTGGACTTGCAGGTGCTGGATCACGCCCAGCAGACGTTGACTCAAACCTCACCGGCCTGGGGCAACTGACGACCGTCAACGGCGTCGCCAATGGTCAGGAAATGCCCACCCGCTACATGGTGCAGGGTGCGCAGCGAGTCCTGACCCTCGAAGTGCCAACGCCCTTCGCTGAACACTCGGGTATCGGCCTGGGCCGCAATCACCTCACCGAGGAACAGGTCGTACTGCTGGTGATTGTGGGGCTCGGGCAACAGCCGGCATTCCAGCCAGGCCACGCAACCTTCCAGCAGCGGAGCCTCAAGGGCCTGGCCGGCAAAGGTCGATAAACCATAGGCGCAAAACTTGTCGCGCCCGGCGTGGTGCAGCTCCAGTCCGGAGCTGTTGCCCAGGCTCTGCACAATGTCCACTTGAGCGGCGCAGGGCACGTTGAGGACGAAGGTGCCCGAAGCCTCCAGCAGCTGCCGGGTCCAGGTGGACTTGTCGAGCACCACGGCAACTTTCGGCGGCTCGAAATCCAGGGGCATCGCCCAGGCCGCGGCCATGATATTGCGCTGGCCACCATGGGCCGCGCTGACCAGCACCGTAGGGCCGTGATTGAGCAGGCGGTAGGCTTTTTCCAATGGCACCGGACGACGAAATGCAGGCATGGCAGGCTCCTGAAAAAAATCCGATTGTAGCCCTATCCAGCCCTCGGGCAGACCGCGGCATTGGATGGATTTTCTGGATAATCCGTCCAGCCGCCGACGGCTTATCCACGCCCTTCCAAAGACTAGACTCAGCCTTCACCAACCGTCGAAGGAGCCGCACCATGGCCGATCATTCCCTGAACAACAAAGTCGTGTTGATTGCCGGAGGGGTGAAAAACCTCGGCGGCCTGATTGCCCGTGATCTTGCCAGCCACGGGGCCAAAGCCGTGGCCGTGCACTACAACAGCAGCGCCAGCCAGGCCGACGCCGAGCGCACCCTGGCGGCGCTCAAGGACCTGGGGGTCGAGGCCCACGCCTGGCAGGCCGACCTCACCAGCGCCAGTGCCGTGGAGCGTCTGTTCAGCGAGGTCAAGGCGCGTTTCGGCAAGATCGACATCGCCATCAACACCGTGGGCAAGGTGCTGAAAAAACCCATAGTCGACATCAGCGAAGACGAGTACGACCAGATGTTTGCGGTCAATGCCAAGAGCGCGTTCTTCTTTATCAAGGAAGCCGGCAAACACCTGGAGGACAACGGCAAGCTGGTGACCCTGGTGACGTCGCTGCTGGGAGCCTTCACCCCGTTCTATGCCGCCTATGGCGGTTCCAAGGCACCGGTGGAACACTTCACCCGGGCCGCAGCCAAGGAGTTCGGCGCCCGCGGCATCTCGGTCACCGCTGTAGGGCCAGGCCCCATGGATACGCCGTTCTTCTACCCTGCCGAAGGGGACGACGCGGTGGCCTACCACAAGAGCGCCGCGGCCCTGTCGCCTTCGAGCAAGACCGGACTCACTGATATCGAGGATGTGGTGCCCTTCATTCGTCACCTGGTGACCGAGGGTTGGTGGATCACCGGTCAGACCTTACTGATCAACGGCGGCTACACCACCAAGTAATCCTGGCGCCCAAGGGGTAAATTGGCCTGCCGAGCCGCTGCATCGATCGCCTCGGACGATGCCGCGATCCATTGCCGCTCGGTGTCCCCCGAACCAGGATCGTTCATACGATGGATAAGCTTGAACAATACCGCGTGTTCATCCAGGTGGCCGACATGGGCAGCTTCATCAAGGCCGCCCATGTCCTGGAACTGCCACGGGCTACCGTCTCCTCCGCCGTGCAGCAACTGGAAACCGGCCTCGGCACGCGCCTGCTGCACCGCACGACCCGGCATGTGCAATTGACCGCCGACGGCGCCATCCTTCTGGAGCGAGCCCGGCGTCTGCTGGCGGATGCATCCGAACTCAGCCAACTGTTCCAGCATCGCCAGGTGGATGTCAGTGGACGTCTGAACATCGACGTACCCAGCCGCATCGCCCGGCGCCTGATCGTGCCCGCCCTGCCCCAATGGCTGGCGCAATACCCCGACCTGCAACTGGCGCTGGGGGCCTGCGATCGCAGCATCGACCTGGTCCAGGAAGGCATCGACTGCGCGATCCGCGTCGGCAGCCTGGCGGACAGCAGCCTGATCGCCCGTCCCCTGGGACGCCTGGCGCTGATCAACTGCGCCAGCCCCGCCTACCTCGCCGAACATGGCGAGCCTCGAAGCCACCAGGACCTGCAGAACGGCCAGTGGATGGTGGGCTACGCCTCCCCGGACACGGGTCGAGAGCAGCCCTGGGAATACCTGCAGGAAGGTCGCGAGCACCTGCTGGGCCTGCCCAGTCGGGTGATCGTCAACAACGTCGAGAACTACATTGCCTGCTGTCGCCAGGGCCTGGGGCTGATCCAGGTGCCGCGCTTCGATGTGCAGCATCTACTGGAGCGCGGCGAACTGGTGCAGGTGCTTCATGAACTGCCGGTGGCGCCCATGGAAATCAGCGCACTGTACCCCGACCGCCGCCATCGCTCGCGCCGTCTCAATGTGTTCATCGAATGGTTTGCCGAACTGATCAAACCGCACCTGGAGGCTTGAAGTCGACCTGCAGAACGTGAGATGAAAGCGCCTTCAACGGATTGAGGCCACCGGACCATGACGCACCTGTACATCACCGCCCCGCAGCCTGACGACGTGCATGAACTGCTAGCTTTTGAACAAGAGAACCGCGTTTTTTTCGAGGCCTCGATCAACGCCCGACCCGCCGCGTACTACTGTGCCGAAGGCGTCGCCGAAGCCATCGCCCAGGCTCGACAGGACGCCGAAGCGGATCGCGGCTATCAATTCCTGATCCGTGAAAACTCACAGCTGGTGGGACGCATCAACCTGCACCGGGTACAGCGCGCCTACTTCAATTGCGCCGAACTGGGCTATCGAGTGGGCGCCCGTTTCAACGGCCGCGGCATCGCCAAGGCGGCGGTGGAGCAAGTCCGGCAACGGGCCTTCGGGGAGTTGCAACTGAGCCGCATCGAAGCCAACGCCCGCCCGGAGAACCTCGGCTCGGTGCGGGTACTGGAGGCGTCAGGGTTCTCCCGCTACGGCCATTCACGCCGCAGCTTCCTGCTGCACGGGCAGTGGTTCGACCGTTTGCATTACGAATGCCATGGGCCGTTGCAACACTGAAACCTCCGCGTCCGCTGGGCCAGGCGGACGCGAAACTTGAACCCTCAGCGTGACACTCAGCTGGACAGCTGACTGGCGAACTGCCCCACCGCGCCCACCACTTTCTGCGCACCGTCCTGGATCTCGACGATCACCGCGCCGGCCTCCGCCGCCAGGGTCAGGCCCTGCTCGGCTTGCTGGCGACCTTCGGCCATCAGTTCCACCGCCGAGCGGGCCATGTCCTGGTTGTGCCGGACCACGCCGACGATTTCGTCGGTGGCGTTGCTGGTACGCGAGGCCAGTTGTCGGACCTCGTCGGCGACCACGGCGAAACCGCGCCCCTGTTCACCGGCCCGAGCGGCCTCGATCGCCGCATTGAGGGCCAGCAGGTTGGTCTGCTCGGCAATCCCGCTGATGGTCTTGACGATGCTGCCAATCACCAGGGACTGCTCGTTCAGGGCTTCAATACCGTCACCGGCGTCTTGCATGCACTTGGCCAGGTCACGCATCACGTCCAGGGTTTGGGTGACCACCGCCGAGCCGCGCTGGGCGCTGGTATCGGTTTGGCGGGAGATGCTGTAGGCGATGTCGGCGGCCTCGGCCACCGAGCGTTCCTGGTTCACCTGATCGGTGATCAGGGTGGCGAACTTCACCACTTTGTACAGCTGGCCGTTGGCATCCAGCACCGGGTTGTAGGAGGCGTCGAGCCACACGACACGCCCCTGGCTGTCGATACGCTTGAAGCGGTCGGCGACATACTCGCCAGCGTTCAGGCGCGCCCAGAACTCCTGGTACGACGGCCCCTCATATTCCTGGGGTTCGCAAAACAGACGGTGGTTCTGGCCCTGGACTTCATCGAGGCGGTAACCCATGCAGGCCAGAAAACGCGGGTTGGCGGTCAGCACCCGGCCTTGCAGATCGAACTCGATCACCGCAGTGGAACGCAGCAACGCCGCCATCAGGTTTTCATGCTCGCAGGCGCTTTCCACCGACGCCGTCTGGTCGCTGCAGATCAGCGAGTAGTGGTCCAGGCGCCCGGCGCTGTCATGGACCGGCTGCACGCAGGTATGCAACCAGGCGTCACGGCCGTCGCCCCGCTGCAGGCGCAACTGGCCGATGTAGCCTTCGTTGCGCCCCAGGGCCGCCTGGAAAGTGCGATACAACTGCGTCGCCTGGGTGTGGCGCGACACAATCTGCTCCAGGGGCTGCCCACAGAGCTGTTGGCCATCAAGGCCCAAGGTGCGTGTGAAGTTCTGGTTGACCCGACGGATCACCCCCTCGCCGTCCAGTTCGATGCTGAGCACCTGGGTTTCCAGACAGGCCTTGAATTGCTGCAGAGCATTCAGCTCGTCGCTCAAGGTGGCAAGCTGTTGCTTCAAACGTTTGTTGAACATGGATACACCGACAGACTAAGAGTGGATACAGCGACCCTCTTGCCATCGGCGCTGCGTGACCTTTCTCCAAGCCGTGCGCAGCGTTTCAGAATATTCTTAAGACCTCTTCGGAAATTTCCTCAAGGCCATCGTGGCCGGCGAACGCCGTGCCGAGAGGATGAGCGGTGCCCCGGCACCGGGGCCCCACGACTCAGGTCGACAGTTGATTGGCGAACTGACCCACCGCGCTCACCACTTTCTGTGCGCCGTCCTGGATCTCGACGATCACCGTGCCGGCTTCTGCGGCCAGGGCCAGGCCCTGCTCGGCCTGCAGCTTGCCTTCGGCCATCAACTCCACGGCTTCACGGGCCATGTCCTGGTTCTGCCGGACCACGCCGACGATTTCTTCGGTGGCCTTGCTGGTACGCGAGGCCAGTTGCCGGACCTCATCGGCGACCACGGCAAAACCCCGTCCCTGCTCACCGGCACGGGCTGCCTCGATCGCCGCATTGAGCGCCAGCAGGTTGGTCTGCTCGGCAATGCCGCTGATGGTCTTGACGATGCTGCCAATCACCAGGGATTGCTCGTTCAGGGCGCCGATACCTTCGCCGGCCTCCTGCATGTGTTTGGCCAGATCACGCATGACGTTCACCGCCTCGGTGACCACCGTGGTGCCGCGCTGGGCGCTGTTGTCGGTCTGCAACGAGGTGCTGTAGGCAATGTTCGCCGCTTCGGCCACGGCCATTTCCTGATTCACCTGATCGGTGATCACCGTGGCGAACTTCACCACCTTGTAGAGCTTGTTGTTGGCGTCCAGCACCGGGTTGTAGGACGCCTCCAGCCAGACCACCCGGCCGTGGGCATCGATCCGCTTGAAGCGTTCAGCGATGAATTCCCCGGCATTCAGGCGTCTCCAGAACGCCTGGTAGGCCGCGCTGTTGTACTCCTCCGGCTCACAGAACATGCGGTGATGCTTGCCCTTGATCTGCGCCAGGCTGTAACCCATCCCGGCCAGGAAACGGTCATTGGCGGTCAGCACATGGCCATTGAGATCGAACTCGATCAGCGCGGTGGAACGCATCAGCGCGCCGATCAGGTTCTCGTGCTCGCGGGAGGCCTCGATGGTGCGGGTCAGGTCGCTGGAAAAGATCGCGAAGTACTTGATCCGGCCCTCTGAGTCGCGAATCGGCTGGGAAATGGCGCGCAGCCAGGCTTCCTCACCGTTGCCCCGCAACAAGCGCACCGCCCCGGCAAAATGCTCGCCCCGGGCCAGGGTCGCCTTGAAGCGCTGATGGAACTCGTCGCGCTTGACGTGTTCCGGGACGATGTCCTCCAGGGCACGCCCCACCAGATCGCCTCCCTTGTAGAGCATTTCCTGGGCGAAGTTGTGGTTGACCGATTGAATCCGTCCATCGGCGCTCAAATTGATCACGAGCATCTCGCTTTCAAGACTTTCCTTCACTTGCTGAAGGCTCGAGAGTTCTTCACGAAGCGCCGACAACTCTTGCTTCAAGCGTTTATTGAACATGAGGATGCACCGGGGACGGGGGGACTGAAAAAAATGGGCTGCTTTGGGCCTAACATCGGCCCTGAAAGTATTTTCTTAATAGCAACTGCGACTTGTCCGACCAAAAAAATTCAACGGCAGGCAAAGCCCGTCGATACGGGGCTTTCGCCGAAGATTCATCGCCGCGTTGGAGCGCGTATAGTCGGCTTCTGGAAATTCCACGGCGATCGACGGAGTTGGACTATGGACGCAACACGCAAGGCACTTTTCCAGCAGGCGGCAGCCCGGATCGGCCACAGTTTCGAAGGCGAGATGCGCATTGGCGGCAACTATGTGCCGGCGGTGCGTAACGGTGATGAGGTCTATGTCAGCGGGCAGATCCCGCGCATCGACAACACGGTGATGGTGGTCGGCCGGGTGGGTGCCGAGACGTCCCTGGAGCAGGCCCGGCACGGGGCACAGATTTGTACCCTGCGAGCCCTGGCGATCCTGGAACAGATGCTCGGCGACCTGCAGCGGATCAAGCGCATTCTGCGAATCAACGTCTATGTGCAGAGCGCGGCGGACTTCACCCAGCAGAGCGAAGTGGCGGATGGCGCCTCAGAGATCCTGTATTCGGTGTTTGCCGAGGCCGGCGTGCACACACGCACTTCGCTGGGGGTCTATCAGTTGCCGAAAAACGCCTCGGTGGAAGTCGACATGATCGTTGCCCTGCACCCCGAGCCAGGCGACGCCTGAGGGCACGACACCGGAGTCAGCTGCCGTTGTTGCGGCACTGACCCACCACCTGATATTCGATGGTCTTGAGCTGACCGGCGGAGTCTTCATACGTCATGCGCGAGGGCACCACCTCGCAGGACTTGGCCGCAGGCGTCACATTGACCACCCTGGCGATATCCAGCGCCATGCCATAGCGGTAGCTCTGCACCACCGGGGCCGGTTTGCCCTGGCTTGCGGCATAGCGCTCCATGGCCTTCTGGTTCTCCAGCATGGCGCGAGTAAAGGTGCGATCACCACCGCCCTCGGCCAGGGCCAGGGCAGAAATGGACAGCAGCAACGCGGCGATACTCAAGTTGAACAGCTTCATGACAGTTTCCTCGTCCAGTTGACTCCAGCGAGGATAAGGAACCGACCCTGTCAGAATGATCGCGGGCACATTACTTATCTGTAATGCCCCTTAAGGCAACTTCCCTCCCATTGCCATCGCCCCTGTTCATGGGGGTTTCAGAGGCTTTGGCCGAGCGCTACCAGCGTCCTTTCTTGCACAATTGTAATCACCGGGTCACCTCGCCGTTATCGACTGTTTGCAACTATCGACAGCGACTTTCAGGGCGCTTCTGCGCCGGTCAGTCCCCCCAATAAGAACGCCTCTGGCGATATAAAAGTTGATAGCTGCCAACACTCAGGAGCGACCCCATGCGAATCAATCCCCCTCTGTCCCTGTCCGTGCTTGCCGCGGTACTGGGGCTGTGTCCCGTGGCGGCGGTAACCGCCGAGGAACGACCCGAAGGCTTTGTCGAAGGCAGCCGCCTCGACCTGTTGCTGCGCAACTACTACTTCAACCGCGATGATCGCAAGGGCCAGTCCAGCCCCACCGGCAACGGTTACTCCGAAGCCTGGGCCCAGGGCCTGATCGGCAAGTTCGAGTCCGGCTTCACCCAGGGCACGGTCGGCTTCGGCATCGATGCCTTCGCCATGTACGGCCTCAAGCTCGACTCCGGCAGCGGGCGCAGCGGCGGCCGTGGCTCCTTCGGCATGCTGCCGGTGAACCACGACAACGAGCCCGCCGACGGCTATGGCAAGGCCGGCGGCGCGGTGAAACTGCGAGCCCTGGACACCGTGGTGAAAGTCGGCGACGTGTTCCCCAAGACGCCGGTGGTGCACTACGGCGACTCGCGTCTGCTGCCGGAAAGCTTTCGCGGGGTGACCCTGGAAAACACCAGCCTCGACGGTCTCAACCTGCAGGGCGGGCGCCTGCACGCCATGAGCCAGCCCGACAGCAGCGGCATGCGCGACGGCTTCGCCACCTTCTACGCGGGCAAGGTCGACTCGCCCTGGGTCGGCTACTTCGGTGGCGACTACAAGTTCAACCCCAACCTCAGTTTCAGCCTCTACAGCAGCCGCCTGAAAGACGCCTGGGATCAGTACTACTTCGGCACGGCGGTGAACTACCCGGTGTCCGACGACCTGACCCTGTTCAGCGGCTTCAACTATTACAAGGCTGTGGACGAGGGCAAGAAACTGCTGGGCGAATTCGACAACAACATCTGGAGCGCCAAGGTCGGCGCCACCTATGGCGCCCACACCCTGGCCCTGTCGCACCAGCGCAACAACGGCAACGACGACTTCGACTACCTGCGCCAGTCGGACTCGATCTTCCTCGACAACTCGATCCAGTACAGCGACTTCAACTCGCCCAAGGAGCGTTCGTGGATGGTCCGCTACGACCTCGACATGCAGACCTTCGGCATCCCCGGTCTGTCGTTCATGACCCGCTACGCCCGCGGCAGCGACGCCGACTACAGCCATGCCAACTCGGTGTACATGCGCCGCGACGCGGCGGGTGATCCGCTGACCGATCAGCGTCGCTGGGAGCGGGACATCGAAGCCAAGTACGTGTTCCAGGGCGGCACGCTCAAGGACCTGTCCCTGCGCATCCGCCAGGCGACCATCCGCTCCAGTCAGTTCGAGTCCGACCTGGAAGAATTCCGACTGATCGTCGAGTACCCCCTGGCCCTGCTCTGATGTACCTGGCCGGGCAGGTTGACGCCTGCCCGGTGTTAAAACTTCTTCACAGACGCATGGCTTTCAGAACTGTAATATCGGCCTCACCTTCTCGTTAGGTTGGCCTCCATATACTCCTGAACACACTCGAATCCGCCGTGATTCCCCCCGGCCGGCGAGCTTGTCAGGAGAAACACCATGGGTCCCACCCGACTATTGTTGATCGGCCTTCTGGCCACTACCGGCTCCGCCGTCTGGGCATCTGATGGCAGCGAACGCCCACGGCAGGTCCGCGACACCTTCCTCGCCAGCCAGGAACAGATTCACGGCAACGCCAGTCAGCAAACAGCCGCGGCTGGCACCGGCACTTCCCCTCGCGACGCTGGCGCATCCGCTACGACCGAGGAAGATATTTAACGGCGATGGCCTACCGAGCACATTCATCTCTTGAAGCGTTTTTTTGATGCTCCTTTGGAAAGAGATGAATTTTTAGCGTCCCGCATGGGACGCTTTTTTTTGCCCGAGAATTACCGGCCATGCTGGGCTTTTTCAGCCGCTGCCGCAGGCTGCGAACACCTGCGCAGGAGGCGCCGTTCTTTACCGCGCTGAAGGTCCTGCGGACCTTTGCGCAGCTTCGCCTTGGCTCAGCAGCGGCTACAGGGATGCAAGAGAGACACAGGTGTTAACGAGATACATCTGTTAACAGGCCGAGCCAGGACTAGCGTGAAGGGATCGTTCCAGCACAGGGAGAGCCGGGTAATGCAATTCCGATCCAATGGTTATCGCCTGCTCAAAGGACGACACACACAGATCGGTAGAATCTACGCGATAACCGCCGTGACCGAACAGCGACGCCCGATGTTCAGCGACTTCTACCTGGGGCGGCTGGTGGTCGAACAAATCAGGGCCCAACACGAAGCGGGACTCATCCACTCCCTGGCCTGGGTGGTCATGCCTGATCACATTCACTGGTTGTTCCAACTGCAGAAATGCTCACTGGAAGAGTCCTTGTGCCGGCTCAAGTCACGAAGCGGGCGCAACATCAACCAGCGCCTTAACCAGCGTGATCGACTGTGGCAAAAAGGGTATTACGAACGGGCCATCCGTCGCGAAGCAGACCTCAAGGCGCTTGCCCGCTACATCATCTACAACCCGGTTCGAGCGGGACTGGTCCAGCGCGTAGGCGACTATCCCCTCTGGGATGCCGCCTGGCTCTAACCCACCCGCCCTGTAGCCGCTGCTGAGCCATGGCGAAGCTGCGCAAAGGTCCGCAGGACCTTGCCTGACCATCTCCCGCCAAACCCGCAGCGGCCTCAAGAACGCCGCGGCCCTTCGTGCCGTTCGCAGCCTGCGGCAGCGGCCACACAAATCCCCGATCGGCACTGGCCCTGTAGCCGCTGCTGAGCCACGGCGAAGCTGCGCAAAGGTCCGCAGGACCTTGCCTGACGATCCCCCGCCAACCCCGCAGCGGCCTCAAGACCGCCGCGTCCCTTCGACGGAGTGCCGCCCAGCCCGCTCACAGCCTGCGGCAGCGGCGACAGGCGCTAATCCTCTTCCTTGCGGTGCGCCCATTGGTACAGCGCCGGCAGAACCAGCAAGGTGAGGATGGTGGACGACAGGATGCCGCCAATCACCACGGTCGCCAGGGGCCGTTGTACTTCGGCGCCGGTGCCGGTGGCCAGGGCCATGGGGATAAACCCCAGGGACGCCACCAGCGCGGTCATCAGCACCGGACGCAAACGGGTCAGGGCGCCTTCGTGAATGGCCGTGGACAAGGGGCGCCCTTCCTCGCGCAGGTTACGGATAAAGGCAATCATCACCAGGCCGTTGAGTACAGCGACACCGGAAAGTGCAATAAACCCCACCCCCGCCGAGATCGACAGCGGAATATCCCGCAACCACAGGGCCATGATCCCGCCGGTCAGGGCAAAGGGAATGCCGGTGAACACCAGCAGGCCGTCCTTGAGGTTGTTGAACATCATGAACAACAACCCGAACACCAGCAGCAGCGCCACCGGCACCACCACTTGCAGGCGCTGGGACGCCTCCTGCAATTGCTCGAACTGGCCGCCCCAGGTGGTCCAGTACCCCGCCGGGACCTTGACCTTCTCGCCAATCAACGCCGTGGCTTCCTCGACAAATGAACCGATATCCCGCCCGCGAACGTTGGCGCTGACGATCACCAGGCGCTTGCCGTTCTCGCGGCTGACCTGATTGGGGCCCAACACCAGATCGAGGCTGGCCACTTCCGACAGGGCGATAAAACCGATCTGCCCGTTGGACGTGCCCGCGGTCGCCGGGATCGGGATCAGCAGCCGCGAAAGGCCGTCAATGTCGGTACGCAGTTGGTCCGAGAGACGCACCACCATGTCGAAACGCCGGTCGCCTTCATACAGGGTGCCGGCCTGACGCCCGCCCACCGCCACCGCAATGGTGTCTTGCACATCGCCCACATTCAGGCCGAATCGCGCCGCCTTGTCGCGGTCGATATTGATGGTCAGCACCGGCAGGCCGGAGGTCTGCTCGACCTTGACTTCCGAGGCACCGGACAAGCCCTGCAGGGCCGTGGCGATTTCATTGGCGGTCTTGTTCAGCACGGTCATGTCGTCACCGAACACCTTGACCGCCACATCGCTGCGCACCCCGGAAATCAGCTCGTTGAAACGCAGTTGGATCGGCTGCGACAGTTCATAGGCGCTCCCCGGCACCAGGGCGCTGGCGCGCTGGATATCAGCAATCAATGCCTCCCGGGACTTGCCCGGGTCCGGCCATTGCGCCTTGGGCTTGAGCATCACGTAACTGTCGGAAATATTCGGCGGCATCGGGTCCGAGGCGATCTCCGCGGTGCCGGTGCGGGCAAACACCCGCTCGATCTCCGGCACCTGCGCCAGCAGGGTTTTCTCCAGGCGCTGCTGCATGTCCACCGACTGCGTGAGGCTGGTGCCGGGCACCCGCAGAGCCTGTTGGGCGAAGTCGCCTTCGCTGAGGCTGGGAATGAATTCACTGCCCATGCGGCTGGCCAGCACACCGCTGCCCAGCAGGATCGCCGCGGCCGCCGCGAAGGTCGTCGCACGATGGCCCATGACCCAGTCCAGCACCGGGGCGTAGCCACGCTTGGCGCTGCGCACCAGCAGGTTTTCCTCTTCCTTGACCTTGCCGGTGACGAACAGCGCAATGGCCGCCGGGACGAAGGTCACCGAGAGGATCATCGCCCCCAGCAGGGCCATGACCACGGTGAAGGCCATGGGGTGGAACATCTTCCCGGCCACCCCGGTCAGGGCGAAGATCGGCAGGTACACCACCATGATGATCAACTGGCCGAAGATCAGCGCACGCCGGGCCTCCTTGGCCGCGGCAAAGACTTCATGCAGGCGTTCGGAGCGAGTCAACATGCGGCCGTGGTGCTGCTGGGCATGGGCCAGGCGGCGGATGGCGTTCTCCACAATCACCACCGCGCCGTCGACGATGATGCCGAAGTCCAGGGCGCCGAGGCTCATCAGGTTGGCGCTGACCTTGTTGCTGAACATGCCGGTGAAGGTGAACAGCATCGACAGTGGAATCACCAGGGCAGTGATCAGCGCGGCGCGAATATTGCCCAGGAACAGGAACAGAATCACGATCACCAGCAACGCGCCTTCGAAGAGGTTCTTCTTCACCGTGGCGATGGCTTTTTCCACCAGGTTGGTGCGGTCGTACACCGTGACCGCCACCACCCCTTCGGGCAGCGAGCGGTTGATCTCTTCGAGCTTTTTCGCCACAGCCTGGGACACGCTGCGGCTGTTCTCGCCGATCAGCATGAACACCGTCCCCAGCACCACTTCCCGGCCGTTCTCGGTGGCCGCGCCCGTACGCAGTTCGCGACCGATCTGCACCTGGGCGACATTGCGCACGCGGATCGGCGTGCCGTCGCTGCTGCTGATGACGATGTTGGCGATGTCCTCGATGGACGCCAGTTGCCCCGGCGCACGGATCAGCAACTGCTCGCCGCTGCGCTCGATGTAGCCGGCGCCGACGTTGGCGTTGTTGCGCTCCAGGGACGTCACCAGATCATTCAGGGTCAGCTTGTAGGCCGCCAGGCGCTTGGGGTCCGGAGCGATCTGGTACTCCTTGGCGAAGCCACCGATGGTGTTGATCTCCGCCACGCCCTGCACGTTGCGCAGTTGCGGCTTGATGATCCAGTCCTGGATCACCCGCAAGTCGGTGGGGGTGTAGGGCGTGCCATCTTCCTTGCGCGCACCGTCCTCGGCCTCCACGGTCCAGAGGAAGATTTCCCCCAGCCCGGTGGAGATCGGCCCCATCACCGCCTCCACGCCTTCGGGCAGTTGCTCCCGAGCCACTTGCAGGCGCTCGTTGACCAGTTGCCGGGCGAAGAACAGGTCGGTGCCGTCCTTGAAGATCACCGTCACCTGGGACAGGCCCGAGCGCGACAGCGAGCGGGTCTGCTGCAACCCCGGCAAGCCGGCCATGGCGGTCTCGATGGGAAAGGTGATGCGCTGCTCGGTTTCCAGCGGCGAAAACCCTGGCGCTGCGGAGTTGATCTGCACCTGGACGTTGGTGATATCGGGGACCGCGTCGATCGGCAGCTTCTGGTAGCTGGCGATGCCGACCCCGGCCATCAGCAGCACCGCCAACAGGACGATGATGCGCTGCTCGATGGCGAATTGAATGAGGCGCTCAAACATGGGAAATCACTCTGTGCTGTGACCGATCAATGGCCATGGTCGGCCGAGCCTTTGCCCAGCTCGGACTTGAGGGTGAAGCTGCCACGGGTGGCGACCCGGGCACCGGCGGCCAGGCCTTCGCGGATCTCGACGAAACCGTCCTGAGTGGCCCCGGTGACCACCGGCGTGGCCTGGAAGCCCTCGGCCACCCGGACAAACACCGAAGGCCGGTCTTCCACGGTCTGGATCGCCGTCTGCGGCACGCTGACCGGCGCTTCGAAGGCCTCGGTGGCCACTTGCACCGAGACGAACAGCCCCGGGCGCCAGGCGTCATCGGGGTTGGCCAGGGTCACCCGCACGGTGGCGGTCCGGGTCTGCTCCCCCAGCAAGTTGCCGACGTAGGCCACCTGGCCCTGGACCTGGGTCCCCAGCTCACTGGAGCTGACATTCACCGCCTGACCGACCCGGACTTTGTCCAGGTCCTTGGGAAACACCCCGAAGGTGGCCCAGACCCGGGACAGGTCCGACAGGGTGAAAGCGGCGCTGGTTTCGCTCACCACTTCGCCGACGCTGAGGTGTTTCTCCACCACCACGCCATCGAACGGCGCGCGCATTTCATAGCGATTGCCCCCCACCAACTGCGCACTGCCACTCAGTGCATTCATCTTCTGCCGGGCATTGTCGAGGGCGATTTGCGCTTCTTGCAGGGTCTGCCGCGCCAGCAGGTAATCCTGCTCGGCGGAGATCTGGTCGACCCACAACTGGCGTTCACGCTCGAAAGTGGTACGGGCCAGTTCCACCCGCCGCCCGGCAGCCGCCAATTCACTGCGCAGGTCAGACACCTGCTGGCTGGCAATGACCGCCAGCAACTCGCCACGCTTGACCGCCTGACCGAGATTGACCTGCACCGACTCCACCACGCCGGCAGCCCGGGGCACGATGTGGGAGGTGCGATCCTCGTCAAAGCGGATTTCCCCCGGCAGGCTGAGCAGGCGGTTGAGGCGCCGGGGCCCGGCCTCGGCCAGCTCGATACCGGCCGCCTGGATCTGCTCGGGGCTGAGCTCCAGATGCCCTTCAGGTTCGTCTTCGCCATGCCCGGCCGGCTCTGCCACTGCAGGTGCCTGGGTGCGGGCGGGGGTAGCGAACAGGTCCGGCAGCAGCAAGGCCGCCGCTCCCAGGCCGACCACCGCTGAAATGGCCATGACAAGGCTGCGTTTTTTATCCATGGGTGCTCCTGACAATCGATGTTCGGCAGCGCGAGAAGCGCCTTACGAGGTAGGCGGAAAGAAAAGTTCGTCGAGAGCCCGGTGCCATTCATGGACGCACCAGTGCCGGGGCGGCTCATCCGGCGGCGCCAGCGGTGCACCGCTGCAATCGCTGACCAGCAGGGCGGCCAGGCACGCGAGGCCCCTCAACCAGGCTTTCACCAACGGCTGAGGTCGCCGTAGATGCGTTCGATCCGCACCCAGGCATCGGTGGTTTGCGCCACGGCGGCAAGGTACTGGCTGCGGGCGCTGATCAAGGTGCGCTGGGCATCCAGTACTTCGAGGAAGCTGAACTTGCCCATCTCGAAGCCCCGGGTGGCACTGTCCACTGCGCGCTGGGCCGCAGGCAGGATGATCTGGTTGAACGACTGCACCTCGCCCCTGGCGGTGCTCCACTGCTCCAGGGCCTGGCGGGTTTCGCTGCGCAGGCGCAGCTCGGTGGCGTTGCGCAGGTCCCGGGCCTGATCGGCGCGCCGGGCGGCGGACAGCACATTGCCCTGGTTGCGGTTGAACAGCGGCAGCGGCATCGACAGGCCCACCAGGTTCACCCGCTCGCGGGCACTGGCGTCGTACTGACTGCCAACGCTGACGTCGAGGTCGGGAATGCGCTGGGCTTTTTCCAGGCCCAGGGACGCCTCGCGCTGGACAATCTCCTGCTCCGCCAGACGCAGCTCCGCGGTCTCCTGCAACCGATTCAGCAATTGCGCCGAAGCCGGCGGAGTGACCACCGCCAGCGAGGGCTCCTGCACGGCGGCAAAGTCCGTGGTGGCAGCGCCTGTGATCCTGGCCAACTGCCGATAGGCATTGTCCTGCTCCATCTGGCCACGATTGAGTTCCAGGCGAACTTCTGCCAACTGCACCTGGGCCCGGGTGGCTTCCACCGGCGAGGCCTTGCCGGCATTGACCCGCCCCTGGGCCACCGTGACACCGCGCTCGGCCAGGGCCAGGGAACGCCCGGCCAGTTGCGTGCGCTCCTGGGCCCGCAGGGCGGCGTAGAAAGCCTCCAGGACATCGGCCCGCAGCTGGTTGCCCCGTCGCTCCAGTTCCAGGGCCGCCAGCGCCTGGCCGCGGCTGGCCAGCTCCACCCGAGCGCCGCGCTTGCCTCCCAGTTCCAGCGCCTGGCTGAGTTTGACCGAGGTGGTGCGGGTATCCCTGCGGGTGTCCTCGGCATCCACCGACAGCACCGGGTTGGGCATCAGCCCGGCCTGTTGGCGAGCGCCCTGGGCGATCTCGATCTCCCAGCGTGCGGCGGCCAGTTCGGGGTTGTTGGCAAAGGCATTGGCCAAGGCGCTATCCAGGCTCAGCGCGGGTGGCTCGGCAGCACTCGGAGACTGCGCCAGCAGCGCCAGCAGCAGCGCCGCAGAGCAGCGCCAGGCTGCCCGGGGAAGTGTTCTCGGGAAAGTCGGCATAACAGGTTCCGGCCCCTATAGAGGCAACGTTTCTGCGAAAGTGCAGCGGAACATATCGGTGGTTATTCAACAGCGCCCTGGCCGATATGGAACTGCAACAGTTCGCCCATTGACTGGGAGAGTTTCAATATCGACCAAGGGTAACTTTCGCTGCTTATCAGCAGGGTGGCGCAAAGATTACAAATCCGTTAGCAAAGGCTCTGCATCAACGTTCTGTATTAACATTCCGCCATCCAAAGACAATGCCAGACGCACTTTAAAACGCTCCAAACAAAGTTAAAGGCGTCTCAAGCTGCCTGCATGAAAGTGCACTTTTAAATTATTAATCCCGTCATTTACAGCAACTTTCTTTTACTGCCCCTTATCGCCGAGAACCTCATCAGCATGCGTATCCTGGTTATCGAAGACGAACTTAAAACTGCCGACTACCTGCATCAGGGACTGACTGAAAGTGGATATGTGGTGGATTGTGCCAATACCGGCGCAGATGGCCTGCACCTGACCCGCCAGCACGCCTACGACCTGGTGATCCTGGACGTCAACCTGCCGCAGATCGACGGCTGGGGCGTGCTGTGCCAGATCCGCCAGGACAGCAACACCCGGGTAATGATGCTCACGGCCCAGGGACGGCTGGCGGACAAGATCCGAGGGCTGGACCTGGGGGCCGATGACTACCTGGTCAAGCCGTTCGAGTTCCCCGAACTGCTGGCCCGGGTCCGCACCCTGATGCGCCGCAGCGAACAGGCAGCGGTGCCCGACGTACTCAGGGTCGCCGACCTGGAACTGGACCAGGGCCGGCACCGGGCCTTTCGCGGTAAACAACGCATCGATCTGACCACCAAGGAATTCGCCCTGCTGCACCTGCTGATGCGTCAGAGCGGCGTAGTGCTGTCCCGGACCCAGATCATCTCCTTTGTCTGGGACATGAACTTCGATTGCGACACCAACGTGGTGGAAGTCTCGATCCGCCGCTTGCGAGCGAAGATCGACGACCCTTTCGAGCGCAAACTGATCCACACCCTGCGGGGCGTGGGCTACGTACTCGAAGAGCGCGACTGAGCCGCACGATCGCCTCGCCGGCCAGACCACCTTTTTGCTCATGCATCTGCTGATGCCCCGCCGGCTCCACCTGCTCGACCTCGATCCCGTCCGGCACGCCTTGCAGGAGCAGGTACATGCTCTCCCTGGCAACAGCTCTGTAGAATGCCTGCTCCATTCTCAGCGCAAGGGACCGACATGCCTCATCAGCCTTGGATCTTTGGCCTTGTCATCGCCGTACTCGCCAGTACCGCTGGCTGGGCGCCTGCCCAGGCCGCAGCACTGGACTGCGAGCACATCAGCGTCAGCGAACAGATCGATCGCTGCGCCCGGCAGGACAAGGATCGCGCCGACGCTGCGCTCAACCAGAGCTATCAGGCACTGCTGGTGCGGGTCCACAACCTGTACCCCAGCAGCCTGCTGCAAGAACAGGAATACCTCGGCAAATTGAAGAATGCCCAGCGTGCCTGGATCAAATACCGCGACAGCAGCTGCGTGCTGGAGGCCTTCGAAGTGGAACCGGGCAAGCCGGCCCACGTCACCCTGATCAACCGCTGCGTGACCCGCCTGAGCAACGAGCGCACCCGCTACCTGGACCAACTGCTACCCAAATAATCACACCCGCTGAAGAAAATTCGCGAAGCTGATCAGTAGCCCCCATCAGGTTGCGCCGATGCGTGCCGAGCCTCACCCACGCGCCCACCAAAGTAGCCGGCACTGGCCACCCCCACCGCCCCCATCACCGCGCAATAGATCACGCAGATCCATGGGCTCCAGGGCATCAGGGCAATCAGCAACAACGGCGTGGTGCTGGCCCAGAGGGCATAGGCGATGTTGTAGGTGAAGGAAATGCCCGAGACGCGAATCCGCGGTGGAAACAGGCTGACCATCACCGATGGCACCGCCCCCACCACCCCGCAGCCCAGGCCGGCGATGGCGTAGGCCAGGCCGATCCACTCACCGCCGCTGATCAGGCAGCCATAGAGCACGGCGATGCCCAGGGGCAGCAGCAGGCTGTAGAGCATCACCGTGCGCCAGGCGCCGAGGCGGTCGACGATCAGCCCGGCCAGGATGCAGCCGATGTTGAGGAAAACGATGCCCAGGCTACTCAGGGCAAAGGTATGGCTGGCGCTCATGCCGAAGCTCTTCTGCATCATGGTCGGGGTGATGACCACGAACACCACCACCGCCGAGGTCAGCACGCAGGTGAGGATCAGCGCCGGCAGGATCGCCAGCCGGTGCTCGCGCAGCACGGTGCGCAGGGGCAATTCGCCGGCGCTGTCGCGTTGGTTCTGCAGGGCCACGAACACCGGGGTTTCACTCAGCCAACGGCGCAGCCAAACGCCGATCACGCCAAACACCCCGCCCAGCAGGAAAGGGTAGCGCCAGGCATGATCGAGGATTTCCTCGGGGCTGAAGACCCGCGCCAGCAGGGTCGCGGTCAGCGCGCCCAACAGGTAGCCGAAGGTCAGCCCGGCCTGGAGAAAACCCAGGGCATAGCCGCGATGGGCCCGTGGCGCGTGCTCGGCGACAAATACCCAGGCACTGGGCACTTCGCCCCCCACGGCGGCACCTTGCAGCACGCGCAGCGCCAACAGCAACAATGGCGCGAAGTAACCGATCTGGGCATAGGTGGGCATGATGCCGATCAGCAGGCAAGGCAGCGCCATCATCAGGATGCTCAGGCTGAAGACCTTCTTGCGCCCCAGCCGGTCGGCGAAGTGGGCCATTAGAATGCCCCCCAGGGGCCGGGCCAGGTAGCCGGTGACGAAGATCCCGAAGCTTTGCAGCAGGCGCAGCCATTCGGGCATTTCCGGAGGGAAGAACAGCTGGCTCAGGGTCAGGGCGAAAAATACGAAGATGATGAAATCGTAGATTTCCAGGGCGCCGCCCAGGGCGGCCAGGCCCAGGGTCTTGTAGTCGGCGCGGGAAAAGCGCGCCGGCGACGACTCAGTGGAAGGGGTCATAAAAGCAACTCGGAGGGTGGCAATCAGCAAGGCTGCACATGGTCTATGCAATCGTCCCGAGGAACAACCATCAGTCGTTGGCGACCCGGGCTATAGACGAGCCCTTGGCCATGGCAATGGCCGCCTGGATCGCGGCGCGGGCCTGGGGGCTGTTTTTCCAGCAGCTGGAGCCCACCAGGGCCGAGGCCTGGGAGACGATGTCCAGGGCATCGGCGGCGGCCAACTGGCTCAGGGAAATGATCCCCAGTTGCTCCAGGCGACCCACCACTGTGGGCCCGACACCCTTGACCTTGAGCAGTGCGGCGCGTTCTTCGGGGGAAAATGACATCGGCTTTGAGTCCTTTGCAGTCCGTGGCAATTGCCGCATTCTTGCACAGTTCTCGGCCGCCTCAGCCTGGGGCGGCCGTCTTCCTTATAAACATAAGAAATCCGAGGTACTGACGTGGCCGCTGATATTCAAGATAGCCGCTCCGCCCGCTTTGCCCTGCGCTGTTCGAACTGGGCTGAACGCTGGTTTCCCGATTCCTGGGTGTTCGCCGCACTGGCGGTGATCATCGTCACCCTGGCCACCCTGGCCATGGGCGCCAAACCCACCGATGCCGCCAGGGCCTTCGGTGACGGCTTCTGGAGCCTGATTCCCTTCACCATGCAAATGGCCTTCGTGGTCATCGGCGGCTATGTGGTGGCCAGCTCGCCGCCAGCGGTGAAGCTGATCGACAAGCTGGCACGCATCCCCAAGAACGGCCGCTCGGCGGTGGCCTGGGTGGCGCTGATTTCCATGGTCGCCTCTTTGCTCAACTGGGGCCTGTCCCTGGTGTTCGGCGGCCTGCTGGTACGGGCCCTGGCCCGACGCACCGAACTGCGCATGGATTACCGCGCCGCCGGGGCGGCCGCCTACCTGGGCCTGGGCGCTGTCTGGGCCCTGGGGCTGTCGTCCTCGGCCGCGCAGTTGCAGGCCAACCCCGGCAGCCTGCCGCCGTCGATCCTGGCCATCACCGGGGTGATTCCTTTCACCCAGACCATCTTTCTCTGGCAGTCGGGGGTGTTGTTGCTGGCCCTGATCGTCGTCTCGCTGATCGTCGCCTACGCCACCGCCCCGGGGCCCAACAGTGCCCGGGATGCCCAGGCCTGCGGGGTCGACCCGAGCTTCAGCATGCCCAAGCCGCAACCGCGGACCCGCCCCGGCGAGTGGCTGGAGTACAGCCCGTTGCTGACCATTCTCCTGGCGCTGCTGGCCGCCGGCTGGCTGTATCACGAGTTCGCCACCAAACCGGCGATCACCGCGATCTCCGGGCTCAACACCTACAACTTCCTGTTCCTGATGGCCGGCGCCCTGCTGCACTGGCGCCCACGCAGCTTCCTCGATGCCGTGGCCCGGGCGGTGCCCACCACCACCGGGGTGCTGATCCAGTTCCCGCTTTACGGTTCCATCGCCGCGCTGATGACGGTGGTCAAGGGCGTGGACGGCCAGACCCTGGCCCACCACATCTCGACCTTCTTCGTGCAGATCGCTTCCCACGACACCTATGCCCTGCTGATGGGCCTGTACTCGGCGGTACTGGGCTTCTTCATTCCGTCGGGCGGCGGCAAGTGGATCATCGAAGCGCCTTATGTGATGCAGGTGGCCAATGACCTGCAATACCACCTGGGTTGGGCCGTGCAGATCTACAACGCCGCCGAGGCCTTGCCGAACCTGATCAACCCCTTCTACATGCTGCCGCTGCTGGGAGTACTGGGCTTGAAGGCCCGGGACCTGATCGGTTTCTCCTTCGTCCAGTTGCTGGTGCACACCCCTCTGGTGCTGGTCCTGCTCTGGGCCCTGGGCACCACCTTGGCCTACTTGCCGCCCGTGATCCCCTGAAGGCTTGCCGAGCCCGCTCCGCCAAGACGGAGCGGGCCTGTGGATAAGTCTTTTTCGACGCGGATTTCAGACTTTTCAGAGGCCATCGCAGTGGACTCCTGAAGCATTCCTGTAGTCTTTGCGTCATATTCGGTTGTTACCGTGCCACCGAAATAGTTTGTAACGAATTTCCAGATCGACGTGCAAGGAGCCGACATGAGCGACGATACCGACCAGCGCGACACCCCCGAAACCAACGCCGACCAACCCACCGACACCAGCCGCCGCCGCTTCCTTGGCGGCGTTGCCGTTCTTGGGGTCGGCGCCACCCTGAGCGCCTGTAGCAAGCCCGGCGAACCCACAGGCAAACCGGATGCACGTCCGCTCTCCCCTACTGAGCTGGACAAGGCGCTGCGCGATCAGGTGAAGAACGTGGTGGTGCTGTTCGCCGAGAACCGCAGCTTCAACAACCTGTTCGCCAACTTCCCCGGCGTGGAAAAACCGCTGTCGGCCCTCAAGCCCGAAGCGTTCCAGCAACGGGACCGCGATGGCAGCCTGCTGTCGAAACTGCCGCCCATCTGGGGCGGCATCCTGCAAGTGGGGCCACAGACCCTGGACGGCATCACCTACCCGGTGGAAACCCAGTTCCAGGAAAACCTGCCCAATGCGCCGTTCGCCCTCAAAGGCCCCAGCGGCGAGGACCTGCCCCTGGGCCTGGTGACCCGCGACCTGTGGCACGTGTTCTACCAGAACCAGATGCAGATCAACGGCGGCAAGAACGATGGCTTCGTGGCCTGGGCCGACTCCGGTGCCCTGACCATGGGTCACTACGCCCAGACCCGTTACTCCCTGCGCCTGTGGGATGTGGCGCGAGAGTTCGTGCTTTGTGACAACTTCTTCCAGGGCGCCTTCGGCGGCTCCTTCCTCAACCACCAATACCTGATCAGCGCCAAGGTGCCGTTCTACCCCGACGCGGCCAACTCGGTGGCCAAGTCGCAGATCGCTACCTTGCAGGGCGACGACCCCAAGGGCACGCGCCTCAAGCCCCTGGACAAGTCCCCGGCCAGTGCCATGGACGGTGCGCCGCAGTTCGGCCCCAGCGCCCTGACCCCGGACGGTTACGCGGTCAATACCATGGCCCCGCCCTACTGGCCGACCTGGATTCGCGACCCGGAGCGCCCGGACTACGCCAAGCCCGATCTGCCCAGCGTGCTGGTGCCCCAGACCCACGAGCACATCGGCGACAAGCTGTCGAAGAAGAACGTCGACTGGGCCTGGTACGGCGGTGCCTGGCAGGCGACCCTGGAGCAATTCAAGGATTCCGGCGGGATTCCCAAGATCCCCAACTTCCAGTACCACCACCAGCCGTTCAACTACTTTGTGCGCCAGGGCCCGGAGAATCCGGCCGAGCGTGCCAAGCGCCTGCGCGACGGCGGCCTGGGAGACGAGTCGAGCACCAACAAGTTCTTCGCCGACGCCGAGGCCGGCAAGCTACCGGCGGTGACCTTCTACAAACCCCAGGGCAACCTCAACCTGCACGCCGGCTATGCCGACGTAGCCGCCGGCGACCGGCATATCGACCGGGCCCTGAAAGTGCTGCGGGAAAGCCCGCAATGGAAAAACATGGTGGTGATCGTCACCGTCGACGAAAACGGCGGCTGGTGGGACCACGTGGCGCCGCCCCAGGGTGATCGCTGGGGCCCGGGCACGCGGATTCCAGCGCTGGTGGTGTCGCCGTTCGCCCGCAAGGGCACGGTGGATCACACGGTGTATGACACGGCCTCGATCCTGCGGCTGATCACCCGGGTGTTCCAGCTGGAAACCCTGGACGGCATCAAGGAGCGTGACGAGGCCATGATTGCCCGGGGCCAGAAACCCATGGGCGATCTGACCAACGCCCTGCACTTCAGCGTCTGACCCCGGCGGGGCCCGCAACAGGCCCACCAGCCACCGCAGAACCGAAGCTCAAGATCCGCTTCGGCTCTGCGGCAACGACGCCAATAATAGCCATGTGACATCACGCACTTTACCCATCCACCCGACGGGTAATATCCTGCGCGCCACCTATTTGTTTCATCAGTTTTCCGATTGGAAAGGGAGTTCGTCGTCATGATCGTAGGCATCGACCTGGGGACCACCAACAGCCTGGTGGCGGTCTGGCGCGACACCGCCAGTGAGCTGGTGCCCAACGCCCTGGGCCAGCTCCTGACCCCCAGCGTGGTGGGCCTGGACGATGAGGGCCGGGTGCTGGTGGGCCAGGCCGCCCGGGAACGCCTGCACACCCATCCGCAACTGACCACCGCACTGTTCAAGCGCTACATGGGCAGCGCCACCGAAGTGCGTCTGGGGGATCGTCTGTTTCGCCCGGAAGAACTCTCGGCCCTGGTGCTCAAGAGCCTCAAGGAGGATGTCGAACGCACCTACGGCGAGCCGGTGGAAGAAGCGGTGATCAGCGTGCCGGCCTACTTCAGCGACGCCCAGCGCAAGGCCACGCGGATCGCCGGCGAGCTGGCCGGGCTCAAGGTGGAAAAGCTGATCAACGAACCCACTGCCGCGGCCCTGGCCTACGGCCTGCACCAGCGCGACAAGGAAACCTCGTTCCTGGTCTTCGACCTCGGTGGCGGCACCTTCGACGTGTCGATCCTGGAGCTGTTCGACGGGGTCATGGAAGTCCGCGCCAGCGCCGGCGACAACTTCCTCGGCGGCGAAGATTTCGACAGCCTGCTGCTGGAGCACTTCATCGAACAGCAAGGCCAGGCGGCGGACTTTCCCGAGCGCCAGAGCGTGCTCCAGGCCCTGCGCCGGGAAGCCGAACGGGTACGCCGTGCCCTGGGCCAGGAACCCAGCGCCGAGTTCAGCCTGCGCGTCGATGGCCGGCAATGGACCCAGACCATCACCCAGGCGCAGTTGGCCAACCTCTACACGCCCCTGCTGGAACGCCTGCGGGCCCCCATCGAGCGGGCCCTGCGCGATGCGCGAATCCGCGTCAGCGACCTGGATGAAATCCTCCTGGTGGGCGGCGCCACCCGCATGCCCCTGGTACGCAAGCTGGCGGCCGGATTGTTCGGGCGTTTTCCGTCCATCAGCCTCGACCCCGACGAAGTGGTGGCCCAAGGCGCGGCGGTCCAGGCCGCCCTCAAGGCACGCTCCGCGGCCCTGGAAGAAGTGGTCCTGACCGACGTCTGCTCCTACACCCTGGGCATCGAAACCTCCCAGCAGTACGGCAACCAGATCGAGGGCGGGCATTACCTGCCGATCATCGAGCGCAACAGCGTGGTGCCGGTGAGCCGGGTCAAGACCGTGCAAACCTTGCACGACAACCAGGAGCAGGTGCTGCTGAAGATTTTCCAGGGCGAGAGCCGCCTGGTGCGCGACAACGTCGCCCTGGGCCAACTGGAAATGCAGGTGCCCAAGCGCCCGGCCGGTGAAGTCTCGCTGGACGTGCGCTTCACCTACGACATCAACGGCCTGCTGGAAGCCCAGGTGAGCATTCCCCTGACCGGTGAGAGCCGTTCCCTGGTGATCGAGAACAACCCCGGGGTGCTGACCCCGGAAGAAATCCAGCAGCGCCTCAAGGCCCTGGAGCAACTGAAGGTTCATCCCCGCGACCAGCAGGTCAACACCCTGCTCAGCGCCCGGCTGGAACGTCTGTATCAGGAAAGCCTGGGGGAATTGCGCGAACAGATCGGCTATTGGGCCGGGCAATTCCAGCAAGTGCTGGACACCCAGGACGAGCGCAAGATCCGCGAAGTGCGCAACCAACTCAGTGAACAACTGCAGAGACTGGAAAACGGCCACTGGCACTGAGGAGCGGCGACATGGACTGTTGGACCCTGCTGGAACTGCCGGACGATGCCGATGAGCGCAGCATCAAGCGCAGCTACGCCAAACGCCTGAAAACCACCCGTCCCGATGAGGATGCCGAAGGCTTCCAGCGTCTGCGCGAGGCCTACGAGCGGGCGCTGCAACTGGCTCGCTGGCGGGAAGAGGAAACCGACGACTGTTCCCCCGAGCCCATCGCCTCTGCTCTGCCTGCGGACAACCTGCAGGCCTGGTCGGGCCTGGTAGAGATGAGCCCGAGCCTGGCCCCCATGCCAACAGCCGCTGTCACGCCAACACCGGCACAGAGCCTACTCAAGGGCCTGACCCTGGAGAACCTGCCGCAACGCTGGCCAGAGGCCCAGGCCCAGGCCCAACAATGTGCCCAGGACTTCCAGAACCTGCTGCTGGAGCACTGCTGCAACCACCCCGAACAGCGCGCGCCCCTGGTTGAGTGGGCGGTTCAACATCTGGAATGGCTGACGCCCTGGCAAAGCCTGTCGATGAGCGACGCGCAACAACGCTCGCTGGTGGGAGCCCTGCTGGGCTATTACCGCCAGACCCTAAAAGACCAGTTGCAAGCCAACCAGGAACGGGCGTTCCTCGCGCAACTGACGCACTACAGCGAACAGCTCTGGCTGCAGATTTTCGATCACCGTCTGCAATGGCAAAGCGCGGTACTGATGCTGCTCAACGAGCAACAGTGGAGCGTTCCCCTGTTCGAACGGGTCTGCCAAGTGTTCGGCTGGGATGAACAACGCGGCGCGATCCCGGAACCGGCCTGGGTCTGGCAACACCTGGTCCAGCGCTGTCAGCAGGAAACCTTCTATCAGGACTTGCAAAACAAGCTGCAGCAGGAACACAGCTGGGCACCGGAGGTACTGGCGGCACAGTTGCTCGCCAAGCCGCTGTCACCGCGCCAGCAGCGCAACCTCACCCGCGGCTTTACCCAGAATGAATGGCAAGCTTGCCAGGAGTTGGCACAGACCCTGACCTGGCGCTTCCCTCAACTGATCGAGCGCCTGCCCCAGCGTGACGTGTTCTATTGGCAGAAATTCATGCCGCAACCCTCCACCACAGGGGAAACATGGGTCCGGGCCTGGGCCGGCATCGGGCTGGCATTCACCCTCTTTTTCATTCAGGAACGCCAGGACCCGCCGTTGCTTGCAGCCGCCATGGCGGCCTTTTGCGGCTGGCTGGCGGCGGTGCTCGGACTTTTGGCACTGACCGCCTGGAACGCCCTGGCGTTGCGCCTGCTGGATCTGGACCTGTGGCTGAGCGAACGCCTAATACCGAAAGCGCTGCGCAAGCCTCCTGATCCAAGACTGCTGCGGCACGGCGTGCCCTTCCTGGCCTTGCTGGCGCTGTTCGCCAGCCTGCTCGGCCTGCTGGGGATGCTGGCGTACCTGGGTTTTACCCTGATTGGCGCCCTGCACCACAAACGCGTCGGCCATGTGAGCGAAACCTTCCGACTCAAGCATCCCTGGCTGAGCGTCTTGCACTGGTCGAACTTCAGCCCCTGGCAATCGGTCTTCTTGTTGCTAATGGTGGGGGTTATCCGGGCGTGCCAAGTGTTCTACCCGGCCTTCCCGCTGACCCGGCTGATACCGGGCTGAAGCCTGTACATGGGGGACAGATTTTTTCTCCGCTGTCTTTCTCTATCCACGGCTGTGTTCCAGTATGAGCAGCCCCCGTGGAGGGGTTCACGCTGAAAAGGATCTGAGCATGTTCAAATTCGCAGGAATCTCCCTGGCCCTGGCGGCCGCCGCGTTGAGCACCAGCGTCATGGCCGATGTCGAGGTCGATCTGGGCAGTCCGCAACGTGTCACCCAACTCTTCGCCTACCCCAACAACTGCAACGTGATCTGCTATCGCAACTGGACCCTGGAGCAGACGGTGGAGCACTACCTGACCCAGAGCGTGCAGCGCGATGGCTACAGCGCGGCCAAGGTCAGCGTGAAAACCGCCAACGACAAGGTTGTCGCCTCCATCAGCGGCGTGCCCGAGGGCTACGACAAGCCGTTGAGCGCCCTGCTCGATGCCGGCGACCTGGCCTATAAAGGCGCCAGCCAGCTCAATGCCGATGGCAAATGGGCCTACAGCTGGTACCTGTTCCTGCCTCTGGGCATGGCCCTGGAAAACCGCAAGAGCGTCGAGCTGCTGCACTTCCCGCCGGACTATTCATTGACCCAGGCCCAGGACTATCTGGAGTCGGCCACCACCGACCGCTGGGCCACCCTGCTCACCGTCAACGGCATTGCCGCAGAGCAAACGCCGGCGTACCAGACCATTGTCGACATCGCACCGATCGCCGCGCCATCGAGTGCCGGCAAGGACCTGGAAGGGGTCTACAGCTACTTCAACAACTACCAGACCACCATGGTCAAGCAGGTCAGCCAGAACGCCAGCGGCGCGGCCCTGCCGATGGTGGCTTTCGGTGCGCCCGTGCGTAACTGGCTCAAGCAGCAATATGGGGTCACGGTGAATGTGCTGGGCCTGGCGCAAATCAGCCCCAGCGAAGGCGTGAAGGTGCCGGTACTGGGCTCCAACCACCCGAGCTACATCTGGTACGCGGCGGACCCGGACAACTATGACAACGACGAGGCCAAGGCCGACGCCGCAGGGCTGAAAGTCATGGGACAGGATTTGAGTGCGGCCTGCTGGCAGGCCGGTATGGGCAGCAAGCCGGGGACGGACCCGAGCACCCTGCTCAGCAGTTGCACCCAGACCTGGCAGGTGACGCAAAAAGAGCAGACCTGCGAGTTGTTCTACACCTCGGTACGCAAGCTGACCGAGCAACAGGCCGCGGCCAAGTGCAGCAGCGCACCGGTCACGACCCAGCTCAAGCAGCTCAAGGCACCGGCACCGGCGCCAAGCACCGAGGTGCCGCACCTCTGAAGTCCGCCGCTGGCCGCTGCGCCTTCACGCAGCGGCCAGCCCGCATTCAGACGGCGCCGAGGGGACGCAGGCGATATTGCGGTGGCAGTTGTTCG